>JAZNCI010000001.1:0-14317 GCA_045587485.1 Clostridia bacterium
TGATTTCGGGGTGTGGCTCAGTTTGGTAGAGTACTTGAATGGGGTTCAAGTGGCCGCTGGTTCGAATCCAGTCACTCCGTCCATATAACTCAAAACCGTCTAAAATACGCGGGTTTGTTTTTGTTTACACAAATTTTACACGATTTTCTTTAATATTTTGGGCAAAATATTTATACTGTATGCTTTTTTGCCCGCCAAAGGTGCTTTTTTATAATGATTTCTACGAAGAAGAGTAATTAACTCAAAAATATAAATTTGACAAATTGAATTTAAGTAATATAATGAATGTAAACAAAGAATATTTTTTTCCTGTACGGAGGAGATTATCATGATAAAACACAGCAATAAAGCGGTGAACGACTGTATAAAAAATTTTACCGAAAATAAAGGTCATCCTTTTAAGATTATGTTGGGTTTTTACAAAGGTGAAGGGTGGACACTTGTTAAGGCCACTATTGCTTTGATAATACAACTTCTGCCGGTATGGGTTATGCCTATTGCTACCACTGAAATTATAAATGCAATTACATATAAAAATCGAGGGATTTCGTATATATTGTTCTGTATTGCTATTGCCTTTTTTGCAATTGCGCAGAATGCTTTTTCTACATTTACTGTTTCAAAGATATATGACAGACTTACGCGAAAAATTGAATATAGCCTTAGAAGATGCATTATTGAAAAGTTGCAACAGCTTTCAATGATGTTTCACAAGAATGTCAGTTCTGGCAAATTGCAGTCAAAAATTATGCGGGACTGTGAAAATGTAGAAGTTATGCTGGCAACTTTGTTTAGATATCTGGTTTCAATCATAGCTAATCTTGCTGTTGCCATTTTCATGACGATTAAAAACAGCCCGATTGTTATGATATTTTTTGTTGTGGTTATTCCGGTTGAAATTACGGTGCTGAAAATTCTGGGCAGAGGTGTGAAAAGGAGAAATGCCAAGTTCAGAGCTGAGATGGAGGAAACACAGTCTAATGTTTCTGAAATGATTGAACTGATTCCTGTCACCCGTGCTCACGGCTTGCAAAAGCGTGAAGTAAAGCATATGGACCGCAGACTAGGGAACGTTATGGACACGGGTTATCATCTTGATAAGACCAACAGCTTCTTCGGCGCAAGCAGCTGGGTTATAATGCAAACTGCAAAACTTGCCTGTTTGGCATTTACCGGTCTTATGGCATACCGGGGAGAAATTTCGGTTGGTGAGGTTGTACTTTATCAGACATATTTCGGTCAAATTTTAGAATCTGTTAATACTCTTATAGGTTTGTATCCACAGCTTACAAAGGGGGCTGAATCAATTAATTCTATCAGTGAAATTTTAAATGATGAAAATGTAGAAACCGATAATGCTATTGTTCCTATTAACGATATGAAGGGAGCCGTTGAATTTAGGGATATTTGCTATAAATATTCAGATAGTGACAGGTGGATTTTAAATAATTTTAGTATTAAAGTTGAGCCCGGTGAAAGCATTGCTTTTGTTGGCGGAAGCGGTGCAGGAAAAACAACAATACTTAATCTATTGATTGGTTTTGACAGACCGCAGGAAGGTAAAATTCTGATTGACAGAATCAATATGATTAACCTTGATATGACCGAATACCGAAATCAGATTGCTGTTGTGCCGCAGAGCACCATTTTGTTTTCGGGCTCGATTAAGAATAACATTACATATGGTCTTGATGATGTTACCGATGAACAGGTAGCAGAGGTTCTTAAAGCGGTTGGTCTTGACGAGCTTGTGGGTGAACTGCCTATGGGGATGCACACAGAGCTTGGTGAACGAGGAGGAAAGCTCTCGGGCGGTCAGCGTCAGCGAATTTCTATAGCAAGAGCACTTTTGAGAAACCCAAAAATCATTATATTTGACGAAGCAACTTCGGCACTTGATTCGGCATCTGAAAAAAAAGTTCAGCTGGCAGTTGACAATATGATGAAAAAGTGTACCACTTTCTTGGTTGCGCACCGTCTTTCAACCATTAAAAATGCCGACCGTATCGCAGTACTTAATCAGGGAACAATCACCGAAATAGGCACTTATGACGAACTTATGGCTAAAAAAGGCGAGTTTTATGAACTGAAAAAACTGCAGGACTAATATTTAATTACAACAAAAAGCAATTCAAGTGAATTGCTTTTTGTTGTTAGTTTATAGGTGGACGGCGTTATTCTTTTGTAATTTTTAAACACCTTGGCAAAATAATAGGTGTTATTGTGTTATTACAGAAACTAAGTATCCGTTCCGGCAAAGATGTTTTTTGTTTATTTTAACAGTTTGAACAGTTTGGGGATGAGTCAGTTTACGTTGCAAAGAGGTTAAAAATTGCACAATTATTGCCATCCCTTAAACTGTATAAAATAATTACAGATTAAATCTTCCTTTAAGTTTAGGTGTCGCAATTGCAAGAACTGCGGTTGTGATAATCATTTCGGGTATCATATATGAACCATTATAAGTCAAAGCGTATAAAAGAACACTGTTGGTGTCAGCATATACTCCCCAGATTAAAATGCCTGAAAGTATGTGCATTATAAATCTTAAACCTGTGACGATAGTTCCGCTGAACGGAATTGCCCAAGGTTTGTTGCCCATTAATTTCACAAAGAAATTTGCAAGACCCAAAACTGTAAACGCACCTACATAGTCAAGGAATACTACACCGATAAAACTTAAATAATTTGGTGCAGGAGGAAGATAAAAGCCTGTCATCATCTGAATAAGCGAAAATACAAATCCGCAGGCAAGCCCCCATTTTGTCCCCAAGATTAATGAGGCAAGAATAATTGGAACCATACTTGCAATGGTGACCGAGCCGCCCTGAGTCCAGGGGGTAGGTATCAGCTTGGATGCAAACACCAATGCAAACGACAGCGCTATAAGAACAGCGCTTAAAGTAATTTTTTTGGTTTTTGACATAAAACCACTCCTTATGTAAAAATTAACCGAATAATGAACTTGAGTTAGAATAAAAAAGAAGATTATCTGATAAGATAATCTCCGAAAATTGCAATTTTAATATTTTCCTACGCCGGCATTATCCGTATCAGGTTCGTGGGTCGGAATGCACAATTCCCTCTCAGCCTTTTTGAAAGCTCCCCCAATATTCAGTTTCAATCATAATAGCATATTATCTGACAAATGTCAACATTTAATTTTCTTCAAGATATTTTCGTGGTGATACCTTGGTTATTTGTTTAAATCTTCTTGAAAAATATATATAGTCGGTATAACCGCATTTTTCTGCAATTTCCGAAAGTGAGAGCAAATGTTTGTATGTGTCAATTAAAAAGCAGGCGTTATTTATTCTGACTTCATTGCTTATTTCTTCGGCAATATTCTCGGGACAGTTGTCGGGAATTATGTCATCGTCGCCTGCGGTTATTGCATATTCACAGCAAAAGATGATACTTATTTCAAGTACATATTTTATCTGCGGTATTAACGAAGTTATGTGCGGAACATTAAGAGGAATGGGTAAGCCAATTATACCAACCATTTCAACATTGATATTTATGTGCGCAATCAGATTTGTGTGGGTTTATCTAATTTATCCCTTCTTGCCCAACAATCTTACATATCTGTATCTTGTCTGGCCGATTGGTTGGGTGCTGTCTTCATCAACATTGTTCATTTCATACCTTATGGGAATGTCAAAGTTACAGAAAAAGAAGTCTGCGGAGTTGACATTTAATTAAAGCAGGTTATCCAGGCACGGAATACCTTGGTTAAGGAAGTCAAAAAGTTACCTGACGTGGGTTTGAAGATTATATTTTTAAGTTCGATGTTTTCGGCGGCAACCAAGGGGAATTCTCCACATGGTTGACCGTCGATTTCTATTACAAGTGTTCCGAGAGCGTCGCCTTTTTCGACGGGTGCCTGTAAATCTTCAAAGGGTGTTGCTTTTGTTGTAATTTTTTGTTCTTCGCCTGATTTAATAGGGATAACTATATCCTGATTTACAGTCAGGGCAACTGTATCGGCTGTACCTTTTTTAATCGGAGCTGTGGAAATATGTTCGCCTGCAGTTTTAATTGTTTGGGGCGTGTATTCTGCAAAGACATTCTCGTACATAGTTTTGTGGTCGTTCCAGTCATCAGGTGCATTAAGAGTAACACATACAAGACACATTCCGTTTTTCTCAACAGCAGTAACAAGACATCTGCCGGTTGCCTTGGTAAAGCCGGTTTTTACTCCAATACAACCATCATACATAGTAAGAAATTTGTTGTGGTTTACAAGGTGGCGGTTGTAGTCGTGGTCTTTCCAGGGTATGCTTTTTGTTCGGGTTGAAACAATTTCACGGAATTTCGGATTTTTCAGGGCATATGAGGTTATTTTTGCAAGGTCTGTGGCGGTGGTGTAGTGGTTCTCATCAGATAAACCGTGAGGATTGGTGAAGTTTGAGTCGGTTGCACCGATTTTCTGTGCGGTGTCGTTCATAAGTGTGGCAAATTTTTCAACCGAGCCCGAAACGTGTTCTGCCACGGCAGTGGCTGCATCGTTGCCCGACACCAGCATAAGCCCCCATAATAAATCCTCAAGGGTGAGTTTTTCATCAAGAACAAGATACATTGACGAGCCTTCAACGCCATAGGCGTTTGGTGAAACTGTTGCGATTGAGTTTATATCGGCATTTTCAAGGGCGGTAATTGCAGTCATAATCTTTGTGGTGCTTGCCATACCCATTTTGCGTTCGGCATTGTGTGAAAATAAAACTCTTCCTGAATTTGCATCCATAACAATGGAGCTATGTGCTGACAAAGCAAAACTGTTGACATGCAACAAATCAAAAAGCATAATAAATATAGTTAAAAAAATAATAGCTTTTTTCAAAATAAAAACACCTCGTTTAAATATATTAAACGAGGTGTTATATTATGTGTTTAATAGATATTCTTTAATTTCAGACATCATTGCCTTTGTTGTTTTATACCCGTCTTCATACATTAATCTTAGCTTTTCGGGGTCGCGTTCTGTCCGTTTGAAGCCTGAGGTGTCGTGGGGCATAATTGTCAGCATTTGCTTGCTGTCAGCAAGTTTAAATATCTCACGGCGGGACTGATTATATTTTTCTGAACGCATTTCAAGCGCTTTTGCAAATGCAGGGAATTTCCCAAATGCCAGTTTTGCAATTTTTGCTCCTGATTCGCTGCCTTTGGAATAGCTGCGCTCACGGGTGAGTACGGTGATAATTTTATCGCAGCCTTCATCAATTGCACGACGGAAGGGGATGGGGTCGCTGATGCCGCCGTCCATATAAAGATTGCCGTCAATGTTTACGGGCTGGAACAAAAAGGGAAGAGCACAGCTTGCCCACAGAATTTGAAGGTGTCTTTCACGGTCCTCTTTTGGCAGAACCATATATTCGGGTTTCCCTGTATGCATATTTGTAAGGGTAGCAACCGCCTTGGCAGGACTTTCTCTAAAGGCTTCAAAGTCGTAGGGCACAAGTTTTTCGGGGATTTCCCTGAAGGCGAAATCCATATTATAATAACTGCGCTTTCTGGGATTTAAAAGGTGATGAAAGCCCATATAACGTTTGTCGTGCATATATCTGGTTGAAAGTTCAAGGTTTCTGCCTATCTGCTTTGATACATAGGTTGTTCCGTAGGCAATGCCCGCAGATACACCGATAACATAGTCGGCAAAAATTTTTTCTTCAAGAAGGGCATCCATAACACCGCAGGAGAATAATCCTCGGCTGGCACCGCCTTCAAAAACAATTCCTAATTTCATAGAACGATACCTCGTTGATTATCTGGGATAGGGAAGTGTGTAGAACAAAAATGCAAAATACTGCAAAATACTTCCGGCCAGAACAAAAAAGTGCCATATCATATGCATATACCTTGGCTTTTTAAGAGCAAAGAAAACAATGCCTCCGGTATAGCACAAACCGCCTGATACCAACAGCCATATTGCAGTAGAGGGAAGAGCCTTTAATGCAGGCAGACCCAAAAATACAATCGACCAGCCCATAAGCAGATAAAGCACCATCGCAAAGGGGTGAAAACGTTTCATATTGATTGAGGTGAGGGTAACACCCAATACCGTACATCCTGCATTTATGCCAAACAAAACCCAGCCCATAGCTCCTCGCATCAGCGACAGAGAAATGGGAATATACGAACTGAGAATTAATATATATATCGAACAATGGTCAAGTATCTGAAACACCTTTTTTGCCTTGTAGTTGGTCAGTGAGTGATAAAGAGTAGAAGCGGTGTAAAGGATGATTAATCCCGCACCATAAAGGCAGGCAGAAACTACACTCATTGCGTCGCCGTGGAGAGCGGCGTAAACTATGGCAACAACGGTACCTGCAATGGAAAGGAGAGCGCCTATTCCGTGAGTGATAGAGTTTGCGATTTCTTCACCGATGCTTTGGTTATTTATCTTTTTGTTATTTGGCAAATCTGTCATAATATATGCTCCAATCAATAAAAGGTAGTGAATTTAATAATACACCTAAAATAAATTTTTGTCAATATTGAGGTTTTGTTTGCATTATGGAGAAAAATGGTATATAATATTGTTAAAGATACAAAAAACGGAGATGACATTATTGAAACACATAAAAGAGCTTTGGGAACTTTATTCAGCGTTCTTTAAAATGGGAATTCTGACCTTTGGGGGAGGTTATGCTATGCTCCCTATGATTGAACGTGAGGTTGTTGAAAAACATAAATGGGCAACCATGGAGGAAATAATGGATTATTATGCAATAAGCCAGTGTACACCGGGCGTTATTGCAGTAAATGTTGCCACCTTTGTCGGTCGCAAAAACAAGGGAATTCCGGGCGGTATTGTTGCAACAATTGGAGTAATAACTCCGTCTGTCATACTGATATCTCTGATTGCTACTCTTCTTCAGACCTTTTATGAAAATAAATTTGTAAAGGCTGCGTTTCAGGGTATTGGTGTTGCGGTTTGTGCAATTCTTGTTCAGGCTGTTCTTAAAATATGCAAGGCAGGTCTGGTTGACAAATTCACATGGGGGCTTGCGGCTGTTTGTTTTATGGCAGCATGGATATTTAACATATCAACCATTCTCATTATTGTTGTTGCCGGAGCAATCGGCATAGCTTACAGGGTTGTTTGTGAAAAGAACGACAAGAATAGAGGAGGTGCAGAGTAATGCTTTATCTAACAATGTTTATCGAGTTCTTTAAGGTGGGGCTTTTTTCTATCGGCGGTGGCCTTGCAACTCTGCCCTTTTTGTTTGAACTGGCTGGTAAATATAATTGGTTTACGGCAGAAGAGCTGACCAATATGATTGCAGTGTCCGAATCCACACCCGGGCCGATAGGTGTTAATATGGCGACATATGTGGGTTATACCACAGGCGGAATATGGGGCGGGGTTTTAACCACTCTTGCACTGGTGACACCAAGCATTATTGTTATACTGATTGTGTCATATATTCTTGAAATGTTTAAAGAAAACAAGTATGTAAAATATTTGTTTTACAGCTTGCGTGCAGCGGTGGCAGGGCTTTTAATTCTTTCTGTTATAAATGTTTTCATACAAAATTTTACCATTGTTGGTGCACAAGGCATATGGAATATGATTGACTATAAAAAAACGGCATTATTTGCAGTGCTTGTGTATTTGGTGTTCAAGCTGAAAAAGCATCCGCTTTTGTATATAAGCATTGGTGCTGTTGCCGGAATAATCTTTAATTTATAATAATAAAAATTTGAAAAAACAATTGTAAAATAGTATAGAATATGATATAATTAATTTAACTACATTTATCAGCTTGTTTTTTGAGAACGGGCGGAAAGGTAAGGGATATTTTATGGCTAGTGAAGAAATGAATGTTAATACTAATATAGACAATGACGGTAACGTTTGCATTTCAAACGAGGTTGTTGCCACAATTGCATCAATCGCAGCTAAAAGTGTGGAGGGGGTTGCAGGAATGTTCGGTTCGCTTACGGGCGGATTTGCAGAGCTTCTGGGCAAAAAAAATCCTTCCAAGGGCGTCAAGGTTACTATCACTGACAAGGATGTTAAAATTGATATGTTTGTTGTGGTTGAATATGGCGTTAAAATTCCTGATGTTGCATGGGAAATTCAGGAGAAAACCAAAAACGAGGTAGAGGCAATGACAGGTCTTAATGTTGTTGCTGTAAATGTCAATATCGAAAGTGTCAACACATCAAAAAAAGCAGACGATACCGAGCTTGATGAAGAAACTGCTGTGGCAGAGAATGAAACAGAGGAATAAAAGGATTATACACAGAAGATTAAAAGTTGAGGTAAAGTAATGAACAGAACAAAAGCCAGAGAGTTTGCATTTATATTGCTTTTTGAATACAAGTTTCAGCCTGATGAGATTGAAACAATTCTTCATGATTTCGTTGAGGAATACAAACCGGGAGCACAGCAGGAATATATCGAGCGTGTTGTTCGGGGCGTGGTTGCAAAGATTGGGGAAATCGACAAAAAAATTGACGAGGTTTCAAACGACTGGAAGGTTGAAAGAATGTCGTGTGTTAGCATAGCGGTTTTAAGACTTGCTGTATATGAGATTATGTTTTGCGACGATATTCCGTCAGTTGTTTCGGTTAACGAGGCTGTTGGCCTTGCAAAAAAATACGACGGCGAAGAGGCAGCTCCCTTCGTAAACGGTATTTTAGGAAAAATAAGCGGAATGTAGGTGCTGCATATGAATGACAGCAAATTAATTTTGGGAATTGATACAAGCTGCTACACCACCTCTGTTGCCGCAAAATACGGCGAAAATATTCTGCACTTCAAAAAAATGCTTGACGTAAAATCGGGGGAATGTGGGCTAAGGCAGTCTGATGCGATTTTTCAGCATATTAAAAATCTTCCCGTCCTTTTTGACGAAATAAAAAAGAATATATGTGTTAAACAATTTAACGATATCACGGTTGCCGTCAGCGCAAAGCCAAGGTCTGTTGATGGGTCGTATATGCCTGTTTTTCTTGCGGGTCAGTCTTTTGCAAAAGCAATTGCTGATGTGCTTGATGCCAGATATATCGAGACCTCGCATCAGGACGGGCATATTATGGCGGCAATTTATTCTTGCAAAAAAATTGGTATCTGTGATGAGCCGTTTTTGACGTATCATTTATCTGGAGGAACAACAGAGCTTTTGCTTGTGAACAAAAACGGGAATACCTTTGGATGCAGTATTGTCGGTGGAACAAAAGACCTTCCTGCAGGCCAGTTTATTGACAGAATTGGCGTAAAGCTGGGAATGGAGTTTCCGTGCGGAAAAAATTTAGATTATTATGCCATTAATTTTGAGGGTAAATGTCCCAAGATAAAGACATGTGTAAATGAGGGTTTTATTAATTTTTCTGGCGAGGAAACCCGATACATCAGAAAGATTGACGAGGATACTTGTAGCGGTGAAATTGCATATTGTGTGATGAAGTGTATTTCAAAATCTGTTAGAGAATCAGTTGAATATGCAAAAGACAGATATAATGTAAAAAATATACTTATGGTTGGTGGGGTTTCGTCTTCAAAAATGCTCCGCAGGGAGTTTTCGGATATGCCGGGAGTGTATTTTGCTGAGCCTCAGTTCAGCACAGATAACGCAGTGGGCGTTTGTGAAATCGGTGCAAGGTGGATTTAACAAGGTGGATATTGAAATGTATGAACGTATGACTTTGACAGTAAGTCAGCTCAATTTATTTATAAAAGATATTTTCAATCAGATACCAGCTCTTAATGATATCAGAATAAAGGGCGAGATATCCAATTTCAAGCATCACACCTCGGGGCATATGTATATGTCGCTTAAGGATGAAACAGGCGTGTTGCGTGCGGTGATGTTTCGCAATGCTGCGGCAGGACTTGAATTTAAACCTGAAAATGGTATGCAGGTTATTGCCAAGGGCAGAGTGGGTGTTTACGAGCGTGACGGACAGTATCAGCTCTACATCAACTCAATGGCTCAGGACGGCATGGGAAATCTCTATGAGCAATTTGAAAAGCTAAAGAAAAAGCTGGAGGCGGAGGGGCTTTTTGATGTAAAATATAAAAAGCCTGTACCGATGTTCCCCAAACGAGTGGGGATTGCAACCGCACCAACAGGAGCAGCTGTGAGAGATATTATAAATATTCTTTCAAGGCGTTTTGCTTATGCAGATATATGTCTTTATCCTGTGCTTGTTCAGGGCGACGGTGCGGCGGAGAGTGTATGCAGAGCTATAGAATATTTTAATGATAATTCTGCAGCTGATGTTCTGATTATTGGCCGTGGCGGCGGCTCTATTGAGGATTTGTGGGCGTTTAACGAAGAAGTTCTTGCGAGAGCAATTTTCAAAAGTGTAATTCCGGTTATTTCTGCAGTCGGTCATGAAACCGATTTTACGATTTCGGATTTTGTTGCTGATTTGCGTGCCCCAACACCTTCTGCGGCAGCAGAACTTGCTGTTCCGTCAGCGACTGAGCTAATTGAAAAATTTGAGACTGCGGAAACACGGCTTGCAAATGCAGTGAATAAAATTGTCGAAAAACGACGTTTGCAGTTAAAGGTTTATGCCGACAAACAGGTTCTCCGCGACCCTATGTTGAAGGTTAATGAAAAAGGTATGCAGCTTGACGGCGTTTTTCGTATGTTTGAAAATATGGTCAATACGTCACTCAGTGAAAAAAAGCAAGACCTTGGCATTTTGGTTTCCAGGCTCGACGGGCTAAGTCCTCTCAACACATTGAAACGAGGCTTTTCGGTGGCTAAGAATGCTGAGGGTAAGGTTATAAAATCGGTTGCCGAGGCTAAGCCGGGGAATGACATTTCAGTTATTGTTTCTGACGGTGAAATATGTGCAACGGTAAAATAGGGAGAGATTATAGATGGCGGTAAAACAGAATATAAGTTTCGAGGAAAACCTCAAAGAGCTTGAAAATATAGTGAAAAAGCTCGAAGGCGGCGACGTTTCTCTTGATGAAATGCTTGAACTTTTTGAAAGTGGAATTGCAAGAACAAAAGAGTGCAACGAACAACTCAAAAAAGCGGAACAAAAAATCAGCATTTTGATTAAAAATAATTCAGGAGAAATGGAAGAGCAGTCTTTTGCTGCGCAATAACGGTGAAAAGCGATGGAGTTTAAAAAACAGCTTGACAAATATATTAATATGGTAAATATCGAGCTTGAAAGGGTTTTTGCAGAAGAACAATGCCTTCAAAGGTCGGTATATGATGCTATGCGTTACAGCATATTGGCAGGCGGCAAACGTTTAAGACCTGTACTCTGCATGGCTGTATGCGATATGCTGGGTGGATGCATTGATGATGCCTTGCGTTTTGGTGTAGCAATCGAACATATTCATACCTATTCGCTTATTCATGATGACCTACCTTGTATGGACAACGACGACCTTCGTCGCGGCATGCCCACCTGCCATAAAAAGTTTGGTGAGGCAAGAGCCTTGCTTGCAGGGGATGGTTTGCTGACAGGAGCATTTGAATATTTGTCGGATTTCAATCTGTACAAATCAGCAACCCCGGAAACTGTCATAAAGGCTATTGCACAGATTGCCCGGGCTTCAGGATGTGCTGGTATGATTGGCGGACAAATGGTAGATTTGGAGTGCGAGGGTAAAGCTGATATTGACCTTGATACTCTTGATTATCTGCACTATCGAAAGACAGGGGCTCTCATAAGAGTGTCGGCAGTTTGCGGTGCTCTTGCGGCAAATGCTACAGATGAGGATATTGCGGCGATAGCTGTTTTTGCCGAAAAGCTTGGACTTGCTTTTCAGATTCAGGATGATATTCTGGATTGCACCGGTGACGAAATCATTCTGGGTAAACCTATAGGTAGTGATGAAGAAAACGGTAAAATTACATACGCAACCCTTCTTGGCCTTGAAAATGCAAGAAAAAAAGCTGACGAGATTACAACAAAAGCGGTGACAGGTCTTGATAGATTTGGCGAAAAAGCTGATTTTGTAAAAAAACTTGCCCTTAACCTTCTTGACAGAAAGAACTAAAAGGGTATATAATAAATTTTTAGTATAATCTGGACTATTCTTGTCCGTATATATAATATTGAAGAAAGGAATGTGTTAAGATGATTAATGTAACACTAAAGAGCGGAGACGCAAAACAATTCGAAAAAGGCACAAGCCTTATCGAAATGGCAAAGTCTATCAGCGAAGGCCTTGCCCGTGTAATTCTTGCAGGAGAGGTTGACGGGGTTGTTCACGACCTGACATATATTCCTGAGACAGATTGCACGATTAATTTCCTCACATTTGATGATGAAGAAGGAAAGAAGGTTTACCGCCATACCACATCACACATTCTGGCACAGGCTGTAAAACGCCTTTATCCCAATGCAAAGCTGGCAATAGGTCCGGCTATTGATGACGGCTTTTATTATGACTTTGATTTTGAAGCTCCTTTGACAAATGCAGATTTAGAAAAACTCGAAGCTGAGATGAAAAAGATAATAAAAGAAGATGCACGCCTTGAACGTTTTGAACTTTCCAGAGTCGAGGCTATAAAGCTGATGCAAGAAAAGGGCGAAGACTATAAGGTTGAGCTTATTCAGGATCTCCCTGAGGATGCTGTTATTTCATTCTATAAGCAGGGCGATTTTGTTGACCTTTGTGCAGGCCCCCACCTTATCTCAACGGGCAAAATAAAGGCAATCAAGCTTCAGTATACAGCAGGTGCATACTGGCGTGGCAACGAAAACAACAAAATGCTTACAAGAATTTATGGTACAGCTTTCACCAAAAAGGCTGACCTTGACGAACACCTTGAAAGATTAGAAGAAGCAAAAAAAAGAGACCACAATAAACTTGGTCGTGAACTTGAAATTTTCACAACCGTTGACAGTATCGGTCAGGGACTTCCCATTCTTCTTCCCAAGGGTGCAAAGATTATCCAGATACTCCAGAGATTTGTTGAAGACCACGAGGATCAGCATGGTTGGGTAAGAACAAAGACCCCCTATATGGCAAAGAGCGACCTTTATAAGATTTCGGGGCACTGGGATCACTATCAGGATGGTATGTTTGTTATGGGAGACGAGAAATCGGATAAGGAAGTTTTTGCTCTCCGTCCTATGACCTGCCCCTTCCAGTATCAGGCATATCTTAACAGAATGAGGAGCTATCGTGACCTTCCTTTAAGATATGGCGAAACATCAACGCTTTTCAGAAACGAGGCATCGGGCGAAATGCATGGCCTTATCCGTGTTCGCCAGTTCACCATTTCAGAGGGTCATCTTATGTGCCGCCCCGACCAGTTGGAAGAAGAGTTTAAAAATTGTCTTGAAATGGCTATTTATATGCTCAAAACCTTGGGCCTTTATGAGGATGTGTCGTATAGATTTTCTCAGTGGGATCCCGACGACAAAGAAAAATATATAGGAACAGAGGAACAGTGGGCAGAAGCTCAGGATACAATGAAGAAAATTCTTGACAACCTTGAACTTCCTTATAAGATTGGTATTGGTGAGGCTGCTTTCTATGGACCCAAGCTTGATATTCAGATTAAAAATGTATTCGGTAAGGAAGATACACTTATTACCATTCAGATAGACCAGATGCTTGCTGAAAAGTTTGGTATGGAGTATATAGATAAGGATGGCAGTAAAAAGAATCCTTATATTATTCACAGAACATCAATTGGATGCTATGAGAGAACTCTTGCATTGCTTATCGAAAAGTATGCAGGTGCCTTCCCGACTTGGCTTGCACCAACCCAGGTGAAAATTCTTCCTATTTCCGAAAACTATCGTGATTATGCAGATGCTGTATATGCAAAACTTAGGGATGCAGGTTTCCGCACCGAAGTTGATGATCGAAATGAAAAGATTGGTTACAAAATCCGTGAGGCTCAGCTTGAAAAGATTCCTTATATGATTATTGCTGGGGAAAAGGAAATGAATGAAGGAACAGTGTCTGTTCGTTCGCGAAAACAGGGCGACCTTGGTGCTATGGCAATTGATGAGTTTGTAAAAATGCTTGCCGAAGAGGTAGAAAACAAGGTTATCTAAACCGAAAATATCAGTATAATATATCAGGGCGTATGGATGTATTTCCGTGCGCCCGATTTATATGATGAAAAAAGTTAAAAAAATATGAAAAAAATTAAAAAAAGGGGTTGACAAGGGAAAAACTTTGTGGTAATATAAATGAGTTGTGCCGAGCGAAGGAAGTCGGGTGAAAATAAAATAAAAAAGTTTTAAAAAAGACTTGACAAAAGGTAGCAAGGTGTGATATATTAGATAGGCTCTCTCAAAAAGAGAAGGGCGCCTCAAAAACCAGGGTTCCCGAAAAACCCGGAGGTTTTTTGGGAAGAAGGAG
>JAZNCI010000002.1:0-2696 GCA_045587485.1 Clostridia bacterium
TCCTGAGTTTCACAACCTTCAGAGAGAGCTTCAAAGCCTGTCTTATAAGTTTCCATCACCTTAACATATTTATCCTTTATTGCTTTAACTTCTTCTGTTTCAGGGGTAATGTCCTTGAGTTTTTCAAGTGAACCGTTTACAAGAGGAAGAAGTGTATCGTCAATACTTTTCTTAATAGCAGTATCGTCCTCAAGAGTTTCCCATGTTCCAACTTCTGCAGTAACCTGTGTATACTCAGCATTAACTTCTTTCATCTCAACATTCAAGAAGTTTTCCAAATCATCATAAACGGGATCTGAACCACAACCTGCAAGAAGTGTAACTGACATAACTACCATAAGTAAAAGTGAAAAAATTCTTTTCATAACAATCTCTCCTATATCCTTAGATTAAATTTTTATTATTCGTCAAGCAAATCGCGTCTGCTTGCTTCTGACCACAAATCAAGTTCACGTGAATAAGGTCCGTCGCTCATATAGATATCACGTGTTCTGAAATCTTCTATTACTTTCTGAATGTTTTCGTACTCTGCAAGAAGTCTTTCGTCACTCATACTTGCAGGCGGAGTAAGTGTTCCGTACCAGTCGGGCTGTTTTGTGTAATCTTCCGGCGGATTCGGATCAAGAACCATGCTTGTTACAGTCTGTGTTGCTTTCTTTTTCAAATCTTTAATAAGCGCACTGTTATCTGTAGGAGCTACATGGTAACGATGAAGGAAGGTAACTATCTGTGCACGTGTGCAGGCAGTATCAGGTGTGAAGCTTGTTCCGCCTGTACCTGCGGTAATACCTTTTGTAACTGCCCATGAAACCGCTTTTTCAAGTTCGCTGCCTGCCGGAACATCTGAGAACGGAACTGTTTCAACTGTAGGTGAACCTGCTGCTTTCCAGAAATATTCAACAGTGGAAGCACGTGTGCAAGGATCATTAGGACCAAACTTATGACCATCAGGTTTATAAATACCTTTCTCTTTTGCCCAGAGAGCTGCACCGCAGAAATAATCACTGAAGAATACATCACTGTAGAAATTCTTTGCAGTTGATTCGGGAGAACCTGCTGCACGCCAGAGGAATGTTAAAATCTGTGCTCTTGTGCAGGTTGTGTCGGGTGAGAAGGTTGTGTTGCTTGTACCGCTTGTGATACCCTTATCTACCGCCCAGCTTACAGGCTCAAAGAAATAGTCTGCCTTTTTCACATCCTGAAATGCAGGTGTTGAGATAGCGCTGCCTTTAAGGGCAGTAAATGAACCGTATTCATTACGACCTGTTGCAGAAGCGTATGTAAGCTTTCCGTTCTTTACCTGAATCACCATAAACAGGTTGTCGGGATAGCAATATCCTCCCCAACTGGTCCAAAGATAAATATAATAGGTTTTATCAATATTAATCGGAATATCGCCCTGCTCTAAATATAATGAGAGTGTGTTTTCACCAAGGCTCATTTTGTGCTCATCGGTATATAACACCATACCAAACTGACCGCTCTGTGCAACAACATCATCCCAAGATTTGAATGTTCTGCCGTAGTGACCAAGGTCAGTGAAATCACCGTATCTTCCGTCAGTTCCTTCTTCACCTGCTGAACGCAAACGCTCGGTCATAACAACAAGACGGCTGCTTGCCTCAGCAGAATCCCAGCCGAAATCAATGTTCAGGCTCTTTACATCACCATTGTCATAGTAAGCGGCTGATTTAACTGAAATATCCATAGCCGCCGCAGATACCGTAAATGATGCAAGTGCCGTAAACATACAAATACATAATACCAAACTTAAGACTTTCTTTAGCATTTTTTATACCTCCATTTATTATATTTAATTAGTTCCCTTATAGCAAATCCACCTCATTTACCGTAAAAATTATTAAAATTCGCCTCGTCATCGGGTTTCAAATCCTTGATAGCCTTAAAGTCTGATGAACGAACCCACATATTAAAGTCTGCAAACGGATAAGTGGTCGGCAGCCAATTCGTTTCATTATCAGGATTTTCAGAAGCCTTCTGATAGCCCGACTTAGGACTGTGAACCCATATACGCAGTCCGTTTGTGTAGTCTGCCTGAGTTGGTGCGTGTTCATCCGGTGCATGGAAAAAGTCATTTTCAAAACTCAGTGTACTAACATCACCTTTTGCAGGATTGCTCTGATACCAGCCAATCTGGTCGGCATTTACCGAACGGTTTGCAACAACCGCTGCCTGCTCGATTGTACACTTACCGTTGGGGTCAATAGCGGTATCCGAGACGCCCTTTACAAGTCCAAGTGCATTCATAAAGCCCATAGGTGTTCTTGCCCAATCCTGAATCGCCCAGTTATCAGAATACTTTTCAAGCTCGGGGGTATAAATTGTGTAACGGATATTTGTATTATCCCTTACATACATAAGTGCACGGTGGATAAAGGTTGCCATCTGCTGACGGGTGAGTGTGCCGTTTGGATCAAACTCTGTTGCACTAACACCGCTTGTAATACCCGAAGCGTAGGCTTTTAATGCATATTCGTTATCTGTATCTGTAAATATTCCAACATCTGCAGGAATTATTTCTTTTTCTATGAGTCCCTCTGCAAGCTTAACGGCGATTGATGCAAACTGAAGTCTTGTTATAGGCTTTGTGTAATCATCGCCCAAAAGATTCAAGTCCAGAATTCCGTTTTGTGATGCCCACTGAACCTCGTTCTGTGCCCACTCGCTCATTTTAG
>JAZNCI010000003.1:0-2665 GCA_045587485.1 Clostridia bacterium
AGCGGAAAGGGTATAAGTTCAACAGTTCCTTATGGCTATATGAAATCATCCGAAGATAAAGAAAAATGGGTAATTGATGCAGAAGCAGCAGAAGTTGTACGAAAGATATTTTCATTATCGCTTGCAGGTCGTGGAATTGCACAAATCGCCCGTCAGTTAGAACGAGAAAAAGTCCTTATTCCTACCGCATACAAGATAGAAAAAGGATTATCAACAACTCATAAATATCCTGAAAAACCATATTATTGGGATCCTGCAGCAGTTGCAGGAATTATTGACAACAGACAATACACGGGATGTACTGTGAACTTTAAGACAACAACTGTAAGCTACAAGGTACATAAGGTTATCCATAAATCCGAAGATGAGCAACAAATTATCCCTAACACACAAGATGCAATAATAACTGAGGATTTATGGCTCAGAGTTCAGGAGCTTCGTCAGCATAAAAGAAGACCAACATCAACAGGCAGAACAAGCCTGTTTTCGGGATTAGTATATTGCCCTGATTGCGGAGCAAAATTACATTTCGCTGCTGCTAAAAGTATGACAAGACAGCAAGAACATTTCAGGTGTTCAAATTACAAAAGCGGACGGGGCGAGTGTCAAATACATTTCATAAGAGATATTGTTCTTGAAAGAATTGTTTATGAGGCAATAAGCAACTTGGCTGATTTTGTAAGATGCTACGAGCCGGTGTTTCTATACCTTATGGCAACTAAAAACCAAACCGCAAGGAAAAGTGAACTTCAAAAACTTAAATCCAAAGTTGAAAGTGGTAAAAGAAGAATATCTGAACTTGATGTGATAATATCCCGAATTTATGAGGACAATATTTTAGGTAAACTAAGCGATGACAGATATTCCCGTATGGCTTCTATGTATGAGAACGAACAAAGGGATCTTATCGAAACAATATCCAAAAGTGAACAGGAATTGGAAAAGGCAGAGCAACAGAATATTGATATGCGACTTCTGTTAAAAACTTTGAGAGAACTAACCGATTTCCGAGAGCTTACCCCAACAATAGTTAATTCTCTGATACAAAGAATAGAGGTTCACAACAACGACAAATATGACGGTCATTGTCATGTGAAGGTTGATATTTATTTTACCGCTGTTGGAATGATTGATATTCCTGATGAAAAAGAAATATTGGATATAATAAACAAAATCCAAGAAAATCCGCAGATGTATAAGGTCGGATAACAAGGAAAATGGAGTAGCTCCTTGATTTTGGAACTACTCCATAAAAAACTTCCTTATGTGGCTGTCGCTAATCAGTCAAACCTGTTTGTTTTATTTGTTTTTCTCATAAATTAACATCAAACCTTTAAGCAAAAGATCCTCATCAATGATAATATCATTCTTACAGAGAGGGACTACCGTCTTTGCAAGGCCGCCTGTTGCGATAACAGTACATTTCTCGCCAAGCTCTTCGTTAAATCTGTCGATAATTCCGTCAATAGCACCTGCGTTACCGTAAAGAATACCGCTTTTTATACAGTCAATTGTGTTGCTGCCAATAATTTTCTTCGGTTTTTCAAATGCTATTTTAGGAAGCTGTGATGTACGGTTAATAAGTGCATCGTGCGAAACTGCAAGTCCCGGCATAATGGCACCGCCGATGTACTGCCTATCCTTATTTATTACAGAAATCGTAGTTGCGGTACCCATATCAATAACAATCTGCGGTACACTATACTGACTGACACTTGCAACCGCACCCGTGATAAGGTCACTGCCAAGCTGTGCAGGGTTGTCAATAACGATGCTGATGCCTGTTTTTATTCCCGGTCCTACAATCATCGGTTCTACAGAACAGATTTTTTTAATAGCATCCCTGATTACATTTGTAACCGCAGGAACTACCGAGGAAATTACTGCACCGTCAATTTTCTCCTTATTAATATTATAAAGCTCAAATGCTGTACGGAAAACTGTCATATATTCAAGAGTTGTGGCCCTGTGATTTGTAGAAATTCTTTCACAAAAGAGAATTTTTCCTTCCTCTGCACAACCTGTAACTATATTCGTATTTCCTATATCTACAACTAAAATCATTTCTTTATCACCTTTACGATATGTGATATTGCAGGTGCAAAAACTATATTAACAGCCATTTCGAAAATAAAGTTTATTCCCACAAGCCCTACTATCATATATGTTCCTACGTTGCCTCCGCCTGCCCACTCTTTAACCGTATCCATAAAGAATGCAAGACATCCCAGAAGAAACACACCCGTGTTAATTATGGGACAGACAAGCGCCGCTACGGTAGCCGCTACATAGGTCATATTCCTTCTGTTTTTGCCGAACGCCTTTATCAGAAGCTCGTACACAAGACCGCTTGCAAAGCCGCACGCCATACCCTTTAAAAGCACTGTTATAATCGTTCCGGGGGTATTCACTGCCCAGAAAGGTGCCGCATCACCGCTTGCAAGAACAACCACACCGAACACAAAACCAAGCCACGTTCCAACGGTTTTTCCGCAGGTTATTGCCCCGATTGCAATTGGAATCAATACCAGGGAAACCGAGAAAGGTCCCAGTTTAATCGATGCCCCCACAAACTGCAGGATGATTACCAGTGCTGTCAACAATGCACCTGTTACCATAGTCCTTGTTGACATTTTTTTGTTGTTTACCATATTTAACTCCTCCT
>JAZNCI010000004.1:0-5948 GCA_045587485.1 Clostridia bacterium
AACATTTTACTGCTGTAACCTGTAATCTCACCATTCCATCCAAAGCTTGTCGCTACATTTTCGGGAAGTCTGTCCCATACTAAAAATCCGAAAATCATCGGCAGCAATGTAATCACAGATGAAATAATAATTTTTAATTTATTCTTTTTTATCATATAACCACCTTATTCAACTTTCATCATTCTGTACCCTACACCTATATGTGTCTGGATATACTGCTGAGAATCGGGAAGTTTTTCAATCTTTTTCCTGAGTGTTGTCATAAACACACGAAGAGAACCTATATCGGTTTCCCAGCTACTACCCCAAATCTTTTCTGCAATAAATTTATGTGTAAGCACCTTTCCTACATTTTGCGACAACACGCAAAGCAGCTTGTACTCTGTCGGGGTAAGGTGCATTTCTTCATCATCAAGATATGCACATCCTGCTGCATAATCTATTTTTAATTTTCCGTTTGTAAACATTGATTCGGATGCTGCCACTTGGCTTTGATAGTTTAATCTTCTTTGTGTTACCCTGAGCCTTGCAAGGAGTTCTTCGACAGAGAACGGTTTTGTCAAATAATCATCAGCACCGCAGTCAAGAGCCGCTATTTTATCTGAGTCCTCGTTTCTTGCGCTTATAACAATAATCGGCATATTAGACCATGAACGGATTTTCTTTATGACTTCGATTCCGTCTATATCAGGAAGTCCCAAATCAAGCAGAACAACATCAGGATTATGTGAAGATGCCTGCATGATAGCATCATTTCCGTCCTTTGCTGTTAAAAATTTATAGTCATGTGTTTTTAATGTTGTTGAGATTAGGTTTCGTATGGGCATATCATCCTCAACAACCAAAACAGTCATTGCTTTATTCATTTATATCTACCTCCTTTATCGGCAGGGTAAATGTGAACACCGCTCCATGCGGAGTGTTATCCGATACAGTAATTTCTCCGCCGTGTGCAGAAATAATTGTTTTACAGAGCGCAAGTCCTAAGCCAAGACTTCTTCTGCTGTCAACAATCTTATTTGCCCCCGTATAGAACATTTCAAATACCTTATCTTTTATATCATCTTCAATTCCTTTTCCGTTATCTGCAATGCTTACAGAAAGCATTTTATCATGCTTTTGTGTGCTCATAGTGATTTTTGAGCCTTTCGGAGTATATTTAATTGCATTATCAACAATGTTTATAATTACCTGAACAATAAGCCTTGCATCAACATCCACAAGGACAATATCATCATTTTCGTATATTTCTATTTTATGTTCTATGCCGCTTTTGTTTATGTGATTTAATGCTTCCGCAATTATTTCATCCATAAGCTCTGCAGACTTATTAAGCTTCATATTGCCGTCTTCAAGTCTTGTAACTGATAACAAGTTTTCAACAAGATTTGTAAGCCATACGGAATCGTTATATATATCCTTATATATTTGCTGCTTTGTATCTTCATCAAAGCTTTCTCCGTTAGAGAGAAGATTATCCGCGTTACCTGATATGGAGGTAAGGGGTGTTCTTAAATCATGGGATATTGCTCTTAAAAGGTTTGCTCTCATTTTCTCGTTTTTAGCAAGTATTTCTGTTTCTTCTTTTTCACGGGCAATCTTTTTGTTTTCAAGAGAGATTGCGCACTCGCCCAAGATAGAAAGCAAAATACTGCTTTCAAAGGAATCAATGGGGTTTTCGTTTATATGAATACCGATAATTCCGTAAATGTTCTCATTTATTCGGATTGCATAGTATAAGAACTTTGCCTCCGGAAAGTTATCTGTTGTCGCTCCTGTCTGATGGTTATTTCTTAGTACCCAATCGGCAATGTGTTTTTCGTTCTCTGCGATTTTTCTTATCTCATCTTCATCGCCTTCAGCTAAAAAGACGTTAATGTTACCTATTGTATCATTGACAACAAGATATATAACAATATCCCGTTTTAACAACTTCATAAGTTGATGGGCTGTTATAGAAATAATATCATTCTCACTGTCTGCACGCTGCAAAAGTTGATTCGTATCAAAAAGAATTTTAGTACGGTATGCCGATTGTGCAGATTTCTTTGCGTGATCTTTCAGTTTTATCGCAAGTGTACTTGATATGAATGCTGAAATAAACATAATTGCAAAGGTTGCAGGATATCCTTTTTCGTATGCCTTCATAGTGAAATAAGGCTCTGTAAAAAAGAAATTAAACAGAATGACACTCACAAGTGAAGATGTAAGTGCATACATTCTGTATTTAGTAAGTATTGAGATAAGTAAAACCCCAAGGATATATACGGTGATTATATTTGCTTCTGTAAATCCAAGTCCAAAAAATACATACCCAAGAAGCGTAGCTGCAATAAGAAGTCCCACACTTATAATAAGGTCACGGAAGGAAAAGCGGGACTCAATCATTTTTTTGGGAGCAGGTGCTTCGTAATGTGTAACCTCTATACCGTCAGGGATGATGTGTATATCAATATTCGGTGCATGTGCTATCAGTTTTTCCGTCAGAGTCGGTTTTCTGATAAGATGCTTTTTAACTGCCGCACTTCTGCCGACTACAATTTTTGTAACACCTGAAAGTCGTGCAAATTCAGCAATCTGGTATGGTACATCATCGCCGTTTATAATCTCAACCTTTGCGCCAAGCTGACGGGCAAGCTTCATATTTTGTTTAAGCCTGTTTTTATTTGTTTCATCAAGCGATGCAAAGCTCGGAGTTTCTATATAAATTGCAGTAAAATTTCCGGTAAAGGCATTGGCCATTTTTGCCGCTGTCCGTATAATTTTCGGATTTGACGGTGCAGATGAAAGGCATACAAGTATATGCTCATCTGTTTCTTTTTTATGTTGAAGGTTCATGAAAACCACCTCCTGATGATACTATTTTATCATATATTCAAATTTTTCTCAATGGATAGTCGGTATTTTCTTAATTTTGGTACGTAGTTTTATCACTTTTGTTATCCTTTTCAAAATCGTAGTCATATCCCTTGTAATTTTCGTCAAAGAATTCTCCGATTTTCCCGACAACAAAATATCCGCCAATCATATAGGCTAAAACCGCAATCAATAAAATAATATCACGCATACCATCATCTCCCAACTAACACTTCGGGATGATATACCAGGCTATATCCGAAAACATTTCTGAATGTCTTTAAGTTCACCAAGCACAAGCATGGTTTCATTTTCTTTTAAAACAGTATCAGGGTGAATTGTCATACTCATTTTTCCATCCTGTTTTAATGCCATAATATTTATCCCGAACTTTTTACGAATATCTATTTGTCCTATTGTTTTTCCAATCCAGCTTTCGGGTGTTGTTACCTCGAAAATTGCATAATCATCATCAAGCTCAATAAAATCAAGAATGTGGTCTGCACTGTAACGGATTGCCGCCCACGAAGCCACCTGCTTTTCGGGGTACACGACCTGATCTGCACCATTACGGAGCAGAAACTTTTCCTGAACATCCCGTTCTGCTCTTGAGACCACGAACCTTGCACCAAGCTCTTTAAGAAGTGAGGTTGTTTCCAGAGAGCTTTGAAAATCTCCGCTGATTGCAACAAAGCAAATATCGAAATTTCCCACACCCAAGGAAGTTAAAAATTCTTCATTTGTACTGTCCCCAATCTGTGCATTTGTTACATACGGAAGAACCTCATTTACAAGCTCTTCTTTTTTATCTATTGCCATTACTTCGTGGCCAAGCTCATTTAATTTTTTCGCTATATGTCTGCCAAATAGCCCAAGTCCTATAAGCAATACAGATTTCATATTAAATTCCTCCTTAACCTACGGTAATTCTTTCCTGTGGTTTTTTTGATATGTTTTGCTGTTTTTTTGATAGTGTCGCAAATATGAGGGTAAGACCTCCAACTCTGCCAAAGAACATAAGACCTATTAAAATGATCCTTGATACCGTTCCGAGAGTAGATGTAATGCCAAGTGTAAGACCTACCGTGCCTATTGCCGATGCTGTTTCAAACAAGCACTCCATAAGAGGAAGCTTTTCAACTCCGCTTATAACAAGTCCGCCTGTTAAAAACAGAATAAAATACATTAACAGTATTGCTGATGCAGTTTTAAGAGCTGAATCTTCTATCCGTCTGCCAAAGCACTCAACATCGTCCTTCTTTCTGAATACAGATATCATAGAGAGGATAAGCACTGCAGCAGTTGTTGTCTTCATACCGCCGGCAGTCGAGCCGGGAGAACCGCCAATCAGCATTAAAATAATTGTAATTATCTGACCTGTTCCTGTTAATTGAGTCAAATCCGCCGTATTAAATCCCGCTGTTCTCGGTGTTACAGACTGAAACATAGAATTTAATATTCTTTCGTTTAGTAGTAATCCATTAAACTCTGCAAAATAAAAATATATTGCAGGTGCGATTATCAAAAACAGTGTTGACGATAATACAACCTTTGTCTGCATACGGTATTTTTTTATATGATGCTTGTTTGTTTTTACATCTTCCCATACAAGAAAACCAATGCCGCCTATGATAATGAGAAGCATTATAACTGCATTTATTAAAGGCTGTGCGGAGTAGGATGTCAGCGATGAGAACGGTGATTTTGCACCCATCAAGTCAAAGCCTGCATTACAAAATGCCGAAACAGAGTGGAATATTCCGAGCCATACACCTTTTAACCCAAACTCTTTGCAAAATACTGTTGAAAGTAAAATTGCACCTATAAGCTCAATTAAGAATGTTGTTTTAAGAATAAATCCTGTGAGCCTTACAATTCCGCCGACCTTTGGTGCGGATATTGCATCCTGCAATGTGCTTCTTTGCATAAGACTTATTTTTCTTCCTGCAAGCATCGCCATTGCAACAGACAAGGTTACAATTCCAAGACCTCCAACCTGAATAAGCAAAAGGATTATAAACTGCCCGAACATTGACCAGTGCGTTGCTGTGTCATGTACCACAAGCCCTGTTACACACACCGCAGATGTTGATGTAAAGAGTGCGTCTGAAAAGGGTGTCATATTTCCGCTTGCTGACGATATCGGAAGCATTAAAAGAATTGTGCCTAATATTATTGCTCCTGCAAAACCGAATATTATTATCTGAGAAGAAGACAAATGCTTCTTTATTTTTGCATCCATAATCAAAACCACCAATCAAGTGTATCTTTTTTCTATTATCATTGTATCATAATATATTTTAAAATGGCATTAACGGTTGAATATCCGCATTAAGATTGCATTAAGACAAAAAAGACTAACATGTATTTTAAAATAAGAATATTGCATTTGCATATTACCCTTTTTGATATTGGCTAAAAAATAGCATATGCAAAAGAAAATAATTCTTTCACATATGCTATATAACCATTAGGATCTAGTGTCAATGATGTGGGAGTTCAAGTCTCTTCGGGCGCACCATTTACTTAAAAGTTTATCGGATACCTTCGGTAAACTTTTTTGTTTTTATCAATAACTTTTACCTGCAAATCGCACCTCGCCATTGGCTTGTGCTCTTTGGAAGAGACCCTCCGCTACAAAACAATTATGTTATAGAAAATACGCAATTTCCTGTTATATATAAAAATCCGACGGAATTATCATCCGTCGGATTTTTATATATAATTTCTTTTTGCTTAAAATATGATGTCACTCGTTGTAATGTTTGTCTAATGCTCCAACATAAAAGTCTGGCTGTTTATTTTATAATTTTTACATTACTCATTGGATACGAACAGTTCCGTTACCGATACATATGAGCCCAGGCTTGAGCCATAGAAGCTAACTCTTACATAGCGGGCCTTATTGCAAATGTCAAACTGTTCTAAGCCTGTGGTTGTACCACTGTTGCGGCCGTTAAATACTTCGGTATAGTGAACACCGTCAATCGAGTGTTCAATCTTAAATTTCTCATAACGTACGTTACCTTCTTGACACGAAATGTTAAGCTTAAGGTTACCCTCGATAACACTACCAAGATCCAGTATAACGT
>JAZNCI010000005.1:0-71093 GCA_045587485.1 Clostridia bacterium
ACTGCGCGATTGGACATAAGAAAAGAAAAGGTCATCTTTCGATGACCTTTCAGACTGTCG
The DNA here is from genome assembly GCA_045587485.1 of Clostridia bacterium. GTDB lineage: Bacteria > Bacillota > Clostridia > Monoglobales > Monoglobaceae > SIG440. The sequence goes on from JAZNCI010000005.1 coordinate 61, forward strand.
AAAAACTCGGTCTACCGCAAGTGGAAAATTTACAAATATATTGTAGGGAGAAGCGTTCTCGGCTGTCCGCATGTGAAACAAAAAGGAAATGGCAAAGAAAACATCGAGTTTTCTTTGCCATTACTTGCTTTTTGCGAAATCGTTCTCTACCATACCCGCGTATGCCGACGAAAACGATTTCACAAAATATACACTTCGTTTCTCAGCGTCTGCTCAGCTTGATGACAAAGTCATCAAGCTGAGGGTGCTTGGCAGCACCCTTTTATCGTATTATTAATTTTTCTTTTAACCCAGAAAATCTCATCAGTACGTTATTATTATCTACAAACTGTTTCAATATTTCTTCTTTGCCCACAAGTATAACCAATTTTTTAGCACGGGTTATGGCGGTATAAAGCAGATTGCGTGTCATCAGCAGTCTGTGTGTGTCAAAAATTGGCATTATGACAACATCAAACTCGCTGCCTTGACTTTTGTGAACAGTCACCGCATAGGCAAGCTCAAGCTCGTCAAGCCCCATAAAGTCATAAACCACCTTGCGGTCATCAAACAGCACAGTCACAGTCTGTTTGGGAACATTTATGTCGGTTACAAATCCAACATCGCCGTTAAATACCCCCTGCCCCTTTTCCAAGTCAGAAAGCCGTGTCCACTCTAAGTTATAATTATTTTTATTCTGCATAACCTTGTCACCCACACGGAAGGTATAACTGCCCACCGTTTTTTCAGAAATGCGCATCTGTTTGGGATTAAGCCGCCTTTGCAGAATTTCATTAAGGCTCTGCACGCCTATAAGCGATTTTCGTGTGGGGGTAAGCACCTGAATTTGTGAAATGCTGTCCACACCATAGGTTTTGGGAATTCTTCTCTCGCACAAATCGGCAATAGTTTCGCAAAGCTGCTCGGGATTTGAACATTTCAGCATAAAGAAATCATTGTCAGGGTCGTTGCAAAAAGGCATTTCGCCGCGGTTTATGCGGTGAGCATTGACAACAATCATACTCTCCTTTGCCTGCCTGAAAATCTCGGTCAATTTGACACACTGCAGACATTGGCTTTCAATTATATCCTTAAGCACATTTCCCGCCCCGACTGCAGGGAGCTGGTCGCAATCCCCCACCATTATAAGCCGTGCATTTTTCGGCAATGCAAGCAAAAGGCTGTGCATAAGCAAAACATCAACCATTGACATTTCGTCAATAATCAGAATATCACATTCAAGCTTATTCTTCTCGTTTCTGCCAAAACAAACCCGACTACCCTCAGAGGGCATATTTTCAAGAAGACGGTGGATGGTTTTTGCCTCCATCCCGCAGACCTCGGTCATTCGCTTTGCTGCTCTTCCGGTAGGTGCCGCCAGTGCAATTCTTTTGCCCTGACGTTCCATTATATTTATTATGGTATTGATTATTGTGGTTTTTCCTGTGCCGGGGCCGCCTGTTATTACCATAGCAGAATTCTCAAAGCAGGCAAAAACAGCATCCCTTTGTGTATCTGCAAGAACAATCCCATTTTCTGCCTCTGCTCTTTCAATCAGTTCTTCCGTCTCACGACGATTAGTTTCAAAAATCAATCCACTCATTTCACGCAGTCTTGATGCAACACCCCGTTCAGCATCATAAAACGTCTTAAGATATACCGCATCAAATTCCTCGTGGGGTTCCACCATCAACTCACCCTTAACGCAAAGCTGTGCCACGGCATCCTCTGCCTCGCCTGCATCAATCTCCAAAGTCGCTTTTGTCTGGGCTACAAGTGTTGATTTTGGCAAAAATGTGTGACCGCTGAGATATCCTGCATTGAGAAGAGTGCTCATAACCCCTGAACATACTCTCGGTACAAAATTCAAAGGGAGATGCATCTCCTCACGGATTTTATCGCAGATTTTAAATGTAAAGCCGTCAATACTGCTCAGAACAAACGGGTTTTCTGCGGCATAATTTATTATATTTTCTCCAAAGGTCCGATACGCCTTTACTGCAAGATTTGGTGACACACCAAACCTTTGAAAAAATACAACAATATTTTTAAGACCAATCTGTTCAACAAACCTTTTATATATTTCCTGAGCCTTGGCAACGGAAATCCCTTTAATCTGTGTCAGCCTGTCGGGCTCTTTTTCAATAATCTCAAGTGCCTGTGTGCCAAATTTCTCTACAATTCGCCTTGCTGTGGTTTTGCCAATATGCGGCAGAACGCCTGAGCCAAGATAAAGTTCAATTTCGCTTTCGGTTTCAGGCATAAGCCTTTCAAAGCTGCATACACTAAACTGTTGACCATATTCGGGATGGTTTTTCCACTCGCCCACGGCAGTAATCCTCTCGCCCTCAGAAATTCCCGGCATATATCCCGTCAGGGTATAAAGGTGTCCACCTGATGAAATATCACAAACGGTGTACCCATTTGATTGATTTTCATATATTACGTCTTCTATTACACCGTCGATTTTTTCCACCTGTGTTCACCTCCCGTTTTGCGTATACTAATTATATCGCATTGCAATTCTTATGTCAATGAACACAGGCGGAAAATTTTAGTTGTATCAGGCAATAGCCTGAGCAATTTTTATTACGAGTTCTTCTCCGTACCTATAGCACAGCAAAAATTCAATTGTTTCGTCTTCAAGCCCCGTCTTTGCCTGAATAATTTCTATCGCATCTTCAACTGTCATCTCATATTCTCCTTTTCTGATTTCTTCAAACGGAAAGTTTCCACCCGGGCACGCCGTGCTTTGAAAATCCCTGTGCTTTTTAACCTCGGCATCTGGGTACAACCCTTTAAGGTGCAAAATAAGCTCTTGACCCGCTTTAAGCTGTGCCGGCAGCATTTTTTCATCCTCAAAATTCCCCTCAAAGCAAACGCCAATGCTTTTGTCATTATATCCAGTGCAGTGTGCACCCACCGTACCGATTGGGCGGCCACGAAAAACACTGCCATCTTTGCGCACATAAAAATGATAGCCTATACCGCTCCAGCCGTTGGCAAGATGCCCTTTATGAATACTCTGCACATCACCGCTCCCTGCACGGTGATGCAAAATAATATATTTTGTCTTGCTCCGTTTTGAAAGATTTCCATTCCAGCTAAAGTCTTTATCAATTATTTTCAAACAACGCTGCCTCCTTCTTTTCCTTCAAAATCTCAATCGCCTTTGTTATAACCTCTGGAAGCGGCAACCCCATAAGCCCAGCGTTTTCCACTATTGATATAACTTCATTTGCTATAAAACCAATTATTGTAGTTGTTCTTATGTAGTCTGTACCAATCAGCATGTCCAGCCGATGTGCTATAAGAACAAAAAGCATAGTTACTCCCTTTTTACAAAGCCCCATCCAGCCTGCATGACTGTTCAATGCACCAGTTTTTGACTTGTTGCTCTTATGGAATACCCCTGCAACAATCAGCCCCATAACAAAGTCAATTGCCATAAATATCACAAGAGTTATTATATCCTCTGTCCAGCCGCCAAACAGCTTTGCTATAAAGCCGCCTGCTATCCCCAATACCGTGCAAATCACCGCCTTTATATTCGTCAAATTACACACCCTCCATTTCTTTTTCCATTCTCGCCTTTTCTTCAGCAAGATAGGCCTCATATTCTGCCTCGGTTATCTCGTGCCAATTTTCAGGCTTGTCATTACAGCCAAGATAAATCTCCTTGCCATAATCTGTGCCGTTTGTCAGCACCATACCCTCTGATGCTGTGAGCTTTGTAAGATTTATTGTTGTTTTCTCCATTTTAAAATCCTCCTTAACTTAATAAAGCAATTGTCCAGTTGGGTTTTGTTGCAACCAATGCTGCCCAAGCTGTTTCGGCATCTGCATATTCATCTGGGTGTGCGCTATAGTACGTTGCCTTTGCTGTGGCGTTAAAAGTAAGCGTTTGTCCTGTTGCATTATTCGATAATGCCGACACTATATTTTTAATAGTTTTTGCAGTTAGCTCAGAGCTCCATTTAAAAGAAACACTGTTTGGTATAACCCCTTCAATCTCATCTATCTGGGTTAAACGCTTGCAATTTTGAAAAGGATAACGACCAAAAACAGCACCCTGTTTAATGACGAGCTTACCTATCCTTATCAAATGTGTTGTGCTGAATGTATTAATTAATTCTCTGGCACAGTAAACCTCTTCAATTTCCTGCACATCACTTGAGGCAAATACATAATCAGCGTCGGTCACATCCGAAAAGTCTATTTGTTCTTTTGTTATTTTAGGAATACCGCGAGAGCGATGAAACATATATCCCGCTTGGTTTGCTTTAAGAGTTTTAGGTGGATTAAAACCGCCCACTTCACTAAAGTTATAGTCCCTGAACGTAAGACGGTAAGAGGTTCTGGTATAGTTGGCTGTTACTGCCGACCACCAGGCACGCCTTTCAGATTCCTTGCCTTTTTCATACACCTTTTGTTCATTTTCCGCTATTGTTGTCAGCTTTTCTGCAATGCTCATTCACTCACCCCCATAAGCTGATTTTGAATAGCAATAATATGGTCGAGAGCCGCGTTTATGCTGCCGATTTGTCCGTCAACGTAGCTTTCATAATAATTATAAAAATCTTCAAAATACCACTGGGGGTTGGTGCCATCATACCAAATTACATAAGAACCCCTGTCCAATGCTATTATAAAATGGATAAAATCATTTTCGTATATCTCAACGTTTGTCGATTGGTATTGTGCCCCGTTAATATTTGCAATTGCCAACAGATTTTTACCATTATTATAAGCCTCTAGTATCTGCTCCGCAGTTTTGTCTGATGCAACAACCGAGCGGCTATCTGATTCTACTGTAAAATTAACAACAAATGGTGCGGCTTTCTCTATAATTTCTGCCTTATCCGACTCTGTCCAATAATCAACGCCCTTCTGTGGCGTGTAACCGTCCTTGCCGTCAATTCCGTTTGTACCATTAGTCCCATCAACGCCTTCTGCCTTAACCCCTGTATCGACATATGTATCTTTCACAATGTCATACTTGAACCAATTTCCATTATTACCAACATAGGGAACAGCAATCTTTGATAACTCAACCTTCCACTGTTCCAACACATCTGCATACTGTTTAAGAATCTCGCCTGAATTATACATTCCCGACGAAACAAATATTCCCTTAAATATAGACGTGTTCCAGGCATACTCAACTGTTCCGTCCTCTGCAGTACACGAAAACCGTACTAAAAAAGTTAATGCACCGACTCTCTGTGTTGCATTTTGGGATACCAACCACGAAAAAACAACCCTTGTTTCATCCTCTTCATCAATTCCCATATCCGTAACTTCATATACACCTGCAGCCTCTTCTTTGGAATCATTGTCAGTATTCTTGTAATGAATCTCAACCCTATTGCAATCCATCATATCGTGCCCCTCAATGTATCTGGGCAACGCAAAGCCAAATCTTTCTGAATTATGGTCGTACTGAATAACTGTTGTTTTCGATGACGAGGCATTGTTAATTGCTCTTGTAACAGGGTCAATTTCAAATTTTGCATCGGTATCGATTATAATATCTTTATGTTTCATTTTATATTACCTCCCTACACCAACGTTATCGTCATATCGAGAAAGTGGATAAAATGTTCTTCATTTTCACGAATATCCGTAAATAATGTCAAAACACCGTCAACCATCTCAAACCCATACTGTTGATATGTTCCTCCGCCTCCAAACCAAACCTGTCCGTTGGTCAATATCTTGCGTATTGTAGAACTTGCATTGTAATTACTCACCGCAAGTAAAAATTTGTTCTTTCTTAGGTCGAATATACATCTGTTGTCTTCAAAATCCGCAATAGCATAGTTGAATTTGCTTATATCAGTATTCACCTTGCCCACAGCATAACGCTTGTGACCGATACGATAATCTGAGTCCTTATAATTTATATACTCTGTCTGTTCAAGTTTTACACTAGCCACACGATTGGCGCCCAGTGTTGCAATCTTTGACCGTGCAAATTCTCTTTTGTCGGTAATCTCGCCCTTGGCTGAAATTTCAGCAAGGCACACATATTCACCGCTGTCGGGCAAACTCTTGGCAAATAAAATATCCGCGGTCTGCAAAGCCTTATTATAATACGCATACACAAACCCTGCCGTATTGGGCGATACCGCAACCGTGTAGCTGCTGCTGTCCACCGTGAGCCTTACTCCGCTTTCAAAAAACACTATTCCCTGTGCAACTCTAACCATCATATTCTGCGTCCCTTTATTCTGAACCGTGCACTTGCAGCCCTCAAGCTGAACTCCCGTGCCAACCAATGCCGATGTCAGCACATTTAAATCCGACACATTATAGCTGCTCTTTGAAACAAAGGGTGCAACACCTGCCCCCACCAGACTTCTCGTTATGTCGTTTATGTCCTCTGTTCCATAAACTGTGTTGTCTGCAAAACTGTATTTAATACCCATTTTCTCACTCCTCCAAACTTTGTAATACCGGTTTTACGCCCGCTGTGTCAATGTCATAAAAAATTTCCACCGCACATACTCTTTTTCTTTCTGCGGACCTGTAATTTCCAAACTGCGTATGAAGCCTTACAATATCGCCCTCGGTATAATCGGTTCCGTATTCAACATTTCTCAAAGCTGTTTCACTTTGTTCAATTATCTTCATCTGACCAAACTCTGTCTTTGCCTCGTCAAAGGTTTTAACACCCGTCACAATTCCTTCCCACCGTGCTGCACCCTCTGTTTTTGAATTGTCAATATACTGCCACACAAATCTTGGTCTCTCTGCCGACGTTTTCCATTTTCCGTCAGTACTGTCGCAATACAGATAACAGCCCGCCGTACAAGTCAGCCCAAACACAGTTGCATCCGATGTAATCCTGTAATACTTAAACGCATTGGATTGCTGACTATCTTTCAAGGCAGGTGAGTTTTCGGATGCGCTCCAATTACCCATATTCAGCATCTCCCTCTGATACCATCCGCAGTTATCCACAAGCTCCTGCATATCACGGGTAAGCCTCATATCACAGGCAGTACGGTTTGAAACTGAAATCAACAACGGCTGCACTTTACCCTTGCGGACCGAAAAAATAAATCGTCTGCCCACAACATCCGCACGCAGATTAAATCCAAGCCCCAACGGTTGAAGTACGCCGCACACGGTGTCATATACTGTTTTGGGCTCTTCTTCCGAATAATCAGTCATATCCATCTCAGCCACGAAATCTGCCACATCCACAAAATCACCCATAGCAGTTTTCACGGCATATTCAGCAATTTGTTCAGGGCTCTTTCCTGAAAGCGAAAAAGGTGCAAGAACTCTTTTGGTCATAAGCCATTCGGGCGTTCTGCCGAAAATTGCAATATCCTCGCCCAATCTCCAGCCGGTAACTATCATCTGCGTATCCTTTGCAACACATATAATATACGGATTTTTCTGAAGAATTTCTATAATCTCTGTTCTGCTTATGGGAAAATGAATTTCCGAATTACCCCAACCGCAATACTTTTGGGTAACATTCAGGGAAATAAACCCGACAAACTGACCTAACGCCTCAAGACTGAAATTATAAAAGAACACGTCATTCACACAATCACCGCCTCGCAATAAATATTGCTGTATCTGCATTCAACCGTAAATTCCGATTGGACATCCCCCACAATTACCGACAAATCGTTTATTCCTATATCAAGAACAAAATCACCCAAAAAAGTGTCATCCGACAAATTATTCAGCAGATTTCCCGTAATACTACTTAGAATTTTGCGGTTTTTTATGTCCACGGTTATTTCATCACCTGACTTAGGGGCATATTCAAGTACAATCCTCGCCCCTGTGGTGTTATTTGTTATTATCACAGTTTCAGCACTTTGAAGAGCCTTTGGACATTTAATATAAATGCACGGCTCGATTGAATAATCCCCCAGATTTTTAATTGCCGCTCCCATAACAGTAGTACCAAAAACGACAGGAAGTGTAAACGGCGTACTGAGATTTTTTGTTCGCATATAAAGAGCAACAGCATTTTCGAATGTATCCTCAAAATAAGGCTTGTCGCAAATAAACTGTACCGCAAATTCTGCAATTTTGCCCTTCAGAACACGGGCAGGGTCGGGAATTTTAACTTGATTGCAGTAAATTCTTCGACTGATTTCATTGTTCTCGATATGCAACCAGCCCGGCTCAATTAAAATCTTCATTGTATCTCTTGCAATAGCTGAAATATCCTGTCCGCAGATTTCCGCTTTTATCGTTATCGCCCTTGGTAATGCACGGGATGAGATGGTTTCCTGACCATCATAGCCCGCAAAAACCGCCGTAATATATTCACGCTCTGCAATCCCAAACCCGTCTGCTTCTATCAGGCGGATACTGGATGCCGAATTCCCCGATATTTCAACTGTGCCAAGGTTGTTTTTATATATTAATTGCATTATTCACTCGCTCCCCTCAGTTTTTCAAGCGTTGCCGCATTCTTTGCCGCCGCAAGCTGAGCAGTTGTGGTATCCCGTGACGAATTAAATGTATAGCTGGTGTTATACACATTCTTGTTTGACACCATCTCCTGCCTGACTCCTGCCGCCACTGCCGAAAGCTCTGCCACAAGACTGTTCATACTCTCAAGCATTATCACTCTTGCATCTGCAACAGCCTGAGAAATCCGGCTTTCAAAACCATCTCCAAATGCATCTCCTGACTCCTCACCCAGCTTATAATAGCTTTCTGGAACACTTTCAAAGCTGGACTCAAGAGTTTTTATAAACATAGTCTCTTCGGCATTGTCTGCATAAAAATATCCTTTATTGAAATCTTCTGCCGCATATATACCTGCCTCGCGAAGCTCCTCTTTGTTAAGAATTCCATTAAGCTGTGCAGCAATGCTGCCGGTCAGATGCGACCGCTTGTTGTAACCTTCGATAAATCTTTTTCGGGTTTCATCATCAACCTGAAGAATTACCTCTGCTGCCTCCACAGCCTCGGCAACGCTCATATTGCCTATTTCGGTAAAAACTCCGTCAGGAATGTTTCCAAGCTCTTTAAGAGCAAGCACGGCACTTTGATATCTTTCAAGAAGACTTGTTTCCTTGGCAAAATCCGACAATGAATTTTTTTGGTATACCTGGTCACTGCCGTCGGGATTTACCCCTACAAGCCTTATCTTCTGCGACGAATACCACTTGTCTTTGCTTTCCTTAAGATTTTCTTCAAGCTCCTTTTGCAGACTGTAAATTTTTTCTGCCAGCTTGATTTGCTCCTGCTCTGCCTCATCAGTGAGTCTTTTGTTGTAAGCGATAATCTCCTCGGTATATTTATACCATGCATCTGTTCCCTGACGCAGATTTTCGTCACGATATTTTTTGAGCTTTTCATAATATTCCTGCTCTGATATCAGCTCCAGCTTAAGCGAATTTTTAAGGTTATCAAGCTCGCGCTCCTGTCGCTTTTGAGCAAGCTTTTCAGCATTTTTTGCAGCGTTTTTTGAGAGAGTTTCAAGCTCTACATAAACATTTTCCAATGCCGTAACAGCCAGATACGAATTTTTATCCAGCCCAACGCCTATCCCCGACGCCAGCATTTTGCCAATATCATTTTTTTCTGCGGCTGCTTCCATATCCTTTATATATTTTTCATAATCAAACGACATTTCATCCCTTCCCTCTTTTAAATTTGCAGGCGCAGCGGATTTGCTGCACCCTCAGCCATTAAGTTCTAAAAAAGACTTTCCAATTTTCGTGCCGTATCACTTTCCTTTTCCTCGTCAGTCCTGATATCGGGAAGTCTGTAACGTTTTTTCATTCTTTCATAAAAGCTTCGCAGTTCACGGTTTTTTATCTTTGATGTGTCGGTGCGTCTGTATGCCACAATCTGCGAAAATCTGCAATTATCACCAAGGCACGCAAGCAACCGCCTGAACTGCCACCAATGCATATCAGTGCACATCAAATCAATCCCAAATTCCTTTAAAAAACCCGCCCGTATATATTCAAAATCTGCTTTCAGGTCATAAGCGGGGGCTGATGATGCGCCTTTGTCGGCACCATCTGCGACCTCACCGCCGGAATAAAACCACATAAGTCCTTTTATAGCCTCAGCCAAGCTATCCGGAAGGATGGGATAGGCAAGAGCAAGTACCCTTGCCAAGCCCTCACCACATCCCCTTTCTCCCTTCAGGAGCTGCTGTTCTATCTCAATCCAGATCGAGAAATCCGTACAAATTGCATAATCTTTGCCCTCAATCCTGACCGAATTCGGATAATCAAACAGCCTATTCTTCATACTCCGCACTCCCTAGCTCCATCCCAATGCAGGAAATCAGATAACACAAAATTGCTGTCAAATTAGTTATTTCCGACGGTTCTCTGTCAAAAACTTCAGCTGCCGACTCTTCACCAATCAGACCCGTAATGCTGTCCTTTAAGAACTCCTTAACACGGATATCTGTCGCCTTTTCATTGTCTCCCGATGCCTTGATTTCTTCAAGCAAAACCTTTGCCGCAGCCTTTATCCTTTCACATTCTGCCAGAATACTGCTGCATAAAAACATTCGGGTTTTGTATCCGTCAAGCTCAACGGGCAATTCTTTTTGTGCAAGCTGCGCCTCTGTATTCATATACTATTCCTCCGTAAAGGTACAGGTCTGCCAACCGTCATTGCTTGTTGCTGTGCCAAATATCTTATCACCCTTTACGCGGAATGCTCCGCTGTACTTGTACGCCTCAAGACCGTTGCCCTCATTTTCGGCAATGACTGCAAATTCACGCTTTATTGCCGAATTTTTGTCATCAGCCATATCAACCATAATAATTGCTCTTACAGCATCAGCACCAACTTTTTCTTCATCAAATATCCCAATAATATCAGTATGAACCTGGTCGTCACTGAATCTGTCAAAGCCAAAGCTGATTGATGGAGTATATCCCACCACATCGGTCTGTTCAAATTCCTCGTCAACATACTGTCTTGAATATTCCTTTGGGTTTTTTGACGTAGAGATTTCGTCAAAGCCTCTCATACGGTGAAATACTATTCCGCCGCCATCCTCATCCGGCACTCCGTAAAAGGCAAGTTTTTTGTATCTCTTTACTATTTCTGACATAAAAATTCACTCCTTAAAATTAAATGAACTAAGGGGATGCAGACAACTGTCCCATCCCCTGCATCTTAAAAATTTTTTATTTAAGCCGTGGAAAATCATTTCTCGGCTTTGCCCAACATCAACTGTTTAAAGTCAGGCTGTCAGGCTAGATAAACCAATCTGAGTTCCGCCTCAAACCTTGCGTCCACACTGCCCGCAGGCTCAGCGCTAAAGCTCTTTTCAACCGTCAGCGACATCGGCATAATTTCCTGCCCCAAATCCGGCAGGTTGCCCGATTTGTTTTGCTGCGCAATCCATTCTTCAATATCCTCGCACCGCTTTGCAGCAGCACGATTATATTTGTCCCCACCGCCATATTCCTGACGCAGAGCAAGGATAAATCTCGCCTCAAAAAGCCCGCCACCGTCAGTATATCTTTTTACCACAGGGTCGGTCGACTTCATCCTCAGCGCAAAGGCAAGCGGCTTGCCATCAAGGTAGTTTACCTTTATTCCAGTACCCGCAAAGTGCGGACACTGCGAAAGATATTTTACTGTTTCTTCAATCATAGCTTGCTTTTCCTCCCCACAAGCCCGACACCTGCTATCGGGTCAGCCCTATCTATACTCATATTCTGCCTGCAGATGCCAGTGAGGTGTTGTTCCGAAATTATTTTCAGCAACCACCGCAACACGTCTGCATTCTGCCACCGAAAACTCATCCTGACTCATTTCACCAAAATATATAAGGTCTCCCACAGATATCTTCTTAACCTGACCGTGGTCAATTCTCACATCAAAATTATCACGGAAATACACACCCTTTTCGGTGCTTCGGAGCCTTTTTTTGCAGTGTATCCATGCAGGATATGTGCCGTATTTCACATAATCCCCGCCGTCAGAGTCAAGAGAAAAAAGTGTAACAACGCCGTTTTCAAGCATTACTCCACCCCCGCATACAAAAGTCCTGTTTCTGCAAGGTGCTTCAAAATAACTCTGTTCAGCGATGCGACAGAGCCCTCGGTTGAATATGTAACCGAATATCCGTCAATATTCTCACTTTTAACAAGCCCTACCTTATCAGCAAGATAAAGCTGTTCAGCAACCTCACAGGCACACTGCAAAACCTCGGTACAGTTTAAATCAGCATCCGCGGCACCGTTGCAGTGGCTTTTGATTTCACGCATAGCAGGAAATATATATTTGTCAAAGGCAGCATTGTCAAGAACACCCGAGCAACCCCCGCAATACTCATTGAAATAATATTCAAAACTTATTTCAGCTTTTGTCACGGGCTGCACCGCCTTTCGTCGCAGCAGAGCCTTTAGCCTTTACCGATGTCTTTCTGGGAGAATTTTTTATTAACAGTCCAATACTTCTCACAATAACCCCTCCCTTTTGGCGTCAATTAATTTGCTGCGTGATGCAGATAGATGCCCTTTTTCTTGTTCTCATACACATCAGCAATTCCGTATGAACGGTAGAAGAACTTCCACGCATCCGACATCTGATTTTCCTCAGGTGTTACCACCTTGCTAACAAGATGCTTTTGATACTGAATGGCAGCAGATTTTTCAACAATCATAAAGTTGATATTTTTGCCGCCATCGGCAGACTTTACAAAATGACCCGCTGTCTCACCGTCTGATGAACCGTCATAAAGGCTGATTGCGGTATAAAATCTGCTCTGCGGAACCTTGATAATCTGTGAAAAGCTGTCAAGAACTGCCTTAGACTTTGTTGTGTCAATGTTCATTACGCCGTTATAGAGCGTGGGAGTTATAAACAAAATTCTTGATTCCATAGGAACCTCATTCTCATCCATAGAATTCTGTGCTGCAATAAGCGCCGCAAGTGTTTCTTCGGCTGTTGCAAGGTCTGCAGAAATTGCTGTAATACCTTCTGTTCCTGCATACTGAGCAAAACGGAATGCATCAATTTCGGGAGCCGCCTTTGTGCGTACAAACTCTCCCGAAAGCTGACCGAATGCCACACCTGCGGTTTCCTCGTTATCCATTGCATCAACAGTAAACGAACGGCCTCTCTCGTAATTGAATGTAACTGTTTCATTGGTAAGGGTAACATCACCGCTTACATAACCGCCCTCTCTGCTGTAATCCGCAAGACCATCCATTGACATTTTGGGGATTACAATTTCGTTTGCGTTGGCACCCATTTTTACAAGACGGTTGTTGCCGTCAAGCACGGATGTAACAGATGAAATCTTATACACCTCGTCAAGAGTGTCAATATACTGCTTAAATTTTTCAATTGCGTTTGCCATAATACATCTCTCCTTTTTTTATTCTGTTGGCAAGCCCATAATTTCGCGAATATCACCACGGCTCAGCTCACCGCCAAAGCCCATAGTGGATGCAACAACAACAGGTGTATCAGAAGGCATCTCGAAAAGATTTTCGACATCCTTTGTAATTTCATCAAAAATCTCTTTGTCGGCTCTGCCTTGATTTTCGCCGCTCTGCAGTGCTTCGCAAAAGCTGTTAAAAATTCCTTTTTGTGTAAATCCGTTCAGGAACTTTGCATCACCCACAACCGCCGCAAAACGGCTTTCCAAATCTGCTGTTTTTGCCATTTCCTCATCCTTGATATGTCTGTCATCAATGATTTTTTGCAGCTCTTCTGCTCGTTTTTTTATTTCATCTGCCTCACATTGACTTGTCCGAATTGTATCAAGCTCTCTTTCCATATCCGCAATTTTTTGGTCTTTGTCCTCAAGCTCGGCTTTCAGTTCTTCTGCTCCTCGCTTGGCTTTTCCGATGTCCAGAGAATTAATATCCAGAATTTTTTTGAGCTGTTCGTCAGAAATTCCCTCAACAATTCCCCTTAAATCATCTCTTGTCATAATACATCATCCTTTCAGTTTGATTTCGCAGTTGCTTTCTGCTTTGGACTGGTAGTTTATCGACATTCCGGTCAAATATATTGATATTTATTTATTTTTCCCTGATACTTTTGCCTTTGCGGTTTCCTCGTCTTCGCCGAAATACCACATCCTGAACTCCCACGGAGCCATAATTCCGGCATTAACCAAAATTTGCTTTTCTTCAAACTGTGTTTTACGGTCTGCCTCAATGCTGTCGTCAAAGTCAAAGGATACGCTGTAGTCACCCTTTGGTGCAAGATTATAAAGGGTGCACCAAACGTCCATAGCATAAACAAGCTCAAGCAGAGCATTTTTAAGTGCCTTCTGGTTATCCGAAACGGTGGCATAGCTTCTTTGCTTTGATGCACGGATTTCCTCGGCAGTCTTTTCTGTATCGCTGACCTCTGACAATGTTCCGTAAGCAAATCCACAATTAAACTCAACCTGCCTTAAAATACGGTTAAGCCCCTTTGAAATTGCTCCCTCACGAAGCTCAGGCGACCATTCACGGAAGAAATCCATATCCTCAACATCAAGTGTTTTATAAAGTCTTTTGTCAGGGAGTCTCGGTCTGCCATCCTTGTCCCGTTTAAACGCCATCGCGTTGGCGATAAGTGCCCTCTCGCCGCTCTCAAACTCCCATAAAAAACGCATATATTGCTTGTCGGCATCCTCAATCAGGTTTACGGCATTGGCATACACCGAAACACCAAGCGGCGAGGTTGTGTCAATTGTGTTTGCAATTGCAGGTCTGAAATAGCCAAACAAAGGCTGAGTAACATTACAGATTGCCAGACTTTCGGCAAGGTCCTTCCATTCCTCCACCTCTCCAAGCGGAACACTTTTGCCAAGATAATCAGGATTGTTGCTGGAAAATGCCTGATTTCTGATTTCATATGTATTCCCAATAAAAGAATGTCTCTCCAGACGTGTATAATATCTTGAGCCGCTTTTGCGTGTCTGCACAAAAATCGCACCCCGTATTTTGCCCGTTTCATCAAATTCTGTAGGAAAAAACTTATCCGCCTGAATAAAATCCACCTTGATTTTGCCGTCTGAAACATATGGTTTAAATGCCAGACCGCCCTTGGCACAGCCGTATTCCACGGGGATTCTGATACCTTCAATTACCTTGCGGTAACATTCGTCAAGAAAGTCACCGCGGCCTCCGCCCGAAATTTTCGAATTCATCTCCACCGTAATGAGCCTTGCCATCTCAAACGAAATTGCCGCCGGCAGATGAAGCCCCTCCCGCTCCTCATACATCTCCTTCCACAACCTCTGAGCACGGCTCATCTCGTCAGACACCGCAATATCCGCTGCAATAGCCGTACCGATTACCCTTTTGTCAAACATACCTTTTTTCACCCTTCCGATAAATTCTTTTATATCTTCAAACATAATCTTTTCTCCTTTATAACAGTCTTTTTCCCGCAACTGTGGCACAAAAATACCGGATGTCATCCATAGCGTGGTCAAACTCCTTTACCACTGTATCCTGTGCGGCATTTTCGTCCCAGCAATACGTGCCAAATTCGCGGATTGTATCATCACAACACTTATGGATAAGCAGTTTTCCGCTTTGCAGCATATTCCCCGTCACGCGTATTCCGTTAAGCACATTATTATCTGCCTTTCTTACATTAAACTCACCGTGACGGCGTATGGTTGCAATAAAACTTGCCGCCGAGGGGTCAATAATTACACAGTTTATATTATAGCCATCTGCCAAACTCACAAGGCGCAGGTAATATTCCTCATCGGTAAGAAGCTTCTTGCTTTTTCTGCCCGAATAATAGCTTTCCCGAAGTCTCACCGCATATCTGTCATCCAGCCGCCAGAGTCCCATACTGCATGGATTCAACGTTCCATAGTCAATCGATATATAATACTCGGCAACACCCACCGCCTCGGGTATTTCGTCAACCGTGTGCAGTTGCGGCTCAAACATTGGATACACAAGCCCTTCAGCACTGCACCACTCACCCAGTATAAAACGCCTGTAAAAAACACCCGTATACTCCTTTTTAAGCTCCTCTACATATCTTTTATCAAGAAATGTATTATCATCAATCAAAAACTCCATCAGCAAAAAGTCAAGCTCTTCGCGTCGGTCAATATATTTTTGCTTGAACCAATGGTTTGGATTATCGGGATTGGTTGTTCCAAACAGCTTAGCCCCCGCCTGAGAGAGACGTGACAGTAGCATCCCGAAAAACTCTTCGGTATAAAGTGTTATTTCGTCACAGTAAGCGCCCTGCAAAGTCATTCCCCGTATTTTACTTTCTGCCTCTGAATCACTCACGCCTTCAAAGTATATCCTCCTGCCATATAAAACACCCTCCTTTTTTGATATCGAATATTTAAAATTGTTTTTCCCAGCCAACTCTTCAAGCAAATCAAGACAATTTCTTTTAAGGGTAGACAAGGTCTTTGCCGTCATCAGATAGCATCCTGTCTGCGGCATATTTCGTATCCACACACACCACAGCACCAGGCTTATCCATGTTTTGCCCGACCTGACACTTCCATGAAGAATATTCAGCCGCCTCAAGCCCCCGTTTTTTGCAAGCTCAATCAGGCAATTTTGCTTTTCAGTCAACTTTTTGTACTTTCTCATCTGCCTGTATTTCCCCTTTATTTTACATCATCAAAATCATCAAACAATGTGGCAAGACTTCCCTCTGCCGATAAATCCTTCTCATCTGTGCCGAATTTATCAATCAACGTCCCCATAACCGAAGAAAGTTGATTAAGAGGTGCGTTGGCAATTCTCTCAGGGTTTCCTATTTCATCCATAATGCGGTCAATCAGATTGCACGCATCTTTCTTTTTTTTTCGGATATAGTCTGAAATCATATTATTCTCATCAGCTTTTTTCTTTGCCACCAATCTCACCTCAAATGCTGTAAAAATCTATTTATAATAAACGTCGGAGAAACATTTTAATGTTTCAGTTTGCTATATTTAGCAAACACTCGCGAAAATAGTATTTTCGCAAGCCGACTTTATTGCAATCAAGTGTATCTTTCAAACTTTTAGTTTGAAAGTTGCAGAACAAGTTCCGCTAAAAACAGCATAATGCCGTTTTATACAACAAAGATTATATTTTAATTATACCTTTCCAAAAACGGACAAAACGGACAATAATGTCCGTTTTGTCATAATCACTCTTTAATTAAACTTTTCAGATATCTTTCTGCAATCTTTCGCACCCCCTCCTCACTGTTATAGCCCCCCGTCATATAGCTGACCTTTTTCCACGACATACATTTTACATAACGATAATAAAAAATCTGCCTTGTCAGACTGTCATCAATTGAATTTAAAAATTTATCAATCCGTGCCTTTAACTGATTGCACCTTCGGATTTTTTCAACAATTAATCTTTCCTGCTTTTTTATTTCTTCTTCATCGGTCACAAAGCCGCCGTCATCGCCCCTCGCAAGAATTTTAAGATTTATCAACTCCTCTGTATCATGCATAATCTCCCGATTTAAGTAATAGCATTGCATAAGCTCTTTTTTTGTCATTCTTCTTTTCCTCCATAATATTTTTTTCTGCACATTTCGCTGCAAAAGCTACGCCCGAATCTGTCAGTTTTACATTCATCCGCTACACAAGGCATTGGTGCACCGCAACAATAACAAAACACATCCCCATCAACCAAAAAAAATTCTCTCCTCTTTATCATCAACGTATTAACAAAAACACTCTTCATCACTCACCATCCCGATGCGTTAATTTGTTTCCTTTAGGAAACTTTTCATTAAAAAAAATATGCATTACCTGCCACCCCTTCAAAGAAAGAATGTCGGATATACACTTTATTTCCCACAGAGTAAATTCCGCACCGCCGGATAACTTTTTATTTAATTCATAATAACTAATCCCGATTAAGCGTGACAAATTTTCTTTGGAAATCTTTTTGCTTTTCATAACTTTTTTTAATTTTTTGTAATGCATTACGTCACCTCCTATCACTGTACATCATTAAGAATACTACCATTATTTTACATTTTTGTCAATACTAAGTTAACATTTTTTTACTTTTTTGGTAAAAGACGTTGCATTTATTAAATTGTTGTGATATAATCAATGCGGAAGAAAGCTCTTCAAAAGAAAGGACAATTCATTATGCTTACCGATATCTATCAAAGACGAACTGAACTGGGATTAACTCTTGAAAAAATAGCTGAATATGTGGGGGTCAGCAAAGGAACCGTAAAGAAGTGGGAAAGCGGATACATAAAAAATATGGGTCGTGATAAAATTTTACTTCTTTCTGAAATTTTATGCGTTTCGCCCCTTGATATACTTGATTTAGCAGAAAACGACAAAAATATTATAATCTGTCACAAAGGAAACTCATCCGATTACTATACAGTCTCAGACGAAACCTATGATAAAATTCTTACTCTTATAAAAACTGGGGAAAATTGATATAGACAAACTCCTTAATTTATAGTATACTTAAACTAATATCAATTAAGCGAGGTATTACATATGAGTAAAATTACAACACTCACCCACAGTCTGCTTACACACAAGCTAACTCTTTTAAGACAAAAGGACACACCTGTCAGGGAGTTCAGGCGTCTTATTTATGAGATTTCAACCCTTATTGCATACGAAGCAACAAAAGACCTTTCTTTGTGTGACACAACCATTGAAACCCCCTTGTGCAAAACCCAAGGAAAGCTCTTGTGCAGTCAACCAGCTCTTATCCCTATACTTCGCGCAGGGCTTGGTATGCTTGAGCCATTTGTTTCGCTAATTCCCGCAGCAGCGGTCGGGCACATTGGTCTTGAACGCGACCACGACACACATCTTCCCCGTGAATATTACTGCAAGCTGCCCTGTGACATCGCCAAACGAGAGGTTATTGTTCTTGACCCGATGCTGGCAACAGGCGGCTCAGCAAGTGCAGCAATCGACTTTTTGAAAAAACGTGGTGCAAAGAATATTCGTTTTGTCTGCATAATCGCAGCTCCAGAAGGCGTAGAGGTTCTCAAACATGACCATCCTGATGTAGATTTATATATCGGTGCCTTGGATGAATGTCTTAACGAAAACGCCTATATAGTTCCTGGTCTGGGCGACGCAGGCGACAGAATTTTTGGAACATTATAACTAACACAAAAGAAAAAATCCTTCCTTTAAATCACAAGGAAGGATTTTTAAATTTTAAAATATTTTTCTGCTGTCTTCTTATCCCTTTCAATCTGCCCTGAAAGCTGTTTTATATCTTCAAACTTTTTAATATCTCTCAGCTTTTTACAGAATTCAATCTGTATTTCATCGCCATAAATTTCACCGTCAAATTCAAAAATATATGTTTCAATGTTTGGCTTTTTATCGTTTACAGTTGGCTTTGTCCCAACATTTGTAACCGAATAATATCGCCTTTCACTTATCACAGCCACAGTCGCATAAACACCGCTTTGAGGTATCACAAACCCGTCAGGAATTTCAATGTTCGCTGTCGGAAAACCCAATTCTCTGCCCAATGCTCTGCCGTGAATAACCCTGCCTGACAGTGAAAATGGTCTGCCCATATACCATCTTGCCTGTTCCATATCTCCATTCTCAACGAATTTTCGGATTTCGGTGCTTGATATTACTCTTTCAAGCTGAACACAATCCAAAGTAAATACCTCAACCCCGCATTTTTTGCACTCTACCGTCAGTTTTTGGGTATCGCCCTCGGCCAAATAACCAAAGCGATAATTCTCACCTGAAAACACCGCCGCCGCATTATACCGCGCAACAAGATATTCTGTGACAAAGGCATTATATCTGACCCTTTTAAATTCAGGGCTGAATTCTTCAATTACAACAATATCCGCACCCATATCCTCAAGTATTTTAAGACGCCCATCAAGTGAATTAACCCGCTTTGCATTTGGGATTTCCACAAGCTGAACCAGCGAAAAAAGTCCTGCTTTGCCTGCATATTCAATGCACCCCTTTATAACCTTTATATGTCCCTTGTGCAAAGCATCAAAGGACCCCAGTGCAACTGCGGTCTTTTTGCCATTAGTGTAATTTTTCAGTTCATTACTGTTTGTAACTATCATATTTCCGCTCCGCCATAAAAGGTTTTGATTATCTCAAACCGTCCCTCGTTTTGCTGTGCAAGTGCCAGAAAATTATTTTTTTCATCAAAAACACGATAGATTTCGCCCTCCTGCAGTCCGCCAACGGTTATCCTTATTCCGTTTCGCACTCTGCCCGCATTTCTCTCTGCCAGGATAATTCGTTCATATTCAGGAAGAGCTTCTCCAATATGTGTCATAAAGCTGAAATCTTCATCTTTTGCCATTTGCTCTATCTGTTCAAGGGTATACGCGTTTTCTATTTCAAACCGACCGCTTTTTGTGCGGTTAAGTGCAGACATATGCCCGCCACAACCAAGCTCTGCACCTATATCGTTGCACAATGTTCTGATATATGTTCCCTTTGAGCAATCCACCAGCATATCAATCGCAGCATTTTCCAAATCAATACTTTTGATTTCAATGTTGCTGATTGAAATTCTCCTTGGCTCACGCTCAACAGTTTTTCCCTCTCTCGCAAACTCATAAAGCTTTTTCCCATCAATCTTGATTGCAGAATACATCGGCGGAATTTGAGTAATCTCACCAACAAACTTTTTAACAGCATCATAAATCTGCTCTTCTGTAACACACACATCAAAGCTTTCTGTAACCTTGCCCGACGCATCCTGAGTGTCGGTAAAGGCTCCCAGCTGCAGTCTTGCCATATACTGTTTATCAGCAGCAGTCAGGTATTCAGCGAGCTTTGTGCCCTTACCCACGCACATAGGAAGAACCCCTGATGCATCAGGGTCAAGGGTTCCTGTGTGTCCTATTTTTTTTATATTTAAAATCTTTCTTAATCTGTAAACAACATCATGAGAGGTTATCCCCAATGGCTTGTTTACGTTAATAATTCCGTCCATATAACCTATTCTCTATTCTTTAAAACTGCTTGCATATCTCTTCAACAAGCTCTTTTTTAACCTCCTCAAGAGGCTTTCTTCTCAAATAACCGCTTGCTTTTTTGTGACCGCCCCCACCAAAAGCAAGTGCGGTTTGTGCCACATCAACATCACTGTTTGAACGCAGACTAACCTTAAATGCTCCGTCGTTTCGTTCACGGATATAAGCCCCCACCAAAGCACCCTCTACCGACCTGGGCAGTTCCACAATTCCGTCGATAATTTTCTCATCAACACCAAGCTCGGTAAAGTCATTTTCTGTTATGGAAAGAACTGCAATTTTGCCATCCTCAAAAATGTCAAGATTGTCAATTCCACGCTTGTATGCTTTAAAATAGCCAACACTTTTTGTGTCAAAAATCTGCTTTGAGATTTCACCCACATCAACTCCGCACTCAAGAAGCTTTGCCGCAACCATATGGGTCTTTGGTGTGGTCGAGGAATACTTAAAGCTACCCGTATCGCAGGTAATCGCCAGATAAAGATTGTTGGCAATATCCTGTGTCAGTTCTGCCCCAAGTGCCACAGCAAAATCATATATTATCTCACCTGTTGCCGGTGCATTTGCATCAACATAAGTTGCATCGGCAAATTCCATATGTGTCATATGATGGTCAATTGCCGCTGTATTGCCGCAAAACTGTTCTTTAAGGTCGCCAATTCTTTTAAAATCGGCACAGTCAACCGCAATTTTCAAATCACAGTCCTCAATTTTAAGACCGCAATTCTCTGAGCCCTTTATCAGTTTATACTCTCTGGTATTCTCGTCACCCTCACGCAAAAAAACCTCTGCCTTCTTGCCCATTGCCACAAGAATGAGCTTAAGAGCATACGAACTTCCCAAAGCGTCACCGTCGGGATTTTCGTGATTGAATATTGCAATGCTGTTTGCATTTTTTATTTTTTCAATTACGGTATTCAGAATAACCACTCCCTTTAAACCAATGCAGGTTGTCACCAAAAGACTTTAAAGCTTTTTCAGCACCTCATTAATGTGTGCTCCATATTCGATAGAATTGTCAAGAACAAAGGTAAATTCAGGGGTGTTTCGTAGATTAATTCTTCTGCCAACCTCCTTGCGGATAAAGCCGGCTGCACTTTTCAGTGCATCCATAGCCCCCGTCTGTACATCCTCTTTGCCCAGAACACTTATATATGCTTTGGCAAATTTAAGATCCTTTGTGACATTTACATTCACAACCGAAACCACCGCCTTACTGAGTCTTGGGTCTTTAAGCTCACGGATAATCATACTCAGCTCACGTTTTACTTCCTCTGAAATTCTGTCTATTCTGTTATATGCAGGCATTTCTGCACCGCCTTTCTTGTTTTAATTCCAAAATTCTTATCCTATTTTTCACCTTAGGGTAAAAGGAATTGGAAATCATATGCCTTGCTTGCAAGGTCGAAAAGTTTAAATCGAATAAATTTTATTGCAAGACAAGGCAAAAGCGCAGTGAATACTTTGTGTATTCACGAGCATTTTAACACAGTATTGCGTAAAATTTGTCGATTTAAACCATATGAGGGACAATTTTTCTTTCCCTTATACAACCTGTTCCATAACATAAACCTCGACAATATCGCCTTCCTTTATGTCATTGAACTTTTCAATACTGATACCGCACTCATAACCGCTGGCAACCTCTTTCACATCGTCCTTAAATCTCTTAAGCGATGCAAGCTCGCCCTCGTGAATAACAATGCCGTCACGAACAATACGAACAAGGCTGTTTCGCTGAACCTTGCCATCCGTAACATACGCACCGCCAATTGTTCCAACGCCCGAAACCTTGAAGGTTGTTCTGATTTCAACATGTCCTGTAATCGCCTCTCGGAATTTCGGGGCAAGCATACCTTTCATAGCCGCTTCGATATCTTCGATTGCGTCATAGATTACCCTGTAAAGACGGATATCAACATCTGAGCTTGCTGCCGCAACAGTTGCACCAGGTGTAGGACGCACGTTAAAGCCAACAATAATCGCATTTGAAGCACTTGCCAGCATAACATCGGATTCATTAACTGCACCAACTGCACCATGAATAACATTAACGCGTACTTCCTCGTTGGTAATTCGCTCTAGCGACTGGCGAACAGCCTCAACCGAGCCTTGAACATCTGCCTTAACAATGATATTAAGGTCTTTCATCTTACCTGCTTCAATGTGTTCAAAAAGGTTTTCAAGGGATACAGCCTGAGTTGCCTTCTGTGTCTCCTGCTTTGCCTTGAACTTTCTTGCCTCTACTACAGCCCTTGCCTTTCTCTCGTCCTCAACAGCATAAAAAACGTCGCCGCCTTCGGGAACCTCTGAAAGACCTAAAATTTCAACAGGAATTGCAGGGCCTGCCTTCTTTATTGACTTTCCCTTGTCGTCATTCATTGCACGAACTCTGCCCACAGAAGTTCCGGCAACTACAATATCCCCGACTTTCAGCGTACCATTCTGCACCAGAAGGGTTGCTACAGGACCTCTTCCCTTGTCAAGTTGAGCCTCAATAACAGTACCCTTTGCAAGACGGTTGGGATTAGCCTTAAGCTCCTTCATTTCAGCCACAAGAAGCACCATATCCAAAAGACCGTCAATGTTAATCTTCTGCTTTGCCGAAACCTCAACACAGATTGTATCACCGCCCCATTCTTCGGGAACAAGACCATGCTCGGTAAGCTCCTGACGAACTCTGTCGGGATTTGCGCCTTCCTTATCAATTTTGTTAATTGCAACAATAATGGCAACATTTGCCGCTTTAGCATGGTTGATTGCCTCGATTGTCTGGGGCATAATACCGTCATCAGCCGCAACAACCAATATTGCAATATCAGTAACCAGTGCACCGCGGGCACGCATTGCAGTAAACGCCTCGTGACCCGGAGTATCAAGGAAGGTAATCTTTTTATCATTTACACGAACACGATAAGCGCCGATATGCTGTGTAATTCCGCCAAACTCACCTTCGGTTACGTTTGAATTTCTGATTGTATCGAGGAGCGAGGTTTTACCATGGTCAACGTGACCCATTACAACCACAACAGGTGAACGTGGGATAAGTGACTCGGGTGAATCCTCAACATCATTAAACAGTTTGTCCTCTTCTGTAAGAATTATTTCCTTTTCAACCTTAGCACCAAAATCTTCCACAATCAATGATGCCGTATCAAAGTCAAGACTTTCGTTGACAGACGCCATAATCCCAAGCATCATCAGCTTTTTGATAACCTCGGTCGAAGATTTGTCAAGACGCTCTGCCAGTTCGCCCACAGTGATTGAATCAGGAACAAGTATAACCTGAGTCTCCTGCTTTTTCTCCTTTTTAGCAATCTTCTCAAAAGCCTTGGGGTCCTGTTTTTCCTTAACCAGCTTGCTTTTTTTGTTACCCGTCTTAATCTTCTGCTTGCCGCCGCCCTGACTCTTTACATTTTCAGGAACAAGCTCCTCAAGCCTTTCGTTATCAAGGCGGTCAAGGTCAACGTTATTTGCACGGGTGTCAACCACACGCGTCTTGCGCACAGGTGCATCGCTTGCAAAGCCACCCTCTGACTCGATTTTTTCAGAAACCGATTTCTCTGTAGCATCGCCTTCTTTTTTCTTGTCTTCTTTTTCAGACTCAGGTGCTTTTACCTCTTTAACAGGCTCAACCTCAGGAACTTCTGCAAATAATGCCGAAAAATCCTCAACCTGATTTTTTTGCGTAACATATTCAAAAATAATATCAAGCTCTCTTTCGTCAAGAGCACTCATATGACTCTTTTCGGAAATACCGTAATCGCTGAGAATTTTAACAAGCTCCTTGCCGGAAACTCCTACAAACCCCTTCGAAAGTTCATATGCTTTAATTTTTGTCATAATTCTTCCCCTTTCTGTTGGCAGCGCGCCAACCCAACTATCCAGTTATATCATCAAGGCACTTAGACAGCTCCTCTGCAATACCCTGATTCATCACCGCAAGCACAACCGCAAAACCTCGCCCCGTGTACCTGCCAAGTGTGATTTTATCACTATATTCAGCCATCCTTGCTGAATAAAATCCGCAAGTGTTTTTGAATTTCTTCTTTGTGTTTTCGGATGCGTCAGATGCCACAATCACAAGATATGCCTTGCCTTCCCTTATTGCATCCTTTGCTGCACCTTCGCCAAAAGCGATGCCGCGCATCCTTGCAGCAAGCCCAAGCATTCTGAAGAACTTCTCATTCTCTGCCATCTTGCATCGCCTCCAATGCATCATAAACATCCGTTTCAACCTTGCAGGACAGGCTGCGTTCTATCGCTCTTACCTTGCGTGCCTTTTCTATGCATCCGCCGTCCTTGCAGATATATGTGCCTCTGCCTGCCAGCTTTCCGCTAAGGTCAACCGAAATACTTTCCTTTTGTTTTACGATCCTGACAAAGCTGTCCTTGCCTTTAACCTCTCTACAGACTGCACACATACGCTGTAGCTTCATACATCAACCAACCCTTCCCAAAAGATAGTTATTCCTCGGTGCTCTCGGGCTTCAAGTCAATCTTCCAACCGGTAAGACGTGCCGCAAGACGTGCATTCTGACCCTCCTTGCCGATAGCAAGTGAAAGCTGGTCTGCAGGAACAATAACGCTGCACATCTTCTTTTCCTCATCAACAGAAATCGACACAACCTTTGCAGGGCTGAGTGCCTGAATAATGTATTCAGCAGGGTCATCACTGTATTTAATAATATCAATCTTTTCGCCACGAAGCTCGTCGATAACCGCCTGAACTCTCATACCCTTGGGGCCGATACATGTTCCCACAGGGTCAACACCCTCCATTGTAGAATGAACAGCAATTTTGCTTCTTGAACCAGGCTCACGTGTAAGACCCTTGATTTCGATAATGCCCTTCTTTATTTCGGGAACCTCCAACTCAAACAACCGACGTACTAAGCCCGGATGCGAACGTGAAACCACAAGATGCACGCCCTTAACCGAGTTCGCAACCTCAACCACAAACACCTTGTACTTTGCGCCGGGCTTGTAGTTATCGTTTTTTACCTGTTCGTTAGGCATAAGAACAGATTCTGTATCGCCGATTTCAAGCATAATGTTGCGGCGGTCAATCTTTCTTACCGTTGCTGTCATAATGTCATTTGCATGGTCAGAAAATTCATCAAAAGCCTTTTCACGCTCTGCCTCACGGATTCTCTGCAAAACAACCTGGCGTGCGGTTTGTGCGGCAATTCTACCGAATGCCGCAGGGGTAACCTCTGACTCTAAAACATCGCCAGCCTCATATCTTGTATCAATCTTTTTTGCATCTTCAACAGAAATTTCACATTCTCTGTCCTCTACCTCTTCAACAATATTCTTTCTTGCATATACCTTGATGTCGCCTGTTTCCTCATCAATAATCACCTTTGCGTCCTGAACAGCACCAAAATTCTTTTTGTATGCGCTGAGCAATGCACCGCTGAGGGCATCAATGACAATGTCACGGCTTATACCCTTTTCTTTTTCAATTTCATCCAACAATAAAAACAATTCTGCACTCATTTTTTTAATCTCTCCAATCCTTTTTAATATTTATTTAAAAATCAAAGTGTAATTTTACAAAAGTTGTATCGCTGACAGCAAGTTTGGTTTCATTCCCGTCAAGCATTACAGTAAAGGCATTGTCTTCATAACCTGTCAGTTCGCCGTTCAGGGTCTTGCTGCCGTCAATTGCCTTATAAAGTCCTATATCCACAGTGCGCCCGATATACTTTTTAAAATGCTCAGGAGTTTTCAGCTTTCTTTCAATACCTGGTGACGATACCTCAAGAATGTAATTCTCACGAATGGTATCAGCCCTGTCAAGTTCATCTCCAAGGGCACGGTTGATGCTTTCGCACTCATCAACGGAAATGCCGCCATCCTCTTTGTCTGCATAAACCCTTAAATATCTTGCTCCGCCCTCTTTCACATATTCCACATCATAAATGTAGCAGGAAATGTCTTGGGCAATGGTTGTTGCCATCTCAATAATCAATTTCTCAATCTTTGAATATGCCATTATATCCTCCTTTTATTTGCGTTGCACATATCAAAAAATCCACAGGGGGAGATTTTTGAATAGCGTATGCCTGCCTCAAACAGCTTCTCCCTGTAACATAAAAGAGTGAGGTCAACCTCACTCTTTCGAATACCATATTACGTTATACCAATAATAACACAAAACCCCTGAAATGTCAAGCCTTTTTTATAATTTTGGCAAGCTCATCCATAAATGAATTTATATCCTTGAACTGACGGTAAACAGATGCAAATCTTACATAGGCAATGTCGTCAAGGTCTTTCAGACGTTCCATAACCATTTCGCCGATTTTTTCCGATGTAACCTCACGCTCAAGCATATTATAAAGCTTTGCCTCGATATCGTCAATCAGCTTTTCAATATCAGCCAATGTCACGGGTCGCTTTTCACAGGCACGCAAAATTCCGTTCAGAACCTTATCTCTGTCCCACGTTTCACGCAAGCCATCCTTCTTGACAACAATCATAGGTATTGTTTCAATTTTTTCGTATGTAGTAAACCGCTTTCCGCACTCAAGACACTCTCTGCGGCGACGGATTGTTGTGCCCTCCTCGGTTGAACGTGAATCTATTACCTTGCTTTCAAGATGTCCGCAAAATAAACAACGCATTATACCCAACTCCCCTCAGCATAAGATACCATATATTGTATCACAAAAATTTTTATTTGTCAAATATTCTGTCCTATCAAAAAATCAAATCTTTGCATCAGCAGTTTTTTCTTCATATCGGTTTCCAGACAAAGGCTCAGCTCCACTACATTGCGGGCATTTTCATCATCCGTAAAAATGCGTAGCTTTTTGGCTCTGGGGAAACTGCTTTTCAGCATCTCCTCGGCCCACCCACAGACATACCCCTTATCCGCCTCTGAAATCAAAGTAATCCCCACCAGAACACGCCCGTCATAACTCAGCACAGCCGCTGTGTCAACGCCTTCAAGTGCAGAAATTTGTCTTGCAGCATTGATGTGTTTTTTGTCGTTGCCACGCTCCACATCATACTTTCTCGCCGCACGAGCAGTTGTGCAAAGCATAATAAAAACAAAAATTGTTAAAAAAATCCTTATCTTCACAAAATCGCTCCAATCCCTTTTTTATAAATATTATTTGCAACAAAGGTACATTTATACAGCATATTTTTAATTGTATTATGGCAAAATACATATGAACAAATAAACAAATATAAAAAAAGGAGCGATTATTGGTATGAATGTTATCGCATTGATACTTGTTATAATCGGTGCCATAAACTGGGGAAGCATCGGCCTTTTCGGCGTAGACATCGTGGCTTCGCTTTTCGGCGGTCAACTGTCTTTAATGAGCCGCATAATATTCACCCTTGTGGGTCTTGCGGGTCTGTGGTCGATTACCTTCTTCTTCAAAGAAACACCGATTATAGACAAAACCGAATAAAAACAAAGACTCGATGAAAAGTTTAAAACTTTTCATCGGGTCTTTCAATTTATTTCAGCATATCCTTAAAATACTGTTCAACCAAGACCGCATTTTCACGCTCGGCAATCTTTAGTTTGTCGTCTTTAGACTGTTCAAATTCAATCGTCATCACAAGATAAACCTTTTCGCCCTCACGAAAGCCCAAAGCCTCGCTCACCTCAGGAATATCGCTAAGTGTCACTGTGCTCTTTGCAATACCCTTATATGCCGTGTTGAAAAATTCAAAATAGGTCTCATCAAGAATGTACATCTGATATTCATCGGCCGCGATCTCTGCAGGAATTTTATTCAAAATCACCTCGGTCATTTCATCAATGGTATCTCCGGAAATATCCGCCACGCTCACCGACATCAAAATATCAGTCACTCCATTGCCAGTTATGTCTTTTATAACCGGTTTCAAAGAATCAGCCAGTGAATTTACCGCTTCTTTATTTACACTGTGACAGCCATAGTATGCAATATGTAAATCATAATGCACCTGTGTAATACACTGGGTAACACAGAAAGCAACAACCACAAGCGCAAATATTGTCACAATTGTACACTTCCCATAATAATACCAAAAATGTGCTATTTTTTCTTTAAAAGAAAAGTTTTTAAACATTTCTCTTGCTTCTCTTGCATCCTTATCCATCGCAAAATCATCTCTTTTCATAAAAATTATGAATATGACATTATAAGATATGATATCATATTACAGCAAACAAAGTCAAGGCTTGAAAGACCTTGTTCATTTTTTGTTTACAATACAAAAGACAGAAACAAAAATGATATGCACCTCCAAAATAGTCTAAACCTTGGGGTTCACTTCAAAAACGTTTCTGTCTTTTTTGCATCTATCTCTTTTTAACTTCCACAGCGGCTTGAATTTCAGCATTCTGATTAATCAAGCTGATAATCTTTTTGGGGCATTTTTCAACACACACGCCGCAGCCAACGCACTTTAAGCCATCAATGCGTGCCAAATTGTTTTCAAGCGCGATTGCATCCTTTTCACAATTCTTGGCGCAAATTCCGCAGCCTATACATCCCACATCACACACAGCACGGACCTCCTTGCCGGAAGCCGATGAATTGCAGAACACCGCCGCTCTTGACGAATAAGAAATTCGTATAATCACACCACGGGGACATTCAGCAATACAAGCACCGCAGTTTGTACACAATTCACGGTCTACCACAGCAATTCCGTCCTGAATTTTAATTCCGCCAAACTGACACTTTTCAACGCATGAGCCGCAACCCAGACAGCCATAAACACATCCCTTCATACCGCCTGCCAGACGGTTTGCGGTATGACAGTCGATTGCCTGATTGTTTATATATCTGTTCTTTGCAACGTCACAGGTTCCCGCACAGGCAACAAATGCCACCATACGCTCCTCTTCTACAGCTTCAACACCCATAATTTCTGCAATTTTTGCAATAGCCAACGAGCCTCCCACAGGGCAGGCATTTACAGAAGCCTCGCCCCTGCAAATTGCCTCAGCATATGCCGAGCATCCGGCAAAACCACAGCCACCGCAGTTTGCACCGGGCAGACAATCTTCAATCAAAGCAATGCGTTCATCTCTTTTAACCTCAAAAATCTTTGCTGCAAAAGCCAGCAACGCACCAAATACCAAACCCATACCGCCGATTGCAATAACAGGTAATAAAATTTCCATATTAATTTCCATAGCCTTTCTGCCCACAAATAGTAATTAAAAATACACACGCATCTTACTGTGGGTAGATAAGGCGTGTAATGGAAATTATGCACATCGCCGCATCAAGCCTATTGGCACGAAATCTCGGTGGTGCAATAAATTCCGCCGGTGCATTAACATGATTTTTCACGTTAATGTACTCTCCCTAAAAGCTTAGACCAGAAAAGCCCATAAACGCGATGGACAAAAGGCTTGCAGTAATCAATGTGATTGGCATACCCTTCAAAAACTCTGGAATATCCGAGCTTTCAAGACGTTCACGCACACCGGCAAACAGAACAATCGCCAAGGTAAAACCAATACCTGCTGTTGTACCATAAGTCACCGATTTGATAAAGCTAAGCTCTGCACCGCCAAACCTTGTTATGTTCTGGATTGCAACGCCAAGCACCGCACAGTTGGTTGTAATCAAGGGCAGATAAATACCAAGCGAGCTGTAAAGGCTTGGTACAGATTTCTGCAAAAACATTTCAACAAACTGAACTAAAACTGCAATTACCAAAATAAATGCAATTGTCTGCATATATTCGATATTAAGCAAAATTAAAAGCTGCTGAACCGCCCAGGTGATAGCCGAGGCACACGCCATAACAAATACAACTGCAAATCCCATGCCTGTTGCCGTTTCAACCTTTTTTGAAACTCCAAGAAATGGACAGATGCCAAGGAACTGAACAAGCACAAAGTTTTGTACAAGAATTGCCCCGATTGAAATAATCAATAACTCTCTAATCAACAATTCTGCTCGCCCCTCTCTTCTTTTTCGCTGAAATAATGTTTATCGTCATAACTATAAGACCAAGTGTAAGAAACGCACCGGGAGGCAAAATCATAATTGTCACAGGCTGAAAGCCCTCACCAAACAACGAAACACCAAAAATTGAGCCTGCCCCCAGGATTTCACGGATACTGCCGATAATCGTCAGAGCACAGGTAAAGCCCAATCCCATACCAACACCGTCAACTGCCGCTTTCACAAAACCGTTCTTTGAAGCACACGCCTCGGCTCTGCCAAGAATGATACAGTTAACAACAATCAGCGGAATATAAAGCCCCAACGACTTGGAAACCTCAGGTGCATACGCCTTAAGCGCCATTTCAACAATGGTAACAAAGCTGGCAATAACCACAACATACGCCGCAATTCTCACCTTATCGGGAATAAACTTTCTAAGCAACGAAATGAATACGTTTGAGCAAACCAAAACCGCCATTGTCGAAAGCCCCATACCAAGCCCGTTAACCGCAGCAGTTGTAACCGCCAACGTCGGACACATACCAAGGAACAGAACAAATGTGGGGTTTTCTTTAAAGATACCATTTAAAAAAATCTTTTTCACTATTCTGTGCCCCCTTCAAGCTGCTGCAAGGTCTGCTGTTTGATTTCCTCTTCAGCTTTTGCTGTTTCCTCGATATTTTGTGTTGCACCCGAGCTGTGCTTTTCCTTAGCAACCTCCAACGCCGCATTCACACAGCTTGTAACAGCCTTTGAAGTAATTGTTGCACTGGCAATGGCAGAAATCTGGCCGTCGCCTGCCTGACCTTTAACAACGGTCAAAGCACTCTTTGCCCCTTCAAACTGACCTGCAAAGGCCGGCTTTGATGCATTCGCACCAAGACCTGCGGTTTCGGATGACTCCATAATTTGAATTCTTGTAACCGCCAAATTCTTATCAACACCAACCATAACCTTGATATTTCCGCCGTAACCCGCATTTGACACCGCCGTCACAACATAACCAACGGTTTCGCCTTTTGTAAGACCGACGTTTACCTTTTCAACAGCGACGCCTTCGACAGAAGTTTCGGGCACCTCAGAGGTTTTGAACTCCTCACCCTCGGCAAGAACTGCACGAAGAGCCTCGTTCTCGGCTTTAACCGAGTTTTGTGCAATGACTGGTGATGTCACTTTATTGGCAAAAGCAAGACAAAAGGCAGCAACCGCAGTAATAACAAACAGCTTTAAGGATATAACAATTGCATCTTTTCCAAGCATCATCACTTGCCCTCCTTAGCCGAGTTTTCCTTTATTTCTCCAAACCTCTTGGGAGCAGTAAGCTTGTCAATCAGAGGCGCAGCCACATTCATAAGAAGGATAGCATAGCTTACACCCTCGGGATAGCCCCCGTAAAGCCTGATAACTGCAGTAATCACACCGCAGCCTATACCGAAAATAATCTGTCCTGATTTTGTATAAGGCGTTGTAACATAATCAGTTGCCATAAAAAATGCGCCAAGCATCAACCCGCCTGATAAAATATGCATCAGCGCATCACCTGTAAACAATCCGTCATTGCCACCAAAAACGAAGGTAATCACCGCCACGGTAATTATGTAGCTTGCCGGAATTCTTATGCTGATTATCTCTTTTACAATCAGATAAGCCGCACCGATTAAAATTGCAAGAGTTGAAACCTCACCTATACAGCCTCCCACATTACCCAAAAACACATCCATATAACCGGGCAAGCCTTCTGTTATTCCCTCTTTCATAAGTGTAAGAGGTGTTGCCGACGACACTGCATCAGCAGAGAAAGGTGCTGTCCAGGTGGTCATTGCCTGAGCCCAGGAGGTCAGCAAAAATGCACGCGCCGCCAGAGCAGGATTCATAAAATTGTGACCAATACCGCCAAAGAACTGCTTTACAATAATAATTGCAAACACACATCCGATAGCCGCCATCCAGAATGGCATTGAAACCGGCAGATTAAGAGCCAGTAAAAGACCTGTAACCGCCGCACTTAAATCACCAATAGATGAAGGCTTTTTCAGGATTTTGCACCATATCCACTCACTCAAAACAGAAACAATCACGCAAAGCGCACTGATTGCCAGTGCACGCAGTCCAAAAACGACTGTGCCTGCAATCAACGCAGGAATAAGAGCAATAATAACATCCATCATAACCTTTGATGTCGAAAGCACTCCCCTGACGTGAGGAGATTCTGTGACAATAAGCTTATCATTTATATTTGACAATGTCATTATTTTTTCGCCTCCTGTGCCGCTTTTGTTACTTTTGCTCTTGCTGTTCTTACCTGCTGCAAAGGATTCTGCTCTGCAGGGCAGACATAAACGCAGGAGCCGCATTGGATACAGTCCATAACATTGAGCTTTTTCATCGTCTCAAGGTCACCCGACTTAACCGCCTCGCTTATTTTATTAGGAAGAAGATTCATCGGGCATCCCTCAACGCACTTTCCGCATCTCAGGCAGTTCTGTTTTACCTTTTTTGAAATCATTTCTTCGCTGAACGCCAGTATTCCCGAAGTTCCCTTTACAACAGGAATGTCAGTGTCAGGAACAGAAATTCCCATCATAGGTCCGCCCATAATAACCTTTGCAGCCGTCTTTGCAAATCCGCCGCATTTCTCTATTGCATCCTCAACATTTGTGCCAACTCGAATTCTGAAATTGGCAGGATTTGCAATACAGTCGCCGCTTACGGTAACAATTCGCTTTATAACGGGAGCACCCATCGTAAAGGCTCTTGCAATAGCCGCACAGGTGTCAATATTATTAACAACACAACCAACATCAAGTGGCAGCTTGCCAGGAGGAACTGTCCGCCCGGTAATTGCCTTGATAAGATGCTTTTCAGAGCCTTGTGGATATTTGGTTTTCACCTTTACAACATTAATTTTTACCTCGGTTTCCTTTTTGACCCATTCCTTCATTATTTCAATCGCGTCGGGCTTATTTGTTTCGATTGCGATATAACCCTCGCTAAGACCAAGAACCTTCATTATAATTTTAAGACCCTCGATAACCTCCTCGGGTGTTTCAAGCATAGCACGGTGGTCGGAAGTGAGATAAGGCTCGCACTCAGCACCGTTCACAATAGCATATTCTATCTTTTTATCGGGTGGAGGGCTCATCTTTATATGAGTCGGGAATGTCGCACCACCCATACCCACAACGCCAGCCTCGCGGATAACCCGAACAATTTCTTCAACAGACATTGCCCTCCAGTCTTTGGGCTGAACGTCGGGTGACAGCTCATCCTGACCGTCATTTTCAATAACTATTGAATTCACCTTAATGCCCGAATGATGCATTCTCGGCTCAATGGCAACAACCATCCCCGAAACCGAAGAATGTATGTGTGCCGAAACAAATCCTCCTGCCTCTGCAATCTTCTGTCCCATCAGCACCCTGTCGCCTAAGCCTACACAAGGCACAGCCGGCGCACCCAAATGCTGAGAAAGCGGAAAAACCATCTCATCCGACGGCGGAAGGTCAATAATAGGTTTGCTGTTGGTTGCCTCTTTCATATCATCGGGATGAATTCCACCGCTGAAGGTAAAAACATCAAACCCCAGCTTTTTTTTTAACCTAACGAGCTTTTCTGACATATTCATAACAACTCCTCCTTGCCGCAATGTCATTTTCTCTCTTACCCTGACATCAGTTCCGTATAACTATTGTCTGGCCAGTCTCTTTATTTTTCTTATATCCTCACCCAACGTCTGGAGTATTTTATATTCTCCCACAAACCTTGATGCGATTCTCTGGCTGTACATTTCTGAAAGGGTTTCAAAACTCAGATTGGTGGATATAATGGTACTTCTTCCGGCAGTTATTCTGGCATTTATAATGTCAAAGAGTGCCGCAGCAGTAAACTGTGTAACAAACTCTGTTCCCAAATCATCTATAATAAGAAGGTCAACGTCATAAACATATTTCACAATTGCGGCTGCATCCCCGTCGTCCTTGCCGAACTTTGCAGCCTCAAAAATTTCAAATAATCTGAATGCCGTCTGATAATAAACTGTTTTCCCGCGCTCCAAGGCACGGTTTGCCACGCAGCTTGAAACAAAAGTCTTTCCTGTACCGGCATTTCCCATCAACAAAAGGTTGTCGTGACTTATATCAAAGCTTTCAGCAAAGGTCAGTGCCGTATCGCACACCGTTTGCATAACCTTCAGCACTCTCTGGTCGCTGCCCTGACTAAAAAAGAGCGACATATCAAATTTTTCAAATGTCTGCTCTCTCATAAACTCGGTAAGGTTTGAATTTTCACCTATATGCTCGGCGATAAGGTTTTTAAGACATTCACAACGTCTTCCTTCAACAAAGCCTGTATCACGGCATTTTGTGCAGGTGTATATATCGTCGGTATAGCCTTCGTCAAAACCGTTGGCAACAAGCAGCTCTGATTTTTTCTTCTGCAGCTCCTTTATGCTTTCCTTCACATCCTCAAAGCAGTTGCTTTTGTCAAGAATACAGCTAAGAAGACGTGTCCCGTTTTTCATAAGCTGAGTCTCAACCTCTGCAAACTGCGGAATTTTTGTACAAACCTCCATATGCCGTCTGCTCATCTCTGCCTGATTGGCAAGACGAATATCCTCAAGCTCACGGCTTGCAAGTACATATGCTGATTCCATATTTTCACTCTCCTAACATATCCTTCAGGATTTCTTCTGCAAAATTCGAATAATCCGGCTTGTTGGTATCCTCATAATTGTTAATCTTACTCTTTTTGCCGCCTGTTCTGGTCTTTACGGGTGAATTTTTAATCTTGAACATTTCTTCGCTTGCTCTTATGCTTTCAATGTTTTCAAGCCCCTGCTCCTGCCAGCTTGAAAGAATTTTATTCATATACGCCCAGCTTAGCTTTCCTGTTGCGCATACCGTGCGGTCATAAGCCTCGGCAATAAGCTCAACAGGAAAATTCTTTTCACTTACCCATATCTCTATATATTTCTTCTCGGTCTGTGTAAGGGCTCTGTCATAAATTCCCAAAATGCCCCTTACCTTGCCTTCATTTGACATTTTCAGTTCTATCTCGCGGATATATTCCTCGGCACTTTCATAGGTGTTGATGCCCTTATCCGACCAGTCAATAGCAACAGTTTCAAGATAGCGCTTGCCTGTTTTGCCCTGACGTGCCGCAAACTGCAACAGCATTGTTACAACCTCCACCGGCAGACCAAGCCAGTCAACAAAGGAATAAATCATTTCAAAATCCGATGGGCTAAGCAGCTTTCCCAAAATTACCTCTGCCTGCTTAAACAGATTGTCAACACTTTCATTTACAGATGCGGTTGCATCAATTTCCGCCGCAGTATATGACGGCCTTGTCCTAAGTCTTGCCGTCACAGAGGTTTTGCTCTTTTTCCCGACAGCCCGATTTTCGCCCGGAAAACAGTAATCCTCGCCATCTCCCTTTAAAACCTCAGCTGTAACCCAAAAATCTATCGCCTCAAGAACAGCATCACGGCTGATATGCAGCTTTTTAGAAATATCCTCAGCACTCATCACCTTGCCCGACTTCTTAAAACAACTGAGAGCATATATGTACACCTGCAGATATTCTGCGCGAGCAAGTCTGCCCCATTTTTCAACAAAGCTGAATTCCAGCTCAAATCCCTTTCCCATCTTTCTTTCCTCTATTACTTTCCAACACAAAATCGTTCAAAAACACGGTCGATAATCTCTTCCTGCACCGTCTGTCCTGTCACCTCGCCCAATGCCGCAATAACCTCCTCAAGGTCAACATACAACATATCAGAAGGAAGCCCAAGCCTTACACCGTCAATCATACCCAATGCGACAGTCTTTGCCTTAATCAGTGCATTTTTCTGGCGGTCATTTGAAATAAACACATCATCAGCATTTATCTCCCCATCAAGAAACATAGCTGAAATTTTTTCTTCAAGATGGTCAATTCCCACAATCTCGCCACTCTTTGGCGTTGCCGTAAGCACAAGGGATGCACTGTCAACGCCAAGAGCATCTGAAAATTCTTCTTTACTCATAGCGGCACCCTTGTCCGTCTTATTTAATATTACTATTACGTTTTTGCCCTTCATATACTGAAAAATTTCAAAATCCTCAGCAGAAATTCTCTGCGAGCTGTCCACAACAAAAAGGCAAAGGTCAGCATTTTCAATATTTTCACGGGCTTTTTGGATACCTATTTTTTCCACCGAATTATCACTTTCACGAATTCCAGCGGTATCAATCAGCCTGAGAGCCACGCCGCTCAGGTTAACATACTCTTCAATTGTGTCACGGGTTGTACCGGGAATGTCGGTGACAATTGCCCTTTCGCATCTGCTGAGTGCATTAAGGAGCGAGGACTTGCCCACATTTGGGCGACCTGCAATAACCGTCGTAATGCCCTCACGCATAATTCTGCCCCGCGAAAAACCGCTGAGCATTTCGTCGATATCCGATGCAATATCACATATTTGTGCCTCCATCTCGGCAGATGACATATCATCAATCTCTTCGGGATAATCGGCTATCGCCGAAATATGTGCAGCAAACTCAACCGCTTTCTCGCGAATTTTATTCACTTTTTCAGAAAGCTTTCCCGAAAGAGCCTTTGCCGCATTCGACTGACCCAGCGCCGAATTTGAATGTATCAGGTCAATAACAGCCTCGGCACGGATAAGGTCCATCCTGCCGTTCATCACGGCACGTCGGGTAAACTCGCCCGCCTCTGCCTGTCTGACCCCTGCCCGAAACAGCTCCTCCATCACAGATTCTGCCGCCATATATCCACCATGGCAGTTTATCTCAACCACAGTTTCGCCTGTGTATGAATTGGGGCCGCGCATCACAGCAACTAAAGCCTCGTCAAGAACAGAACCGTCTGCCTGCCGCTTTATGTCCGCAAGAGTCAGCTTGTGACTATCAAGGTCTTTTATTTCCTTTCCATTTTTGGGATAGGCAATTTTGCCTGTCATTTCCTCGGCAGTCTCACCGCTTATTCTGATAATGGCAATGCCCCCCACGCCAATGGGCGTGGCAATTGCGGCAATTGTGTCAAAGGCTTTCATATATACCAACCAAAACCGTTTTACGGTTTTTTCCTTTTCTCTCTTAATCTTTTCCTGATACACTCATCGTCTGTTTTTTGTCCAGGGCTGTTGAGCTTTGCCCAACACTATCCTTTTTTGATGTTTGCAATAACTTCTTTCACCGTTTTCTCAATTTCGGTATCGTTGGTGATATCGTTTGCAATCTTTCTCACATTATGCAAAACTGTTGTATGGTCACGTCCTCCAAAAGCCTCGCCAATTTTTGGGAATGACGGGTCATCCAGAATTTCACGGCAGATATACATAGCAATCTGTCTTGGAAGTGCAATGTCAGCACTGCGTTTTTTGGAAACAAGTGAGCCTTTTGTGAGATTGAAATACTTTTCAGTTTCCTCAATAACCAGCTTGGTGGTGATTGCACGCCTTGGCTGAACCGACAAAATATCACGAAGAGCCTCGGTTGCAAGGTCCATTGAAATCTCGTTGGTACGCTTGATGCCTGCGTAAACCAAAATTCTCTTTACCGCACCCTCAAGGTCACGGACGTTTGACTTGATGCTGTCTGCAATAAATTCAACAATTTCATCGTCAACCGACAGATATTCGCTCTGAATTTTATTCTTAAGAATTGCCATTCTCGTTTCAAAATCAGGCGGCTGAACATCAGCCAGCAAACCGCTGTTAAAACGTGTAACCAGTCTTTCCTCAAGCTGCGGGATTTCAGAAGGCAGTCTGTCCGAGGTCATAACAACCAGCTTGTCCTTTTCATAAAGGGCGTTGAAGGTGTGAAAGAATTCCTCCTGAGCACGTTCCTTTCCTGCAAAAAACTGAACGTCGTCAATAAGCAACAAATCAACATGTCTGTATTTATTTCTGAAATCCTGATTATTCTTCTTCTGAATTGCGTTAATCAGCTCATATGTGAATTTTTCGCTGGTGGTATAAAGAACCTTTTTCTTGGGGTAATTTTCGATAAAAAAGTTTCCTATTGCCTGCAAAAGATGGGTCTTTCCCAAACCGCTGCCGCCATACAAAAACAAAGGGTTTGAATGCTTTGCAGCATCCTGCGGGCGTTCGGCAAGAGCGAGTGACGCAACATATGCAAGGTCGTTGTTGTTTCCCACAACAAAAGACGAAAAGGTATATTTGTTGTTGAGTGTGTTCTCGACCATAATCGAATCAACCGTTTCTTTTTCTTTACTCTTTTCATCAACTATAACATCAATGTCAAACTTATGAGAGGTAACAGCCTCAAGACTGCTTTCGATAAGCGAAAAATATTTGGTCATTATCATATTTTTGTTTACAGCAAAGGGAACCTTTAGTGTAATCTTTGTTTCATCCAAACTAACCGCCTCAATCGGCTTTATCCACGAATCAAACGAAACCGTCGAAACCTCGTCGGAAAGCTCTGCCTGAACCCTCTTCCATATTTGTTTTAATTCTTCCACCACGATACTCCTTTTCAGTTTTAACTACAGATTTATTTTCACGACAACACGGGTTGCCACAGATTTTTCTACAATCAATATAATATATTCTAGAATAGAATAACACATTTTTCGCCCTTTTTCAATAGGAAAAAGTCGAATTGATACGTCTAATTTTTAACAATCTGACCCAAACCACAAAATATAGATTTTTGTTTTTTGTCACCTCCCAACATCTTCGGTTTTTGTCCTCCAAAAAAAATAAATTTTTTTCATTGTATAAAAGCTTGACAATCGAATAATCTTGTGCTACAATAAGAAGGCTGTTTTACAGATAATTATTAAATTTCTAAATATAATGATATCGTATTGGAGGGATACAGATGCTTAGAACATTCCAGCCTAAGAAGAGACACAGAGCTAAAGAGCATGGTTTCAGAAAAAGAATGTCCACCAGCAATGGTCGCAAAGTTTTAGCAAGAAGAAGACTTAAGGGCAGAAAGAAATTGTCAGCCTAAAGACGCCTTTGTGCGTCTTTTTGACTATCACGGGCATTTTTCGTCCGATTTGGACACACATTGCCTTTGGGCAACCGATAAGGAGAAAGACTCTATGCGAAAGTCAATTGGCGGGGCTGTGAGCCTTGTTCTCAATACACAATTCAAAAAGCTATACAAAAAGGGCAATTCTCAGGTCTTCCCCTCGGTTGTTGTTTACTCAAAAGCCAATGGTCTTCCCTATAACAGATTAGGGATTACCGTCAGCAAAAAAATCGGCAAGGCGGTTGTCAGAAACCGCGCAAAACGCCGTCTGCGCGAAGTTTATCGCATAAACTCCGCAAACATTCTGCAGGGCTTTGACTTTGTATTGGTGGCACGTGGCCGAACCGCCGACTGCCCATACGAAAAGCTATCTGCAGACCTTATTCAGGCAGCAAAAAACCTTGGAGTATACAAAAATGAATAAGCTGTTTTCAAAAATATTTATCAAATTAATAAAAATATACCAACGGTTTATTTCGCCCCTTACTCCACCAAGCTGCCGTTTTTATCCTACGTGCTCGGAATATGCCGTGCTTGCCATCCGCAAGTATGGTGCACTCAAGGGCACCGTTATGGCAATATGGCGAATTCTTCGGTGTAACCCGTTTTCAAAGGGCGGTATTGATATGCCCTGACGGTGCAGTCCGGCACATAATTTACACTTTTTTCTCGGAGGATACTTATACAATGTTATCGTACATTATGACGGCCCTGGGATGGATTCTTGATTTATTTTACAGAATTATCGGCAACTACGGCTTTGCAATAATTTTGTTTACAATATTTATCAAGCTGTTGTTATTCCCCCTGGACCTTAAACAAAGACGGTCAATGGCAAAAACTCAGAAAATTCAGCCTCTTTTGATGGAAATACAAAAAAAGTATGCCAATGACAAAGACAAACTTAATCAGGAAACAATGAAACTGTATCAGAAATACGGCATCAACCCCACCGGCGGTTGTTTGCCCATGCTTATACAGTTTCCTATAATTATTGCGCTTTACTGGGTCGTAAGAAAGCCTATCGTTTATATGATGGGTGTTGACTTTGAAGATACCTGGCGTATTGCCGAGGCATTCAACGCCTGGGCGGCATCAAATATTGAGGCTCTGCCCGAATCCCTTGCAAAGGTTGTCCCCGTTACTTATCAGGAAAAGATGGCAAACAACACCTTCGGCAACAACGAAATCCAGATTGCCCAGATGATATTCAAGCACCCCGAAATATTGCAGCATCCCGCAATCGAAAGCTGGTCAAAAACAATCAAGCCGATTGATTTTAGCTTTTTTGGAATGGACCTTTCTGAAACCCCCAGCTTTGGAAAGCTTTTCGGCGTATTTACCGGAAATGTTGCAAACATCACACTCAGCACAGTTCTGCTTTGGATTATTCCCGTTCTTTCAGGTTTCAGTTCATGGCTGGCAAGCTATATTTCACGCCCCGACCAGACCAAGCAGAAAAAAAACGTTGTTCTTGCAGAGAACGAAAAACCCCAGAACAATGCAGGTGCAGGTGCCGATACAATGAAGACAATGACAACTATTATGCCCTTGTTCTCAGCGTGGTTTGCATTTACACTCCCGGCGGCAATCGGTCTTTACTGGACAATAAGCAATATTATTCAGATTTTACAGCAGGTTTATGTTAAAAAATTCTTTAAAAACGACATTAGCCTTGAGGAATTAGAAGGAGAAATTAAAAATGTTAAAAATAGAAAAAAACGCAAAAAATCTCGATGAAGCATTGGCGCTTGCAGCTGAAGAGCTTGGTGTTGCAAAAGACGAGGTGGGCTACACAATAACTAAAGAAATCGGCAAGGGTATTATGAAATTTCTTGTGGGTGCCGAGGTTGAAATTCTTGCATGGAGAAAAGCCGACGAAGAAGCCGAGGCAAAGAAAAACGCTCCTAAAGCAGAAAAACCTGAGAAAAAAGAAAAATCCACAAAAGGAGAAAGTGAAGAAAAGCCCTTGGCTCCTGCCGCCGAGGCGGCTTCCGTGCCCGAAAAGCACGAAAGAAAACACACCGAGGTTGACGAAGATTTCGTCATCCCCAAAACAGCCGTTGACGATGCAAAATATTTTGTATCAGAGCTTCTTTCAAAGATTGGTCTTACCTTTGAACTCCACATCAAGCTGGATAGAAATGTTATCAATATTGATGTTTCAGGCGATAAAATGGGTCTGCTTATCGGCAAACGCGGCGACACTCTTGATGCTGTACAGATGCTTACGGTGCTGTACGTAAACAGAAACAAAAATATGCCTTATGTAAAGGTAAACATCGACACCGAAAATTATCGTTCAAAACGTGAAGATACATTGATAAGGCTTGCTCACGGATTGGAACGCAGCGTTCTGCGTGACAAAAAAGCAATTACTCTTGAGCCAATGACAGCAAACGAAAGACGCATCATCCACTCGGCTCTTCAGAACAACCCCAAAATCAAGACACACAGTATCGGTGAAGAACCCAACCGTCGTATGGTTGTATCACTTGCAAAGGGTCTTGATGAATAATTAATACACTTACAGTCATCTTTTAGGCAAGATGACTGTATTTTTATGAATTTTTTTGAATATTTATGCAAAAACACTATTGATTTTTTCCACAAAATGTGTTTTAATATACATTATGATGATGAATTTTTATGCAAAGGAGATTTGACTGGGAAAATGACAAAGGTTTTTATTGACGGTAGTGTTGGTACCACCGGTTTAAGAATACACGACAGACTTCTAGATCGGCAGGATGTTGAGCTTATAACCCTTCCTGAAGAAAAGAGAAAGGATTTAAAATCAAGAGCAGATGCAATAATTGGTGCAGATGTTGCCTTTCTGTGCCTTCCCGATGCTGCATCAAAAGAAATTATCGAAACAGTCGGCGATTGCAGCACAAAAATTCTGGATACCTCAACGGCACACCGCACAAATGCCCACTGGGCATACGGATTTCCTGAGCTCTCAGACAGTTTCAGAAACAAAATCCTTGCGTCAAACAGAATTGCCGTACCCGGCTGTCACGCAAGCGGCTTTTGTTCAATCGTTGCACCCCTTGTTGCAAATGGTATAATCTCTCCCGATTACCCCATTGCAGCAACCTCGGTCACAGGCTACAGCGGCGGCGGAAAGAAAATGATTGCAGAGTATCAGGACGCGGAAAGACCTCTTGAGCTTGACGCACCCAGACAGTACGGTATAACCCAGATGCACAAGCATCTTCCTGAAATGAAAGCCATCTGCGGTCTTGCATACGAGCCGTGCTTTTCACCC
This sequence comes from Clostridia bacterium, assembly GCA_045587485.1. Lineage (GTDB taxonomy): Bacteria > Bacillota > Clostridia > Monoglobales > Monoglobaceae > SIG440. The sequence continues at coordinate 43,179 of JAZNCI010000005.1, forward strand.
ATTGTTGCCGACTTTTACAGTGGTATGACGGTTACAATCCCGCTCTTTGGCAGAATGCTTGCGAAAAAGATGACTGTTGCTGAAATTCACAAAACATTTGATGAGCATTATAAAAATCAAAAGCTGATTAAAGTTCTGCCCCTTGACTATGACGGAATGATAGGCACAAACCAAATGTCAGGCAAGGACTCAATGGAAATAATTATCTGCGGCAATGACGAAAGAATTCTTATCGCCTCCTCCTTTGATAACTTGGGAAAGGGCGCATCGGGTGCTGCAGTTCAGTGCTTTAACCTGATTACAAACAGCGACGAAACAACCGGTTTGGTTATCTGATACAGAAAGGAAGAAACTTATGAAACAAATCAACGGCGGCGTTTGTGCAGCATATGGCTTCAAGGCAAGCGGCATACACGCAGGAATACGCAAAAACAAAACAAAAAAGGATTTAGCTCTGATTATCAGCGAAACACGGGCCGCAGCCGCAAGTACATATACACAGAATCTTGTTAAAGGCGCACCGATATATGTGACACGTAACAACATAGCCGACGGCTATGCGCAAGCAATTATCTGCAACAGCGGCAATGCAAATACCTGCAATGCCAACGGCATAGAGATTGCCGAGGCTATGTGCGACCTTGTCGAAAAACACACCGGCATTTCAAATAGCGATGTGGTTGTTGCATCAACAGGTGTTATCGGTCAACCCCTTGACATCACCCCCATTGCAAACGGTATGGACACACTTACAAAGGAATTAAAGAACGACGGAAGCAACGATGCAGCCGAGGCAATTATGACCACCGACCTTTGCAAAAAGGAAATTGCCTTTGAATTTGAAATTGGTGGAAAGACCTGCCGCATAGGCGGCATCGCAAAGGGCTCGGGTATGATACATCCCAATATGGCAACAATGCTGGTGTTTGTCACAACCGACACAAATATTTCTCCCGAAATGCTGCAGAAGGCTCTCAGCGCCGATATTCAGGATTCATTCAATATGATTTCAGTAGACGGCGATACATCAACCAACGATATGGTTTCTGTTCTTGCAAACGGAATGGCAGATAACCCCAAAATCGAAACCGAAGGTGAAGATTATAATATCTTCTGCAAAGCTCTTTCCGCAGTTACCACCTACCTTTGCCGCAGCATTGCAAAAGACGGCGAAGGTGCATCAAAGCTTCTTGAAAGCCGCGTTTCTGGCGCAAAGGACACAAAAAATGCAAAGATTATAGCAAAGTCAGTTGTATGCTCCTCTCTTTTCAAGGCAGCAATGTTCGGCTCAGATGCAAACTGGGGACGTATCCTTTGTGCAATCGGATACAGCGGAGCAGAATGTGATGTTACATCGGTTTCAGTCGACCTTGCCTCCACCGCTGGCAGAATTGCTGTTTGCAAAGGCGGCAGTGGCGTTGACTTTGACGAAGACTATGCAAAAAAAGTTTTAAGCGAAGACGAAATCATTATTGATATTACACTTGGTGACGGAAACGGCGAGGCAATTGCCTGGGGCTGTGACCTGACATATGACTATGTAAAAATCAACGGTGATTACAGAACCTAAAAAAGATTTAAAAATTTACCCATCTTGCCGCCTCTCGCTCGGAGCAGTACACAAAGTACAGCATCCTCTCTGCGAAGCGGCAATCTGAACAAATTTTATAAACTTTTGTTTTTTCCACAGAAAGGAACTATCTTATGAATAAATTCCCAATTGCAGACCGTGCTGAAATTCTTATAGAGGCACTACCTTATATACAAAAATATTACAATAAAATTGTTGTAATTAAATATGGCGGCAACGCTATGCTAAACGAAGAACTGAAAGAGGCCGTTATGGGCGACATCCTTCTTCTTTCCCTTATCGGTATCAAGGTTGTCCTTATCCACGGCGGCGGCCCCGAAATTTCAGAAATGCTTGCAAAAACAGGTACAAAAACCGAATTTATCAACGGTCTTCGTGTTACTGACAAAGACTCTATCGACATTGTTCAAATGGTGCTTGCGGGCAAAATTAACAAAAGTCTGGTAAACCACATCCAGACCAAAGGCGGCAAAGCTATTGGTCTTTGCGGTCTTGACGGACATATGATTAAGGCAGAGAAGCTTGACGATGTTCATGGCTATGTTGGCAACGTTACAAATGTAGACCCCACCCCCATACTTGACGTGATTGAAAAGGGTTATATCCCAGTTATTGCAACAGTTGGCTGTGACAGCGATGGCAATGTATTCAATATAAATGCCGACACAGCAGCGGCAAAAATTGCAGGTGTTCTCAATGCGGAATGTCTGATTTCAATGACCGACATCCGCGGACTTCTCCGTGACAAAGACGACGAGAACACCCTTATCCCAATTGTTAAAGTAAGTGAGGTTCCCGAGCTTGTCAGCGAAGGTATTATTTCGGGCGGAATGATTCCAAAAATCGAGTGCTGTATCGATGCAATCCGTCAAGGTGTACACAAGGTATTTATTCTTGACGGACGTGTACCCCACGCAATTTTGATTGAAACCCTTACCGACGAAGGTATCGGTACAATGGTTATTTAACCCGAAAGGAGTGTATCCTTTATGCAGGATAAAGATTTGTCACGTGATTCAAAAAAATCCCGACACAACACCATAATAAGGCTCATATCCGAAAAAGCAATCGAAACCCAGGGTCAGCTTACCGACTATCTGATTGAGGATGGCTTTAAGGTTACTCAGGCAACAGTTTCCCGTGATATAAAGGAGCTTCGGCTAATCAAAATAGCCGACCATGGCGACAAATACAGATATGCCCTTCCCGGCAAAGAGACAGATGTTGACATCAAGGCACGCTATGCGGCAGTTCTCACCCATGCCGTAATCACCATACAAAGTGCCGGCAACCTTGTTGTAGTAAAAACCATTCCCGGCTCAGCACAGGGTTGTGCAATGGCAATTGAAACCCTTGACTTTGACAGAGTTGTGGGCGTTATCGCAGGTGACGACACAGTTTTCATTGCAATGAACAGTCCCCGCGACGCAGAACATTTTGCCGACAAGCTTTCTAAGGCAGTAAACTGATTTTTCATAAACGAGGTATATTATGAACATAAAAGAAAAAGACCAAAATTATATAATGTCAACCTACGGACGTCTTGACGTTGCCCTCGTTTCAGGTAAGGGCAGTACCCTATGTGACTCCGACGGCAATGAATACATTGACTTTGGCAGCGGAATTGCCGTCAATACCTTTGGTGCCTGCGACGACCAATGGATAGACGCAGTTTGCGACCAGCTTAAAAAAATTCAGCACACATCAAACTATTACTACACCAAACCCTGCTCCGACCTTGCAGAGCTGCTCTGCACAAAAACCGGTATGAGCAAGGTGTTCTTTTCAAACTCAGGTGCCGAGGCGAATGAATGTGCAATCAAGGCTGCCAGAAAATACGGCACCGACAAAAACCCTGAAAAGAATATTATAATAACATTAAAAAACAGCTTTCACGGCAGAACAATTACCACCCTTTCAGCAACAGGTCAGGATGTTTTTCACAATCATTTTACCCCCTTTACGGGCGGCTTTGTTTATGCCGAGGCAAACAATATAGACGCCTTAAAAGCTCTGGCAAACCCAAACTGCTGTGCGATTATGTTTGAGCTTATTCAGGGCGAAGGTGGCGTTCTTCCCTTAACCCAGGAATTTGTTGATGCAGCAAAAGAAATTGCTGCGGAAAACGATATGCTGATAGTGATTGACGAGGTACAGTCAGGCAACGGCAGAACAGGCAAGCTATACGCACATCAGCACTACGGCATAAAGCCCGACATATTTTCAACAGCAAAGGGCTTAGCCGGCGGTCTCCCCATCGGTGCAACCGTCTTCAGCGAAAAGGTTTCAGACATTCTTCCTGCGGGAAGCCACGGCTCAACCTTTGGTGGCAACCCTATTGCTGCAGCAGGTGCGGTGAACGTTCTTTCACGTCTTGACGACGAATTTCTAAAGACCGTTGAAGAAAACAGCACTTACCTCTGGTCAAAGCTTAAAGAAATCAAAGGTGTAAAATCAGTCTGCGGTCTTGGATATATGATAGGAATTGAAACCGAGGCAGATGCCAAAAAAATTCTTAAAAAATGCCTTGAAAACGGTCTGCTTGTTCTTACCGCAAAGGACAAGGTAAGACTTCTTCCTCCTCTTAACATCACCAAAGACGAGCTTAACAAGGGCATTAAAATACTTAAATCAGTAATCGAATCATTATAAAGGAGTAAAAAAATATGAAACACTTACTTAAACTTTCAGACCTTACCTCTGATGAAATAACCGGCATACTTGACCTTGCCGACCAGCTTAAATACGAAAAGAAAAACGGAATTCCCCACAAACATCTCGAGGGCAAATCTCTGGGCTTGATTTTTGAAAAATCCTCCACCAGAACCCGTGTTTCGTTTGAGGTTGGTATGCAGGAGCTTGGCGGCTATGCCCTATTTCTCAGCTCAAACGATTTACAGATTGGCAGAGGCGAGCCGGTTGAGGACACAGCAAGAGTTCTCTCCCGCTACCTTGACGGAATTATGATAAGAACCTTTGCACAGAAAGAGGTCGAGGATTTGGCAAAATACGGCTCAATCCCGATTATAAATGGTCTTACCGACTACTGTCATCCCTGTCAGGTGCTTGCCGACCTTATGACCATCCGTGAACACAAGGGGAGCCTTAAAAACCTGAAAATGTGCTTTATTGGCGACGGCAACAATATGGCAAACTCGCTGATGGTTGGTGCAATCAAAATGGGTATCAGCTTTGCAATTGCCTGCCCCAAGGGTTATGAGCCGGATAGCAACCTTATGAAATGGGCTGCAGAAGAGGGCGAATTCCTTTGCACAGAATCAGTAACAGATGCGGCAAAGGATGCGGATATTTTAGTTACCGACGTATGGGCATCAATGGGTCAGGAAAGCGAAATTGCTGACCGCAAAAAAGTATTTGAAGGCTACCAGATAAATGCCGAGCTTATGAAGGCTGCAAAGCCCGATGCAATGGTTCTGCACTGTCTGCCTGCACATCGCGAAGAAGAAATTACCGCCGAGGTATTTGAGGCCCACGCACACGAAATTTTTGACGAGGCAGAAAACCGCCTTCACGCACAAAAGGCAGTAATGGTCACATTAATGAAAGATTAATTTTGATATTACAGCAAAGCCCCCTTGGAGCATTTCGTTCCAAAGGGGCTTTTAATAATTTTATTTAATATTTCTTTGCATCTTCAAGAATTTTTTCAACATCTTCCTTTTGCATCACGCTGAGAAAGGTAAACCTTTTTTCAAGCGATTTTTCAATCAACTCAATTCCTCTGTCTTTTTCACCCAATGAACAAAGCATCTGCCCATAGGCATAATATGGCTCGGGGAAATGAGGCTCCTTTTCAAGAAGATTTTCATAAAGCTCTTGTGCCTTTGCGGTATCACCGCACAAAGCATATGACTCCGCTAAGTTATCCATAATAATCAAATCGTCAGAATTATATTCAAACGCCTGTTTATTAAACTCCAGCGCCCTTTGTCCGTCACCGCTGAGAACATAAAAAAGCCCCAAATTCTGATAAAGATTGGTGTTTTTAAAATCAATCATTGCCTCCTCGGTCATTTCAATAGCAATGTCAAGATTGCCGCACTTCCATTCGCAAAGAGCCAGCATTGCCTTGACCCTTTTCTTTGCCTGAGGCTTTTTTGCCTCAAGCGATGCATGAGTGAGGATTGTTCTCGCAAGATTGGGCTGACCGTCACGCAATAGAATATATCCATAATATCTAAGGTTCTCAATCCCCAGCTTTCCTATGCGGTTAGCAATCGCAAACCACTTAAGAGCTCCCTTGATGTCAGCCTTGCTGAATTTCACCTTTGCCACAGCCGCCAAAAGCTCAGCCCTTTTGACTATGATAAGCACAATCAATATTATTATTGTAATTAAAGGAAACATAAGCTATTACTCCTTATCAGCCCAAATTATTAACCGTTCTGGGATAGGGCAATACGTCACGAATGTTACCCATACCTGTAAGATACATAACCGCTCTTTCAAAGCCAAGACCAAAGCCTGCGTGCTTTGTGCCGCCATAGCGCCTTAAATCAAGGTAATGCGCATAATCTTCGGTCCCAAGACCAACCTCTTCCATTCTGGCAAGAAGCACATCCATACGCTCCTCTCTCTGGCTGCCGCCAATAATTTCGCCAATCCCCGGAACAAGACAGTCCATAGCCGCAACAGTCTTTCCGTCGTCATTAAGACGCATATAAAACGCCTTGATTTCCTTGGGATAGTCGGTAACAAATACCGGCTTTTTGAACACCTCTTCGGTGAGATATCTTTCGTGCTCGGTCTGCAAATCAATACCCCATTCAACAGGATATTCAAATTCCTTGCCGCTGTTTTTCAGGATTTCAACCGCCTCGGTATAAGTTACGTGACCAAACTCATTTTCAAGAATATTGTTAAGTCTTTCAATAAGACCCTTATCAACAAAGCTGTTAAAGAACGCCATTTCTTCGGGAGCATTGTCAAGCACATACCTGATAACAAATTTTAGCATATCCTCAGCAAGCTTCATATCATCCTTAAGATCTGCAAAAGCAATCTCAGGCTCAATCATCCAGAATTCCGCTGCGTGACGAGTTGTATTTGAATTTTCCGCACGGAAGGTGGGACCAAATGTATAAATATCCCCAAACGCCATCGCAAAGGTTTCGCCCTCAAGCTGACCACTGACGGTAAGCGATGTCTCTCTGCCAAAGAAATCCTGCTTGTAATCAATCATTCCTTCCTCTGTTCTGGGAAGCTTATCCATATCAAGTGTAGTAACACGAAACATCTCGCCTGCTCCCTCGCAGTCACTGCCGGTAATCAAGGGAGTATGAACATAAACAAAGCCACGGTCGTTAAAGAACTTGTGGATTGCATATGCAATAACCGAGCGAACACGAAAAACTGCCGAAAAGGTGTTTGTTCTTGCTCTCAGGTGTGGAATTGTTCTCAAAAACTCAAAGCTGTGACGTTTTTTCTGAAGAGGATAGTCAGGAGTGCTCCCGCCCTCTATCACAACATTTGTCGCCTTAATTTCAAAGGGTTGCTTTGCATCGGGAGTGAGTTCAAGCACACCCTCAACACGAAGGGATGCCCCAACATTCAGCTTGCAAAGCTCTGCAAAATTTTCGAGCTTGTCATCCTCGATTACCACCTGAATATTTTTGAAAAACGAACCGTCGTTGAGTTCAACAAAGCCAAAGTTCTTTGATGCACGCAGAGTTCTCACCCAACCATTAACCGCAATACTTTGTCCGCCTAATTCATTTGATTTTAAAAATACTTCTTTAATCTTCATTTGAAAACCATCCTTAAATTAATTACATAGACATATTATACCGAATATTTTTCTAAAAATCAACCATATTATGTATATATAATAAAAATTTTTGGATAGACTTTTAACAGAAAGGCGGAGATGTGCGGTGAAATTTATCACAACAGGGGTGCGGAACACCCCATATGAAACCTTTGACGATGTAAAACGCGATGCCGATTCGGGATATCCCCGTTACAGCCCGTCGTATTATGAAATCATAAAAAAATCAAAGAATACCAAAAAGAAGGGCTAAGCCCTTCTTTTTGGTTAATCACACTTTTTCCCTTATTCTTTTATTTCTGTCCCGTTTCGTGCGTCATAGTGTAAAATCAAGCCACGGTCTGTCGCAATCTGCCACACAGGGATTGCCAGAATATTACGATAACTCTCGGCGGTTTTGCCTATATAATATCCGGGCTTTATGCTGACAATTCTGTGTGCCGTATTCTTTTCAAGACGGTCGCACCGAACAATGTCAGAAAGAATGCTGAGCACACTGACATACGGAATTGTGCCGCCTGACACACTGAGCCCCGAAACTATATTCCTTCCCGAAATAGAATAAACCCCTTTATCAGATATATCAAACGAAATATATGCGTCAAAGAACTCAGACTTATCTCTTTGTACCGTAAAAATTGCCCTTGTGCCCTGGTCCACAAGATTAAAGCCGTTAAATTTATACGCCTCGTGCATCATACCAAAATTTTTCATTTCTTCACGACAGAGCTTTTCGATATTTTCGCGTGAAAAATCCGTTACCGAGCCATTTGGCTGTGTTTTGTAAAATGTAAATTCGTCACTCTCAATTGTCAGCGTCCCTCTGTCGCTTTTATATGTGCCCTCTGTCTGCACGGAATATTCCTCACCAAGAAATTTCACTATCATTTCCCGACTGCTACCAAACATCTTTTCAAGATAAAAGTTGTAAATATCCGGTGAGTCAGGAATTTGCAGCGTATCCGGAAGGTATATCATATTTTCAGCAAGGAGAACCGAAACATTTTCAACCATAACCCGTTTTTCTTCTTTTTCATAATTTCTTGTACTGTATAGAACAAACAGCAGCATAACATTAATTGCCGCCAGAACAAGAATAAAAACTGTTTTCATTCTTCTTAAATCCATTTACTGCTCCCCTTGAATATCCCAAACCGCAGAGGTTTCATTATTGTCACCGTTATAAACATAAACCAACGCCGCGTTACCTGCTGTATTTACTTTGGGATTATGCCGTTGATATTCCTGCACCGCTGTCATTACAGACCCAATTTGAGTGGTATTTTCTGTTTTTTCAATAGACTTTAACCACATCTCGAACTCGGTAAGAACGCCGTTTTTTATAACGGCCGAAACGGCCGCATCGCCACCGATTGAAACTCTTATTCCGTCTACAAAATAATCAAATTCCATACCGTCATTATTAAAATCCACAATCCTTAGCTGTGCATTATGCTTTTCATCTTTAATTCCGCTTAGACTGTAAATTTTTTCAATTACCTCAGAAAGCCCCGCCACCACCGAATAAGCCGACTCAGAGCCTGTGCTTCCTGCCGCAATGGGAACCCCCTCGTTTTCACCAAGAGCCTTATATTCAATCCTTCCAAGCGGATGAAGGCTCAAGCTGCCCGTTTCTCCCACATAAATCAACGCACCGTCGGTATTTTCATACTTACGCACCGTGTTGGGATTATATCCGAATATGTTTATCAGTCCGGTTGTCACCTCGGTAGCTTTGGTGAAATTTATGCCGCTTTTGTAAACACGAGGAACATTTATAACAATATTGCTCGTTTCAACATCATTTGCCGGCACAACAAACATAGGAGAAATGCTGGATTCAGGGGTTTCAATTTCAAACCCAAAGCTGAATTTCCTTCCCTTGCCAACAGTATCGTCGACTGCTTTTTTAAAGACCTCAGTGTCGGTCTTCATATATGTTTTAACAATCTTTCCGCTCTGTTCATCCTTAATATATATATCCAAATCCCCATCAGGCACAAAAACAATCTCTCTGCATTTATTCACCGCACGGCTGAGCGGGCTGTCCTTAACTCCATAAAACAAGCCCTCAAACCTTGTGTCTCTGGGCGTTATAAATTTTACATAAACCGCACCCTGTGCAAGAGAGTCTTTCCATTGTTCTTCATCCGACGCCAGAATATCTGCAGCCCTAACAGAATAAATATCACGCATTGTCACATTAATTTTTTCAATAATCTGCTGATAATCACGGTCTGTTTTCTTGACAAATCTTCTGTCATTGCCCGAAACCGCCAGAACCGTTTCAGGCTCAGAAAGCTGCCAGAAGGTGTTTATTACATTCTGAGTTGAGTTCTCCTGACCGTTTGAAAGCCCCGCTGTGTTTTCTGAGCCCCAGAAAAACGTGCCGATTGAAACCTGCCCCTTATAAAGGTCAAGAACTGCCAACAAAAGATATACACAGCACACGCACAGCAAAACTATAATCCATGTTTTGCTTTTTTCAATCATTGCATTTCTTTCACTGCGGGTAAATTTTCTCATAACGGCTGTCCTCCTTTCAATATGTATGGTTTCTTAATCTAAAAAGGGACGACCCTGATGGTCGTCCCTTGATTTCCTTACTGCGACCCAACCAATTTTTAATTTGCCAATGATTTGATTAAGTCAATGATGTTATAATTATATTTGGTAATCAACAGTTTCATTACCTGAACATTTACACCGTTCTCGGCATAAACAAGAATTGTGTTTTCGCCACGGGCCAAAGTAATTGTGTTCATAAAAAGACCTGATGTACCGATTGTAGACTCTGACGGAGTTCTTAAAATCTGAGAAGCACCGTTCTCGTCAATATATTTCATTTCGCTGTAAAATTTCTCGTACATACCTGTCTCGGGACTGAAACTGTAAAGAGCAACAGTTGTACCCTCTTGTCCGCAACCGGAAATGATATAAGACTCTTCAAAAGTGTAATCCTTAGGGTTCTGCGGTTTAGTAACAACCACAAGGCCTGCCGTATTACCTGCCGCATCAACGGGCAGCGTGTCAGGTGCCGCAAAAGCCCCTATCTGCCCCATCAGCAAAGCTGCCACAACCAAAATAGCTATGTAAACTTTTTTCATAACAATTCTCCTTATAAGTTAAGTCACAGGGAGCCTTCCCCCGTATACCTTTAATACAAAATCAAAGTCTTTTTTAACTTCCACATTATGAGTATAGCATATAATTGTTACAAAGACATTACAACGACATTACAATTATCTAAAAGATTTTTCAGGAATAATTCACAGGGTCTTGGCGGAACGCCCCTGTGCTTTCACGCATATACTGCAAATGGGAGCGTGATTCTCTTATGAAAATATTTATTGACCCAGGCCACGGCGGACCTGACCCCGGCGCCGTTGGCAATGGTGTTACCGAAGAATTTGTTAATCTAAATGTTTCGTTGGAGCTTGCAAGACTTTTACGCGATGCAGGCTATGACGCAAGACTTTACCGCACCACAAGCGACGAAAACGTTCTTGAAAACAAGAACGCAGACCTGAGAAATCGTGCGCAAACCGCAAACAACTGGGGCGCTGACTATTTTATAAGCATCCACACCAACAGCTCGCCAAACCCTGCATCAAACGGTGTGGAAGCATATGTATACCGTCTTGGCGGAACTTCCGAACGGCTGGCACAGTCTATTGTTGACTCGGTGTCATCTGAGCTTGGCTCTCGCAACAGAGGGGTTATGCAGGCAAATTTTGCCGTACTCCGGCGAACAAATATGCCGGCTGTCTTAGTGGAGCTTGGCTACCTCACCAATGAAACCGAAGCGCTCAATCTCAACAGTCCGGCGTGGCAGCGCGCAGTCGCCGCCGCCATTTTTGAAGGAATTGTTGATGCTGTGGGTCTGCCACGACCTTAACACTAACCTAAATGCGGCTGTCGCCTTTCAGTGACAGCCGCATTTGTTTTATACGTATTTTTCAACAATCTTTTTCATCTCATCGATTTTTGATTCGATGTCCTTAACAAGCTTGAACTGTGTTCTTGCACGGTCAAGATTGTGATGTTCACGGTGAACTTTAAAATATGTATCACCATTGAGATAGTCTGCCAGAAAACGTATACCACATTCATATGTCATAAGCAATGCCGACATAGGAAGAAGTTCAATTTCTTTTTCAGTAAGACATTTTGCTGTTTCTCCCAAGAACCCCTTTGCAAACTGGTCGAACCTTTCAAGGTCAAACCATATTTTGCTTAAATCGGTTTCGTCCTCAGAGCCACTGGAGGCACCAAATCTGAGTGCATCACCAAAATCATAGAGTACCGAACCAGGCATAACCGTATCAAGGTCAATAACGCAAACACCCTCTAAGGTGTCCTTATCAAAAAGAACATTGTTCATCTTTGTGTCATTGTGAGTAACTCTGAGCGGAACAGTACCATTTGCCATTTCATCAATAATTTTTGATGCATACTTTGCATATTCAATTGCAAAATTTACCTCATCCTTAACAGCAACAAGTCTTCCTGCAGCATTTTTGCTTATTGCAGCCTCCAGCTGCTTGACTCTTTCTGGAGTATTGTGAAAATCTACAATTGTTTCATACAGCTTGTCAGCAGGATAATCATCAAGCATATTCTGAAATTTACCAAATGCCTTGCCCGCATGATAAAGCTGAACAGGATTTTCAACTGTATCAAAGCTGACACTGTCTTCAATAAGCCTATACATTCTGAAATAATTCTCATCATCCAGCTTGTAATAGTTCTTTCCTTCTTTTGTATGAATAACATTGAGAGTTTCTCTGTCAGGATTTCCTCCTAATTTTTCTATCTTCTTTTTAAGGTGCTGGGTTACATTGTAAATATTCTCCATAACCTCGTCGGGGTTTTTAAAAACCTTTATATTTATTCTCTGCAAAATAACTCTGGGTGCCGCTTCACAAATGTATGTATCGTTAATGTGACCATTTCCATAGCATTCAATGCTTGTTTCAACATTAAACTGTGCACAAACATCCTTTAAGCTAAATTCCATCGTAATACCCATCCTCTACAAATTTTTTCATCGCTTCAACAACAGTAGCCTTATCTTCTTTATAAGTAACACCGTACCATTTTTCGTCGGTTTCAAGAACCTTTACCTTTTCGCCCTTGGTCTGAATCATATTGTCAATAACGAAAGGAATATAAAATTCCTCCTTCATAGGATTGGAAAGGTTGCCAAGGAATTTTACAAAATCCTCTCTTACACTTTCAAATACAGAAGGCAAAAGCCCCCACATATTCATAGACACAATCGTATCAAGCGGAATACCGCTGTTTTTGTCAATATCAGTGTGCTCCACAACACTCTTTAAAATTCCATCCTGAACGTCACATACACCACGCGAAACTGTTCCGTTTTCGGTAATTGTGTTCCCAAGTGAGAAGCCAACCATACAGGTTTCGTCATTTGCGACAAGGTTATCGTGGATAATTTTGTATGATTTCTGTCCATAATAATCATCAGCATTAACAAGTGCAAACGGTGTATCAACCGTTCTTTCGCAACAGAACACGGCGTGACCCGTTCCCCACGGCTTGTTTCTGCCCTCGGGAACAGAGAAACCATCAGGAAGATAATCCATATCCTGAAATACATAATCAACATCGGTCATTTTCTCAATTCTTCGGCCTGCTATTTCACGAAAATCCTTTTCAATATCACGCCTTATAATGAATACAGTTTTATCAAAGCCCGCTTTGACAGCATCATAAACCGAAAAATCAAGAATAATTTCACCATTTGGTCCAACAGGCGCAATCTGTTTGAGACCCCCAAACCTGTTGCCCATTCCTGCCGCCATAACTACAAGTGTTGTTTTTTTATCCATTTTGTATACATCTCCTGACAAAATAGTACATTATAATATTCGCCATAAATTCCCTTTTTCCTTTAAAAATTTTTATTATTATTTATGATAAAAGTTTGTTTTATTTCATTGCCACAAATTGCTTGCATTTATAAAAATTTTCTGTTATTCTTAATATAAGTATGCAAATAATGCAGAGGTGATACAATTGTCAGATTATACCGGGCACAATCTTGATGCCATTATAGAGATTGAAAAGCTGTTTTCTGTTCATTATTTTGAATATTCAAAGGATTTCCGTTTTTACGGCGAAAAGCACAATTTCTGGGAATTTGTGTATGTGGACAAGGGCGAAATCACCATCTCGGCAGACAATAGTGAAATAACTCTGTCACAAGGCCACGTTATATTCCACAAACCCAACGAATGGCATAACATCCGTGCAAACGGGAAAACTGCGCCTAATGTAGCTATTGTCAGTTTCGAGTGTAACTCTTTGGCAATGAACTTTTTTTGTAACCGTGTTATGAAAGCAGGTCAGGAGCACAAAAGTCTGATTTCAAAAATCATATCCGAATATACCAACGCATTTTCCACACCGCTTGGCGACATATTTACCACAAGTCTTGAGTCTAAAAATTCTGTAATGGTAGGTGCCGAACAGCTTATACGGCAATATCTTTGCGAATTTCTTATACTGTTTCTACGTCAGAATTCTCCGGGGGTACAGCATCGCAGTTTTATTGTCAACAGCTCAAGCTCCACACTTAATATTATTGAGAATTATATGATGGACCATATCGCTGAAACAATGACAATCGAACGCCTGATGAAATACAGCGGTCTTAACCGGATGAGCATTAACCGTCTGTTTAAGAACAATTACAATGTCAGCCCCATTCAATATTTCATTCATCTTAAAATTGAACTTGCAAAAAAATATATTCGTGAAGACAATTACAATATATCGCAAATTTCAGAGTTGTTGGGCTATTCAAGCATTCACTATTTTTCGTTGCAATTCAAAAAAACAACCGGGATGACACCCACCGAATATTCTAACTCTATCAAGGCAATGTCACCCCTTGACAGTGCAAGTCAGGAATTTAAGGCACCAAAACGGATTTTATTCCCGTAATATTTATACAAACAGGCAAACCCGCTCTGCATATGCAGAGCGGTTTTTCTGTTTCTGTTTGTTTAGCGACCTTTGGAACTTTTCAGCGCATTAAAAAATGCGCCGACAGAGCCGACGCATGAAAAACGCGTTGCTCAATCGTTACCACACGAAACTTTAATAGATTGTAGGATATTAAAGCAGAGCACGCATTTTTGCCAAAAGCAAAAAACCTCCTACAACCTATTCAATTTCGTGTGGTAAATTTATTATATCACACTTTTTCTTATTTGTCCATATTTTTCTTGAAACAGATGCAATTCACTCATATTTGCAGTCTTGTCCGAATATCTTTAAAGTACAAGCAGTTGATACAAAGGAGTGAAATTTATGACAAAAACAGCAGGATTAAGCACTCAGGAGGTGGAAAGCTCCCGACGCAAGAACGGGTCAAACCGATTGAGCGAAAAGGAAAAGCCGACTTTGCTGAAAAAATACTGGGAAAAGTTTGATGACCCAATCATCACCATATTGCTGATTGCTTTGGGTATTAATATAGTTTTTACCTTTTTGGGCAAGGTTGACTGGTTTGAATGTGTGGGCATATTTGTTTCGGTAATGATTGCCACCTGGGTCAGCGCCCTTTCGGAATATAAAAACGAAGAAGCTTTTCGTTCTATCCAAAGCGAGGCATCAAAGCTTTTGTGCAAGGTTTACCGTGACGGAAATCTTCAGGAGGTTTGTATTGATGACATTGTAAAGGGCGATTTTGTTTTGCTTCAAGCGGGAGATGTCGTCCCCGCTGATGGTTATGTTTTCTCTGGCAATATCCGTGTTGACCAGTCTGCACTAAACGGCGAAAACAAAGAGCTTGAAAAAACCGCATGTGATACCGAGCCTTCATATCGCACACGTCTTATTGATTTTTGGGATAAAAACAGCCTGTTTCGGGGCGCAATTGTATGCTCGGGGCAGTGCATCCTGAAGGTCAGTCAGGTGGGTGACAAAACCGTTTACGGTCAGCTTAACCGTGAATCGGGGGATGACGAAAGAGAAAGTCCCTTGCAGGTAAAGCTGTCCGACCTTGCAAAAGGAATAAGCCGCTTTGGATATATGGGTGCAGCATTGGTTGTGGTTGTTTATCTTATACAAAGATTTTTTGTTGATAACGGCTGGAGTGCCATCGGCATTATGGAATATTTTTTTGATACATCCCAGGTGATATCCGACATTGTAAATGCAGTCATTATGGGAATTACGGTAATTGTAGTATCTGTTCCCGAAGGGCTGCCGCTGATGATTGCCATTGTATGCTCACTGAATATGAAAAAAATGATGAAAAACAATGTTCTGGTACGAAAGCTGATTGGAATTGAAACAGCAGGCAGTATCAACATACTCTTTTCTGACAAAACGGGAACCATCACCAAAGGGAAGCTAACTGTTGTTGACTTTATTGACGGTGAAGGAAATGCATACAAAGAACACAAAGCCCTTCCAACAGAGTTGAAAAGGCTGACAGCGATTTCTGTTTTGGGAAACAGTGCGGCACAGATGTCCCAAGGCAAAGCTGTAGGAGGCAACTCAACTGAAAAGGCTCTTTTGGAATTTGTCTGCGATGATGGCGTGCCTGATATTTCACTTTCAAAAACACAGGAAACACTGTTTACAAGCGAAAATAAATTCTCACAGACAAAGGTCAGCGGAGATTTTTCGGGAGTGCTGGTGAAAGGTGCACCCGAAAAAATTCTGCCACGTTGCACAAGGTACTTTGACCATTTGGGTAAAAACCAGCCCCTTGGCACAACCCTTGAGCTAAATAAAATAATTGACACAATGGCAAAAAAGTGTATTCGTATTATTGCATTGGGCACAGCCAAACAATACACCGACGGACAACTGCCAAAAGATATAACGCTTGTGGGGCTTGTGGCAATACGTGATGATCTGCGCCCCGATGTTAAAGCCGCCGTAAGCGAAGTAAAGCGTGCAGGCATCCAGACCGTAATGATAACAGGTGACAAAAAGGAAACCGCAGTTGCCATCGCCCGTGAATCAGGAATAATGGACAGCCATAGAAATGTGGTTCTTACATCAGAGGATTTGCAGAAAATGAGCGATGACGAGGTGAGTCAAAAGCTCTTTGATATACGGGTGCTCGCCAGAGCACTGCCCACAGATAAAAGCCGTCTTGTGCGCATTGCTCAGGAAATGGGGCTTGTTGTGGGAATGACCGGTGACGGTGTAAACGACCTTGCCGCCCTGCGCCGTGCAGATGTGGGGTTTGCAATGGGCAGCGGCACTGATGTCGCAAAGGCTGCGGGAGATATTGTCATTCTTGACGACAACTTTTCGTCTGTTCGGTCAGCAGTGCTTTTCGGACGTACAATATATAAAAGTATAAAAAAATTCATCGTCTGTCAGATGACGATAAACATTGCAGCGGTTCTTGTTTCGGTAATTGGGCCTCTTATAGGAATAGAAAAACCACTTGGCATCACACAGATGCTGTGGGTGAATCTGGTGATGGATACACTTGCCGCCATAGCCTTTGGCGGTGAGGCGGCACTCAGGCGGTATATGCTTGACCTGCCAAAGCAACGTGACGAAAAGATACTTGACAAAAAAGCATGGAGTGCAATTTGCACAAGCGGTTTCTTTATTTTTGCGGTAAGCCTGTTCTTCTTTTTGTCACCTGATATGCATTGTGCATTTCGTCAGCACGCAGGTGAAATATATTTTTACACCGGATATTTTAACTTTTTTGTATTTGCAGGCGTGCTTAATGCCTTTAACGCCAGATGCGAAGGTATTGATTTGCTTGACCACATATCTTTAAACAAACCATTTCTATTTATAATAGCGCTGATATGCACCGTGCAGATTGTTATGACATATTTTGGCGGCCAGGTGCTGAGAACCGCTCCCCTGAACCCGCGTGAATGGCTGACAGCAATCATCCCTGCTCTGCTTGTAATCCCGGTCGACCTGATACGAAAAATTATTATGAATAAATAATCATAGTCACTAGTTATTAGTCGTTTGCATATCCCCGTAAATGAAATAAACTGAATTGCACAAGCTTGTGCAGTTCAGTTTATTTACGTGGTATTTATTTGTCTGTATGTTCTTGTTACACGTGAACGTGTCGATTTATTCTTCCAGACTTATTTGGTCTGAAGAAACGTCTTCTTCCTGTGATTCTGTCACTACAGTATCTGCCGGCCCCTCTTCAATGACGTTCTTCATTTCTCCGCTATCGGTGTTTTCACCCTTTTCCGCCTCTGCCTTCAGTCTTTCCTGCTCGGCATTATACTCCTCCTCAATATAAGTCTTAAGCGTATCAAGAGGCTTTCCCTTGTCGGCAGGATTAACCTCTACCTCAGTGTTTGCCGCACGGTAAACACTGCCGGTGAGCTTTTCTTCCTTAATAATTTTTCCACCCGACTTTACAATTCGTTTTGACGCCACTCTGTAGCCCTTTGCACCCTTGCTGATTACTTTCTTATAGCCTATGGGCATACCGGAATTTTCAACTACTTCTGTTTCCGGCTCAAGTGTCGAAGTTGTAGTATTCACAATTTCAACCTTCATATCAGGGTCTTTAACGCCCAGAAACTTACAGGTAAGCTGTCTGCCGTTTACGATTGCCTGAATTTTCACCGGATATTCTGTGTTGTTTTTAATCCTCAGGTCTATATAGCCCTCAGCAATGGTTGCATCCATTCCCGCAGGGACATACGCCACAGGCAGTGAATGTGATGTGCGCTGTACAATTTCAAGATTGGAATACAGTGCGGCACAGTAAAGGGTCGACGAGGTCTGGCAAATTCCGCCGCCTATGCCCGACTCAACCTTGTTGCCTATGTAAACTCCCGCCTCCTTATATCCGTTTGCTGAGGTTCTTCTGCCTACGGTTTTATCGTACGAAAACACATCTCCCGGCATAAGTATATATCCGTCAATGCGCTGCGCAGTAAGCTTGACGTTGCTTGCACGTGCCTCCGAGCTTGTCGAAAAGTCTGAAGAATATGCCGCAAGAACATCCCTGAACAGCTTTTTTTCAAGCTCATCAGCCGTAACCTCGGGCAAATCCACCGATACGGCGATTGTATACCTCTTTTCATCCGATTCCAGAGCCTTTTTTAACTCGCTCTTTTCAACAGTTATGCCGCCCTTTGACGGAATAATCACAACCTCACCGTCCTTAAAGGCATACTCTGCATTTGTAACAGGCTGAGTCAGCTCCTTATACAGCAAATCCAAATCAACAGTTTTCGGTTCTGCCTTTTCAATTTTCAGCTCAATTTCATTGATTTGTGGATTAACCAACGCATCACCAATGTGGCAAACCACCTTTTGCCTGTCAACCATCTTTCCGTGATTGCCCTTGATAATCGTTAAATTATTGCCCTCAATCTCATATGTAGTCTCAGTCATAGGAACTTCAAATTCCCCTGCAAGCCCAACTATCAAATCTTCAACGGCATCCATATCCGCCTTTGCCGAAGGCGGTATCTCCGTTTTTTGGAATAACGCTGTCAGCATAGCAGTACCCCTGTTGAATATGCCGCCCTCGCGACCTATGGCATAGGCATCCCCTGCAATCTTTTCGCTGTCAAGCTCTGCACCAAGGCCGGACAAACTGATTTCTGCACTTTTTTCACCGCAAACAAATGTAACAACTCTGTCAGCCGCATTCTCATATTCAATATCCAAACGTCTGCGCACATCATCACGGCTCATGCCGCCTATGTCAATACCCGCCGCGTCAATATGCGGATAAACCCCATCATATGTCACCGAATATACAAAAAATCCCACTGAAATCAGCACCAATCCGCAAACTGCCCCAATCAGAGCAATTATTCCTTTGGATAGCTTCTTTTTTTGTTCAGGAGCAGTTCTTTCATTTTTTTCACTCATCTGATTTTCACTCTCCGATAATTCATATGTGCGCACAACTACATATATGCACACATAAATTCTATCATATAGTTTTAAAAAGTCAATATTTTTTCGATAAATATTTGAAATACGGGGAATACTTTCTGCGAGGTGAAAATTTTGAAGATTAAGGATTTATTTATATACTCTCCCGCCCCCGACAAGCCCACCGCAAGAATTCTTTCCGCTCCTGAAACAACAGAAAACAACCCCGGCACAAACAGTTACATCAACAACAACATTCAGAACAAAACAAGCGACACCTATAAAACAGGAAAGGTCAGCCAAAGCCTTTCAGAAAATCTTTCCTTTATAGAGGATGCCTTTGAAACAAGTAAAAATTTTGACCTTATCGTACGCAAATTCAAAGTGCGGCTCGCTGATTACTTTGCCGATGCCTTTCTTATCTTCTATGATGGGCTTTCAAACAAGGAATATATAAACCGTGATATTATGAAACCTCTGATGCAACAGGGAATTGACAAAATCCACGGCAATCTTGCCGACACAATATTTCAGCATTTGCTGACACAGGCACCTAACACAATGCAGACAGATATGCGTGCAATCATCGAGGCGGTCGGATTTGGCAACTGTGCGGTTTTTGTTGACGGCTGCAGCTGTGCCTTTGTTGCAGACATAAAGGGTTGGAGCAGCCGCAGTGTGGGGAGGCCTGTTGCCGAGGCGGTTCTCACCGGACCTCAGGAGGCGTTCTGCGAGGCGGTTATGCCTAACATTGCGCTTGTCCGCAAAATTCTTAAAGACCCCAACCTGATTGCCGAAAACATAACCGTTGGCACAAAAAGCAAGACCCCCTGTGCTCTTATGTATATAAATGGCATTACCAACAAGTCACTTGTGGCAGAAGCTCGCAACAGGCTGAAAAAAATCGAGGTGGAATACATCTTTTCCTCAACCGATATCGAAATGCTTATGGAAGAAAGCGCCGTCTTTCCCCTGCCCCAGCTCCTTAAAACCGAACGCCCCGACCGTGCAGCGGCTCAGCTTTCCGACGGCAAGGTGGTAATTATGGTTCAGGGCAGTCCATTTGTTCTGGTGTTGCCTGCAACCGCCCGCGACCTTGCCGAAACCGCCGAGGACAATTATGTTCGCACCTCCGAGGCAAACTTTATGAGGTTTGTCAGAGTATTGGGCTGTTCTCTTGCCCTGCTTCTGCCCGGTTGCTTTTTAAGCACCGTTCTTTATCATCACGAAAGTATCCCAACCGACCTCATCTTTGCAATCGAGTCAAGCCGCAGGCAGATGCCCTTTCCCATAACGCTTGAGCTTGTTATGATGATACTCGCCTTTGAGCTGATAAAAGAGGCATCTATCCGTGTGCCCGACCCAATCGGCTCGACTCTTGGTATTGTTGGCGGCCTAATTTTGGGACAGTCGGCAGTAAGTGCAAATATCGCCAGCCCGCTTTTGATTATAATTGTTTCAATTTCTGCTTTGGGTGCCTTTGCCGCTCCCTCTGCCTCCATATCAAGAGCACTTTCGGTTTTGCAGTTTGTGTTTATATTCCTTGGTGCCGTTGCCGGATTTTTGGGGATAGCCTTTGGAATATTTACAGGACTTATCTATCTTGCATCAACAGCATCCTTTGGTGTACCCTACCTTTCGGGCAACAAAGGCGGAATAGCAATTCAGCCAATCTGGAAGCGTGAAATCCGTCCCCACGGTCTGCACCCCCAGAGCAAACACAAGCAACCCCATATCAGCCGAAAATGGAAAGGAGAAAACCAATGAAAAACTCACCGCTTCAAAATAGCGAAATATGCTGTCTTGCCATATCTCTCACATCCTTTCGCATATTCACAAGTCTGCCCGTTGTCTTCAGCCGAACCTCGGGCACGGGAGCACCGCTCTCCACTTTACTTTCAGGAATTTTAGTAATTGCAGCGGTCTTTTTTTTATCAGCACGTCTTAAAGGTAATTCAATTATCAGCTTCACAAAAACCGCTTTCGCGAAATATACGATATCTGTTTTAGCCCTTATATATCTGTGTATATCGGCATTATTCACCCTGACAGAATTTTCACAGTTTGCAAAAGCAACCTCCTTTCCTGCCACACCCGTGTGGTTTATTTCATTGTTTTTTATCATTGCCTCAGGCATTGCCGCCTTGAAGGGAATATCACCTCTGCTCAGGATTTGCCGTTATTTTATCCCAATCTTTGTTGCTGTGGTTTCTTTTCTTATTCTGTCGGTTTTATGGAAATGCAACCCAACAAACCTCTTTCCTTTGCTTGGCAACGGATTAAACGACACTCTCGGTAAGGGTCTGGGCGGAATTTTGCTTTACTCTGACATATCGCTAATCTTTCTTATTGACCAATCACAAGGCATCAGAAATAAATCACATCTTCCAACTCTTTGCGGATGTGTTATTGGGGTTTTATTGTGCTTTTGTGTTGTTTTTGCCTTTACCGCAAAAATCCCCTATCCGCTTTCAAAGGACGAGCAACTTCCACTCTACCTGCTTATGAAGGAGGTTTACTACGGCAGATTTTTTCAGCGGATTGATGCTGTTGTTCTTTTGGTTTCGGCTCTTTGGGGTATGCTTTCGCTCTGTCTTAATCTGTGCCTGATAACAAAAATCTTAGAGGACACCTTTGCAGTAACTTCAAAGCCCGCCGCTATATTTCCTCTCGGTGCCGCCTTATTCTTTTTAAGCATTAAGGGCATGGATAACATATTTTCAATCCTTTTATACTCGGCAGCCGCCCTTGTCATTGTGCTGATTTTTCCTGCTCTGTTAAAAACAACAAAGGAGGCTGTGAAATATGAAAAATAAAGTTGCTCTCCTTTTTCTTCTGCTTTTGCCCCTTTTCCTTTCGGGCTGTTATGATAATCAGGAAATCGACGAAACTGCATATATAGTGGCACTTGGCATCGACAAAGGCAATAACTCGGAATACTCTTACACCTTTCAATTTTCGTCACCCTTAGCAATCTCAAAGGAGGGCGAAGGCGGCGAACAACCCCAAGGCTCATCGGAGCAAAGCAAGGATAGCGAGGGCAAGAATTCTACTGTTCGCAATCTGACAATCGGTGCTCCTGATTTTTATGTGGCAAAGAATATGATAAACAACTTTATGTCAAAAAACATTGATATGTCGCATCTAAAGCTGATAGTCTTCTCGGCAAAGGTAGACGAGGATGCCCTTGAGAACCATTCCCAGCTACTCCTTCGCGAACGCGAGATACGTCCCCACACCGCCATTGCCGTTGCAGCAGAGAGTGCATCAGGCTATCTTGAAAGTGTTAATCCTGAGCTTGAGGCAAACACCTCAAAATACTACGAGCTGATGTCCCTGCGGTCAAACAATCTTTACGCACCCACCAAACGCCTTCACGATTTTGTTGATGAAATAACCGCCGAAAAGAGCGACACCGCATTGCCCATTGCCGTCAGCGGTTCAAACACTGCAGAAATTCCCGCCGACAGTTCTGTGCCCGAATGGATAGGCGTGCACAACTCCTCTGTCACCTCTGACCATTCGGTGCTTTACGGAATGGCATTATTCAAAAACGGCAAGCTGAGCTCTGCTATGGATGGCGACAGTGCAATGATTTATAACATTCTTACCCGAAGCATCGAAAACTGTACCATCACGGTAAAAGATGAACACAACCCCTCGGTAACAATGAGCTTTCGCCTTGTAATTCCCGAAAGGGCCCACTACAAAATCAACACCTCCTCAAAGCAAATAACCGTTACCCAAAGTCTGCAGGCAGAATTTTTGGGCGGTGCTCTGCCAGAGGGCTACCGCACCGAAGAGGCGCTTTATTCCTATGCCAGCTCTGTGCTGAGACGACGTATTGGCGACTATTTCAACGACCTTTCAAAAGAAAAATCGGCCGATATAATGCAGCTCCGCAACTGTATTCGCAAAAATTTTGCCACTTGGGATGAATGGAACGCCTTTAATTGGGACAATTTCTACAAAAATGCCAAATTCGATATAAACATTAACTTTATTTAAGGAAGTGACGATATGCCGAATATTTTAAAATCAATCTTTACACTTGCAGTTTTGTGGAGCGCAGTATACTCTGCAAGTTATGCCGCCTTTCAGTTAAAAAACAAAAAGCACAAAAGTGGCATATCCACCCTCGTGCTTGTATTATTGATGCTATTGACCTTTATTTTATCAGGTGTTTTACCAATTTCCCCGTAATATCCTCATCGCTTTCGATAAGAAACTCCATATAGTTTGCCGCAGTTGCGTGATACCTTCCGTCACGGGTTTTCTGCTCGGCAAGAACCTCCAACTCTCTGCCCTTAAAGGAATTATAGAATTTCTCCTTCATTCTGTCGCTGAGTGTCAGCATCCTCTGACTCCGTTCCTCCTTGACAGGCTCGGGGATTTGATTGTCAAAGGCTGCTGCTGCCGTACCCTTGCGAACAGAATACTTAAATATATGCATCTGCATAAACCCGATACCTTTGCAGAACTCAAAAGATTTTTCAAATTCCTCGTCTGTTTCTCCGGGAAAACCCACAATAACATCTGTGGTGATTGAAACATCCTTTATTTTATTCCGCAAAAGGTTAACCGCCGCTCTGTACTCATCGGCAGTATATCTGCGTTTCATTCGCATCAAGGTTTCGGTGCAACCGCTCTGGAGTGACAAATGAAAATGAGGACAAAGCTTTGAAAGCCCCGAAATTCTCTCAACAAATTCTTCTGTAATAGCAGGTGGCTCCACCGAGCCAAGACGCACACGCTCTATCCCCCCAACCGAGCAAACCGCCTCGATTACATCAACAAGGCCTGTGCCGTTTTTTAAATCCTTGCCATATGAACCAATATGAATACCAGTCAACACAATTTCTGTGTATCCGTTTTGGGCAAGCAGAGTAACCTCCTCCAGAATTTTATCCATTGCCCGTGAACGTACAGGCCCTCTTGCATAAGGAATAATGCAGTAAGCACAAAAGTTGTCACAGCCGTCCTCAATTTTTACATTTGCCCTTATTCTGCTCTGGAAGGACACGGGACACAGCTCCTCAAACTCCCGTACCTTCATAATGTCGCCGCAGGCAACAGTCTTTTTTCCCTTTAACGCATCCTCAACAAGTTGGGGCAGACTTTCCTTGCCGTCATTGCCCACAACAATGTCAACCCCGATTTTCTTTACAGATTCAAGGTCGGTCTGTGCCAAGCAACCCACCACCGCAATAACCGCATTGGGATTTTTGCGTTTGGCACTGCTTATTCTTTGCCTTGACTTTTGCGCCCCGATTGAAGTCACCGCACAGGTGTTTATCACAAACACATCGGCTGTCTGCCCGTCGGTAATCTCAAAGCCCCTTCTGCGAAAAAGCTCAGCCATCGCCTGACTTTCATAAAAGTTGGTTTTGCAACCCATTGTAATAAATTTAACTGTCATATTTTTACCATCCACTTCGCCTTTTTATTGAAAATTCATCGTTTTGCCACAGAATTTTAATACAAATTTGTTATAAAATTATACACTTTTTTATTGACTATTGCAAGAAAAAATTATATAATATAGAAGAAAATATTTACAGGGGGTGAGAATATGAAAAAATTTGATATACTTTTAAACTCAACAAACGATGTAAAGAACTTTGTTAACGCTGTTACAAAATACGATTTTGATATCGACCTCACATCGGGCAGATACGTTGTTGATGCAAAGTCAATTATGGGTATATTCAGCCTTGACCTCAGCAAGCCCATCACTATCGAAGTTCACAGTGACGAATGCGACGCTCTGGTTGACGAGCTCAAACAATACATCCAGTAAGATTAATCTAAAATATGCACGGGCAAAATTCCAACCTTCGATCTTCTGTTTTTTGCAAAACGGAACTTGATCGTGGATTTTTGTGCCCTTTTGCACGTTATAAAGAGTTTATTATTATGGATAAAAATTATTTTATGTCACAAGCCCTGCGTGAGGCAGAAAAGGCATACTCTTTAGGCGAAACCCCAATCGGTGCAGTTGTTGTGAAAGATGGCGAAATCATCGCCCGCGCACACAACCTTCGCGAAACAGGAAAATGTGCCCTCTACCACGCAGAACTCCTTGCTATTGACGCCGCCTGCAGAGCACTTGGCGGCTGGCGGCTCCACCAATGCGACCTTTATGTCACTCTTGAGCCCTGTATTATGTGCAGCGGTGCAATTGTTCAGGCAAGGATAAAAAACCTCTATTTCGGAGCAGACGACGAAAAAGGCGGTGCGGTTAAATCAATCGCACAAATCCCATCTATGGACAAGCTGTGCCACCACCCCAATGTGATGGGTGGAATTATGGCGGAGGAATGTTCCGAAATCCTGAAAAGGTTTTTTCGGGAACTAAGACAAGGGAAAGTGACTCCAATCAAGTAATAAATTAATTAATATATATTTTATAGGAGGAATTTTTGATAATGAGCAAAAAATTCGTTTATCTTTTCAGCGAAGGCGACGCTTCAATGAGAGAGCTTCTCGGCGGTAAAGGCGCAAACCTTGCTGAAATGACAAAAATTGGTCTCCCTGTTTCTCAGGGCTTCACAGTATCAACCGAGGCTTGTACTCAATACTATGAAGATGGCAGAAAAATCAACGCAGAAATTCAGGCTGAAATTATGGAAAACATCACCAAGATGGAAGCTATTTGCGGCAAGAAGTTCGGCGATAAGGAAAATCCCCTTCTCGTATCAGTTCGCAGTGGCGCAAGAGCATCAATGCCTGGTATGATGGATACAATCCTCAACCTTGGTCTTAACGAAGATGTTGTTGAGGCTATGTCCCAGAAGTCAGGCAATCCCCGTTGGGCTTGGGACTGCTACAGAAGATTTATTCAGATGTATTCTGACGTAGTTATGGAAGTTGGTAAGAAGTACTTTGAACAGCTTATCGACGAAATGAAGGAAGCAAAGGGTGTAACTCAGGATATCGAGCTTACAGCCGAAGACCTTAAGGTTCTTGCAAGCCAGTTCAAGGCTGAATATAAGAACAAGATTGGTAAAGACTTCCCCACCGATCCTAAGGAACAGCTTATGGGTGCGGTTGAGGCAGTGTTCCGTTCATGGGACAACCCCAGAGCAAACGTTTACCGTCGTGACAACGATATCCCTTATTCTTGGGGTACTGCTGTTAACGTACAGATGATGGCATTCGGTAATATGGGTGACAACTGCGGTACAGGTGTTGCCTTCACACGTGACCCAGCTACTGGTGACAAGGGCCTTATGGGTGAATTCCTTGTTAACGCACAGGGCGAAGACGTTGTTGCTGGTGTTCGTACACCTATGCCTATCGCTGAAATGGCTGAAAAGTTCCCCGCTGCATTTGACGAATTCAACAAGGTTTGCAAAATCCTTGAAGACCACTATCGTGATATGCAGGATATGGAATTCACAATAGAAAACGAAAAGCTCTATATGCTCCAGACAAGAAATGGTAAGAGAACAGCAAAGGCTGCTCTTAAGATTGCTTGTGATTTGGTTGACGAGGGTATGATTGATGAAAAGCAGGCAGTTGCTATGATCGACCCCAGAAACCTTGACACACTTCTCCATCCTCAGTTTGACGTAAAGGCTCTCAAAGCTGCAACACCTATGGGCAGAGGTCTTGGTGCATCTCCCGGTGCTGCTTGCGGCAAAATAGTATTTACTGCAGAAGATGCTGAAAGCTGGAACGCAAGAGGCGAAAAGGTTGTTCTTGTTCGTCTTGAAACATCACCTGAAGATATCACAGGTATGAAGGCATCACAGGGTATCCTGACAGTTCGTGGCGGTATGACATCACACGCAGCCGTTGTTGCTCGTGGTATGGGTACTTGCTGCGTATCAGGCTGCGGCGATATCAATATGGACGAAGAAAACAAGAAGTTCACTCTTGCAGGCAAAACATTTGTTGAAGGCGATTACATTTCAATCGACGGTTCAACAGGTAACATCTATGACGGTATTATCCCCACAGTTGATGCTGAAATCGCAGGCGAATTCGGCAGAATCATGGCTTGGGCTGACAAGTACAGAAAGCTCAAAGTTCGCACCAATGCGGACAACCCCACCGATGCGAAGAAAGCTCGCGAACTCGGTGCTGAAGGTATCGGTCTCTGCCGTACCGAGCACATGTTCTTCGGCGAAGGCAGAATCGACGCATTCCGCGAAATGATCTGCTCCACCACCGTTGAAGAAAGAGAAGTTGCTCTTGCTAAGATCCTTCCCATGCAGCAGTCTGACTTTGAAGCTCTCTACGAAGCTCTCGAAGGCACTCCTGTTTGCATCCGTTTCCTTGACCCCCCGCTTCACGAGTTTGTTCCTACTGAAGAAGAAGACATCAAGACTCTTGCTGACGCTCAGGGCAAGACTGTTGAAGACATCAAGGCTCTCATCTCCTCCCTCCATGAGTTTAACCCCATGATGGGTCACCGCGGATGCCGTCTTGCTGTTACCTACCCCGAAATCGCTGCAATGCAGACCAGCGCTGTTATCCCTGCTGCTATCAACGTGAAGAAGGCTCATCCCGATTGGAACGTTAAGCCCGAAATCATGATTCCTCTCGTAGGCGAAATCAAGGAACCCAAGTTCGTTAAGAAGGTAGTCGTTGAAACTGCTGATGCTGAGATCGCTGCCGCAGGCGTTGAACTCGCATACGAAGT
>JAZNCI010000006.1:0-4150 GCA_045587485.1 Clostridia bacterium
AAGTATCAGGACGAAAAAAACGAGCTGCTGACCGAACGATCTGAGATCGAGGCACGACAGGCTAACAAAAGCAAAGAAATTGCCGACGTTAATGAGTTCGTCCGTAGGTTGAAAAGCTATATGCAGGTTCCCACTCTGACAAGAGAAATGTGTATGGAGCTCATAGAGTTTGTTACGGTTGATAAGTGCCCCGGCAAGTATAGCAAGGAGCCAAGAGAAATTCACATCTATTATAAACTGATAGATAAAACACCCCCGCCCGAGAAAAAGTATCTTGACGGACCAATGTGTGAGGATATTTGATATCCACTACGCTCGACATCTACAGCCATATGACCGACACGATGCAGATGCAGGCGGCGGTGAGCATTGACCGCAAAATCGGCGGCACAAACGCGCAGATGCCTGCGGTGGAGGAAACGCCCGAGGAGACGGCGAAACCGCCCGTAAACGCCACGTGTGCGCCCACAGAGCCCCATCCCGAGCCGGTGCCGAGAAAGATACGCAAATCCGGCATCGGATGCCTGTATCAGATTAACGACAACCTCTGGGAAGGAAGCTTCTATCCAAGACTCCCAAACGGCAAACGAAAGAAGTTCAACGTCTACGCCGAAACACGCGAGCAGTGCGAGGCCAAACTCGCCGAGATGATCGCCCAAAAGAAAGCGGAGATCGCAGAGGAAAAGGCAAAACGAAAAGAGGGCGCCGACTAAGGCGCCCTCTTTGTGTAGTATTAAATTAAAATAACACTACAAATGTATTGACAAAGCTTCAAAAATGTTGTATTATTTAGTTGAAAAGGCGGTGAGATTTTGAAGACCTATAGCGTTAAAGAAATAGCGGATCTCTTAAATACGAATCCGGAAACGGTTCGTAGATGGATTCGTGATAAAAAGTTGGATGCGACAATCGAGTCAAAAAAAGGTGGACACATAATATACGAATCTGCTCTGCATACTTTTTTGAAATCTTCGCCGAAATATGCATCAATAGCAAGCACGGCACTTATTTCAACAGCGTTAATTGGAGGTTTGCTCACTCAAAAAATTATTGATGTCGAACAACTGAAAAAAGCACGAATTTCAGATGTTGATATTATCAAGTTTCTTCGTGGTGAAATCCAAAAGCGTACTGAGGGCATCAATGCAAAGGAAGATACTATTCGCCAGTTTCAAAAGCAGATTGAAGCCGACCAATTACAAATAATCGAATTCCAAAGACTGATTGATAGTCTGTCTGTTGAAATGGAGGACAAAGAATGAGTAACAAGGGAAATCAAATTGGAGAACTGCTGAAAACAGCATCCGCAGCAGCACCTGATGTAACAAAGCCTCTTAAATCCATCGGAGATGGAAACATGTTAGAAGGCGTAAAAAACATTTTTAACTACGCATTGACCGAAGGTGAAAAGACTGGTCTTGCTAAGGGCAAAAAAATTGGTTTAGCAAAAGGTAGCGTCATCACTCTTGGCGTATGTGGCGTTTTGTACCTTGTCCCGAAAGGGGTAAAATTTGTCAAGAAGAAAATCTCTGAGAAAAAAGTCCACGATGAGATGGGCGAAAAAATATATACTGCTTTTAGCGGAGAGTTAACTGACAGTAGCAATGAAGGAGGCGCAGTCGATGAAGAAAGTGAAAACCAAAACACATAAGAATATAGTTGAGACTCTCACCTATGCGTATATCCGAAAAATTAAGAAGTGGATGTTCTGCCCTGCCTGTAAAAACGGTAAAATGACCTTCAATAAAAAGAAGTCGTTGTGGACTTGCGAGGATTGTGGTTATCATTTTTCTGAACAGTATTTTCTGAACGACTGTGTCTTTTGGTTTTGCGATGAGTGTGAAGCTTACCTCAACAACCAAGAAGGTTTTAATAAAAAATCAGTAAAACACATTTGTCGTAATTGTGGATACGAGAACGATACCACGTTCAACAATATAAAAGGTGTTTGCTCAGACTGCGGAAAGGTGCTACCTAACCCAGATGCGACTCTTTGTGCGGATTGCAGACAAGCTCGTCTTGAAAAAGCAAAGCAATGGCTCATTACAGCAGGCAAGGTTGTAGGAGCGGTGGCTGCTGTAGCTGGCGTTGCATATCTGGCGGCTCAAGCAAATGACAGTGATGAAATCACAGACTATACGCCTCTCTCTGATGCAGACGACAATAAGGAAGGAGAAGCAGTTGTGGATACATTTCACAATAATGTAGACGGAATAATAGAAACAGAATACTGTCAAGGATGTATTCATCATGCAGTATATCCTATTGATGGAAAAACTCACGAAGTGTGTAATATTTGGGGAAGAGACGGTTGCTATTCGGGGTGCGATAGAAAGGAGACAACTCCGAGATTTCGATGGACAGATGCAAATAGATGGGAGAAAGACTGATGCGTTAAAACCGATAACAAATTTGACCCGCAGTAAACAAAGAAAAGCTAATTAAAATAACGGGAGAATGAAAATGGTTGTATATCCAAAAGCAGCAGATCTGCAAAGGGCGGTTTTTGTTGGCACATGGGGAGACTCGGAAATTCCTGTTTATGATGTTCCTAGTATGCATTCGTTGAATCAATTAGTTGGATATGTTAAACATATAAATTCCGGAAATGGAACAGTTTTATATCGTGGTCAGTGCAAACTCCATCCTCATGTAATTCCAAGCATAAATCATGATATCATTAAGAAATCTTCGAATGATAAGAAATTAAAAAAGGCGATCAACGCGGCTATAAAAGATGATGCTTTTAGAAAATTTTTAGGACTTAGAAACAGTGATGTTGATGGTTGGGGATTATACCAGAGAATTGTTACTGAAGCAGCGTTTCAGCATTATGGTGCCAAAACATATTG
Source organism: Clostridia bacterium (assembly GCA_045587485.1). Classification (GTDB taxonomy): domain Bacteria; phylum Bacillota; class Clostridia; order Monoglobales; family Monoglobaceae; genus SIG440. Next base: position 2,853 of record JAZNCI010000006.1, read on the forward strand.
CGTTGACTTTGTGGACAATCATTGGACTGCTTTATGGTTTGGATTATATCAATGGGATGAAACTGAAAAAACATATCACATACGTGATAACAGCATGCAAGGCGAAAAAGATAATGAATATGTAGAAGAAAGCGATTTTGTAAAAACTATAAGCTTTCCCAAAAAGCCTGAGATAACAGAGGTAAGTCTCGATGAAACGAGAATCGAAGAGCTTCAAGAGTGTGCTATAAAAGGTGATATTCCTTTCAGTGTACTAGTAGAAAGAAATATCGCCGCGAAGTATAAACGAATGATAAGAGATTGGGAGCGTCAATGCACGGAGATAAAAGAAAAAAACGATTACATAAGTCATATGCAAAATACCGATCATCTATTTTTGTTCTTGTTTGTTGCGGATACCAATGTGCCACAAGTAAACGGCCTTTATATAGCTGAAAACTCTTATACAGTCGACTTAAGAAAGGCGTTACCTTCGAATTTTTTAAGACCTTGCGCACAGCATGGATGGGTTGTTAGAGGAAAAGAAGAGAGTTATGATTTTGATAAAAGCATTGCTTGTGTAGTCAGAGTTGATATTGACTTAGCCAAAAGAATGCTTGGTGACGGAGAATTGCTTAGTATGGAAAATTTTTTCCCGAACGAAAAGATTGATCAAGGTTATAGAATCTTACTTGAACGGCAAAAAGGATCACGAATTGCTTCTAAATTCGACAAAATCTTGCCCGATGGAATAATCGCTGACTTGAAATGATAAAAACGGGACTGTCTATCAAAAGTTAGACAGTCCCGTTTTTGGTCGGAGTGGCGGGACTCAAACCCGCGGCCTGATGAACCCAAATCACCCGCGCTATCAACTGCGCCACACCCCGATTTGATATTAAATTTTCAGATTTTTGCGTGGAAGTGGGACAAACTGTGGTCAAACTCAAATTCCACGTCGCTTTGCGTTTTTATAAAGTGCCGAAAGTCCGCACCGTTAAAGGCTTTTCGGGACTTCCTTAAAATCACTGCAATTTGTGCTAGGCACGCTCCCAAAGCAAGCGCGCTACCAGCTGCGCCACATCTCAATAGTATTAAAAAAATGCTTTCAAAATTTTACTGCTTACGTATTATAACAAATAATTATTTTTGTGTCAAGTATATACGTTATTTTTTAATAAAAGGCTCTATAATAAATGTTGGGGTTAAACCAAGGAGCCTACGAAAAAAATAGAAAGAAAAAACAAAAAAAGTAGAGCATAATTGGAAGAAATCCGTTAAAATGGAATTGCTAAAGAACCATGAACGGAGGAACCAAT
>JAZNCI010000007.1:0-6004 GCA_045587485.1 Clostridia bacterium
AAGTCTTGCGTATTCATAGCCGTAGAGGATGGCTGTCTTATAATCTTCTGCAGTAGGATTGACAGCGACTTTTTCATCAACCTCACCAATGGTTGACGCCGGAACATCTGCCCATTTGTTAACAGAAACAGGTGCTTGTGCACCCTGAATAAACATAAAATTCATACCGGCACCGTTGATTTTTTCTTCCATAAATGCAGGAAAGTCTGCAGAAAGAAGATTTGTTTCTTCATCAACAATTGTTGGGTGTGCGCCGATATTGGTAAAGATTGTTGCTGCTGAAGTCTTGTTGTCGGGAACAAATTTGAAGCAAGCAAATTTGTGCTGATAGCCCTCGGTATAGTATCTCTTGTTGACAAGATACGGGTATTCATCATCGGCATACAGACCGTGCTCGTCATCCTTGCCCATACCTGCTGTTTCGAAATAATAGAGCGAACCGGTTTCGATATTCGTATATGCTTCAACAATCGCATCGGATGCACGGTCAATCATAACCTCAAGAAACTCAGTATCCATTGACCTGCCTGCTCCGCCGAAGAAACTGAGAAAGATTTTAGGCAACAGGTCAAGACCTATACCCTGAGTATCAATAACCGTATGGCAGTGTGTAGCGTTGATATTGATGGCATTGATATCGCTGTCAACTTCCTTTTCTTTGAGCTTTTGCTCTACAGCACTTCTTATAGCGCGGACATCTGCATTGGCAACACCGATACCGTCGATTGAAGCAAAGATTGTTGTGCCTCTGCCCGAACCGTCGTTGAGGGCAATTGCAACAGCCTTCTGATCGTCGAACACACCGTTCACCTTCTGGGTAAAATATCCGCCGGTGTAGTATTTTTTGCTTCCGTCACGAAGATTGTCGGGAACAATGCTTTCCTTGCCGAAGCCGAGAGACCATTTTGCTCCGTCTGCAGCATTGTCAATAAAGCTTTCAGTTCCTTTATAGAAATTTTCACTGTCTGAAGCAAAGTATTCTTCAACCGTCGGGTAGTCAGGCGTGGGAGTAAGAACACCCAACAGTCTGATCAAGCTGTCAATAAAGCCTCCGAGCATATTTGAAACAAAGTAAATGGGATTATTGTCCTGTTCACCGCTTGCGAAAGCAGTTATTGAGTTTACAGAAAAAAACATAGTAAATACAAGAAGAATTGCGATAAAAGAACGGGAACGCTTTTTCATTGTTGACATCTCCTTATAATCAATTGTAAACCGATCTGATCAGCTTTTCAGTTTCTTCAAGAATAATTCTGCCTGTCTCAGGTCCGGTTGAGTTAGTTTCTTCGTAGTGGTCTCTGTCCATATCATCAGTAGCCTTGTTGATATATGGCAGGGTCTCATTAAGCAGAAAATCATTTTCAGCAAGAATGTAGCCCAACTCATCGTTGCAAAGCCCGACAACAAATTTGTGCTTGCACTCTGTCATTTCGGAAAGGACCGTTTTATAGCTTGCCCTTCTGTGGTTTGCACTGTCCTTTTCTGTCAGGAATTCACCGTTATAGAGCTCGGGAAAAAGCTCGCCGGGAACAAGAAAAACAGCAACATCCTTATCACCCAATTCCATATATCCGACTTCCGAATAAATACAAGCACTGCTCCTTTTTTCGGTTCGTCCGATATCGTTATTGAGAACCTTAAGATATCTTGCAAGAATCAGCACAGTATTTTCACCCGGAATAATAACACCCTTGGATCTTATATTAAGAATCGGCTTCAGCTCTGTTTCATTTCGGATTGAAAGAACTGCTTTGCCCAATTGTCTTCCGAAGTCCTTCATATAGGCTTCACAGTCGATAGAATCTCTGTAGACCTTTTTTATTTCCTTAGCAGAAATCATACCGCCTACGGCACCGTTGAAAAAAACAGCATCAGCATTCGGAACATTGTCCTCAATTTCCCTGATAAGATATGCGGGGAAATCGGCACTGACAAGCGATGTTGTTCCGAGCAGCTCTGCGTGAGAAGCAAAATTAACTATGAAAATGTCACCGGATTTGTCATACGGAGAGAAGCGGATTTTTGTCAGGTTTTTGTCATAGGTTACGGGAGTTCTGACATCAGCCTGCATATCTTCAACAGGAGCGAAACCATAATAAAGCTTCCCGTCTTTTCTGTTCTCAAAAGCTGTTATGACAGCCTGAACCGCGGATTCTTTGAGTTTATCCATAAAAGCTTTGTCTTTACCGCTTTTATAGATCTTTTTACCCCAAAGCCCCTGAGTATCGATTCCTGCGTGCGTATGAGTTGAAGAAATGTTGATTGATTTAACCTTTTCGAGCCTTCCGCTTTCAACAGCAAGCTTTCTTATGTCATTTATATCCTTTCTGCTGATTCCGACACAATCAAGTGCACAAAAAATCACACCGCCGTCACCTGTATTATCATCAAGATAAACTGCTCTTGCATACAGGTCATCAAGTACCCCTTTTACGGGATTATCAGAATCATAGCCGGCAATATAATATGTCTTATGGTTATAATCATCAGGGGTGTATGCTTTTTTACCGAAACCGACAGTCCAATTTTTACCGGGTACGGAACGGAATTTTTTGTCTCCCGTAAGCATAAATTCATCCGAGCGTTCCTGTGTTGTAAAATACCTCTTCGGCATAGTTGAAATAATTAAATTTATCAAGGATTTTACTGATTTTTTTGTCAAACTATCCTTAAATTTCATAGCAATTACTCCCAAAAACTGTATATCTTAACTATACACTTATTTCAAAAAAATTTCAAGTAATTTGTTGCTTTTTTTAATTCATTATGATAATCTATTCCTGTAAACCGGATTGAGGGTGGTGATATATAATGGTATCTATCAGAAAATATGAGGAAAAGGACCGTGCTGATATGCATTTCGTGTGCGATAACAGTGAAGGGCCCGAGGAAGTGCCGAATTATTTGACCGGACTGTTTTATCATAACACATTCTGCGATTATTACATTGAGCATGAACCTGAGAACTGCTTTGTGCTTGAAGATAAAGACAAAGTGGTAGGTTATATAATCTGTGCAGAAAACTTTGACAGATTCAAAAAGATCTTCGACAGTGAATATCTTCCTCGCTCGGACAGTTACGGAGATGACAGATACGAGTGGGCATCGACAGCATATAATGTTCCCGAAAGATTCAAGGAAGAATACCCTGCCCATTTTCATATTAATATTCTTCCCGAGTATCAGAGACTGGGGCTGGGCGGTAAGCTCATTGACACTCTGTGTGACCATTTGGCAAAAAAAGGGGTCTGCGGAGTCTGTCTTACCTGCGGACCGAGAAACGAAAGAGCGATGGGCTTCTACAGAAAATACAATTTTACACTTTTGTCTATAGACTACGACGATGCTTGCTTCGGCAAAAAAATTAATGTTTAAGTATTTATGAACAGGAGAATATACTATGGCATCACCTGCTTTGGTTGAACAGCTTTATCAGGCACTCCCTGATGAAACAAAGGAATTTTTAAACACAGCGATTGAAAAGGTTATAGAAGTAAAAAAACGCGGCGGTAAGGTTGCAGCTGTTATAGGAAGCGGTCCGAATCTTCACGAAGGTGTTACAACACTTATTGCTGCTCTTATTCACGCAGGTCTTATTGACGGCGTAACAACAAGTTCTGCAGTAATTTCCCACGAAATGGGCGGCACCCTTGACAGAGTAAAACGCTTCGATGCGGATATTCTCGGCGACAAATGTCCCGAAAACATCCGTTGCCGCGGCAATATTTACGAGCTTACACAGCTCAGCGAGGAGGAATGGGCACGAATTCGTTCGGAGCTTCCTCTTGACGAAGAGCTTGTTTCCGTCTGCGAACAGGCAGAGGGTAAGGTTATCATAAAGGCAGCAGGCAATATGGCTTATCCTGTCGGTTATTTCAATGAAACGGTTTCAACAGAAATTATGGTTGCTGCACAAACACTCGGAGAAAGCTTTGAGTATGTTGCAGGTCTCGGCGCTGACCCGAACACAATGATCGGTGCGGGTGCAATCAAGGGTGTTCCTGTCCTTGTCAGTGTTCCCCAGCTCATCGGCGGTGGTCAGGTCGGTCTTTGCATATCAGACAGTATTCCCGTAAGTCAACGTTGCAAGCGTATTGCCAAAATGCTTTCTGAGGCTGATGTCATTATTGAATCTGCTGTCGCTCTTACTCAAGAAATCCACGACGGTCCCTTTGAAACATACACAGGTCACGGTATATGGGCTTCAATGAATGGTCTTCCTACATACAGCCTCAAGGATAAGACTCTCATCCGTTTTGACCTTGATGAAAACCTTAAGCGTTCATGGGATCTCAACAAGCAGAGCGAGCTTATACAGAAAGCAATCAATGAAGGTCTTCCAAAGACAAAGCTCACAAAGATCCCGTTCCGTATGGAAATGTCAGCATTTACACGCCTTGAAAACAGCATTCCCGTTATCGGCGATATCGGTGAGCTTTGGTCGATTTTTGTTGACCGCATCTGTAAAGAGCTCGGTGTAACTCTTGAATTCACCTCTGCTCCGCAGAATACCGATGAAGGCAAAGAGATGCGTGAGCGCATCTGCGATGAAATCAAGCCGTTCTCTCTCAACAAGATGAGAAACGCTATCCGTGAAAAATACAATTTTTAATTAAAGGAGATTTTGATATGAGCGCTAAAGTTTTAGGTGTTATACCTGCCCGCTACGGTTCTTCCCGTCTTCCGGGCAAGCCTCTTAAGGATATATGCGGAAAGCCTATGATCCAGCATGTTTATGAAAATGCAAGCAAGTCAAAGGTACTCAGTAAGGTTGTTGTTGCAACTGATGATCAGCGTGTTTATGATGCTGTTATCGCTTTCGGTGGCGAAGCTGTTATGACAAGTGTCAACCATCCCACAGGATCGGACAGAGTTGCAGAGGCTGCAAGCAATTACGACTGTGATTATGTTATCAATATTCAGGGTGATGAGCCTCTCGTTCCTCCCGAAATAATTGATGATATCGGTTCTGCACTGATTAACAGTCCGGACTGCGTTATGGCAACAGGTAGCCTGGAAATTACGGGGGATGAAAACTATATTCTCAACAACACCGTAGTCAAGGTTGTCAGCGATGTAAACGGAAATGCAATTTATTTCTCACGTTCACCTATTCCGTATCCCCGTCACGAGGAAGAAGCAAGATATTTTGAGCATATCGGCATTTATGCATATACACACGATTTTCTTAATACATATACCAAGCTTGCTCCCACTCCTCTTTCAGAGGCAGAGTCCCTCGAACAGCTTAAGGTTCTTGAACACGGATATAAAATCAAAATCGTTCCCGCACCGGCTCATTACAAAGCTGTCAGCGTAGACACAGAGGAGGACCTACAGGAGGTTATCCGTATTTATAAAGAGCTTCACGGCTGTTGATAACAAGTTAAAGCCCAAAATAAGGATACTTCGTTTTTGGGCTTTATACTATTTATTACTTTCTGACGAGGAGATGATTCAAATGATTAAGGCAGAACTTTTATATCAGGAATACCTTGCAACCGAAGGTATCAACGAAGAAACTGGAGAATGTCATGCAGCCACAGTTGCTATCTGCGACGGTAAACCCACAGCCGCCTGGTTCGGCGGTATCAAAGAAAAGAATCCGAATGTGCGTATATGGTTTGCTGAGCGTAACGGAGAATGGAGCACGCCGGTACCCGTAACTCCGGATGATGGCGAGGCGGACTGGAACCCGACTCTTTTTGCTGAGAACGGTGTTCTTACGCTGATTTACAAAAGCGGTATTGATGAAGGTCATTGGTACTCAATGAAAACGGTATCTTTTGACGGTGGCAAAACATGGACAGAACCGAAGGAACTTGTCCCGGGTGACATCGGCGGAAGAGGACCCGTTAAAAATCAGATGATAAGGCTTTCAAACGGTACACTTCTTGCTCCCGGCTCAACTGAGGATTTGTGCGACCGTTGGGAATCCTGGACAGACTGCAGCGAAGATAACGGAGAAACATGGAAACTGTCTGCTCCAGTTGCATTTGAACTT
>JAZNCI010000008.1:0-2269 GCA_045587485.1 Clostridia bacterium
GAGGTTGCGGATACTGTTATAAGAACACGTCCACAGTTTATAAAGCGCACTCGGGATTATATGTTGTTATCAAATATTAGTTTTTTTGAGGATATATTGGTTGCGTATAATTTCACGGCAGTAAGATTTGTTGAGGAAGACGGTAGTATAACTCTTTCTCTTAATGAAATTGATTTGGTTGAAAACGCACCAACAGAAGATGAGGCAAAAGATTTGCTTGCGGCAGCAATTTATGATTATGCAACTGAGTTTTATAACGAATTCAATTTGTGGTCATCTGCACCAAACAGAAAATCGCACATTCCTTATGTTTTTAAGGCGTTGATTCTTGATGATGTTAAAAAGATTAGGGAGTGTATTTTGTGCCAAGCTGGAAAGAACTAAAGAGATTTTGTGAAAGCGACGGATGGGAGTTATATAAGGATACAGACCATTATTATTTTCGCAAATTTGATGATAACGGAAATTTAAAAAGGACTAAGGTTTCAAGAGGCAGTGGAGAGATTCCTAAAAGACTCTGGCAGGAAATTTTGAAAAAGCAGCTGCAGGTATCGCTTGAATACTTTAATAATATGATATAGTAACACCTTCCCTTCAAGGGGAAGCCTGTTTATAAAAATAAAGACAGATTTTATATTAGCAGAGAGGTAGTATATGAAAAGAAAAAGCGGTGTGCTTATGCACATTTCATCGTTGCCGGGCGAATATTCCTGCGGCAGCTTTGGTAAGTCTGCAAAGGAATTTATTGACTTTCTGGCAGACTGCGGTTTTTCCTACTGGCAGGTTTTGCCCTTTTGTCCGGTTGATGAATATAATTCCCCATATAAATCCTACTCCACCTTTGCGGGCAATCCGTATTTTATTGACCTTGAAATTCTTTGTGAAAAGGGCTTGATTACCAATGCGGAGCTTGATGAGGCAAAGCAAAAATCACCCTACCTGTGTGAGTTTGAAAGGCTTTCGGCAGAGCGTTTGCCGTTGCTTTTAAAGGCTTCAAAACGAGTTGAAAACATAGATGAAATAAAACAATTTGTTTCAGAAAATCCGTACATAGAAAGCTTTTGTCGATTTATGGCGCTAAAGACTGCAAACGGCAATGTTCAGTTTCAGGATTGGCAAAATGAAAATTGTGATGCTGACATTATATTTATGTGGCAGTTTATTCAGTATGAGTTTTTTGCTCAATGGAAGGATATAAAGACATATGCCAATAATAAAGGTATCGAAATTATCGGTGATATTCCCTTTTACGTATCACCCGACAGTGCAGATGTATGGGCAAACAAGGAACAATTTCTGCTTGATAAACGTGGCATACCCACATCCGTTGCAGGCGTTCCCCCCGACTATTTTTCAGAAGACGGTCAGTTGTGGGGCAATCCCCTATACAACTGGGACAAAATGAGTGAGGATGGATACCGTTGGTGGCTTGACCGCATAGCCTTTATGCTGAGAATTTTTGATGGCCTAAGGATTGACCATTTCCGTGCATTTGAGTCGTATTGGTCGGTTCCTGCTGATGAAAAAACCGCCAAAAACGGTGAATGGATAAAGGCGCCCGGTATGGACCTGATTGCAAAAATCAAAGAGCTTGCGGGAGATAAATTAATTATTGCTGAGGATTTGGGGCATATTACCAAAGAGGTTGAACAGCTTGTGGAGGATAGCGGTTTTCCCGGAATGAGGGTTTTTCAGTTTGGATTTTTTGGCGGTGAGTCAACTCATATGCCCCACAATTACAAAAACAACTGTATTGCTTATGCCGGAACTCACGATAACAACACTCTGCTTGGCTATCTGTGGGAGCTTGATGAGGAAAATCGCCGTAATATGCTTGAATACTGCGGATATACCGATGCCGACTGGACAAGGGGTCTATCTGCAATGCAACGCACAATATGGCAAAGTGCGGCAGGGGTGGTTATATTCACAATTCAGGATTTGCTCAAATACGGCTCGGATACACGGCTTAATTATCCCGGCAGAGCCGAAAATAACTGGCGTTACCGCGTGACACAAGAACAGGTTAATTCAATTGACAAGCAAGAATTCCGCCGTTTAAATGAACTTTATTGCAGAAATTAATACTTAAAAATAACGCTTTTACAAGCGTTATTTTTTTGTGCATATAATCTATTAAATTGCCAATACTAGTAAAAAATTAAGATGGAGGAAAGTATATGGATTTCACCAATCAGGACTATTCAAGCTATATAGAAAAGAAGTCCCCGGACAGTAAGCTGTGGAGAAATGTATTGCGTGCATTTTT
>JAZNCI010000009.1:0-5131 GCA_045587485.1 Clostridia bacterium
TAATCAGCCCTATACTCTGCGAGGTTGAAAATGGTTTAGGATATGGAGAGGCAAACGGAAAAGCAAAAAGGCTTGTTTGGGAGGCAATAGTTTCAGGGCAAGCACAAGGATATGGATATGGTGATTTAATGGCAATCGCGCGAAACGCAATTCATCAGCAAAGGGATATGTACCTGCGTCCCGACTTTTACAAAGAAGCAGAGGCACAAATGCAGATTGTCATAGCAGATTTAATTAAGGGTGTCGAGGACGGAACTCTGACCTATGAAGAAGCAAGAAAGCAATCCTACATCAAAATCTTACAATGGGTAGAGCCAACATTCACATTAGAGGATATGCAAGGCGACTTTTGCTATTGGGATATTCCGTCAATAGACAACGCATACTTTAACAGAGCAAGAAAGTTATTACTTGAAGCACAGGCAAGGAGGCAAACCGAATGACTAAATTACAGATAACAAAGGACTTTATAATCAAAACAATAATTCCTATATTATTCGCAATATTCCTTTACTCAATGTTTATCAATATCTGCACCGACTCCGCCGGAACGGTTGACTATGTAAAGCTGTTCATACTCTGCGGAATACCTTTCGGCATAACAAGATTGATAGTGTTCCCACTGTTCGGCTTAAATGGTATGCTTGCAACACTTATATTCAGCTTCTTTATTGGTGGAGCTATCGGAGGAATAATTCTAATGTGGAGACTGCTTGTAGCCTTGTACTATATTCCTTTAACCGCTGTTAGATTTGTTGCTGCAAGATAAAAGAGTATAAAAAAATATCCCTTGTGTCTGTTCAAGACACAAGGGAATTTTTATGTCTATGGGTTGCAATTTTTACAAGGACTATAACCACGCGCCAGCGCTTCGCTCCGTGTGCATGTCATATATACTTTGTTACTTTCTTTCATTCTGTCAACACTGTAACAGCCTGCATAATGTAATTTGCCTGTATTGCTGTTTGCTATATATGAGTGTGTCGCTTCCTGTGATTGTGCCGGTTCCTGCTTTTGCTCTTGCGGAACAGGAACCCCGACAACAGCCGGGGGCGTGTCCTCTTTTTGCTTAACTGTAGTATTGGTTTCTATGTTTGCATTTTTTGAGGGTGCAACAGTTACTTTCTTTCCGTTGCTCTTAACTATAATATCGCCTTGAAGGTCTGTTCGGTACACTTTTACATCAGCGTCACGCAGACGGCTTAATGCTTCTTCTGTGGGGTGTCCGTAGTTATTATCGCCAACGGAAATAATTGCATATTCAGGCATTATCTCACGGAGAAAAACATACGAGGTGGAATTTTCGCTGCCGTGATGTCCGACCTTTAATACAGTAGCAGACAAGTCATAATTTTTAGCCAATATGTCTTGTTCTTCTTCACGTTCTGCGTCTCCTGTGAACAGGAACGAGGTTTCGCCATAAGTTATTTTAAGAACAATCGAGGTATTATTAAGGTCGCTTGAATTTTCTGTTATCGGCCCTAAAAAATCAACTGTACTGCTTCCAAATTTAATACTGCTTCCCGGAACAGGATTTTGAATTGTCAGCCCTTGCGCCTGTGTCTTACTCTTAAAGCTCTGATATGACTTTATATCATTTTCCGTCTTTGGAGCATATACCGCACCTGCTGTTGCAACTGACAATGCACCGGGTAACCCTCCCACGTGGTCGTCGTGTGCATGCGAGCAGATAACATAATCTAAATGAGAAATACTGTGTTTCTTCAAATACGCTGCTATTAAACTGCTATCGCTCGGATTGCCACCGTCAATAAGCATTGTTTTATCATCACATAAGACAAGAGCTGCATCTGCCTGTCCTACATCAAGATAATGTACCTCAAAACTTGAATTTTCGTCAAGCTCAACAGGGGTTTCTGGTTCCTCCTGAATATCCGTGTCCTTTTCTGCAGAAGCTAAATCCGTTACCACACTATCCTGTGGCTCGGTTAAATCTGCTGTGTTAATGGTATCTGTTCCGCAAGCTGTGAACATAAATACCATTGACAACAAAAGGACAATGCTGCATAGTCGTTTCCTTAACATTTTTACCTCCTACTTTGTAGCCGAGTTCTTCACATCTTGTATCTTTCGCAACACCTCAATTAAGAGGTATAATATTTACAGAATGTAGGTAATAGAAAAATCAAGTTGCAAGGCGGTGTTACAGTATGGATGTTTTGAAACGATTAAGAGATTTGCAAAGCAAATATGGCTGGTCTGACTATCGTATTGCAAAAGAAGCTGGGTTAGCACAAGGAACAGTATCAAATTTATATAAACGAAATACAATCCCTAACATTGTTACATTAGAAGCCGTGTGCAAGGCTTTTGGTTTAACCCTATCACAGTTCTTTGCAGATAACGATTTTATAGAACTCACACCCGAATTAAAAGAGCTTTTTGAAAGCTGGGTGAAATTGCCGGAAGATAAAAAGACTATCATACTCCAAATGATAAAATCTTCGGCAGAATAATACTTGCATTTCTAATATCCAAATGGAACAGGAAAACGGTATCAGGCGTTTTCCTGTTCCATTTTTTTAATTGTTTCACATATTCTTTCCCAAACAACCTTTGAGCGTTCTTCCCAATCGGGAGGAAGCTCAACATCTGCTATACGCCGTTCAGTTTCTTCATTCATAGCTTTTATAATTTCATCACCATACTTTGAAAAAACATATTCAAGCAGTTCATCAAATGTTCCTGTAAAAACACCGTTTTCAATTTTCATACTCAACACTCCATACCTACATAGTGAATTTATTATATCATCTTTCTTGTAGGTAGTCAACAAACAAAAAAAGAACCGTGATACATGCTGCTTGATTTTAGCAACTGTATCACGGTATTTTTATATAATTTATGTCACGCATTAGAGGGCAGTTTTTAAGGTTTTTGGATAAAGAGTATTACCCCTATGAGTTTTCGCCTTAAAAACCCTTATTTTAAGGGAATAAATTGCCTTTATTCCGTGACATAAGACGCTGTTTTTGTTTTCGTTCCGCTGCTTGCCGTCTTGTAATGACTTTTCTGCAATCGGAACAATACTTTGACCTATTACTGTTTGGGATATAATATCTGCCACATATAGAACACAGTTTTGTGTTCGGTGGCTTCATTAGTTCAATATGCAAATCTTTATCAACAGGCAGTACGGCAACCTTAAACCATTTGCAGATAATATGTGAGTATGTTATAAGCTGGGGGCATACGCACGGATCGCCGTCGTCAAGCAAAATACAATGGCCGCCGTCGTAGTTGCAACAGAGCTTGCGAACAAGTGCATTTGTACGTCTGCTTTGCTTCGGGGAAAGCAATATTATTCTGCTCATAGCTCCGGCTCCGATTTATGAGGTGCTTTTGTAGGCTCCTTTTTCTCGCCATGCTCTTTGGGAGAATTTTTTATCTGTTCCCGGATAGACGGCTTCGGCGGCTCGTTGTTTATTAACCCGTCAATCTGATTGAAATTCTGCTCCGTGTGCTTTTCTGCATTTGCAAGATAGTTAAAAGGCTCTCCTGCAAAAGTAATTTCTTTTTTGCATTTGAGCCTTGATAATACACCTGTTTTCAGTTCTGCAAATTCTGCATAATTTTCCGTAGTAAAAGCTCCGTTTTCAAGCATTTGCTGTTGAGAAACTACCCAACCGTCGCCATACAGGAACGAATACATCTTGTGATTATCCGATATGTGAATAACGGATTTATCTGAATTATCATAGTATGAAGGCGCGTCAAACATATAGTGATAATTTTCATTTGCACCCAAGTACACTTTATCATCAGTTCCCACAAGAGCAGTATATCCCTCGTAATTACTTATTACAGCGCTCCTGATTCTGATATAATCAAGAAATTCAGGCACTTCCTTAAATCCCACACTATCACAGTAATACGCCTTTTCTTCACCTTTGCCGGAAATAACCACAATATCCGATACACTCAAACTATGTCCTTTGAAATCCTGCGGAATATCTATATTAAATCTCTGGAAAAGTTTTTCCAATGTATCAGACGGCATATATGCTGCAGAATAAATCAAGTCATAATTGTTTTTGTCTGCAAATTCTCCTTTGCTATGCAGCCGTTCCAAACTTTCAAAACGGAAATCTCTTGTATCATCACCCGATTTAAGCTGATAAATGAAATACTTAACAGGGATATATTTTTCCTCATACTCTTTGAGTTCAAGAGGAAGAACATCATCATCTGTCTGTCCTAAATCCGTAAGCATATCCTTGATATAATCGGTGCGTCCGTTATAAAGGCTTTCCGACAATTTCATTGCCATAGCTCCGTCAGGATATTTTGCGGCATAGTCCATATCGTGAGCAACAAAAAACCTATCAAGTGAATTTGCAAGCTCCATACTGCGCTTAATCTTATCATCAATAAAGCTGTCGTCATTCTCAATAGGTGTTATTCTGCAGAAGTCAGGAATTTGTGCTGTGTTTCCGTCGTAGTAGGTTGTATATGGCCCCTGTTCTTTCTCCAAAACGGCACTATCAACCATAATAGCCTTTCGTTCCTCTGCCTTGTCTTTTCCGTACTGTTCAAAATTGATGTAGTCCTCAATATCATAGAGTAATCTTAAATCAATTCCGTTTTCCTCCATAACATATTTACCGTAATCGTCCCAATCATACATATTATCAACCAAAGTATAACAATCGGTATTTTGAGCAAGATTTATAAGGTTTTCAATGGAATGTATATCGGTTTCGTCCTCCATAGCAGAAAGAAAGATTTTCATTTCTTCGGAATTGAGATTTTTAAGTAGGTACGCAAGATAGTTGAGTTCGTCAACATTTTCACCGGTTGCGATATAATCAGCCAAATCACCGTATGAAATAACATAACCTGAAACGGCATATTGTTCAGGCGAGGCATCTTTTGAAAGCCCAATATCATTAAGGAGCTTTTCAAAGCGTTCAGGCTTTGCCGGAAGCGATAACCATTGTTCCGCCTGTGTCTCTTTGTTGTAAATCAACACAGAAAACGGCCCCGTGTCCTGCAAGAAGTTTTCCCGGTATTCGTCAAGCCTTTTGAAGAAATCTTCATTTTGGGTAGCATACCTTGTTAGAAGGCCTTTCACATTATCAAAATTACCTGAAATAATATCATCAGCGAT
>JAZNCI010000010.1:0-7947 GCA_045587485.1 Clostridia bacterium
CCCGACGGAGACTATATGTATTACAGAGCATATACACAAAACGTGAGTGACCTTAGAATCAGATATCTTGAGGCGTGTGATATTATCGGAACAACACAGTTCAGCGCAACGAAGGCGATGGGCATTGGTTATACTGAAGCCCAGAAACAGGAAAGCGGAAAACTCTTCACATTCAAACTTACTTCAAGCACTAATGTTTACAGAATTGACGAAGATGGTAATCTTATTGTTGAACCTAACGAGTTTAAATATGACAACATCAGTATTTCTGAACAAGACTCAAGTGAAATCATCGTATTTGCAACAGATCATACAAACAATATTGCAAAGGCAATTTACATTGTAAAATAAAAACCCTTAAAACACGATGGCATTGATATAATCCCCTTAGAGTAGACACTTGAAATAACAAAAACATTTCAAGACTATTCTAAGGGGGTTTTTCTGTGGGAAGAAAATCAAAGACGCCGTATGAGGTAAAAATTGCGGCAGTAGAAGCATATGAACATAACGAAGGAAGTTTAAAGACAATATCTGAACGTTTCGGCATAAATCGAAAAAATTTTGAACGTTGGGTTCAAATATATCGTTCCCAAGGTGAAGAAGGGTTATTACCTTCAAACACTAATAAACATTGGAGTAAAAATATAAAGATGCTTGCGGTACAGGAGTATCTTTCCAATCAAATTTCTTTGCGTGATATATGTAAGAAATATAAAATTTCTTCAAACTCTATTTTCAGAAATTGGATAAAGGTGTATAATGATAGTCATAAGGAATTAAAAACTACCGGTTTAGGAGGAAGAAAACCTATGACTAAAGCGAGAAAAACAACATTTGAAGAACGAGTTGAAATAGTTCAATTTTGTATTGCAAATGGTAAAAACTATGGATTGACAATGGACAAATTCAATATTTCATATCAACAAATATATCTCTGGGTTCGCAAATATGAGGAAAAAGGTGTTGACGGATTGCTTGACAGACGCGGAAAAGCAAAGCCTGAAAATGAGTTAACAGAACTTGACAGATTAAAGGCTGAAAACAAAATGCTTGCAGCAAAAAACCAAGAGCTTCAAATGGAGATTGATGTCATAAAAAAATTGAAAGAGGTGGAAAGGAGGTATCGTTAAGCGGAGTAAGATTTGAATTTAAATTCATTGTCATTAAAGAATTGAATGAAGAAAAATCATATTCAATAGCCTATCTGTGTGATAAATTAAAAGTTTCCAGAGCGGCATATTACAAATGGATTAATCGGAAGCCAAGTGATAGACAGATAGCAAATGAACAACTTGCAGAGCAAATAATAGATATGTACAACGACAGTAACGGTGTTTATGGTAGCAAGATGATGAAAATACATATTAACCGAAAATATGAAACAAATTATAGCCACAAAAAGATAAGACGAATTATGCGGGCTTTAGGATTGTACTCTGTAATCAGGAGAAAAAGTAATTCATGTACTATCCGTTCTCCAAAGGAGCAAGCTGCTGAAAATATTTTAAATAGAGATTTTAGTGCAACTCAAATCAATCAGAAATGGCTTACAGATGTAACTGAATTTAAATATGGCATGGCTGAAAAGGCATATTTAAGTGCTATTCTTGATTTGTGTGACAGAAGAATTGTATCTTTTGTATTAGGGCACAAAAACAACAACGAGCTTGTTTTTGAAACCTTTGATATTGCAATAGCAGAGAATCCCGGTGCAACGCCTCTGTTTCACAGCGACAGAGGCTTTCAATACACAAGTCCTGCATTTAAGCATAAACTTCAGCAGGCACATATGATACAGAGCATGTCAAGAGTCGGTAAATGTATTGATAACGGACCAATGGAAGGCTTTTGGGGTATTCTCAAAACAGAGATGTACTATTTGAATAAATTCAGCACTTACGAAGAACTTAAAGAAGCTATTGAAAAGTATATCTATTACTACAATAACAACCGTTATCAAGAAAAACTCGGTTGTTTATCGCCGATGGAGTATCACGAGTTAATGGCAGCATAAAAATATACACCCCACAAAAAATGTGGGATGCATATCATAAAATTTTTGTTATTTACACTGTCTACTTGACAGGGATGGGTTCACATAGCCATCGTGTTTTTTTCTGAATTTACTCTTTACCCAAAATCTATTTTGTGATAAAATAAACGTATTGAAGCTTAAAGGGTGAGAAAAATGAAAAGACGTAAGTCAAGACAAATCACTGTAGGAAATATTAAAATAGGAGGCGTCGCCGATATTTCGGTGCAGTCTATGTGTAATACAGACACAAAAGATATATCATCAACTGTAGCGCAGATAAACCGTCTGCAGTCCGCCGGGTGTGATATTGTCCGTCTTGCTGTTCTTGATATGGATGCAGCAAAGGCGTTTTGTGAGATAAAGAAGCAGGTATCTGTTCCTTTGGTGGCAGATATTCACTTTGACTATCGCCTGGCGATAGAATGTGCAAAAGGCGGTGCCGACAAAATTCGTATTAATCCGGGAAACATCGGCTCCTCTGACAGAGTAAAGGCGGTTGTTGACGCGTGCGGAAGCAGAAGTATACCTATTAGAATAGGCGTTAATGGAGGCTCTCTTGAAAAAGAGCTTCTTGAAAAATACGGCTCTCCTACACCGGAAGCTCTTTGTGAAAGTGCCCTCGGTCATATAAAGCTTCTTGAGGATTGTGGGTTTTATGATATTGCACTTTCTCTTAAATCCAGTGATATTGTAACTATGTACGAGGCTTATTTGAAAATTGCGGATATAATTGATTATCCCCTGCACATCGGAGTTACAGAAGCAGGGACAGAATATGGTGGAATAGTTAAAAACAGTATAGGCATAGGTGCGCTTTTGCTTCAAGGAATAGGCGATACACTCCGCGTATCTCTTACGGCTCAGCCCGAAAAGGAGATTACGGCAGGTATAGAAATTCTGAAATCTTTAGGGCTTCGGGGCGGAGCAAGGCTTGTAAGCTGTCCCACCTGCGGCAGATGCAGAGTAGATATGATACCGCTGGCCGATGAAGTAAACAGAAGGCTTGCCTCTGTGAATAAAAATATTACAGTTGCAGTAATGGGCTGCGCAGTAAACGGCCCCGGTGAAGCAAGAGAAGCCGATGTGGGTATGGCTTGCGGAATAGGGGAAGCGCTTCTTTTCAAAAGAGGGGAGAAGCTTCGCAAGGTTCCCATTGAAAATGCCGCAGATGAATTATTCAGAGAAATAGAGGATATGTGATGTCTAATTACACATTAAAAAATACATTTCCAAATGCATATTGTCCCGAAGAGCTATGTGACGCGGTTGTAACGAAAATCAGTGCCGATGCAAGGGCACGTACCATATCGGCAGAGGTTGTGCTTGATGCCGTTGTAAAAGATGAAGTTATAAATAAATTTCGTGAATCTGTTAAAAAGGAGTATAGCCTTGAACTGTTTGACCTCAATATATCTTTTAATATGGAGGATGCAGATGTTTGCGAATGTGCAAAGTTCTGTATTGAAAAGCTCGGTAACGAAGAACCGTTTTACAAGGCTATTTTTGACTGTTGCTATGTAAACAAATGCGATAACAAGTTGAAAATTACTCTCCGCCACGGTAACGAAGAGCTTCTTGAGGAGAGTGGTATTGATAAAAAATTATCAGACTCATTGAAGAAAAATTTTGACATAGAAGAAGACGTGATATTTGACTGTGATGAAATGGCCATAGAAACAAAGCTTGAACCGGTCTTAGCTCCGAAAACGTCTTCCACACCGCAGAAGATAGTGTCTGTTGCGGCAGAAGGTGCATTGATTGGAAAGCCTTTTGTAGCAAACGATATTACGGATATCAAGGATATTGACAATTATTCGGGGAATTGTATGATTTGCGGGGATATTTTCTGTATCGACTGCAAGGAAATTCCGAAAATTAAAAAGACCATAGTTTCATTTTACATAACTGACTACACAGGTTCACTTACTGTAAAATGCTTTGTCCCCATTGCTGCAACCGATGAAGTTAAAGCAGCACTGAAAAAAGAAGGCACGGTTGCGGTGCGCGGAAAAGCGGAAATGGACAGCTTCTCTCACGAACTTACCGTAATGGCGAGGGATATTATTCCCTACTCAATGCCGAAAGAGAAAGACGATGCCGAGATTAAGCGTGTAGAGCTTCATGCTCACACCAAATCCTCTGCCATGGATGCCGTTGTCAGTGCAAAGGACCTTGTAAAACAGGCGATGAAGTACGGTCATCCAGCAGTTGCCATAACTGACCACGGATGCGTTCAGGCATTTCCCGAGGCGTTTCATACGGCGGATGAAACCATAAAAGTTCTTTACGGATGTGAGGGCTACCTTATTGAAGCGGGTGCACCTCTTGCAAGAGATACAAAAAGATATCACATAATTATTTTTGCACAGAATCTTACCGGTCTTAAAAATCTGTATAAGCTTATCAGTGCGTCAAATCTTGAGCACTTCTACCGTCGGCCTTTGATTCCGAGAGATGTTCTTGACTCGCACCGTGAGGGGCTTATTCTTGGCTCAGCCTGCGAGGCGGGCGAGCTTTTCCGTGCTGTTCTTGACGGCGCAGATGACAGTGAGCTTGAAAGAATAGCTTCCTATTACGATTATCTTGAGGTACAGCCTATAGGAAACAATGACTATCTTGTGCGCAACGGCACTGTCAGCGACAGAGAGGGACTTTGTGACCTTAACCGCAAAATAATTGACCTTGCAGACCGGATGGGAAAGATAGTTGTTGCAACGGGTGACGTTCATTTCCTGCGTAGGCGTGACGAAATTTTCAGGAGAATACTTCAGGCAGGCCAGGGGTATGACGATGCCGATATGCAGGCGCCCCTTTATTTCAGAACTACGCAGGAGATGCTTGACGAATTTAGTTATCTTTCTCCCGAAAAGGCTTATGAGATAGTAGTTACAAATACAAATAAGATTGCAGATATGATTGAAAACATACGTCCTGTTCCCAAGGGTAACTTCCCGCCGAAAATTGAAGGAAGTGCCGAGGATATAGAACGTATCGCCCGTGAAACGGCGGAAAGTCTTTACGGCAATCCTCTCCCCAAGGAAGTTGAAGAAAGAGTTCAAAAGGAGGTTAAAAGCGTTATCGGCAACGGCTATGCAGACCTGTACAATATAGCAAGACTTCTTGTTAAGCATTCCCGGGAAGAAGGCTATGTCGTTGGTTCACGAGGCAGTGTAGGCTCGTCGTTCCTTGCATATTGTGCTCAGATTACGGAGGTTAACAGTCTGCCGCCCCATTACCGGTGCCCAAAATGTAAACACACAGAATTCGTATACGATGAACGCTATGACTCCGGTCACGATATGCCTGACAGAAACTGTCCTGAGTGCACAACTTCGTATGTGAAAGACGGACACAACATCCCCTTCGAAACATTTCTTGGCTTCAAGGGCGATAAGCAGCCTGATATCGACCTTAACTTCTCCGGTGAAAATCAGGCGAGTGCACATAAATATACTGAAGAAATTTTTGGCGAGGGTTATGTTTTCCGTGCAGGAACAGTGAGTACCGTGGCGGAAAAAACCGCTTACGGATATGTAAAAAAATATTTTGAACAAAAAGGTATCAATCTTCATAATGCAGAAATTGAGCGGCTTAAGCAGGGGGTAATGAATGTTAAAACCACTACAGGTCAGCACCCAGGCGGCGTTATAGTCCTGCCAAAAGGTCACGATATTCACGAATTTACCCCTATTCAGCATCCTGCGGAAAAGAAGGAAAGCGGCATAATAACAACTCATTTTGACTACCACAGTATTGACGAAAATCTTTTAAAGCTTGACATTCTCGGTCACGATGATCCGACAATGATAAGAATGCTTCAGGATCTTACAGGCGTTGATCCTACACAGGTTCCTCTTGATGACAAAGCAGTAATGAGTCTTTTCCTTAATACAGAGGCTCTCGGCGTAACACCTGAGGATATAGGCAGTGAAACAGGTACCTTTGCCGTGCCGGAGTTCGGTACAAAGTTTGTAAGGCAGATGCTTGTGGATACAAAGCCTACCTCTCTTGGAGAATTAATCCGTATATCTGGACTTTCTCACGGCACAGACGTGTGGACAAACAATGCACAGCTTCTTGTTCAGAACGGAACTTGCACCCTCAGAAATGCCATCTGTTGTCGTGACGATATTATGATTTATCTCATAAACAGAGGGCTTGCTCCGGAGCGTGCCTTTAAAATTATGGAGCAGGTGCGTAAGGGTAAAAAGCTTACTCCTGAAGATGAGGCAGAAATGCGCGAGCATAATGTTCCCGAGTGGTACATCGAATCCTGTAACAAAATTCAGTATATGTTCCCCAGAGCCCACGCGGCGGCGTATGTAACGATGTCGCTCAGAGTTGCTTATTTTAAGGTGCATTATCCGGTTGCGTTCTATCAGTCGTATTACACAGTGCGAGCCGACACTTTTGACTATGAAACAATGGCTACAGGCAGAGAAAACCTCCTTGTTAAAATGCGTGATCTTCAACAGATGGAAAACCCCTCTGCCCGTGACAAGGCAACCCTTACAATTATGGAGGTTGTGAATGAAATGTATGCCCGCGGCATTGAATTTCTTCCTGTCGACATATATATGTCTCATCCTACAAGGTATCTTAATATAGGAGGAAAAATTCTTCCCGCGCTGAACAGTATTGCAGGTCTTGGTGACAAGGCGGCACAGTCTATTGCCGATGCAAGGGAAAACGGACGGTTTTTCTCCATTGATGATTTTAAACAGCGTACAAGCGTCAGTGAAACGCATATTGAGCTTTTCAAAAGCTTCGGATGCTTCAAGGGTATTCCGCAAAGTGCCCAGGTCAGTCTGTTTGATTAATGGGAAGTCAGGTGGAGCTTTTCACATCTCCGTTCCCAGTAACAAAAACACACCCCCTTTCGTACTATAGTATTGAAAGGGGGTGCCCGTTTGAAAAAGAAAAATTATTGTCGGCCGTGCGGAATATGTACCCTTGCATACATAGCAGGGATTTTTACGGCGCTGGTGCTTCCGGTGTGGCTTCTTGCCGTTATAGAAGGGGCCCTCGTGATAATTTTGGGCTGCACGCTGATGAGAATGTAGAAAGGAAACGGAAAAATGAAAGTTGTTGTTATGAAACTTCCCAGATTCCTCACAGGTATTACAAAAGCAATTTTCAGAATGAAAAACTGAAGTAAAAAAGACGGTATGTGTATCCCATAGGATGCTCATACCGTCTTTTTAAGCTTATACGGACTTATGCAAAATTGATACGCATAAAATTATATTCATGCTGTGTATGAGTGAACGTAGAGTTAGACTCAGCACTCTACTTTGTAAAAAAAATAAAAATTATCATAAAACAGTTGAAAAATCTTCAAAAAAGAGGTACAATATAATTATAGATTAAAATGTTCACGTAAGGAGAATCAGATATGAAAAAAAGATTACTCGCTTTAGGCATTATATTTGCAATGTGTGTGGCATTTTGTTCCTGTGCTAAGGAAAAGGCAGGACTTTCGGCAAAAGAGGCCAGCTTGAAATTGAGTGTTGGCAAGCAGCATACAATAGAACTTGAACAGAGCAATGTTGAAAATATTAGATGGGAGAGTGGTGATGAAGCTATCGCTACAGTTTCCCAAGACGGAACTGTCACTGCAAAAAAGAGCGGCGTGACGGTTATCAGCGGCAGAACAGACGATAGCTTTGTTCATGTAGGTGTTATTGTGGAAAGCAGCGGGACATATACCGATGAACAGGGAAATGTTGTAGATATAGTGGAATCCGACATTACCGAAATAGTAGTTGGCGTTAAGGGCGGTGGAAAGAACGACATTTCTGTAAAAAAAGGTGATACTTTCCAGCTTCGTGCTTATACAACTCCCGAGAACTCCAAGGATAAGATTGAGTGGAAATCGGAAAACACTTCAGTTGTAGCTGTTAATAAAC
>JAZNCI010000011.1:0-2093 GCA_045587485.1 Clostridia bacterium
AGCGTAAGATATAAATGTTTATAAAAACTTATGCGGCAAGCCGCAAATCTGAGAAAGGAAAGATAAAATGAAAAATTTCATTAAAAAATTTTTTTCTACAGCAAAGGAACTTCC
The DNA here is from genome assembly GCA_045587485.1 of Clostridia bacterium. Classification (GTDB taxonomy): domain Bacteria; phylum Bacillota; class Clostridia; order Monoglobales; family Monoglobaceae; genus SIG440. The sequence goes on from JAZNCI010000011.1 coordinate 115, forward strand.
TCAAAAATTTAAAAACTATTCAAAAAAGAAAAAAATACTTATAATTGTATCTTTAGTCGCTTTGATTGTACTTATTGTAACCTTAATAATATCAGGCAATAATAAAAAAGGCCCTGTAATTTCATGGACAGAAGGAACGGTGGTAAGGCAGGATATTACATCTTCTATCACTGGGTCAGCGGTGGTTATGTTTAAGGACCAATATTCCATCACTGCACTTGTTTCAGGAAATGTCCTGAGTGCAGAATTTGAGCAGGGAGATGTGGTTAATGAGGGCGATATTTTGTATGAAATTGATTCGTCCGATGCACAGAATTCCATTGAAAATGCGGATATTTCCCATCAGCGCTCACAGATGGATTATCAAAAGGCTCTTGATAATTACAATAAGTTGACAGTTACATCCGATATTGGCGGTGTTGTTAAAAATCTTTATGTAAAAAGCGGCGCATCTGTTAATTCGGGAACAAAAATTGCTGATGTTTATGATGATTCAAGTTTAATATTGACTGTTACATTCAATGATGCCGATGCTTGTAATTTTTATGCAGGACAGAATGCTCAGGTGAAAATAACATCTAACGGAGAACTTCTTTCAGGTACGGTTACTGATGTCAGTTCAAAAGGGTATTCATCAACAGGCAATACTCTTGTCAGAACTGTTAAAATAAAGGTTGCCAATCCGGGTGTTTTGACAACGGAAGAGACTGCATCTGCCATAATTGACGGGTTTTATTCCAATTCTCAGGGAACCTTTGAATATATAGCGGAAGAGACCGTTGTTGCAGAGGCTTCAGGGAAAATTGATAAAGTGTACGTTTATCAAGGGTCAAGGATTTCAAAAGGCTCGAAATTAGTTCATATAGACAGCAATTCAGTAGAAGACAGTCTTATATCATCGGAGCTTTCCCTCAGGTCTTCTCAGATTTCCCGCGAAAATGCCCAGAAAAAGCTTGAAGACTACACAATAACCGCACCCATTGCAGGAACTGTTGTTGCCAAGAATGTAAAGGCAGGGGATAAACTGGATAATTCCAATATGTCAACCGAAATGGCGGTTATCTATGATATGTCCAGCCTTGAATGTGAGCTTTCGGTGGATGAACTTGACATAAAAAGCGTGGAGCTTGACCAGGATGTTATTATCACCTCGGATGCGGTAAAAGGAAAAAGATATAAGGGAAAGGTGACGAATATTTCGGTTAACGGAACAACATCGGGCGGTGTCACTACATATCCTGTTACGGTTGTAATTACAGATTTTGATGATGAGCTTCTTCCCGGAATGAATATTGATGTTGAGATTATTACCTCTATGGCAAAAGATGTCATTGCTATTCCGGTTTCCGCTGTAAGCCGCGGAAATATAGTTTATGTCAAAGGTGAAAAAACAAGCAAAGATGACAATGCTCCTGATGGATTTAAATCCGTTTCTGTTGAAACAGGGATAAACAACAATGAACACATTGAAATAGTATCAGGCTTAAACGAGGGGGATATCGTCTATATTACCCAGATTGTATCCTCGCAAATCAATGACAGTCCCATGCGGATGATGGGAGGTATGGGCACGGGCGGCCGTATGCCCGGAGGTATGTCTGGCGGAATGCCTAGTGGTGGAATGCCGGGAGGTATGCGTAGCGGTGGTATGAGATAAAATAAGGGAGGCTATCATATGAACCAAAATTCAAATTCCACTCCTTTAGTTGAATTTAAAAATATATATAAGATATATCAAACCGGGGATGTTGAGGTTCGTGCGTTGGACGGAGTTTCTTTTTCCATTTTCAAAGGCGAGTTTGTTGCTATCATAGGACAATCGGGAAGCGGGAAATCCACCTGTATGAATATTATCGGCTGTCTTGATGTTCCCTCGGAGGGAAGCTATTTGCTGGATGGTGAGGATGTGAGCAAGCTTACCGACGATGAGCAGGCAGAAATACGAAATAAGATGCTGGGATTTATTTTTCAGCAATATA
>JAZNCI010000012.1:0-2199 GCA_045587485.1 Clostridia bacterium
AGATTTGAAGATACATTTAAGGGTGCACCTGCAGAATTTGTAGTATCTCCCTTTGAATTTGCAGGAGGCAGCGGTACGATTGATGACCCATACCTCATTGAAACCGCAGAGCAGTTAAATGCAGTTCGACAGGGTCCTAAAAACCATTACAAGCTGATAGCGGATATTGACCTTTCAAATTGGGGCAACTGGGTTCCCATCGGCGGTACGCCTGCTTACGGTTTTATGGGCGGAGGCTGGAATAAAGCAGAAAATTATGCCTGCTCATTCCAGGGTTCATTTGACGGTAACGGTCATGTTGTATCAGGTATGACCATTGTTATAAACGAGGAAACTCCTTTTATGACAGAAGGCGGCAACTGGCGTGCTTACGGTCTGTTTGCAAACCTTGCCACAAATCCTGACAGTTATAAAATCAAAAACCTCGGTGTTGTAGACTTTACCATTGATGTAACTTATACGGATATCAAGAAAAATCTTGACCTTTATGCAGGTGCAATCTGCGGCGGTATGAACAGCGGTACAGATATTTACAACTGTTATTCCAAAGGCGGAAAAATTAAATTTAATGTCACTGCAAATGAGGAAGAGGCAAACCGCCCGATTAATGCGGAAAATCTTGACGGTGCACCGCATGTTAACCTTCGCATAGGCGGCATTTGTGCAGATGCAGGCAGTGCTCCGGGTCATCGCTTGCACCTTGAAAAATGCTTTAACGACTCGGATATAAGTGTAAATATAACCCATGCAGACAAAAATCTTTATGTCGGCGGTATCGTCGGCACTATAGATACAACACATATCCACGAATGCTATAACAGCGGCAATATAACACTTCCTGTTGACGAGGGAGACCTTATGGGTTCATGGCATGAATCCATAGGTGCAGGCATTTGTGCTTTTGCATCAATCCCTGAAATCCCGGGAATTTACCATAAACCGCCTGAAAGTGCATCATTTATTCAGAATTGTTACAATTCAGGTAACATTACAGCAAGAGCAGCGGCAGGTATTTTCGTTTACTCGGCTTCGGATATCCATTTTGAAAACTGTTACAATACAGGAACAGTGACAGGTAATGTATCAGATACAAACTCGGGATATTCTGCATCAGATGCTCTTATTCCCGTTACTGCCGTAGTTACGCAGTATGGAAGCGAATACATAAGAAACTGCTACACAAACGGAAGCTCCGTTTCAGGTGCTGCGTGGAAAAACTCATCTGCTCTCGGAAGAAAGGTGCTTGCAGCAATTTCAGAGGATAATCCTCCAAGCACAGCGTATAACTTCAAGCCTTCTTTTGTGGGCAAATTTAACGATGTTTCGGCAGGTAGCTGGTATGCAAGTCCCGTAAGATGGGCAGTTCAGTCTGAAGTAACTTCAGGCACATCGGAGGTTACATTCTCGCCTGACACAACCTGTACACGAGCACAGATTTTAACATTTATGTGGAGAGCTGCAGGCTCGCCTTCAGCTATTATAGAAAATCCGTTTACCGATGTTAAGGTGACAGACTATTACTATAAAGCTGCTTTATGGGCTTATAGCAAGGGTATGGTATCAGGAACCTTGTTTGCAGGCGATACCCCTTGTACAAGAAGTGCAACGGTAGTTTATTTGTGGAAAAACGCAGATTCACCTGCTACTTCTTACAGCGGAAACTTTTCTGATGTATCTGACAGTTCGGACTACGCACAGGCAGTAGCCTGGGCGGTGGAAAATGGAGTAACTTCGGGTACATCCAAAACAACCTTCTCACCTGACACAACCTGCACAAGAGGTCAGATAGTAACATTCTTAAAGAGAGCGTTGAGATAAGGAGGAACATAACAAAATGAAAAGAATTTTAGGAATCATTTTATCATTATGTATGCTTTTATGCATACTTCCGGCAAATGTATTTGCGGCAACGCAGATAGGCCGTTCGGATGTTACCGTAAATGAACCTGAAGTGGGTGCAAAGCCCATTGCTTCTGCTGCGCTTTTTAACCAGAGTCTGGAGGTTGTAAATGTTGAATGGGTTGGTGAGCTGGACGCAAACGGTTGCTTTAAAGCAAACACGGCATATACTATCAATATTACAATCAGAATCAAAGCAGGACAGGATAAGTATCTTGTGGACAACGGTGGCTTCAGGATAAACAGAAGGAATGCCACCATGACAAGTATGTCTGAAGATAAACAACAGGCGGTTATAAG
>JAZNCI010000013.1:0-7945 GCA_045587485.1 Clostridia bacterium
GCTGGTCTTGTCGCTGACTACTATCTCAATGCTTTCAATGTCATCGGTCATCAGCACAATGCCGGCACTGCCGTCGGCCACGAAACCAACCACAACATAACTGCCGACACGAGGATATACAACAACGCCGAACTTGCTCTCCTGATTGGCTTGCAAGTTCACGCCAAGCAAAGGAGCTCCCTCATCAAGCGGGGTGCAGTCCACAGTACGGGCTTCCTTATCCACTGCGTCAACAGTGCATATAAGGCTGACAGTCTGCCTGCCTCCATGTGCCATTCGTCTTATTGCCTCTGCTATATTGTTCATTATTCTGCTATCCTGGCACCGAGTGTTATTTCCTGACGGAACCCACTTGTGCCGTATTTGATTACATTCTTTTTCACTTGATAGACGCCTTTTTTCTCGTCGTCTATCTTTATGCCTATGGCGGTAAGCTTATCGACAAGCTTTGCCCCGAATGTGGTAAAACTGCCTTTCAAACCGTCGCGTTTCAGGCGTTTTATTTCCTGCTCCGCCCACGCTTTAAGTTCGCTTTCCGTCTTGTTGTAGGTGTGCAGCGTGCGGTGTTCCCCGTCTGCATCGCCCACCTCAACCTTGATTTTCTTGTTGTTCGGCATCAAGGAAATTGCCTTGACACGCAAACGGATATTTTCAGCCTGCTGCTGTTCGAGGCTCTGGTCGCTGATAATATTCACACCGGTTGCAAACACCTGTGTCGGGCTGTCCTCTTTTTCAAACAGGACACCGCAATACAACACCGGCTGTTCGTTCTCATAGCGAAAGAAACTGCGGATACCGTTCTCGTGGAGATGGCCCAGCAACGAGGCAACAGTGTCGGCAGTCACACGGTACTGCCCCAAACTCTGCTCACCCATTACATTGAGCTGGTAACTTATGCCCTGGTCTTTGAGCAAGGTTTCAATGGTTACGCTTTTATAGGCTTTCTTGACTGCCGGCAACTGTTTAAGCTTGAACATTTCATCCTCGCACATAAGCACAACAGGGGTTTTGAAACCTACATCGCGAACATAACCAGAGAACGCCAACTGAAAATCGTCATCATATCCAAGCCACACCTTGACAGCATCACCACGACGCACAGGTATTTCGGCAGCTCCGTCCCATTTTATGCGTTTGGGCAGGGTAATTTTACAGGTGTCGGTAAGCTGCTCTGTGTCGAGGGTTATTTCCACCTCTGTAACCTTGTCAAGCTTCCAACTTTTTGAGCCTGTTATCTCTATTTTTGCCGTTAGTCTATACATCGGTTAAATGCTGTTTAATGGGTTGTTAAACGCTGTTTAATAGTCGGTGCTGTAAATATTGTATTCCTCATCGCTGACTGCCGAAATGCTTACGCTTTGGTAGTTGCTGGCGGTGTCCTGCGATACGGAAAAGGACTTTACAACAATGCTGTTTATATCGAACACATCAAGAAATTCGCTGTGCACGCTTAAAGCCTCATTGTCATCAAGGAACGCACGCAGCTCACGCAAGCCGTCGGCAGGGTACTCGTCCACTATGGCACCATCGCGGACCGCAGCAACACCCACAACAATATTGAGGCTATAATCACCGTCGTTTATATACTCCTTGACCGTTCCGTTCATTCCTACCATTTGGGTAGTTACAATATTCTTTGAACGGCTGATCGCCACAATGGCGTCATTCATCACAAGGCGTTCACCTTTGGAGTTCTCAAAGGTCAGCTCGCAAAGTGCATAACGGCCCTCCCAAAAACTTTTGTCGGTTATGGGGCTTGTGAGGTCGCGAGGGCTGATGCCGTTTTCGCGTCCGTCCCACGATGGGCTTTGCCCTGTGCGTGAGGGTTTGAAACGATACAGGGCACCTTTTGCCTGTGTGGCCGCACCGGCGGCAATAAACATAAAACTTACTGGGGATAACATTACATAGCCAAGTTTACATCGTTCAACGCTGACAGCAGGGCTTCGCTTACCATATCCTTGACACGCGAAATGTCACCCTGCAAATTGGTGGTGTGTATCTCAAAGCGTTCAACAAGCTTCTCAACATTCACCGTTACATTCTTTATTTTCTCACCGGTTGCAGTTGGTTGAGTTCCTACACCGCCAAGGCTACCACCTGTCGGGTCCACAGTTGGAGGTGGAACAACTACCGTGTCGTCAAGTGCTTGCACCTCCTTAATTTTGGTTTCAGAACTTTCTGCAGGTGCTTTTTCCTTGTTTACTTCGGCATTATAAGCGTCGCTAAAAGCACGAGCTGCTTGCTTACCATAATTTGAAAAGGCATTGCCTACTTTTTTCAACTCATCGCCAACCTCATCCCACTGGAATGTTACACATTTCCAAATAGCGTTAGCTATGCCACCAAGCACGTCCTTTGCTACATCCCACAAGCCTTTGAATATTGCCACAAAGAATGCCCCAATACCTTTTATCACACCACGAAACTTTGCACTGGTGTCCCAGAAATATGCGAACAATGCAGCAATGGCCGAGATAACCGCTATAATCCAACCGATAACCGGGATACTTTTAATTGCAACACCAACGGCACGACACGCTGTTACAGCGGCTGTTTTGAATGTTGCAAAACTCGTTGAAGCTATGCCTGCGAATGTTGTCGACGCCGTTCCACCTGTAACAAGAGACAAGACGAATGCCCCCAAGCCTTTTAATGCCTGCAATATTCCAACCGTTGCAAAACGAACAACAGCCAAAGTTGCACGGGTTATATTGATAAGGAAACCATTAGAAGCAAACTGCCCTGTTATTAGTTCCCTGTTCATCATAAGCATCTGTATTCGGCTCGCATACAAAAAGCCCTTAATGCTTGACCACATTGACGCCCATTGCAAACCTTTTATCCAGGACATCATTTTACCCATAGCCATTAACAACGGGGTTATTTGAGCAAGTGGAGTGAGTATTCCCATTGCTGCACCGACCCAAATACCAAAGTCCCCTGTCATTTGGAAAAGGGATATTTTGAAGTCCTCTATCTTTTGGTTTATGCGGGCCTGGCGTTCCGCATAGCTATCCATTACAATAGCTGCCTGTTCCTCTGCCGATGCTGTTCCTGTGATTGCTGTTGTCAGTCGGCCCAGCTCATCACTGCCCTGCACCAATGCACGAGCTGCATTCGCATTCTCCATACCGAAAAGTTTAGAGAACAGCGCAGCATCATTAAGCACCGGTTTAAGCATATCTAAACGGTCTTTAAGGCTCAGGCTGGTATCTGCAAGTTTAAGCACATCGATACCGGCAGCAGCAAGTTCCTCCTGTGTCTGTTTCGGCAAGAAACGACCTTGACCAAGTATTGCAAGAGTGTTACGCAATGCAACACCGCCCTCACTGCCTTTTTTACCCGCTTTATCCAAAACCTGAATAGCGGCATTGGTCTCCTCGAAGCTTACATTTGCAGCCTTTGCAGCCATACCGCACTGTTCCAAAGCAACCTTTATAGCTGGAAGTTCTGCACTTCCCTCCTGTCCGGCAGCAGCCATCACATTCATCATTTCAGCCATTTTCCTGCTGGCTTCCATTGGGTCATCAAGACTTACCCCGTATTGGTTCATAGCGGTTGTTAAAACTTCCGCAGCAGCAACTCCGTCATTACCCATAAGTTTGCTTGTTACCTGAATGCTGTTACCCATAGCCTGCAAGGCTTCGGGAAATTTTCCAAGTTCCGGAGATAATTGCGAAAGCAAAAGTTTGTAACCCTCTACGGCAACACCGGCATCGGTACCGAATGCTTTTGCACTCTCACGAGCATACCCCTCAATCTTTTTAAGGTCTTCGCCTACCACACCGGCAACAGCACTGAGGTCGTGCATCTGGCTGTCAAGGGTTATTCCACTTGCGTTAAATGTTTTTACTGCACTGTCAATCTGTTCAAAAGCATTACGCGCCAAATCAACAACTGCAAGTGTAGAAGACAGTTTACCAACCCAATTATTGGCAGACTCAACCTTAGCGGAAAAATCGCCTGTTGCCTCCGTCATACCGTTAATTGTGGCCGTATAATTGCCTCCTACATTAAAAATATAATCGAACAGTTGCATATTCTGAGATTTATTTGTTAATTTTGTAGCGCATAATAGTTTGCTATATGATAGATTTCTTTTTGCAAATAATAGTTTGGGGTGTATGTGCAGCGGTTGCGTTGGGCATAATCGGTCTTTTTGTTATGATGTTCCAAATTATTCTATCTGCATTCACTGGCAAACAGCCAAAAGGGAACTCTTCAACAATGCCATGGTGGGTGTGGTGGTCTTCTTACCGCAATCATTGACCCTTTTCTGAACTGAACATTTTAGCCAACATTTCATTTAGGTTTTTCAACCTCCATTTTTCCAACCACAAGGCTTGCGCATAATTTGCTGCCCAATCCTCATAATCGCCAATGGTAGGGTCAATCCCTAAATTAGCCCGTATTAAGGCACAACCTTTTTCAAACCCGTCTTCGTTGTCACTGTCTGAAAGTTGGTGTGCCTCTACAAGTTTTTTAGGCTTGAACGGCAACTATTAAGCATTGTGCCCAACTGTTTTGTTGCCTCCAAGAAAAGGACTGCATCAGTACGCATTGCAGGACTACCGCCCAGCCAACAGTTATCAAACATAACTTCGGAACTTTTCAGTTCGTCAGTCTTTGCCATCTTTGTAACAGCAGACATTGTTTCAAGTCGGGGGCGGTGGAAATAGCCCACGTGTAAGTCGCCATCATCGACAACATCAATACGTACTACCTTGCCGTGCTTGCCTTTCCAAGCCTTGACTTGCTCCTCTGTAATTCCACCGTCAAAGGTTTCACCTGTCCTTACTTCCTTTCCGTTTGTCTTGTCTTCCATATTGCTTTTTTATTATGTCCTCCCGATGCCATAAAGCACCGGGAAGACGGGTTATTACTTATTCCATTCGATATGCGAGGTTACAAGCTCGAGTTCTACCTCTTGACCTGTGTCGCCCTCTTTCCACTTACGGCTGTTCGCCTTAAATTGACAGTTGCGGATTTTATCCACTGTTACAATACCGCTATCGGGTATATAGGTAACTGTAATGTCAAAGGGTGCAATATCCTGCAATCTTCCGTTGGGGGCTTGTCGCTGCAAAGCTTCGACCTCCTCCTGATAGAGGGTGATTTTTGCAGATGGGGTTATTCGCCCCTTTGCACGCCCTACGGGGTGGCGACCTGCACCGTACTTGTTCACTACATCCTGATCGTCGCCATACTCAATGCCTGTAATACCTGTAACAGGTACACCGCTAATGGCTGCAACAATATCAGCCCAAGAGTATAGCATACCATTCACCAAAGGAATGCCGTTATTGATTATACTTGCCATTGTTATACTGATTTAGCAAAACCGATTCTTACTTTGATTTTACGCATTACACCAACAGCAACCTGCTTGATAACGATTTCTACCTCACTGGTGCTTAACACATCCTGTTCGGGATCAATCTCTACCTTATAGCCGCTCAGTTCGCCTGCTTTCTCCATATCTTCGAGGGCTTTGTTGGCCGTTGTTTCAAGGTGGGCAACACTGAACGCCTGCATCTTGCCTGTGCTTGCGTCTATATACACATTACCGCCAAGTTCCGGGGTCAAATAGGTACGAACACCACGCACCGCCTTATCCATTGTACGCACACTCTCAATCATTGCGTAGTCGCTGGTGGCAGCGTCCATCGTGTGGCTGTCGTTCACATAACTGCCCGACTGTCCGATTTGAGTAACCAGGAACATATAACGGGCTGCGTCTAACTGCTCAACGAGAGCATTGTCAAGGCTACGATAAAGAGTTCCGTCACCAAAAGCCGGCAAAGTTATGCCTGTGGGGAAGTTCTTAATCCAGCTTATAGACTGGTGCACCTTTGCAGCGGACAACAGGCCAAGCATTACACCAAGACACGAAACTGTTGATTTGAGAGTCTTGTTTGCCTCAGCAGTGTAGAGCTCTGCACCTGTTCCACTACCGGCTTGACCGATAACAACACTTACACGGCACTGGTTGGCACCGGCTACATCAGTAGGCAAGTTTCCTACCTTGTCAATCTTTGGGGCGTACAGAACTGACAACGGGGCATTCACGAGGTCGAGGGCGTCAGCCACTCCCTGAATAGCCACAACATCAGCAGCAGCGAAAGCTTTGTCACCACACCAAACACCCATTTGGCGGATACGACCGCCGGCATAGTTCTGCACGGTCTTAATCTCTACAAAGGTGTAGGTGTCAGGCTTTGTAAACACGCCCAGATAAAGCGATATGGCGGGGTTGATACGGAAGATCTCCGAAAGCTGATAGTGCAGCACCTTGACCGCCCAGCTTTCCGCAGCAGCAGTAATACCCAATGCTTCGGCTCTGTCAATAGTCGAAACAGCCTGCACGCGTTCCTGCTTGAAACCTGCGGGAATTTCCGCAGAGGTCATATACGCAATAAGACCTGTAACGTGGTCCTCACCTGCAAGTCTTTTAGGGAGATTGCCGTTTTCTCTTATGATTTCTAATTTGTGCATTGTCGTTACTTCTTAACGGTTAGAATACTCCTGTTTTTGAGGTTGGCTGCATAGTTTTTTGCATCGGTCTCATTGCGGAACACAGTACCGTCGGAAGCGACAAATGCCTGTGCAAGTCCGTGCTCCTTGATGGCAGCCTTACCTACCTTTTCCAGCACACTGCCACCGTCTTTTTTCTCGGTTGCAGTCTTCTCGGTTTTCTTTTCACTTTCTGCTGCGGGGACAACCTCAGCAGGGGTTTCATCTTTCTTTGCCATTATTTCAAGAATTTAATTAGTTTATATGTTGCCCAAAGGGCGATAATTAGCACCGGGATTAGCAGTATATACATTATGCGCTGTTTGAGAATATCCCACCACGAGGCTTTTTCTTCAACCTCTACGGTAGTGGCGGTTTCTTCAACACTCTTGTCGATCGTTTCCTCTTTCAGTTCAGTTTCACTTTGCACCTGGCACTGTCTGTTTTCCTGTTTCTTTTCCTCACGCTTCGTTTCCTGACTGACGATTGTTTTAACAGGAGGCAGCCCCGTGCTGTCGTTGACCGGTTTGTCCGTATCAAAAAGTATTATGGTGGTTTGCTTTTCTTCCAGACTGCTTAACAGGCGTTCTGCGTGTTCCTCTATTGCGAGGCGTGCCAAACTGTCAATTTCCGTCTGGATATCCTTATTTATCACGCTGTCCGTCTCGACTCGACTCAACTGCTTCTGCGATGAGCAGCTCACGAGAAACAGGGCACTTGTCAGCCATAGGGCAAGAGGGAATTTTTTCCACCGCTTTACTGAATTTGTTGACATCTCTACGCAATGATTGTATTTCGGTTTTGAGTGGTTTAACAATATTCTCCATCAGTATCTGACTTGCTTCACGCACATTGTCCAGCTCACTCTTTTTTACCGCAGATAGTTTTTCTTCCATCTCGGCACGCAGTTTGCCGATCTCAATGTCGTATTTCTGCCGCAGTATCTTACTGTTTACCCAAGCACCCAGCGGGGCGGATATGGCTGCGACAATCGCTGACACTATTATGGTTGTTATCTCTCCACTCATTCATATTTTACTGTTTTATACCGATGCTTTCAAGCCACTGCGGAACATCAAACGAGGGGCAGGCTTTCGCCGCAAGCTGATAGTGGCCTACAATCTTAACCGTAGGATGCTTGCGGTGAAATTCCAGCACATAGCGTTTCATTGCCTCACGCTGCGCAGGTGTTCGGGTGTCCTCTGCTATCTTTACATTGTCGGCATCAACACCGCCGGCGTAAACAATGTGCCTGCTTATGCTGTTGTAACCTGCTGCTCCGTTTGTTATTTCCCAAGGATCCACATTGGCGTCTTCGTTATTGGCGACCAAGCGTTCCACTGTTCCGTCAAGATGGAAAAGGTCTGTGTACCCGACTTGTTTCCAACCACGACCCACAGGGGGTGCTGAGGTGTGCCACCGCTTAATG
>JAZNCI010000014.1:0-16912 GCA_045587485.1 Clostridia bacterium
ACGTTATACTGGATCTTGGTAGTGTTATCGAGGGTAACCTTAAGCTTAACATTTCGTGTCAAGAAGGTAACGTACGTTATGAGAAATTTAAGATTGAACACTCGATTGACGGTGTTCACTATACCGAAGTATTTAACGGCCACAATAGTGGTACAACCACAGGCTTAGAACAGTTTGACATTTGCAATAAGGCCCGCTATGTAAGAGTTAGCTTCTATGGCTCAAGCCAGGGTTCATATGTATCGGTAACGGAACTGTTCGTATCCAATGAATGAGGTGAAATAAATGAAAAAAACAGCATTACTTCTCATACTTGTTATGATAATCTCACTCATCCCCGCACTGAATGTCAGTGCGGCGGGTGAGTACGAACTTAAGGGTTTGTATCAGGGTGCAACAGTTGTTATTCAGCACGAACCTACAAAGACTGTTACTGTTGAAAAGGCTACAGATGCATCAGATGATATTTCAAAGGTAGTATTTACATTCAATGGTGTTGAAACAACAGCTACAACAGCACCTTTTGAATACACGATGGAATTTGAAAATATCGGCGGACAGACTCTTAAATATGATGTTTACAAAGCAAGCAACTCAAGTGACATCCCTGACGTTGGTGAAACGCTCACATTTAACGTGGTTGCAGGTAAAAAGAACGCAGCCTCTATCTCTACAGACTTCGAGAGTGTTGCGGCGGCAGACGTTGCAGGAATTCTTTCGTCAAATCACACTTCAACTATGACCTTCAGCGTTGCTACTCCCACTTACACCAAGGGTGGTCCGGCAACCGGAAATGCAGCACGTATTTCAGCAAGTGAAAGAACTACCCAACTTCAACTGAGAAAAGCAGAGGGTGAAAATGTTCACAAGGTTCACTATTATAGTTTTGATGTTGGAATGACCGACGCATACACAAATGACGTTTGGATAACGGGTGATGGTTACAATAAAACCACTCACCGTGACAAGCTGTTCGAAAACAAAGAATTTTCAATTACTGGTAAAAACGAACAATATGTAAAGATTTCGTTAGATATTATTGTTGATGCCAATGCTAAATTGGCTACACTTATAAAAGATGATGCTGAATGGAAGAGAGTTCCTCTTACAAACTCATCTGCAGGCAGCAGCACCTGGGGATTGGTGCTTGAGTATGATAACAAGGCTAGAGCCGTATACATCGACAACTTCAAATATGATGCATATGACGTTGCAACCCCTCAGAGCTTCACAGCAACATCAATTCCCGGCGGCGACAACAAGCCCGTGGCTGTAACCTTGCCTGAGGTACGCATCACAGGTGCAGACTATCTTGCAGGTCAGAACATTGCAGATTTTGTAACACTCAGCCAGAAGCCCAACGACGGCAGCGTTGGCTATACACCGACTAGCATTGACTATGACGTAACGATTGTTGGTGCAGATATCGTGTTCACCTTCAACGAAAGTCTGGCGATAGGCACAACCTACAAAATAGATATTGCAGCTTTGCGTGACAGCTACTACGTTCCCTACAACACCTACAGCTTTACCTTCCGCACTCTCAATGAGAACGAAAATCCCCTTCCTGAGATTAGCCTTATCACACCCCAGGCAAACCAGCGTTTCTACCCCAACGAGGGCGACACTGTTACACTCAGTGCATCGGCTGTTGATACTCTGGGCGGAACAGTTGAATACGTTGAATTCTACGCTGATGGCGTTTTGATTGAGGGCAGCAGGGTGTTAAATTCTGCAGCAGTTGAAGACGTTTACACATATGTATGGGCGCTTGACGGCTCAATTGACCGCGAAGAACCCGTTGCAATCACGGCAAAGGCTGTGGATGACGAAAACGGCGAGTCAGAAACAATGCCCGTGAACATCACACTCCGCAGCAAATCAGAGCCCGAGGTTACAATCACAAGCCCCGCAACAGGTACACTTTTCTGTTCAAACCTTGCCGGCAAGGACATCGAGGTTAAGCCCGTGCTTGAATTTGCGACAGCAGATGCCGACGGTACAATTGCTGAAATAAAGGTTTATGTAGACGGAGTTGCAGAGGAGGAAATTATAGACCCGGCTGCAACAACCTATACACTGGCAACCGACCTTGTCGGGGCTGGAACACATTCAATCACTGTCGAGGTTTATGACGACCACGGCTTAAACGCAATGGACACCATTGAAGTTGCTGTTGAAGACAGAGGTAAGTCAGGCTACCTGATAAACGAAGATTACACAAGCGAAGACCTTGTTGCAAAGTGGTCGGGCAATGCTGATAAAAGCTTTACTGAAGGCACAGGTATTGTTGCAAAAGCTGTTGCAAGTGAACAAGCGGATGGCTCGTTCACATACACAGCAGGAAAGCTTGGCCGTACCCTTGTGACAAACTTCACAGACAAAGATTTTGCTGCTGATATCAAGGTGTCGTTTAACGATACAGCATCAAAACGTGTGATTGGGCTTGACTACAAAGAGCCCGACAGCAAAACAGTGAAGACCATCGAGCTTGCAACCTTTGCTGAAAACGGCAAAATCACCTTTGGCGGAACTCAGGTTGGCACTATGACCTATAACGCAAATCAGACCTACAACATCTCAATTATTGCAGATGAAAAGAATGATCGGGTATACGCGCTTGTTGACGGAACCGAGGTTGGCACACCGGCAGCAATCATAGGCGTTAACCCCGTGATAACCATCACTCAGGAGGGTGCCGGCTCGACTGAAATTATGAGCTGCGGCGCGTCTATGCTGGGAACAGCTGTTATACCTCAGGTCATTGCAAACGGCAAAACCTTTACCGTTGATTTTCCTGCAGGTACAGACCTTGCAACACTTGAGAACAACGTTTCGATGCTTGACTCAACAGGCAAGGCGATGAAGCTCACCTATGCAGACGGCGTATTCACAGTGAATTCTGCTCTCAAAACCACCGAAACCTACACAATAATTGTTCTCCCTGATGCACGTGACATAAACGGCAACGGCTACTGCGGTACAAAGATGGCAAGCTTCACTGCTCCCGCATCCACTACAGTGGTTGCATCCGTACCCGTGCCCGTGGTGACACCAACCACAAATGCAGAAGATTCAACAAAGCTGGATTATGACTTTGGTTTAAACGTTACTTTTGACCGTACTCCCGAGGAAACCGTATATCTGGTTTGTGCGGTATACAACGGCTCGAAAATGACACATAAATCCTATACACCAATTTCTGCAGGCGGAACATTCACTCAGGACTTTGATGGCGTTGATGCAAATGCTCAGATTGAAGCATTTGTGGTTGATGCAAACCTGAATGCATTAAACGAAGAGTTGATTAAAATCAAATAATAAACTGCAAAAAAATTAATATTTGTAAAAGCAAAAAACAAAAATCTGTGATATGGTGGGCACCTCATCCGCCACCTTCCCCTCAAAGGGGAAGGCTATACATCCCTGAGTTTTGGTTTTCCCCTTGAGTGTGCTGAATAATTGCCGGTGGCAGTTATTCAGCGCCCCCGAGACGAGAGCCGAGACTGCTGTCACCGACAGGTGACTGATGAGGTGTCAAAACCAACAACAAACCGCAGGGGTCAAATGTCGATATCAATCCCCGGTGTCAGTTGGAAAACATCCCCCCAAAAGACATTGGTTAAATTGACCTTTGAATGTCCCCACCCTGCAAATTATGGAATGACGCTTGTCGGCATTCCGCAAACGGCACAGCCTTTGGGATGTGTCTTGTGCCTCTTGCTTTCTTGCGAAGCCCTCCTTGCTTAAAGCGGGCACTCTCGAAGACGGCAGAGGATGCCAAGGCCGGCTCGGCACAGCTGAGACACAAAGCCTTGGAAAGATGACGGCGCAAGCCGTCGGAGGAGGTGCAAAACACCAAATCCAATAGAAAGCACAGATTTTTATACTTTTACAAACACACAATTAACATAAAATTATAAATAGGAGGACTTATAAAAAATGAAAAGATTTTTAAGCATGGCTTTAGCGCTTGCTCTTGTTCTCACAACACTTGTTATCCCTGCATCAGCAGCAGATGCCGCAACATCGGTTGTGGTTGATATTACCTCAATTAGTGATGGCGACATCTTTTCAAAAGGCGCAAATATTGGACTTGCTGCAACAGCGTCAAACGCTGCTGAATCCCAAGTAAAGAACATAGATTTCTATGCAAACGGCGCAAAGCTCCCCGGCACAATTGTGGGCGCAAGCGGCACAATTGTATGGTATGCACCCAGTGAGGGTGTGTATGATGTCACCACAAAGATTACATATGTCGACAATGCAGTTGCAGATGGTGGCGAAACAGTAAGAGTGGTTGTATTACCTGCAAACACAGACAAAATAGTTCCCCTTTGGCCCGACGGCGAAGGTCTTACTGTTACCTCCAGCAGCGAAACCTTTACATATGAATTGAGCGATGACTATGCAATTTTTGGTACTAAGAGCCTTAAGATTGTTCCAAAAGCAGACAATGTAGGCGTTACCTTTGAAAGAACACCTGAAATACCACTTACATGGAACAGGATGGCTATTCTCGTTTACGTACCTGAAACAATTGATGGTCTTGTGGTTAGCAATGGAGGAAACAGTGGACAGAAAATGACTGACGCCAGCATACGCCGTATTGACCCTAAGGACAGTACCCACTACATTAATAAAGGATTAAATCGCTTTGTAACCGAAACAGGGACATATGGAACGACAACTAAGTTGCTTGATTATGCAAAATTTACTTTCGGCGGTGCTACTGAAGATAACACCAACCCTGTATATATCCTTGGCTTTGTGGGTATGACAGATGCTTTATACGGCAAAACCGGCACTGCATGTACTGCTGTAACACCTGTACCTGCTCCTGAGATTGCAGACAAGACAGAGGGTGTGTGCAATAAGGTGGGCACATATCGTATTAACTTCAACACCCCTATCTATGCGGATGAAACAAAAGCACCTGCTATCATCAAAGCAGACGGAGCTGTGGTTGACGGCGTGACATACACATATGGCACAGATTATGTTGACCTTCATCTTCCTGAACTTGAACTGGGCAAGGAATATACAGTTGAAATTCCCGAACAGACTATTCTTTCGTACTATTCGGCTCATTTTGATGGCGCTACACAGGATTACAATGGGGATGGTTCGGCTGATTATCTGATGAACTATGCGGAGGCAAGCACCTTTACATTTTCAACCAAGGACACAGATTGCCTGAATGCAACACCTATCATAAAGATGAGTTATCCTGCTGATGGTGCCAAGGTTCCTGCAGACACAGGCTTTGCAGCAAAGCTTGTTTCGGGCAGCTCAGCACTCACCGGCG
Organism: Clostridia bacterium; assembly: GCA_045587485.1. Lineage (GTDB taxonomy): Bacteria > Bacillota > Clostridia > Monoglobales > Monoglobaceae > SIG440. The sequence goes on from JAZNCI010000014.1 coordinate 5,309, forward strand.
TGGAATTCTACAAGGGCGATACAAAGCTTGAGGGCGAGGTTAAAGAAGTTACCGACGAAAACGGAAATGTTGTTGAATACTGGCTCCAGCCTGAAACACAGCTTACAGCTGGCGAAGCAGCAACAATTACAGTTAAGGCGCTTGGTGTTGAGGATGTGAGTGCATCTGCAACCTATACAGCTGGTTCAGCACCCAGCTATTTCGTAAAGGGTATCTACGAAGGTGCTGTTATTGTTCAAAATGAAGAGCCTTCAAGAAGAATTGTTGTGGTAGATGAAGCAAATAAAAAAGGTACACAAGGCAGCAGAACTTATACTATAGATGAAACACCAACCGATGTAGCAAAGGTTGAGTTCCGCAACAATGGTGTTCTTCTTGATTCAACCGGCAACGTGTGCAATCTTGTGTTTGACAAGTATCAAGACAACATTCTTGAAGTAAAGGTCACCGACATATATGGAACTGTGCATCCCTTTACCTTTAACTATAAAGTGAAGTATGGCAAATTGAATACCACTGAGTCAGTTCCTCTGGTAGACTTTGAAACCGAAGGTCTGACTGCTGGGGATGCTCTTGCGATGATAAGCGAGAATAACGACGGCAATTTCACCCCGACTTTGGGTAGCGACGCAACCTACACAGCAAGCAACGCACTGATTTTGACCCCCGGCACGTCTGCCGCTAGCTATCTGCAATTCAAAGGCGCTGCCACAACAACAGGTCACAAGGTACATTATTATGAATTTGACCTGACGACAAGAGGTCAGGATTCGCGTGCGGTAGAGCTTACTAGATTGGGATATAACCAAGGTGGTGCTAATGCGAATGGCGTTCAAAGATTGCTTGCAAACAAGGACTTGGCGAATGGTAATTCCTACTTCAACACTGTAAAAGTTCGTTTAGTTCTGGACTTCAACTATGAGAAAAACACTACTGTTCCCGCACCCACAGCACTCATTTATTTTGACGGCAAGGTATATGATACACAGTCAATGTCCAAGCTTATAGCGGCTGGTACTCAAGACCCAGTCCTGAGACTGTATATGCAAAATAAAACTCATAAGGTATACATCGACAACTTCAAGTACTCTGTATATGATGTCAATGATAAGTTTGGTATGAATAATTATAACAACGAGCTTATATTTGAAAACACAGGTACTGAAGAATCTCCAAAGTACACCGGCAAGAAGACACTCAGAACATATGCTACAAATGCATCACAAGAAGCTGTTACAGTAAGAAACGTTATCGCTGTTTATGAAAATGACGGCAGACTGAAATTTATATACGATGGCGGCACACATAATATGACAACTCCTATCAGCATTACCTACGCGCCCGGCGTTATTAATCAGGAAACGGTTTATACCTGGGATATGGGAGACCCCCGTGGCAGATCTGCTCGTATATTCACCTTCTACAGCTTGAACGACACGGCGAATAACAAGGCGCTTGTTCCCGTTGGCAAGTTTGCTGAATAAAAGAACTTCAAGCTCCACAGAAAATTGACAAATTGATTTAGTTGGCGGGTGTACGCCTCATCAGTCACCGCAAGGTGACTGATGAGGCTGAAATAACAATTCACACCACCAACAAATCATTTGTCCGTGATTTTCGGGAACTTAGAGTTCTAAAAGGGTATGTCAGATATGTTCAGTTCAGGTTCAGACAGCACAGCAGTTTGAATTTATCTGACATTCTTTATAAAACAGAAAATTATGATTTTCTGTGGCTGTGAATTTATCTTAAGGAGAAATTAAGTATGACAAAAATAAGTTTAGGAAAGGCAAACGCAAGACCAAAAATCACTGCGGAACGCTTAAAGTCAAGATATATACCTATTTATCTTATGTTTCTTCCTGTCTTCCTTTATTATGCAATATTTGTATACAAGCCAATGGCAGGTCTGGTTATTGCATTTCAGGACTACAATGTTTTCAAGGGCATTGGCGGCAGTGAATGGGTTGGCTTTAAGCATTTTATCAATTTCTTTAAAACTCCTACAGTAGGACGCCTTTTCAGAAACACTTTGACACTCAATTTATGGAATATGGCATTTACATTTCCTGCACCTATTATTTTTGCCTTGCTTTTGAACGAGGTTAAAAATACAAGGCTGAAGAAGTCGATTCAGACTCTTACATATATGCCACACTTTATTTCAACGGTTGTTGCTGCAGGTATAATTATCAATTTGCTGGCTCCCGGCTATGGTATTATTACACAGCTGGCTAAGGTGATTACAGGAAACGATTATTTCTTTGCTACAATGCCGTCGGCATTCCGCCCGACATACATCAGTATGCATATGTGGAAGGAGCTTGGCTACAGCAGTATTGTTTATCTTTCTGCTATTGCAGGTGTTGATGCAGAGCTTCACGAGGCAGCGGCTATTGATGGCGCAAATAAATTTAAACGTATTTTGAATGTTACTCTCCCCGGTATAATGCCAACAATTATGACCTTGCTTATTATGAAGGTCGGAAGCTTGCTTGCCAGTGCTACAGAGACCATCATCCTTCTTTATCAGCCTGCAACCTATGAGGTTTCGGATGTTATCGGTACTTATGTTTACCGTTATGGTTTGGTAGAAGGCAACTATTCCTTCTCAACAGCGATAGGTATTTTCAATTCAATTATGTCGCTTATACTTGTTTCAATTACTAACTTTATAAGCAACAAGGCTATGAAAGTGGGGTTGTGGTAATATTATGAAAGAATCAAGAGGCGAGAAGATATTTTATGTTTGCAACAATATCTTTCTGATTTTATTAACCTGTATAATTTTGTATCCGATTGTTTATGTTATTTCTGCATCATTCAGTGCGGGTTCAGCTATCAAGGCCGGCAGAGTTGTATTGCTTCCTGTTGACTTTGACCTTGCTGCATACAAATACACATTTACAGATAAAACTATCTGGATTGCGTATCTCAACAGCTTTTTCTATACAATTGTCGGTGCCGCTATATCTATGGCGCTTACAATTATGAGTGCGTATGCGCTTTCCAAGGATGATTTGCCCGGCAAAAAGTTTTTCAACCTTTTTGTTATGGTTACAATGTGGTTTGGTGCCGGTCTGATACCTACCTTCCTCAATTTCAAGTCTTTGGGCTTGGTTGACACAAGATGGGGTATTTTGCTCCATGGTACTATTAGTGCTTATAATACGGTTTTGCTTAAAAACTTCTTCAAGGCTATACCCAAAAGCTTGGAGGAAGCCTGCGAAATCGATGGTGCGTCACAGTTCCAGATTCTTACAAAGGTGTACTTGCCCCTTTCAAAGGCATCACTTGCTTGTATCACCTTGTTCTATGCAGTTGGTAGATGGAACGAGTATATGTGGCCTATGATTATTGTCAACAGTGACTCAATGATACCTTTGCAGGTTGTTGTTAAAAAGATTATTGTTGACCTTAAAGAAACGGTTGATATGATGCAAGACCGAGACACGCTTGTATATGGCGACCTTTCAAACGAGGGCGTTATTTATGCAACCATTGTTATTTCCTCTGTGCCTATGTTGTTACTCTATCCCTTTATTCAGAAGTACTTCGTAAAGGGTGTTATGGTTGGCGCAGTTAAAGGTTAAAATTCAATATTTTACGTACAGCCCTCCTTGTTTTTACAAGGAGGGCGGTGTACGTAAGCATAAATTTGAAAAAACTAAAATACAAAAAGTATTTTATTGAAGATATATAACAATCCAATTCTGTTTTTATATAATAGGAAATATGCAATTTGTGTTCAGGAAAATTTAGGCTTGATTTAAAAGCGTATTTGTGATATTATTATAAAAGAGTTAAAGGCAAACGGAAAGGTATGATTTTTGCCAGGAGCATAAGTCGTTCATTGTTGGCTGCACTATTGAATTTGTGTATAACTATTGAGCGTCAAATCAGCTGAAAGGAGAGTTTTCAATATGCTTACTTTAAGAATATTAGGAAAAGACGGCGAAGTAAGAGGAGAATGGAAGGGCACAAATATTGTCGCTGATTTTGAAGGAAAGCTTGCCGAGGGCGACAAAATAAGAGTATCTGCAGACGGATGCGATTTTATTGCTTTAAAGCTTGATGAACTTCTTGACGAAGGTATTGTATGGATTCCCAACCGAAGCTATGAGTTTGCTATACCCACTGAATATCAGGTGAACTTTTGCTATAAACCTGGTGCATTTACAGGTGACAAGCACATAATTTCTGTTCGTGAGCCCGATGATGAAGAGATATATGCATACCGCAATATTGCTCTTAATCCTTATGACCGTCCTGAAAAAGAAAAATATTATCCACACGCAAAGGCAAACTTTGTTACAAGAAATTCACCTTTGTTCTTTGCCCGCAATGCAATAGACGGGGTGACTGATAATCAGGGACACGGCAGTTATCCGCACCATTCATGGTCAGGCGGTGCAAGACAGGATCTTGAATTTATACTGGATTTTGGACGCGAGGTAGAGGTTGATAAGTTGGTTTTCTATCTCAGAGCCGATTTCAAACACGATGAGACGACGGGTTTGCCCCACGACTCTTATTGGAAGAACATTGACATTGAATTCTCCGACGGTGAAATTATCCGTGGAGAGTTTAAAATGGACAACTCCGACCTTAATGATGAAAATTCAAAGGGGTTAGAGGTGAAGGTCGACAAAAAAATAACCAAATCAATCAGGTTATTAAATTTTGTACAAGCTACCGAAATTCTTTCCTTTGCGGCATTGTCGCAGATTCAGGTTTTCGGAAATATTATCAAGGAGGATTTAAGCAAAATGGAAGTACGTCAGGCATCAAATGCAAAAGATGTAAAACATTACACAACAGAAAGACTTCGTGAAGAATTCCATATTTCAGGACTTTTCACAAAGGACAATGTAAGAATGGTATACAGTCATATCGACAGAATTATTACAGCAGGTCTTATGCCTGTTCACCAGACTCTTGCTCTCACAGCGGGCAAAGAGCTCGCTGCGGATTATTTTCTGCAGAGAAGAGAGATGGGCTGTATCAATATTGGCGGCAAGGGAACAATCATAGTTGACGGTGTTGAATACGAAATGAACCCCCGTGATGGTATATACATCGGTATGGGAAATAAGGAAATCAAGTTCAAGAGCGACAGCATCGAAAACCCCGCAAAGTTTTATGTAAGCTCTTGCCCTGCACATACTACATACCCCACTGTTAAAATTGATATTACCAAGGCTAAAAAGGTACCTTGCGGATCAGTTGAAGACTGCAACAAGAGAGTAATCAATCAGTATATTCACCCCGAGGTTATGAAGAGCTGTCAGTTGGCAATGGGTCTTACAGAATTAGAACCCGGTTCAAACTGGAACACAATGCCCAGCCACACTCACGACAGAAGAATGGAGGTTTATCTCTATCTTGATATGGGCGAAAATGATGCAGTATTCCATATGATGGGCGAGCCCACGCAGACAAGACACATCATTATGCACAACGAAGAAGCGGTAATCAGCCCAAGCTGGTCAATCCACTCAGGTGTTGGAACAAAGGCTTATTCGTTCATTTGGGCGATGTGCGGTGAAAATCAGGAATTTACTGATATGGATTTCATCGAAACAAGCGAACTGAGATAAGGAGGAAGATTATGTTTAGATTAGACGGAAAAGTTGCTTTGGTAACCGGCGCCTCATATGGCATAGGTTATGCAATCGCTAAAGGTCTTGCACAGGCAGGCGCAAAGATTGTATTCAACGATATAAACGAAGAGTTTCTTAATAAAGGTCTTGAAAGCTATAAAGCAGACGGCATAGATGCAAAAGGATATGTATGCGATGTAACAGATGAAGATGCAGTTAATGCAATGGTAAAGGATATCGAAGAAACAGTTGGCGTTGTTGATATTCTTGTAAATAACGCAGGCATCATTAAAAGAATTCCTATGCACGAAATGAGTGCGGCAGAATTCAGACAGGTAATCGATGTTGACCTCAATGCACCATTTATCTGCTCAAAGGCGGTTATCCCCTCAATGATTAAAAAGGGCGGCGGAAAGATTATCAATATTTGTTCAATGATGTCAGAGCTTGGACGTGAAACTGTTTCGGCTTATGCTGCGGCAAAGGGCGGACTTAAAATGCTTACAAGGAATATCTGTTCTGAATACGGCGAATTCAATATTCAGTGCAACGGTATCGGCCCCGGTTATATCGCAACACCCCAGACTGCACCCCTCAGAGAACCACAGGAAGATGGTTCAAAGCATCCTTTTGATTCATTTATCTGTGCAAAGACACCAGCAGGCAGATGGCTTAATCCTGAAGAACTCGTGGGTCCTGCTGTATTCCTTGCATCAAATGCTTCAGATGCTGTTAACGGACACATCTTATATGTTGACGGTGGTATTTTGGCTTATATCGGCAAACAGCCTAAATAAGTAAAAACTTAACAAATTTAAGACCGCAGACTATGCAAAAAGTTAGCGGTCTTTTTTTTGTAGAGCTATTGAAAAGTGTGGGCAATGTGGTATAATGAATTGAGTGATAAGTCAAGTAGGAAAGAGGATTAACGAATGAAAAAATTGGCGGTACTTTTAGTGATTATTTCCGGTGCCCTTTGGGGGACATCAGCAATATTTACAACAGAGTTGAAAAAATTTGGCTTTGATGCATTAAACATTGCTTTTATGCGAAACACAGTCGCAGCAATATGTATGATTGTTTTTGCCCTTATTTACAAAAGGGATAATTTAAAGATATCCGCAAAACAGATTTTGTTGTACATTCTGGTGGGGGTAACTCTTTATGGAAATGGCGCCCTTTATTATGCGGCTATGGGACACATATCCATATCAATAGCTGTTGTGCTTTTGTACATAGCCCCTGCGGTTGTTACGATATATTCGGTAATAGCTTTTAAAGAAAAATTCACATTAGGCAAATGTCTTGCGGTTGTTATGGTCATTGTGGGCACTGCGTTGGTTGCCGGCATAGTCGGTGACATAAAATTAAGTGCATTTGGCTTGTTTCTTGGCTTTATGTCGGGTATATCATATAGTGTCTATAATATTGGTATTAAGTATGAGATGAAGCGAGGGGATGACCCCGTTGTGGCAACGGCGTATGCTTTTGTGATTTCGGCGCTAGTTTCGGCGATTATAGGAAGGCCTGCGCAAACGATGCAGGTTATTATGAACAACTTTCAACCGTCAGTTCTGTTGTGGTGTGTGCTCCTTGGAATTGTGACAGCGGCTCTTCCTTATTTTATCTATACATATGCAATGAAGAAACTTCCGGCAGGCGTTACCACATCCCTTGGGTGTGTGGAGCCTATGACAGCATCTATCATTAGTTTTACAGTGTACAGCGAACCAATATCGGTTTATTCGATTGTGGGAATTGTTTTGATTTTGGCGTCGGTAGTATTGCTCAGTAAGGACTGATAAAAAACACAACCATAATTTTCGAAAATTATTACAGAATAGTATTTGCGCAAGATTCTATATCCGATATAGGCAGACGACCTGTATAAAAAGGTCAAGTTCTTTAGAGAGGGTGTTTTCAATATGAAAAATCAAATCAGAGAACAAAATAAGGCAAGGCGACGTGCTATGGATAAAGCCGAGGTTTTTGAGAAGAGCAAAAGAGCTGCAAGGGCCTTTATTGAAAGTGAACTTTACAAAAATGCAAAGCAGATTATGCTATATCTTTCTTTGGGGAATGAAACTGACACAAGTGATATAATAGATGCGGCATTCCGCCATGGAAAACGGCTGGTTCTTCCTGTGACTAATCCTCAATCGGGTGAAATTACCCCTTGTGTTTATGAACAAGATACAAAATTTGTAACAGGGGCATTTTCCGTAACAGAACCCGTTGGGGCGAAACCTGCAGATATGTCACAGACCGATGTGGTGCTTGTTCCGGGGATTGCATTCGATTTGTCAGGCAACAGAGCAGGTTTTGGCAAGGGCTGCTATGATAGACTTTTAAAGAACACAAATGCAGTAAAAGCAGGTTTTTGCTATGATTTCCAGATTTGTGACGAAATTCCCAGCGAAGAACATGATATTAAAATGGATTTTTTGATTACAGAAAATGGAATAATAAATGTAAGTGGGAAAAGCATATAAAAGTTTAATAAAAGTATAGACAAACATAAAAGAATGTGATAATATGAGGGTATATTGTACGAAAAGGAGCATGGGTATGAAAAAAATTCTGAGTGAAAATAAGCAATGGATTGACGAAACATGGCAAAAGATAGAAAAGAAGATGTCTGTGGTTTCAGAACTATCCAAGAATAAAATTCCTTCCACATCGGAGGATGGAGTACATAACGATATGACAAAAGTACATATTGGCGCTTGGACAAATGGTTTCTGGCCGGGCATGATGTGGCTTATGTATGTAGCAACCAAGGAAGAAAAGTATAAAGAAATTGCGGAGCATTGCGAAAAAGAACTTGACAGGGCCCTCTACAGGTATCAGGCTCTTTATCACGATGTGGGCTTTATGTGGCATATTTCGGCAGGCGTAAACTACCGTCTTACAGGCAACCCCGAGTCTAAAAACAGAAACCTTGTTGCGGCTGCGGTTCTTGCGTCGCGTTTTAATTCAGACGGCAAGTTTATAAGAGCATGGAATGGTGACATTGCAGTAGGCTGGGCAATTATTGACTGTATGATGAATATTCCTATGCTTTATTGGGCATCGGAAGAAATAGGCGATCCGCGTTTCAAACAGATTGCAATGCATCACGCAGATAAAACAATGCAGAATCATATAAGACCCGATGGCTCGCTTATTCATATTGTTGAGTATGATATCAACAACGGTGATTTTGTGGGCACTCCACGCACTCAGGGTTATGACCCTGAAACCTCATGCTGGTCAAGAGGTCAGGCTTGGGCAATTTACGGATTTATCCTCAGTTATCTTCATACAGGCAAACAGGAATATCTTGATGTGGCTAAAAGCACAGCACACTACTTTATAGCGGCAGTTGCTGGCGATGGATATATTCCTAAGTGTGACTTCCGTCAGCCCGACGACCCTGACATTATTGACTGTTCGGCAGGTGCAATTGCCGCTTGCGGACTTATTGAGATTGCCAAGGTTGTTCCTGAATATGAAAAGAAACTTTATATTAAGGCGGCTCTTAATATTTTGAAGGCTATTGAAAAAGAACATTGCGACTGGACTCTGGATGAACAGTGCATAGTTATGGACAATACTGGCTCTTATACACAAAACATACATCAGACCTATCTTTTTGCGGACTACTACTTCATTGAAGCGATATACAAACTTAAAGATTTTGGAATTTTATTCTGGTAGACAGGACCATTTTCATTATCCCCGAATGACAGGAGTGATTAAAAACAAAGTTTTTAATCACTCCTTTTTTATATAATATGAATTTACTATCCATCGACGCTAAACCCTTATTACTAAGAAAACAAAATGATAGGGGTTATGTTTCTACAACTTTTGAAAAAAAGATTTCATAACCTTCACTATATTTTCAGCGGCGGCTTTCACAAATTCGGAATAAGACAAGTGTGAGTTGCCGTCAGCGTTATCTGAGATGGAACGGAGAATACAAAATGGTATCTGGTTTTTATAAGCAACGTGGCCTATAGATGCCGCCTCCATCTCACAAGCATATGCATTAAAGGTGTCAATCAGGTAACTCTTTTTCTCGGCACTGTTTATGAACTGGTCGCCGGATACAATCTTCCCTGAAAGGGTGTGTATGCCACATTCGTCGGATGCTTCAAACAATATGTCTGAGATTTTTTTATCGCAGGGAATATCCACCATATTTATTCCGGAAATAAAGCCCACAGGGTCGCCAAGGGGAGAGGTATCCATATCATGCTGAATTACCGCACTTGCTATCACAACATCGCAAATGTTCAGGGATTTTTCAAGACCACCCGCCACACCACTATTAATGATAAAGTCAGGCGAGTATTTCAGGCACATTGTCTGTGTGCATATTGCGGCGTTAACCTTACCTACGCCGCTTACAGCGATAACAACATCCTTTCCCCACAGCTTGCCGTTGACAAACTCTGTTCCGCTTATTGTTTCTGTTTGTTTATCGGTCATCAGCTCCTTAAAACTGTTGACCTCAACATCCATCGCGCCAATTATTCCTATCATTTGTATATACTCCTTTTTGGAAAAATAACATAATTTATTCTACATTATTATAAAGGAAATGTCAATCAGCTTTCATACATAGCCAAAATTTCATTACTTTGCCAAACATTGTACTAATATTCATTCGTTCAATACTTTCTGTCGCAATGATATCACAAATGGCAACTGTTTCATCCCCTATTTTCATTGTTGTCTGACCTAATTTCTGATTTTTTTCAATTGGCGCTTTTACAGGCTCGTCAAAAGTGGTTTGAATTTCAATTTTATCCTGATTACCTTTTTTTACAATAAAATTGCATTTTGGGTCGGCGGCTATTGCGACGGTTTCCGATTTGCCGCCTGTGACATTCAGAGGATTCAGTGTGCCAATTTTTTCTGCTGCCTTTACTACCGAGTAATTTGCAAAGCCATAATCAAGTAGCCGTGTCGCACTTGAAAAGCGGTCAGCTGTGGTGGGAGCAGCAAGAATAACTGCCACAAGCTGCATTTCGTCACGCTTTGCTGATGCAGAAAGACAGTATTTGGCAATGGAGGTAGAGCCGGTCTTAATTCCGTTCGCTCCGTTATAGAATCGAATGAGCTTATTTGTGTTTGAAAGTCCGAATTCGCCGTCGCGCAGAGTATCCATCCAGATCGTACTGTAATCGGTAAATTTGGGATGCTTGAGCAACTGGCACGAAATTACTGCAATATCACGGGCTGTGCTGTAATGCTCGGCGGTTTCGTCAAGACCATTACAGTTTATAAAATGGGTGTTGCTGCAGCCCAGTTCTTTTGCCCGATTGTTCATCATTTCGACAAAAGCAGACTCAGTTCCAGCAATATGCTCCGACATAGCAACGGCGGCATCGTTGCCAGATGCTATTACAATGGCTTTAAGCATATCCTCAACAGTCATCTGTTCTCCAACCTCCAAAAAGACCTGTGAACCACCCATTGATGCTGCATATTCACTTGTAGTGACCATGTCGCTAAGTGCGATTTTGCCCATATCAAGAGCTTCCATTATTAATAGCATTGTCATTGTTTTTGTAACGCTGGCAATAGGCAGTTTTTCGTCGGCGTTCAGCTCGTACAATACCTGACCAGATGATTCTTCCATCAATATTGCAGAGGGAGCATTTACGATCTGTGCCTCAACATCGGCGTTTACCTGACTGACAATTTCGGCAGATACAGGCGCAAAAGGAAGAATGCTTAGGCACATAAAAATGCATAAAAAACGTTTTATAAGAAACTTCATATCTTCAAACCTTTCATTAATGTTATATGGTGAATAAATATGAAGTTATTGATAACAATATTACACAAAAAAATTTAATAAAAGCAAGAAAAGGTATTGACAAAGGGAAAAAAGTGTGTTAATATAGACGAGTTGTGCCGAGCGAAGGAAGTCGGGTGAAAATAAAATAAAAAAGTTTTAAAAAAGACTTGACAAAAGGTAGCAAGGTGTGATATATTAGATAGGCTC
>JAZNCI010000015.1:0-35225 GCA_045587485.1 Clostridia bacterium
ACTTCTTCAAAAGATCAATTTAACTCCTTTTTAGCACAGAAGGAGTTTTTTGAGAAGTATATAAAAGACCATCCGGAGTATGAGTTATATAAAAGTAAAGAATGTCCAACCGGTATATATGCTGACAGGGGCATAAGTGGAACTCTACTTCACAGAGAACAGTTTGATAAGATGTTGGAGAGTGCTGGACTTATCATAGAAAGTGTAGATTATAAAGATATACCCAAGAGGGATAGTGAACTAAATGAAGTCCTTGTCACTTATAGAGATTACATCTGCAAGTTCTCGAAAGAAACACCCAAATATACACTCATCCTTGTGAAAAACACTTCCAGATTTTCAAGAAATATTATGATAACAGATATTTTAAGAAAACTTGCGACTGTTGGTGTATATGTAAAATTTCTTGATATAGATAAAAGCACAGAAAACGAATCTGATTTTACAATCATTCAATTTTTCCAAACCTTTGATGAAATGTTTTCACGTGATTTGTCAAGGAAACTTCTGGCTGCTAATGAACAATCAAGACAGAATCAAATTTTAAGGACTAATAGAGACTTGTATGGTTATGAGTACCACCAAAGAAAAAGCAGAGCAGAAAACAATAAACTGAGTATAAGAGAAAAAGAAGCAGAAGTAATTAAAATTTTATTTAGACTTTATTGGGGATGTTTCTATACTGATCCTTATAATTTTGATTATGCAGAACCTTATGTAGATTGTGATTTTGATTGTGAGAACTGTCAAAAAGATAAGGAGATAACTGATAAGGATGGTATGGGTTTTAGACTTATACTGCAAACTCTTAATGACGTATACAAATTCAGAACCAGAAAAGGAAAACCCTTTGCACAGCAAACAATCAAACATATTTTTGAAAACGAGAAAGTTTGTGGTTATCTCAATAATGGTAAGTGGGACCATGGTCCACTATTTAATCGAAACCCATCACCAAAATTACGAGAAAACTACAAAGACTACTTAATATATAGACCTGACCTAATACCACCGATAATCAGTATAGCACTCTTTGACAGGTGTACTTCAAAGAGGTTAGGTAAAGCAGAACATTTTGGAAAAGGTGGAGGAAAACCATCATTATATAAAGGTCTTTTCTTCTGTGGTGAGTGTGGTAGTGTTATGACACACAATATTGGCAATAATGGAACCGGCCTCTATAATTGCAGAGTAAAGAAGTTAAAAGGGCGTCACGTGTGCAATAACGGGAATATTTATGAACCACAGATTGAAGAAATCTTACAGGAACTTTGTGATGGTGGTCTGTCGGATTTGCTCCACCAAAGGAACTTCTTGCTTTTTCATACAGCCTGTGGTATAATAAAAGATAAAATTGAGTACCTAAAATCAAGAGATTTAGGAGAAATTGAAGAATTATCTACCAAAATTGAACAAAACACCTCTGCTCTGGCTCAACTTTACAAACGGCAAGCACTTTCTACTACTGACACCTCTGCTCTAACCCAAGTTATAGAAGAACTTGAAACAGAGCAACCTAAACTCAAATCAAAGTTAGAAAGGTTGAAGAAGAAACCAAACGATTTTATAGTTGAGTGTGAGAATTTGCTGGAATTGTGTAAGTATATTATAGAAGATACCGAAAGTGGTAAGACTACATATACTGAGAAAGAGTTGTGGTCTTTTGTAGAGAAGTTTGTAGTATATAGTGAAGTGCAGGCTAAAAAAGGTAAGTTATACCAAAGGCCAAAGGTTACGGCTGTTCCTATCTTAAAAGCAGAACAACTCTTAACAGAGAAATATGGTATTGATATCGATCTAACAGCAAAAGGATTTGATACCTTTGGGTTTGAAGATGATGAAAAAAATTTCATTACTCAATTAAAAACAAAATATGATGTTTTAAAATCAGAGCTTGAGGGCTTTAAAATACTGTAAATATCAATATGGACTATGCGTCAGACCTTTGACATTGTTGGTCTGCCCGATGCGGCAGTGAAGGAGTCTAAGGAAAGAATTCGGGCAGCGATAAAGAATTCGGGACTTGTGCTTCCTTCAAAAAGGATAACAGTTAATCTTGCTCCTGCAGATATAAAGAAAGAGGGTGCACATTTTGACTTACCAATTGCTTTGGGAATTTTAGGTGCATCCGAACAGCTTGATGCAAAAAAGTGCAACGATTCGATATTTCTGGGCGAGCTTTCGCTGAATGGTGACCTGAGGCGTGTCAGCGGTGTTCTGCCGATGGTTATTTCGGCATATCAAAAGGGTATAAGAAAAGTTTTTCTGCCTGCCGATAACGCCAAAGAGGCTGCCGTTGTGGAGGGAATGGAGGTCTTTGGAGTAAAGAGTCTTAAGGAAATCCTTATGCACTACACCGGCGAGAGCATTCTTTTGCCTACAACAGTTGATATTAATGAGCTTTTGGAAAACTCGGAAAGAATAAAGTATGATTTTGCCGATGTAAAGGGTCAGCTTTATGTAAAAAGAGCCCTTGAAATTGCTGCGGCGGGGGGCCATAATCTTCTGATGATAGGGCCTCCGGGCTCGGGCAAGACTATGATTGCGCAAAGGATACCATCCATTCTTCCTGATATGACCTTTGAGGAGTCGCTTGAGGTTACAAAGGTACACAGCATTGCAGGAACGCTTTCCGACAGCAGCCCTTTGGTTGCGGAACGGCCATTCCGTCATCCGCATCATACGGTGTCGGCGGTAGGTCTTACCGGTGGCGGTTCAAACCCAAAGCCTGGTGAAATCAGTCTTTCGCACAACGGGGTGCTGTTTATGGACGAGCTTCCGGAATTTCGCCGTGATGCTTTGGAGGCAATGCGTCAGCCTTTGGAGGATGGTCAGGTGACAATAACCCGTGCAGGCGGCTCGGCGACATACCCCTGCAGTGTTATGATGGTTGCATCGATGAATCCTTGTCCCTGTGGCTATTACGGCGACAAAACACGTGAGTGTACCTGCTCGCAGTCGCAGATAATGAAATATATGAGCAAAATAAGCGGCCCGCTTCTTGACAGAATAGATTTGCATATAGAGGTTCCTTCTGTAAGCTATGACGACTTGGAAACAAAGAAACGAGGCGAGAGCTCTGCAGAAATCAAGGCGAGAGTTGATATGGCAAGAAAAATTCAGACACAAAGGTATAAGGAAACAGGGATTTTCTCCAACAGTCAATTGACTCCAGAACTGATGAATAAGTACTGTGCTCTGGGGAAAGAAGCAAACTCTTTGCTTAAGCAGGCTTTTGAAAGTCTTGGCCTTAGTGCAAGGGCACACAACAGAATTCTGAAAGTAGCAAGAACAATTGCTGACCTTGCAGGCTCGGCAGAAATTGAGATGGAGCACGTTGCCGAGGCAATTCAGTACCGTGCTTTGGATAAGAAGTTTTTTAATTGATACTTGAAATGAAAGAGAGTAATATAAAATGCGACTTAATATTGTATTGGTAGAGCCTGAAATTCCATCAAATACAGGAAATATTTCACGAACCTGCTCAGTGATTGATGCAGCTCTTCATCTTGTGCATCCTTTGGGCTTTGACATCGACGAAAAGGCGGTCAGACGTGCAGGTCTTGATTATTGGGATGAACTGAGACTTTTTGAATATAATAGCTTTCAGGAGGTCAAAGAAAAATATCCCGAAGGAGAGTTTTACTTCTGCACCACAAAGGCGCCAAACAATTACAGCAGGGTGGATTTCACCGCTTGCGGTGACAGGGAGATTTTTCTGGTTTTCGGCAAGGAAACAAAAGGACTGCCTGAGGATTTGTTAAGGGATAATTTAGACCGATGCATACGAATTCCAATGAAACACAACAAACGGTCGCTCAATCTTTCAAACTCGGTTGCCGTTGTGGCATACGAGGTTTTAAGACAATATGATTATGAAAATTTAGACCAGAAAGGATTTTTTAAAAATGATTAAAATTATGACAGATATGTCAGCAGACATAACAAAGGAACAAGCAGAAAAATACGGAATAAAGGTTCTTCCCTTTTATATTAACTTTGGTGATGAAAGTATTCTTGCGGATGTGAATTATACTCCTCAGGAATTTTATGAAAAGTTTAAGTCAATGAAGGAGCCACCGGCAACCAGCCAGGCAACACCTGATATTTTGGAGCAGATGTACCGTGAGCTTGGCAAAGAAAATCAGATTATTCACATTACCATCCCTGCCAACAGCAGTGGCATTGTGAATACTGCCCGTATGATTGCAGGTGACCTTGCAGATGAGGGCTTTGATATTACAATTATTGATTCGAGTCTTTACAGCTATGGCATCGGTGCAAATGTAGTAGAGGCTGCCGAGATGGTTGAAAAGGGTGCAACAAAGGACGAAATAGTGGCGTATCTTAACGAAAGATTTGCAAAGGACAAAGTGTATTTTATTGTTGATGACCTTACAACTCTTAAAAAAGGCGGAAGAATAAAAGCCACAACAATGGTTGTATCGTCGATGCTTGACATCAAGCCAATACTTTATTCAAACGACGGAATGGTTGAGGCATTTGCCAAGGTAAAGGGTATGAAACGAGCGCTCTCAAAATTGGTTGACTGCATTGAAGAAAACATTGAGGACCCCCAGAATACCCTAATTCATATTCTTAACGCAGATTGCCCTGAAAAGGCAGAAATGCTGAGGGATGTGATTGCCCAGCGTCTTGGTACAAATAAATTCCGGATGGCAGAGGTAGGCCCAATTATTACCTGTCATGCGGGGGTAGGCGTTTTTGGACTCTACTTTAAACATAAGTAAGTCGCAGATATGTTTGAATAAATGTTTTAAGGATTGATATTATGTATCTTGAAAAAGAGGAAATGAAATTTACGGTGGTTTATGCCATAAAGCAGTATAAAGCCCCCATATTTGAGAGCCGTTTGTATGAGATTTTCACCTGGGACAAGGAGATTATGGAATACTTTGATTTGGCAGAGGTTCTGGCAGAGCTGACAGAAGACGGGTATATCTGTAAAAAGTTCTATCGCAATCAGGAGGCACTTTGCCTTACTCAAAAGGGAGATGAGGCGCATCTGTATTTTAAAAGCCGAATTCCTGCCAGCATAAGAGAGCGGATTGACAACTCAATTGGCAAAATAAAGTATGACGAGATTGCTGACCCCAATGCAGTTCTGGCAGATGTTGCCTTTGCAGCCGACGAACAGTATATGGCAAAGTGCCGTATTACCGAAGACAAGGTGCCGCTTCTTGAGCTTAACATCAATATGGGCAGCCGTGCCTATGCTCAAAGGGCGGCAGATTATTTCAAGAAAAATTCAAGGCAGATTTACGAGAATATTTTAAAATTGTTTGAAGAGGCGTAACACAGAGAAATTTACTGCTCACAAGGACGGAGGATGTAAGTTGTTTACAGCAGACAGTTATGATGTAATAGTAATAGGCGGAGGTCACGCAGGAATTGAAGCGGCATTTGCGGCGGCAAGGCTTGGGGCAAAGACCTGTATTTTTTCAATTAGTCTTGACAGTGTGGCAAACCTTCCATGCAACCCCAGCATCGGGGGAACAGCCAAGGGCCACCTTGTGCGTGAAATCGACGCACTTGGCGGTGAAATGGGCAAGGCGGCAGATGCTACCCTTTTGCAGTCGAGAATACTTAACCGTGGCAAAGGGCCTGCGGTTTATTCGTTGCGTGCCCAGATTGACCGCCGAGAATACCAGAGTGAGATGAAGCACCGTATGGAGCTGTGTGATAATCTGCATATCCGCCAGGGAGAGATTGTCAAAGTTTGCTTAGATAATGATGGCAAGGTTGAGTCTGTTGAAACCAGAGCAGGAACACGGTATATGTGTAAGGCGGCAATAGTTTCAACGGGGACCTATCTTAAATCGCGTATTATTATCGGAGAATTCAGTCAGGAAAGCGGACCTGACGGGGTATTCCCCGCCACCGAGCTTTCGCAAAATTTGTGTGATATCGGTGTGGAGCTTGTGAGATTTAAAACAGGAACACCCCCAAGAGTAAACAGACGCAGTATTGATTTCTCTCAGCTTGAGGAACAGGTTGGCGATGAAG
Source organism: Clostridia bacterium (assembly GCA_045587485.1). Lineage (GTDB taxonomy): Bacteria > Bacillota > Clostridia > Monoglobales > Monoglobaceae > SIG440. The sequence continues at coordinate 6,028 of JAZNCI010000015.1, forward strand.
AAATTACACCGTTCTCCTTCGAAACAAAGGACAGATTAGAAAATACCGTTAGTTGTTATGTTACATACACCAACGAGCGTACACATAAGGTGATACTGGATAATATTCACCGTTCACCACTCTACGGCGGCGATATAAAGGGTATTGGGCCAAGGTATTGTCCGTCTATCGAGGATAAGATTGTCAGATTCAAGGACAAGGAGCGGCATCAGCTTTTCATTGAGCCTATGGGTACTAATACCGAAGAAATGTATATTCAAGGCTTTTCAAGCAGTCTGCCCGAAGATGTGCAGATTGAAATGCTGCATACTCTTCCGGGGCTTGAAAATGCTCAGGTTACACGAAATGCTTATGCTATTGAATATGATTGCTGCAACCCATTGCAACTGAAAAACACACTTGAATTTAAAAATATTCCCGGTCTTTTTGGCGCAGGTCAGTTCAACGGAACCTCGGGCTATGAAGAGGCGGCGGCTCAGGGCTTGATTGCGGGCATTAATGCGGCAAGAAAAATTCAGGGCAAGCCCGACTTCACTCTTGACCGCTCGGATGCGTATATCGGCACGCTGATTGATGATTTGGTTACGAAAGGAACCAACGAGCCTTATCGTATGATGACATCACGGTCTGAATATCGTCTTATTCTGCGTCAGGATAATGCTGATTTAAGGCTTACAGAAAAGGGTTATGAAATTGGCTTGATTTCCAAGGCGAGATACAGGGCGTTTCTTGAAAAGAAGAGTATGATTGAACAAGAGGTGGAGAGGCTTTCGGGCATTGTATTTCCACCCTCGGCTCAGGTCAATGAATATCTTAAAAGTGTGGGCAGCACCCCCGTTTCAACAGGTGTGCGTGCCAGCGATATGCTTAAACGTCCTGAGGTTACTTATGACGGTATGGCGCCTCTTGATAAAGACAGACCAGACCTTCCTGTAGACGTAAAGGAGCAGGTTGAAATAACCCTTAAATACGAGGGCTACATTAACCGTCAGATTGCTCAGGCAAATCAGTTTAAGCGAATGGAAAACAAGAAAATTCCTGATAATATTGATTATTCACAAATTGGCGGATTGAGAATTGAAGCAAGACAAAAGCTTGAAAAGCTACGACCCGCCTCAATCGGTCAGGCATCCAGAATTTCAGGAGTTTCGCCGGCAGATGTAGCCGTTTTGGTGGTTTATCTTAAACAGAATAAAATAGTTTAAACGGAGAAATTATGAAAAAATTTGTTGCAGGCACAAATGATGCAGGACAAAGACTTGACAAGTATCTTTCAAAACTACTGACCAGTGCGTCAATGGGTATGATTTATAAGTGGCTGAGAAAGAAAAGAGTCAAGGTAAACGGAAAAAAGCAGGAGAACTCATATCAACTGCAGGTAGGTGACGTTCTGGAACTTTACATTAACGACGAGTTTTTTAATGATGGAACACCTACACCTCAGCATCTGAAGGCAGAGGTTCAGTTGGATGTTGTATATGAGGATGAAAATATTCTTATTGCAGACAAGCCGTCGGGTATGATTGCACACGGCGCGATGGGTTGTTTGCTTGATAACATTCAGGCGTATCTTTTCCAAAAGGACGAGTATGACCCAAGTACAGAGCAAACCTTTGCACCAAGCCTTTGCAACCGGATTGACCGAAACACCTCGGGGCTTGTAATTGCCGCAAAGAATGCACCGGCATTAAGAATTATAAACGAGAAAATCCGAGGCCGCGGGATAAATAAATATTATTTGCTTAAAGTTGAAAACCCCAATCGGCTTGAAGAACATGGCAAAATTTGCGGCTATACTATAAAAAACGAGGCGGAGAGGAAGATATATTTTTACGACAACGATAGGGATGGATGCAAGTATTGCGAAACCCTTTACAAAAAACTTGATAATGAAGGAAATGTAGAAGTACAGTTGCTTACAGGTAGAACACACCAAATCAGAGCAAGCTTTGCACATTTGGGTTGTCCGCTTGAGGGAGATGTAAAATACGGCGCACAGAAAAACCACAGACGTGACTTTCAAAATCTTCGGGCATATAAGATTGAATTTGATTTTAAAACTTCGGCAGGTGAGCTTGGCTACCTGAATGGTAAAATAATCGAAAAGAGATAAGAGGTATATAAGGTATGGGTTGGACACCGCAACAAAAGGAAGCAATTGAATATCGCGACAAAAATATTCTGCTTGCTGCCGCCGCAGGCTCGGGAAAGACTGCGGTGCTTGTTCAACGTATAATTGAGTTGATTACAAACGACGGCGTCTCGGTGAATGAACTTCTTGTGCTGACCTTTACTGATGCAGCGGCAGGCGAAATGCGTGAAAAAATTAAAAAAGCTATACTCACCGCTTTAAAGGCAAACCCTGAAAATGAGCATCTGCAAAAACAAAGGCTGCTTATGCACTCGGCAAATATTTCCACCGTTCATTCCTTCTGCCTTAATCTGCTGAAGAATAACATACATATGACAGACCTGCCTGTGGATTTTACTCTTGCAGGCGAGCTTGAAAACAAGATTATGATAAAAGAAGCACTTGAAAGAGTGCTTGAAAGATATTACCGGATAATTGACAAAGACTCATCCTTTGCTGATTTGGTTATGGGTCACGGCGGTATAAAAAACGATAACGAGTTGCGTGAAACTGTGACAAGGCTACACGAATTCAGCCGCAGTATGCCCTATCCCGAAAAGTGGTTGAACCGGATGACAAGACCATACAGAGAAACAGCAAAGACAGACAGTATTGCGAAATCACCTTGGCAGAATTCCCTGAAGGATTTTGCCGAAAAATCCCGTGACGAGCTCCTTGAAATATACAGACAGATTCTTGATGATATTGATAATAATCTTGATACCGACCATCCCTACAAGATTTCGTATGAAAACGAGGCCGAAAAATTCCGCCTTGCGTTTTCGCATATGGATACAGACGATTATGCTTCGGTGAGAGCTGGGGTATATAATATTTCTTATGATACAATCAGGGGCAAACGTGGGCCCGAGCCCGAGGTAAAAGCAGTTCAGGAAAGAATAATAGCCTTGCGTGATTTGGGCAAAAAGATAATAGAAGAGCTGCGGGCGGTTTATTCTTCGGATATTGACACTGCAGTCAATCGTATAAAGAATACTTATCCCGTGGTAAGAACATTAAAGAATTTGGTTTTGATGCTTGACCGAAGCTATACAAAAATGAAGAGGACAAAGAGCCTTCTTGATTTTAATGACCTTGAGCATCAGGCACTTAATTTACTTGTTGACAAGAAAGGCAATGCCACCGAGGTAGCAAAAAAGGCGCGTGAAAAGTATAGATATATTCTGGTGGACGAATATCAGGACACAAACAATGTTCAGGATATGATTTTTCGCACAGTATCCCGTGAAAATTCAAATATATTTATGGTGGGCGACCTTAAACAGAGTATTTACAAATTCAGGAATGCGGTGCCCAAGCTGTTTTCGGACAAATATGAGATTTATGGCGAAGATGATGAAAAGGGTCACCTTATACGTCTTTTTAAGAATTTCAGGAGCCGTCACAGTGTGGTTAATACGGTTAATTTTGTTTTTAGTCGTATTATGTCGCCCGAGGTTGGCGACATAAGCTATACCGAGGAGGAATATCTTGTCCAGGGTGCACTTCCTTTTAACGAGTATGTAGACACCGAATTTTGCGATACCGAATTTCACCTTATAAGCCGTGATATGAAGGATGGTACAAGATACAATGATGAGGAGCGGTATGAGCTCGAGGCAAGAGTTGCGGCGGAACGCATAAAAGATATGATGTGCGGCGGTATGAAGATTTTTGACAAAGAAACAGATTCAATGCGACCTTTGCAATACCGTGATATTGTTATTCTTATGCGCAAGACCAAGGATGTTGCTCCTGTGTTTGAGCGGGTTTTTCAGGAAAGCGGAATTCCCGTTTATTCAGACGTGGGGCACAGCTATCTTGGGTCGATTGAAATACAAACAGTTCTTGCATTTTTGCAGATTATTGACAATCCCCGCCAGGATATACCGCTCATTGCTGTTATGCGTTCGCCGATGTGGAGATTTACACCTGCACAGCTTGCACATATGCGGAGCAAGATGCGTGAGGGCTGTTTTTATGATGTTGTTTTGCATGCCAAGAAGTCAGGTGACAAAAAGGCAGAGGAATTTATTTTTGCTTTGAACAGATTGCGCCGTATGTCTGAAAATTCAGGGGTTGACAGGTTGATTTACAGCATATACTATGATTTTGGTTACTTTGCATATGTTGGCTCTTTAAGCTCAGGAAGGGAACGTCAGGCAAATCTGCGTGTTCTTTTAGAGCGTGCCACAGAGTTTGAGCATACCAAAATGAGTGGTTTGTTCAGCTTTATGAATTATATCGACACAATGATTGCCGAGGACAAGGATATGACCCCTGCAAAGGTGTTCGGCGAGGGCGAGGATGTTGTGCGCCTGATGAGTATTCACAAGTCAAAGGGTCTTGAATTTCCTGTGGTGGTCTTAGCCTGTGCTGCAAATCAGTTTAATCTTAAGGACGCATCAAAAACTATTGTATGGGATGAACAGGTCGGTTTGGGCATTGAATATGTTGACACCCGTATGCGTGTCAGATATCCGTCGTTGCCAAGAACTCTGGTGGGAATGAAACTGAAAAAGGATATGATTTCCGAAGAAATGCGTCTTTTGTACGTTGCTCTTACCCGTGCCCGTGAAAAGCTGATTATTACAGCCACCTGTCGGGGTAATGAAAAAATTTTGAAGAAAACCGTACGCAGAGCTGACAAAAGCATTCCTCAGGCATATATAAGGAGCAGAAACAATTACAGAGATTGGTTGATATCTGCATTTTTAACACATCCCATGGCAGTGAGCCTGAGAAATTTCTGCGACGTGCCCGAAACTGTAGCAGACCAAAGTTCAGACTTCAGGTTGAAGACCTGTGTTTATGAATTTGCAGATGACATTCCTGAAATCAGTGTGGCAAATACGGCTGCGGAAGAGCAGTCAGAAGAAGATTTTTGCGGCATTGAAGAACAGGTTGCCGAAAGACTTTCGTATATCTATCCCAATCAAAATGGATGCCGTTTGCCGGTTAAGCTGTCGGTTAGCGAAGTTAAGCGTATGCAGGCAGATGAGGCTGAGTATGTTCCGCTTATTGAACCCTTGCGGAACTCTGAAATCCTTGAACTCAGCGAAATGAGCGGTGCAGAAAGAGGAACAGTAGTGCACTTTGTAATGCAATGGCTGAATCCCGACGAAATAAACTGTGCCGAGGATGTAAAAATGTGTGTTGAAAGAATGGTTGCTGAGCAGATTATTACAAAAGCTCAATGCAAGGCAGTTGATTGCGATAAAATTGCGGATTTCTTTGCAAGTGAAATCGGGCAGAGAATGAAAAACTCGGTAAGATGTGAAAGAGAATTCAGCTTTTACACACGGGAAGCTGCGGACGAAATTTATGGCGATGGCAGCGAGGGGGATATTCTTCTTCAAGGTACAATTGATTGTTTCTTTACAGAGGCGAATGGCAGAGTGGTTTTGCTTGACTATAAGACAGACAGGGCTAAAACCCGTGAGGCTGCCAAAGCTGCTGCGAAAAGGTATGATATACAGATGAAATATTATAAGCGTGCGCTTAGCGATATTTTAGGCAAAGAGCCGGACGAAAGTTATCTTTATTTTATGGATTGCGGGGCGTTTATTTCTGCAGACGAGTGAGGTATTAAAGATGCGTGTATTAATTTTTACAGTAACAGCAGGGCAAGGACACAATCAGGTTGCCAGTGTTTTGTGCAGCAGCCTGCAGGACAGAGGTATTGATTCGTTATCTATTGATGCTTTCGAATATATTACACCTGTGCTGAAGGAAACCATAAACCAAGGTTATCTTGTGTCAACCAAGCGATTGCCAAAGGTTTATGCCAAGGGCTATCGAATGGTTGAAAAGCGTGACGCCGACAGCCATGACAGTGTTTTGGTCAGGTTTCTTAACGCAATATTGGCACGAAAGCTGGTTAAGTTTGTGGAGGAGTATAAGCCGGATGTAATTATCTGTACTCACGTTTTTGCGGCAATTATGGTGAGCTATGTGGCGAATAAACTCGATACAGGAATAAAAACCGTGGGAATTGTTACAGATTTTACTATGCATCCCTATTGGGAGGATGCTCCAATGGATTATTATATAACTGCCAGTGAGCTGCTCAATAATCAGGCGCTTAAAAAGGGTATTCACATCGATGAACTTGTTCCTATAGGAATTCCGATAAATCCTAAATTCGCAAAGAAGAACGAAAAGGAATATGCACGGACAGTTCTAGGACTCGAAAATAAAAGGACAGTTCTTGTTATGAGTGGCAGTATGGGTTATGGCAAAATCGGCAGAATGGTTAAGGCACTTGACAGGTCGGGGCTTGATTTTCAGATTGTTTCAATCTGTGGATATAACGAAAGATTGAAGAACAAGATTGACAAAACCAATTTCAGACATAAAATATATAATTTTGGCTTTTCGGATAAGGTGGATTTGTTTATGGATGCTGCAGACTGTATTGTCACCAAGCCGGGCGGGCTCACTACAAGCGAAGCATTGGCAAAAGGGCTGCCGATGATAATTGCAAACCCCATTCCAGGTCAGGAGGACAGAAATGTGGAGTTTTTGCTGAACAACGGTGCAGCTCTTAAAATCAGCTCAACCTTTCCAATTGACGAGGCGTTGTATCATATTTTTTCAAATGATATCAGACTGAAAAATATGCGCGAAATGGTGGAGTTCTTAGGTAAACCCAACGCAACACGAGACTTTATTGATTTTATTATTAAATTTGGAAATATATAATATAAGGAGATAAAAAATGAAGAAAATTGCAAAGTTTGAAAAGGTTAGTCGCGAACAGTTTGTTCTTGGCTGGATGGATGCATTCAACACGGGCATAGGTATGTATGACGCATATGATGAGGTTAGGCTGCCCAAACGTGCAACAACAGGCTCGGCAGGTTATGATTTTTATGCCCTTAAGGACGTGGAGTTAAAACCGGGTGAATCAATAAAAATGGCAACTGGAGTTCGTGTAAAAATTGACGAGGGTTGGGTGCTTAAGATTTATCCCCGAAGCGGACTTGGCTTTAAATACCGTCTGCAGCTTAACAATACTGTGGGGATTATTGACAGTGATTATTATTATTCGGACAACGAGGGTCACATTTTTATAAAGATTATAAATGTTTCCCGTGAGGGCAAGACTCTTATTATACATCAGGGCGAAGCTTTTGCACAAGGCGTTTTTGTGGAATATGGAATCACCGTTGATGATGATGCAACCGATACAAGAAACGGCGGATTTGGTTCGACCTCGAGATAAGCAGGGGGAGTGTTTTTTGCAAATAATAAGAGGATAAATATTAAAAATTTTATCGGATAATAAATGGGTCAATGCATCAGCATTGACCCATTTAGTGAATTTGTATAATAAAACTTAAATTGTTAGCCATTAAATTCTTTCACTGAATAAACCTGTTGACATATATCGCTCCCCGGTGTCAGGGAAAAGAACAACAATGGTTTTGCCCTGCATATCGGAGCGTTTTGCGACTTCCGTTGCGGCGTGAAGTGCTGCTCCAGATGATATTCCAATCAATACTCCCTCAAGGCGTGCTAAAAGCCGTGCGGAATTATAGGAATCCTCTTCGGTGACGGTTATTATCTCGTCAAGAATATCTTTGTCGAGTGTATCGGGGACAAAGTTTGCACCAATCCCCTGAATTCCGTGACTGCCCGACCTGCCCTCTGACAAAAGGGGAGAGCTTTTGGGCTCAACAGCTATGATTTTAACATCAGGATTTTGCTCTTTCAGGAATTTACCCACACCGCTGATAGTTCCGCCAGTGCCAACACCTGCAACAAATACATCCACCTTTTCGTTGGTATCAGCCCAAATTTCTGGTCCGGTTGTATTGTAGTGTGCCTTGGGATTAGCGGGGTTTTCAAACTGTGAAGGAATAAAACTGTGCGTTAGCCCTTTTGCAAGCTCCTGTGCCTTGGCAATTGCACCGCTCATACCCAAGGAACCTTCGGTCAAAACAATTTCTGCACCATATGCTGAAAGCAGTTTGCGGCGTTCAATACTCATTGTTTCAGGCATTGTAAAGATTGTTCGGTAGCCCTTTGATGCTGCAACTGCTGCAAGACCGATACCTGTGTTGCCACTTGTAGGCTCGATAATTACAGAGTCAGGAAACAGCTTTCCCATATTTTCGGCATCTTCAAGCATTGCTTTTGCAATTCTGTCCTTGGCACTGCCTGCAGGATTAAAACATTCCAGCTTTGCAAGAATTGCAGTATTCAGGTTGTTGGCTTTACTGTAGTTTTTAAGCTCCAGAATAGGTGTAGAGCCAATAAGGTCGGAGATTGAGTTAAAAATTCTCATAGTAAACACCTCTTTTTAATTCAAAACAGCCATAAGGTTTATAACCATTTTATGTAAAGAAATATTACTTTCTTAAAATTACAGCCTTTGCCTTTTCTACAATTGTTTTGGTATCAAGCCCATAGATTTCAAAGAGCTTTGCAGGAACGCCTGAACGACCGAATGCATCCTGAGTGCCAACACGCGCCATAGGAACAGGACAGCCCTCTGCCAGAACCTCGGCAACGGCACTGCCAAGACCGCCGATGATGTTATGCTCTTCAGCTGTAACAATTGCACCAGTTTCTTTTGCGGCTTTAATAATAATGTCACGGTCAATGGGTTTGATTGTGTGGATGTTGATTACTCTTGCATCAATACCGATTTCTGCAAGTGCCGTCTTTGCTTCCATTGCATAAGGAACCATAAGACCTGTCACAACAATGGTCAAATCCTTTCCCTCTGCAAGCTGTACACCTTTTCCAAGCTCAAACTTATAGTCTTCGCCAAAAATGGTGGGCACAGCCAGACGGCCAAAACGCAGGTATACAGGCCCGTCATGGTCGATTGCTGCCTTCACTGCAAGTCTTGCCTCTGTTGCATCCGCGGGGTTTAAAATTACCATATTGGGGATTGTGCGCATAATACCCATATCCTCAAGACACTGGTGTGTTGCACCGTCTTCACCAACAGATATACCTGCGTGGGTTGCTCCGATTTTTACATTAAGTGCGGGATAGCCGATAGAGTTTCTCACCTGCTCAAAGGCTCTGCCTGCTGCAAACATTGCAAATGAGCTTGCAAACACAATTTTGCCGCAACTTGCCATACCTGCTGCAACAGACATCATATTGCCCTCTGCAATGCCGCAGTTAATAAATCTTTCGGGGTATGTCTTCTGGAAGGTTTCTGTTTTGGTTGATTTTGAAAGGTCTGCGTCAAGAACCACAATTCTTTCGTCACAGCCAAATTCTGCAAGGGCTGCTCCGTAGCTTTCGCGGGTTGCCCTTTTTTCACCTATTGTATACATCAGCACGCACCTCCCAAAGATTTTATGTATTGTTCAAGCTCTGCCTTGGCAATTTCATACTGTTCGTCAGATGGAGCGTTTCCGTGCCAGCCTGCCTGATTTTCCATATATGATACGCCTTTGCCTTTAACGGTGTTTGCGATAATCATTGTCGGCTTGCCCTTGCAAGCCTTTGCAGCCTCAATGGCATTTGCGATTTCATCAAAATCGTGACCGTTGATTGTTATTACATTCCAGTTAAATGCTTCAAATTTTTTATCAAACGGTGTGGGGTTCATAACCTTGCAAATATCACCGTCAATCTGCAGACCGTTGAAATCAAGGAATGCAGTCAGGTTATCCAGCTTATAATGAGCCGCAAACATTGCTGCCTCCCAAACCTGACCTTCCTCGCATTCGCCATCGCCAAGAATGGTGTAGACACGGTAATCTTTATTGTCAAGCTTTCCGGCAAGGGCAACTCCGCAGGCTGCGCTGATACCCTGACCAAGCGAACCGGTTGACATATCAACACCGGGAATACCTTTCATATCAGGATGACCCTGAAGATAGCTGTCAGCCTTGCGGAGAGTTGTGATGTCCTCCTTGGGGATAAATCCTCTCTCTGCCAGTGCTCCGTAAAGACCGGGTGCCGCGTGACCCTTTGAAAGAATAAATCTGTCACGGTCGGGGTCGTTGGGGTTTTTGGGGTCAATGTTCATTTCTGACATATAAAGGTATGCCAGGATATCTGCAGCCGAAAGTGAACCGCCGGGATGTCCCGATTTGGCGCTGTGAATTGCATCAATTGCCATTTTGCGGATGTTAGCGGCAGCAAGTTTAAGACTAGATGATGTGTTGCTCATTGCTTTATGCCTCCGTTGTATATAAAATGTTAATCATATTCTGTTTTGTCAGTGTGCCTTGAATCCATTTCCAAGAACCTCACGGGTGTCTGAAAGGATTACAAAGGCATCTTTATCAATTTCCTTTATCAGTTTTTTCAGCTTGCCTATTTCGTATTTTTTTACCACACACATCAACACGGTTTTTTCTGCACCGCTATAATGCGACGAGCCGTGAAGGGCGGTAGTACCACGCTCAAGATGTGCAAAAATTTCAGATGAAATTATTTTGGGTTTATCCGAAATAATATAGGCAACCTTGGCAAAATCAATACCCTCCACAAGCAGGTCTATAATATAAGAGCAGATGTAGAGAGCAACCGCAGAGTAAAGGATAACCTCCCATCTGCCAAATGTCAGTCCGGCGAGAGCTACGATAAAGGCATCTATTATAAGAACAAATTTTCCCACTGAGATGGCGGGGAAATGCTTTTTTAGTATTTGTGCTGCAATATCTGTTCCGCCTGTGGTAGAGCCAGAGATAAAAACTATCCCCAGACCAAGCCCCATAAGGACGCCACCATATACGGCAGAAAGGAGCATATCGCCTGTTACGGGCTTAATCCACGCAAAAGTATCGGTAAGGATTGAAAGAGATACCATACCAAAGAGCGAGGAAAACATAAATTGCGCATCAAAGTGTCGAAGCGCCCATATAAATATTGGAATGTTAAGGAACAATATTGAAAGACCCACAGGGATATTTGCTAAGTGGTGAAGTATTATAGCGACACCGCTTAGTCCACCGGGTGCAATGTCTGCCGGTACTAAAAACAAATCCAGCGATATTGACACAATAAAGGTTCCCAAAAGTACGGTAAGATGTTTTTTTACCACAGCAAGCATTTTCACAGCTCTCCTTTTTTGAAATATGTAAAAATGCTGCAGATGATTTAATCTAAAAGATAGCCAAGAAGGTCGGCAATACGGCTGTCATCACCGATAAGGTAAAGATAGCCGATTAATGCCTCAACTCCGGTAGCTGATTTATAATCCACCATATCTGCATTTTTGGGCGGATGCGAGTTTGTGTTTCTGCCACGTTTATAAACTTGCATTTCTTCTTCAGTAAGCTTGTCCTTGATTTTCTGGTAAAGGTCAGATTGTGCCTTGGCGTTTACAAGATGGATAGCTTCCTTGTGAAGATGTTTTACGGGAAAGTTGGCGTCCTTTATAAGATATGTGCGGACAAACAGCTCATAAACTGCATCCCCTATATACGCAAGTGTAAGGGGTGAATATTGCTTGGGTGAGACGTGCTCGCCCAAGGTAAATTGTTTTAAAAATGTATCAAGCATAGAAAAGTTCCTTTAAATGAACAATTAATGATGAATAATGAATAATTGCGGTAAAAAATCGCAAGGCGATTTTCTCTAATTCAAATGCAAAGCATTTGCACCATAATTTTTCATTATCATTCATTCGTTATTACTTATTAATTTACAAAAGCTCTATGCTTTTGTAATCTGCTGACCCTGAGGGGTATCCTTTACTATTATGCCCATTTCCTTCAGTTTATCACGCAGCTCATCAGATTTAGCCCAGTTCTTTTCACCACGGGCTTTGGCGCGTTCCTCTAATATGGTGTTGACCTCGTCACCGGCTTCCTCGTCCTTTTTCTGCAGAAGTCCAAGCACGCCGCCAAGCTCTGTCAGCATATTTATAGCATATTCAATTACCTGCTTTGAAAAGCCCGAGGCTGCCGTAATTCTCCTGTTTGCCTCGGATACTATTTCAAAGAGTACCGAGATGGCATCTGCTGTGTTCAGGTCATCGTCCATTGCGGCGATGTATTTTTCCTTAAGAGAGTCAAGAGTATGCCAAAAAGAAGATTCTGTTTCGGTAAGATTGGGACGGTCTTCGGCGTTTCCTGCCAGAAAACGCATATCAGAAAGACAGTTATAGATTCTGTCAAGCGCAGATTTTGCAGATTCCATCAAATCTTTGCTGAAATTGATAGGACTTCTGTAATGTGCCGAAAGCATAAAGAAACGGATAACTTCGTAATCAAATTCAGCTGCAATTTCGCGAACGGTAAAGAAGTTGCCCAAAGATTTTGACATTTTTCGGTTATCTACATTTATATAACCATTATGCATCCAGTAGTTTGCAAAGGTTACGCCGTGCGCACATTCGCTTTGGGCAATTTCGTTTTCGTGGTGGGGAAAGATAAGGTCCTGACCGCCGCTGTGGATGTCAATTGTTTTTGCAAGAAACTTGTTTGCCATAGCACTGCATTCAATATGCCAGCCGGGGCGTCCCATACCCCAGGGACTCATCCACGCAGGCTCGCCGGGTTTTTGCTTTTTCCACAAAGCAAAGTCCATAGGGTCTTCCTTGTCTTCGTTTATGTTAATTCTTGCACCGCTTTCCAAATCTTCAAGGGGCTGATGTGACAGTTTACCGTATTCCTTAAATTTCTTTGCGGCAAAATATACATCGCCGTCAACATTATAGGCATAGCCTTTGTTTTCAAGCTCTTTGACGATTTCGATAATCGCATCAATGTTGTCGGTTGCTCTTGGATGAACGGTCGCACGCTTAATGCCAAGACCGTCGGCATCTTTGAAGTATTCTGCAATATACTGGTCGGCAAGCTCCTTTACGGTGATGCCCAGCTCGTTTGCTTTGTTAATCATTTTGTCGTCGATATCGGTAAAGTTCTGAACAAAATAAACTGTATTGCCACAGTATTCAAGATAGCGGCGAAGGGTATCAAAGATGATGAATGGACGTGCGTTTCCTATGTGAAAATAATTATAAACAGTCGGGCCGCAGGAATACATGCGGAAAACACCGTTCTCAACAGGGATAAGTTCTTCTTTTTTGCGGTTTAATGTATTAAATACTCTCATTGGTTATCTCTCCTTTATCTTCGATTTGTGTTTTCAGCCGTTCAAGTTCAACACGCAGCTTGCAAAGTTCCATTGACACAGGGTCGGGAATGTGAATCTGGTCAAGGTCAATCTTTGCTGGGGCGACTTTGACATTGTCACGCTTTACAATGTGTGCCGGAACACCCACACAAGTGCTGTTGGGTGGAATTTCATTCAGGACTACTGCATTGGCGGCAATTTTACTGTTATCACCAACGGTAAAGGGACCGAGAACCTTTGCACCGCTGCCGATGGTCACGTTGTTGCCGATGCTTGGGTGGCGTTTTCCTTTGTCTTTGCCAGTACCGCCAAGGGTGACGCCCTGATAAAGCGTACAGTTCTCGCCGATAATGGTGGTTTCGCCGATAACCACGCCCATACCATGGTCAATAAACAGCCCTTTACCAATTTGTGCTGCGGGGTGTATTTCAATACCGGTTTTGCGTCGGGCACGCTTTGATATCCAGTCAGCAAGGAAATAATGACCTTGGCAGTGCAGTCTGTGTGCAAGACGGTAGCTGAGCACAGCCTTTACACCGGGGTAAAGAAAAAGCACCTGCCATTTGCTGCGTGCAGCAGGGTCACGCTCGAATACAAGAGTAATTTCTTCGTTTAAAGTTTTAATAAAACTCATATAAATATCCATAGCCTTTCTGCCCACAAATAGCAGTGAAAACGTAATAGCACCATATTGCGGGCATTTAAATCTTTATAATGTGATTTTTCGCATTATAAACCTCATAAAAGAATTGGTTGCATACATATAATTATAAATAATATTATACACCAAAGTTTGATTATAGTAAAGGAAATTCTGCAAAATATTTAATTTTTATATAAATATCTCAAAGAACAGTATATTTTTATTATATTATACGGCAAATTGTTTTTAAAGTGCTGTATAAGAGAAAAAACTTTTGACAAAGCTATTGAAATTATTTGTCACATAATGTATAATGAACAATGTATATTGAATAACAATGCCGAATTTTTAAAATCGAAAGGTTGGCGTAAAATTGTTGCTTAAGGTTTTGATTGAGATTTGTCAGCTGATATTGTTTTTTACGGGGTGTTATTATTTTGGAATTGCCCTTTTTTCGCTGAAGGTTTCGAATAAAGAAAGAAAATTGAATACAAAACATTCCTTTGCGTTGCTTGTTGCGGCACATAACGAAGAAAGTGTTATTGCCGAGCTGGTTGGAAGTCTTAACCGATTAAACTACCCCAGAGACAGATTTGAGATTTTTGTTGTTGCTGACAACTGTGACGATAGCACAACGGAGAAAGCAAGGATGGCAGGAGCAACTGTTCTTGAACGGTTTGATACGTCAAAACGGGGCAAAGGCTATGCTATGGAATTTGCACTTAAACGTATTTTTGCCCTTGAAAAAAAGTTTGAATATATATGTGTGTTTGATGCAGACAATTTGGTTGAAGGTGATTTCCTTATCCATATGAATGATAAAATAAACGAGGGCTACCGTGCAGTTCAGGGCTATCTTGACAGCAAAAACCCAACAGACTCTTGGCTGACCTTTTCATACTCTATGTGGTATTGGATTAATAACAGAGTTGCTCAGCTTTCAAGGGGAAATCTTGATTTAGGCTGCAGACTTGGCGGTACAGGATTTGCTGTTGAGAGCGATTTGATAAAACAATTTGGCTGGGGTGCTACATGCCTTGCAGAGGACACCGAGTTTACACTTAAACTTGCCCTCAATGATATAAAGGTTGGCTGGGCGCACGATGCTGTTGTCTATGACGAAAAGCCTGTGCAGCTTACAACATCCATAAAGCAAAGACGACGTTGGATGCAAGGGCTTGCCGATGTGGCATCTCACTATGTAAAACCTTTGATAAAGAAGGGATTTGAAGAAAAGTCGCCGACGGCGCTTCATATGCTGATGAATTTCTGGGGAGATACGCTGTATCCCGTTACGGCAATGTTCTTTGTTTCGGTATATGCTATGATGTTTATAGTCCCAGAAAAGTCACTGTGTTTCAGTTTGTTTTGCGAGATGTGGACACAAAGCTGGAAGTTTTTATTGCTTACAATTCTGGTGACTGGAAATCTGTTTGTTGTCCTTGCGGGGCTTTATAACGATAAACGTCTTGACCGCAATGTGCTGAAAAAAGGATGGGGATTTGCGGTCTATCTTGCTACGTGGATTCCTGTGGGAATTATGGGAATCTTGAAAAAAGACGATAAGGAATGGTTTCACACTCCACATCAAAGTAAACATAAACAATAGTTTGTTTCGGGAGGTAGTTTGTTATGGATATTTTTGTTGAAGAAATAGTTGAAAGAAAGAGAACATCTGTGCAGCTTATAGCAACATTTGGTATTTTTTTGCTCAGTGTGCTGGTTTGTTTTTTGATTATTGCTGTTCTTCCAGTTGTGCTTCCTATGATGATATGGACTATGCCACTGTTGGTCGTTGGCGTGGTTTATTTGGCATATCGTCTGGTGGTTTCACAGAATGTTGAGTTTGAATATTCGATGGTCAATACAGAAATTGATGTTGATAAAATCGTAAACCGCAGAAACAGGAAAAAAATGACAACAGTTATGGTTACAAGACTTGAAGCGTTTGGCGTTTGTGGTAAAGACACGGGTGATTTCGACAAATACCTTTCGGATATTTCGGTAAAGAAGATTTACGCGGCTGCTGAAAAGAAGTCTGATAGCAATTATTTTATGGTGTATTTCAACGACAGCGTTAGATGTATGCTGATTTTCAGCCCTTCGGAAAAAATTGTGAATAATATTGAAAGACTTAATTCCAAAAGATGATAAATTGCGGTGTTGATATAATTGAAATCGAAAGAATAAAAAGGGCTGTGGAGAAAACTTCGGGTTTTACCGAAAAGGTCTTCTCTCAGCCGGAAATTGAATATTTCAGGAAATCCGGCGAAAGAATTGAGTCTTTAGCAGGTTTTTACGCTGCCAAGGAGGCTTTTGTAAAGTATAAAAAAAGCGGTATAAGGGAACTTAGACTTTCGGATATTTCTGTGGAACACGAAGGTTCTGGAGCACCCTTTATTGTTTTTCGGGGCGAGCGTCAGAGGGTATCCCTCAGCATTTCTCACAACAAAACAAATGCAGTGGCGGTTGTTTGCGGCGAGGAAGGCTATGGTGGGATGCGAGATGCAGAGATGAGAGAGCTTATTACGAAACGCAGCAACGATGCAAATAAGGGCAGTTGTGGCAGATTGTTTGTTGTTGCGGGCAGCTGTGGTATGACGGGTGCGGCATATCTTGCGGCAAAAGGAGCGCTGCGGAGCGGAGCAGGGCTTGTTACTATAGGAACTGCCCAAAGCGAGCGCCCTGTGGTTGCCTGTATGATACCCGAAGCAATGACTGTTGCGCTTGAGGATAGGTGCGGCAGAATTACCGAAAAGTCAATGAAGACAATTCTGGAATATGCGACAAAAGCTGATGCTGTTGTTTTTGGACCCGGTTTGGGGCAAAATGGTGATATGCACAGCATATTGCGTGGATTGCTTTCAGAATATTCCGGCAAGTTAGTTATTGATGCAGATGGTCTTAATGCCCTGGGCAAGGATTGTGATATACTTAATGACAGGGCTTGCGAGGTGGTTATCACTCCTCATCCGGGTGAAATGTCACGGCTGACGGGGTTTTCCATAGAAGAGATTCAGAAAAATCGGGTGGCTGTTGCGGCATCATTTGCAGAAAAATACGGAATTGTCGTATTGCTAAAGGGCGAAGGGACTGTGATTGCGGACTGCAGCGGTCAGGTTAAAATCAATAGCACAGGGAATTCGGGTATGGCAACGGGCGGTACGGGTGACGTGCTTTCAGGCGTTGTAGCATCATTTTTGGGTCAGGGACTCAGCACATTTGATGCGACGGTTCTGGGAGCGTATATTCACGGAAAAGCCGGAGATATGGCTGCAGAGAAATTTGGAATTCACGGCTTAATTGCGGGGGATGTGGCAGATTATACAGCCTTTGCGATTGCGGATGAATTGAGATAAGACGAATAAGTTATAAAAAAGAGATGGTAAAATGTTAATGGATTTAAGAGCCTGGGCAGAGATAGATTTGAATGCCATAGGTCATAATACAAAGGAAATAAAAAAGAAACTGTCAAAAGGCACACAAATGATGGGCGTTGTAAAGGCAAATGCCTATGGTCACGGGGTTTGTCAGACCGCCAAGGTGCTGTTGGAAAACGGTGCCGACCAATTGGCTGTTGCCATTGCCGACGAGGCCGTACAACTGCGGAAGGCAGGCGTCAATGTTCCTGTTCTGGTGCTTGGCAATTCAACTGATTCTGATATAAAAAAGCTGATTGATTTTGATATAATGCCGACAGTGTCGGATTATTCTTTTGCAGAAAGGCTGTCAAAGGCGGCGTGTGCTGCGGGCAAGACTGTAAAATTACACATAAAGCTTGACACGGGGATGTCGCGTATAGGATTTCTTGCCGAAGATGGTAATACACTGGATGAAATTTTGAAAATTACACACCTTTCCGGAGTTGAAATTGAAGGAATGTTTTCACATTTTGCCGTTGCTGACGAGAATGATGATGACTATACACGGATGCAGTTTAAGCGGTTTATGGCGGTTGTGCAGAAACTTTCGGAAAGAGGTCTTGAAATTCCGGTAAAGCATATCTGCAACAGTGCAGGGCTTATACGATTTCCTGAAATGCACCTTGATATGGTTCGTGCGGGTATAATTCTTTACGGCATTTATCCATCTCCAGATTTTGACAAATCAACGATTGACCTATTGCCAGCAATGACCTTTAAGTCAAGAATAAGCAGTATAAAGATGCTTGACCGGGGCACAACACTCAGCTATGGCAGAACCTACGCATTGAAAGAAAAATCAAAAATCGCAACTGTTTCCGCAGGCTATGCAGATGGTTATATGCGCGGACTTTCAAACAAGGCGGTTGTATATGTTTGCGGTCAGGAGGCAAAACAAACAGGAAGAATTTGCATGGATCAATGTATGATTGATGTAACTGCGGTTAATAATATAAATGTCGGTGACGAGGTTATCTTGTTCGGCGGCTCGGGTAAGTTTTCTGCAGAAAAAACTGCAGAGCTTATCGGCACAATCGGGTATGAGTTGGTTTGTGCAGTGGGCCACCGTGTTCCGCGCATTTATATCAGGGACGGCGAAGTGACGGAAGTGACTAATTATCTTCTGGATACATAGAGCCAAAATTTCATACTTTGCGTATAATGTACCAAGGATTGAATGTGCGTGATGGCAACAGATACCATCTTCCCGCACCAATCTGGAATACTTGCGGAGTGTGAATTATTGTGATAATTAAAAGAGGAGATATTTATTATGCAGATTTAAGCCCTGTGGTTGGTTCTGAACAGGGTGGGGTGAGACCTGTACTTATTATCCAGAATGATGTTGGCAATAAATACAGTCCCACAGTTATTGCAACTGCTATTACATCCCAGATAAACAAGGCAAAAATGCCCACGCATATAGAACTCGACGCCAATGAATATGGGCTTTCAAAGGATTCTGTGGTGCTGGCAGAGCAGATAAGAACCATTGACAAAAGAAGGTTAAAGGAAAAAATCGGACACCTTGACGATGAACTTATGACTCGGGTTAACGAGGCACTGGAAATAAGCTTTGGTCTTTAAAGGATATCAATTGTCGGACTAAAGTAACAGGAGGCATACACTATGAAAAAAAGAAGATTTAGATTTATGATTATTTCAGGACTGATTTGCGTTTGCACAATGTTTACCGTTGTGCTGGCAGAGCCGGGAACAGATGATGACCCGTTGATTTCAAAATCCTATATCGAAAATGTGCTTATGCCAAAGATAGAGCAGTATGTTGAAAGTAAGCTGGCAGGATTGTCATCCGGTGGTTCAGGAACTGTTACAGACGATACCTTTAAAGTTGTGGAGGCAAACAAAGGTGATGAGATTATCTGTTCTGCCGGAGCAGAACTGATTTTGCGAATGGGAAAGGCTGAAATTATTGCCACTGAAAAGGGTGGCCTTGCAGATACCACGCTAGGTACAGATTTGGCAGACGGCACAGCAATGCCGGCAAACCATTTGTTGATTGTTCCTGTCGCAGACGGCAGAGGTCTAAAGGCACAAACGGATATAATTGTGATGATTAAGGGCGGATATAGCATAAAATAGAATAAAGGAGACTGTCTTTAGGTATCTTCACATAGGGATAAACCAACTTGAAACTTTGTATTTTGGCGCCGTACTGCGGAAAAAGCCTCGATAAGCCATACAGGATTATCTGCGTTTTTTACTTGTCCGACATCCAAAATACTGTGTTTCAAGCAGTAAAACTGTTTGGATAAATAAAGTAAACCCTTGCAACACAGCGTGTTGCAAGGGTTTTAAATTAAGTTAAAATCCAAATTGATTTCTCCCTATGTGAAGACGCCTTTTGCAGTATCCTTTTCGTTTATGTAAGGTACACAAATGGAGTAATATTTTTAAATTCGTTATATGCATTACCGGCAGAAACTTTGTCGGCAAATATGCCAAACACAGACGAGCCGCTGCCACTCATCAAAGAGTATGCTGCACCGTGACGCAGCATTATTCTTTTATATTCCTCTATTTCGGGATATTCCTTTGCTGTAACAGTTTCAAGCACGTTGCCGCACGAAGCAGCCATTAGGTCAAGGTTGCCGCTTTCAAGAGCGGCAATAGCGGACTTGGTATCCGGATGCCTGATGCTTTCATTAAGGACAAGATTTTTGTATACATAGGCTGTTGATACGTGAACAGAGGGTTTTGCCAGAACAACATATGAATTGGTTAGTGGAGGAAGTGGAGTAAGCATTTCACCAATTCCCTCGGCAAGCATACATCCGCCGTAGAGGAAAAAGGGCACATCAGCACCTAAAGTCTTGGCAATAGCTGCAAGCTCGTCTGCTGTAAGAGGCTTGTCAAATACTGTGTTAAGAGCGGTCAGGGTTCCCGCTGCATCTGTTGAGCCACCGCCAAGACCTGCGCCCATAGGTATGTTTTTACATAGATGAATTCTTGCTGATGCGGTTATGTTGCTTTTATCAAAAAATGCCTTTGCAGCCTTGATTATGAGATTGGTGTCATCGGTCGGAACCGAACTGTCAGTAGATGTTAAAATGATTTCAGTGCCATCTGTAATATCAAAGGCCAGAATGTCAAAAAGCTTGATTTCCTGCATAATCATTGAAAGATTGTGATAGCCGTCGCTACGGCGGCTGACAACATCAAGTGAAAGATTAATTTTTGCAGGGCATTTTATTTCAAAATGCTTCATTTTCGGTTCCCCCATATTAAAGGAGCTGTTGTATTATACAACAGCTCTTAAATTTATTCTTCTGTTTTTGGTTTGTCAGTAGAAGTTTCTTCAGCCAAAGATGTGTTTATATCAGGCGCTTCAGTATTAAAAATTGCGTCAAAGTCGTCAGCATCCAGCTTTTCTTTTTCAAGAAGCTGTGCAACAGTTGCTTCAACCGCTGCTGAGTTTGCCTTTAGAATTTCTTCACAACGGGCATAACAGCCGTCAATAATGTGCTTAATTTCGGCGTCAATTTTTGCAGCAACATCTTCGCTGTAATCCTTGGTGTGACCAAAATCGCGACCGATAAACACTTCGTCGTTGTTGCTTGCAAAGGAGCGTGTGCCCAAAATTTCGCTCATACCAAAGCGCACAACCATATTCTTTGCGATTGCTGTGGCACGCTCGATATCGTTTGATGCTCCGGTGCAGATATCTTCAAGGAAGATGCTTTCCGCCACACGACCGCCAAGGAGCGAAACAATTTCTTCAAGCATTTCTGTTTTTGACATATGCGATGAATCATCCTTGGGGAGCGACATAGTATAACCTGCGGCTCTGCCTCGGGGAATAATTGAAATCTGTTGAACTCTGTCCTGAGTGGGCAGCATTTTCTGTACAACTGCGTGACCTGCTTCGTGGTAGGCAGTAATCTTTTTGTCCTTTTCGGTAATTTTGCGCGTTTTCTTTTCGGGTCCGGCAAGAACCTTCATAATTGATTCTTCCAAATCAAACATCGTAATTTCCTTTGCGCCAAGCCTTGCAGCACGAAGCGCAGCCTCGTTCATAAGGTTTTCAAGGTCTGCGCCGGTAAAGCCGACTGTTTCTTTTGCAAGAACATCAAGCCTTACATCCTCAGCAAGGGGTTTGCCTTTAGAGTGTACATTAAGGATAGCCTCTCTGCCCTTTACGTCGGGTACATCAACAACAACCTGACGGTCAAAACGACCAGGACGGAGCAGCGCACTGTCTAATATGTCGGGTCGGTTTGTTGCCGCAATAACGATTACACCTTCATTAACGCCAAAACCGTCCATTTCAACAAGAAGCTGGTTAAGAGTTTGTTCTCTTTCATCGTGTCCGCCGCCAAGACCTGCGCCTCTCTGTCTGCCAACAGCATCAATTTCGTCAATAAAGATAATACAAGGTGCAGATTTCTTTGCCTGTTCAAAAAGGTCACGCACACGTGATGCACCAACGCCCACAAACATTTCAACAAAGTCTGAGCCTGAAATTGAGAAGAAGGGCACACCTGCCTCGCCCGCAACAGCCTTGGCGAGAAGAGTCTTACCCGTTCCGGGAGGTCCTACAAGCAGAACGCCTTTGGGAATTCTTGCTCCCAGTTCGCGGAATTTTTCGGGATTTTTGAGAAAATCAACAATTTCCTGGAGCTCTTCCTTTTCTTCGTCTTCACCTGCAACATCGTCAAAAGTTTTTTTGTTTTTGCCGTCAACTGATACTTTGGCACGACTTTTGTTGAAGGACATAACTCCGCCCTTGCCGCCGCCCTGGGATTGACGCATAAAGATAACCCAGAATACAATCATTATGATAATAAGACCAAGTGAAGGAAGCAAACTCAGCCACCAGGGAGGTGACACAGGCTCAGGAGTGTCAATTTTAAGAGTTCCTGCCGCAACCTGACGGTCAATTTCGTCGCCTACGCTGAGATAAAGCACTGTGTAACCCGGGGTCGCAACCTCAATCTGAGTGCCGTCGGTGAGTTTTGCGTAGATGTTGGGTTCAACAACCTGCATCTCGGCAACCTGTTGGTTTTCAATCATCGTTACAAGGTCAGAATATACGTATTTTGTAGTTGATTCGGGCATTGATGTCATAATAAAAATTGTGAGTATTATTAAAAACAATATCACATAAAAACCAATTCCCCGTAATGTTTTTTTCAAGCAATCGCCCCCTGAACTTAAAATATATATTCCGCAATGCGGAGTGAAAAAGCTAAGTTTTCTACAATTTATTATATTACCACAAATTTCATTTAAAAACAATAGTTAAAAAGAAAAATTCATTAAAATGTAACATTCTTAGTATTGACAAATTCTGTGTGAAGAATTACAATGATTTAGAGGATTAAGAAAGGGATTTATAAATATGATAAATAATAAAAAATTAAATAAAAAAAGGAAAGGTTCTGTCTGGAAATATGCGATTGGCGTTGCAGCGGCGGCAGTTTTGATTACACTGTTTGTAATTGGGGCTACGGGTGGCTTTAAGTTTACTGATAAAGCTGACGGCACTCTGACAAGCTCTACCCAGACAACAGCAAATGACAAAAAAGACGAAAATACCACGACAGAAAATACTAAGGAGGAAATTACTATGACAGACAACACAAAAGTATTGGTAGAGATGGAAAACGGCGGCGAGTTTGTGATTGAGCTTTATCCCGAATATGCGCCCCAGACCGTTCAGAATTTTATAGATTTGGTTTCGGACGGCTTTTATGACGGTGTGGGTTTTCACCGCATTGTTGAAGGCTTTATGGCACAGGGTGGCGACCCTGAGGGCACAGGCATGGGTGGCAGCGGGGTTCAAATTCCCGGTGAGTTTGCTTCCAATGGTTTTGAAGGCAACACTTTAAGTCACACCAGAGGTGTGGTTTCAATGGCTCGCAGCCAGAATCCCGACAGTGCATCAAGTCAGTTCTTTATTTGCTATGATGATGCGTCGTTCCTTGACGGCAGCTATGCGGCATTTGGCAAGGTTGTTGAAGGAATGGAGGTTGTTGATGCGTTCCTTGATGAGGAGAGAACTTATAATATGTCAGGCGAACTTGCATCACCGGTTGAACCTGTTACTATGAAAAAGGTTACAATTATCGAAGAATAATAAAAAGATTATATACCAGCAAAAAGGAGAAAACTTATGAAAAAAACAGTTGCTTTAATTCTTGCAGTCGCTATGCTTTGCACCTGTACTGCATTTGCGCATCCTTTTTCGGATGTATCGGGTCACTGGGCAGAAGCTGAGATTGAAAAGGCGTATGATGGTGGCTCGGTAAACGGCGACCCTGACGGCAGATTTCGTCCTGATGACAAGATTTCACGTGCAGAATTTCTTAAAATGCTGACATCGACTATGTGCGAAAAGGCAGGAACTTATGTTCCGGATGAATTTGATGACGGAACTCACTGGGCATCGAAATACTATAATCTGGCAACTGCTGCAATTTACATTCCCCTTGATGAAAATTCTAAAATTGGCGGGGTGATTCCTGGTGCAATGAGCGTGGCAGATTTTGACCTGCCAATCAGCAGATGGGAAATGGCGTTTCTTGTCAGCGAAGGCGTGAGAAATGTTTGCGGAATTATTGGACAAGACCAAGGTAAAACCTATACAGACAAGACTGAAATCGAAAACAATTATCCCGAAGCTGTTTCGTCGGCAATTGAAAATACATTCTTTTTGAACATAATGACCGGTGACGAAAATGGTAAAATGGATGCGGGGAATGGAGGAACACGTGCCGAAGCTGTAGTTGTTGTTAATCGTGTTGCAGAACTTATGCAGGAAGTTATCGACTATACAAACCAGATGCTCTCAGAATACGAAAAACAGATGGAAGGCTCTCTTAAAACCTACGATGAAATTCCCACAGGACATCCGGTTGTTACAATTCTTATGGAAGACAACCAAAAGATAATGATAGAGCTTTATCCCGAATATGCACCACAGACGGTTGCTAACTTTGTTTCATTGGTTAAGGAAGGCTTTTATGACGGACTTACATTTCATCGTATAATTGATGGCTTTATGGCACAGGGTGGTGACCCTGATGGTAACGGCTCGGGCGGCAGCGGAGCTGCAATCCTTGGCGAATTTGCGGCCAATGGTGTTGAAACAAACACCTTAAGCCATACAAGAGGTGTGATTTCAATGGCGCGTGCTGAGCATCCCAACAGTGCATCAAGCCAGTTCTTTATCTGCTATGATGATGCGTCGTTTCTTGACGGCAATTATGCAGCTTTTGGTAAAGTAATTATGGGAATGAACGTCCTTGACAGCTTTTTGGAAAAGGATCTGGACTTTAATCAATCAGGAGAGCTTGCATCGCCCGTTGAACCGATTGTTATGAAAAAGGTTACTGTGAATTTAAGTAAATAATAGAACCTGGTAAAACAAAAACACCCTGAGGCAATTCCTCAGGGTGTTTAAAATTGCTTGTATATTTCTTAGATTTCTGCGAAATATTTGATTGTTCTAACCATCTGGCTGGTGTATGAGTTTTCGTTGTCATACCATGAAACAACCTGAACCTCATAAAGGTCATCAGCAATCTTTGCAACCATTGTCTGTGTTGCGTCGAAGAGTGAGCCATACTTCATACCGATAACGTCTGAAGATACAATGGGGTCTGTGTTGTAGCCAAAGCTTTCAGAAGCTGCTGCCTTCATAGCTGCGTTGATACCGTCAACAGTAACATCTGTGCCCTTAACAACTGCTGTCAGGATTGTTGTTGAACCTGTTGTAACGGGAACTCTCTGAGCCGAGCCGATGAGCTTGCCGTTGAGCTCGGGAATAACAAGACCGATAGCCTTTGCAGCACCTGTTGAGTTGGGAACGATGTTAGCAGCACCTGCTCTTGCGCGTCTCATATCGCCTTTTCTGTGGGGACCGTCAAGAATCATCTGATCACCTGTGTATGCGTGAATTGTTGACATAATACCTGACTGAATGGGAGCATACTTGTTAAGAGCATTTGCCATAGGAGCAAGGCAGTTTGTTGTACAAGATGCAGCAGAGATGATTGTGTCATCAGCTGTAAGAGTATCTTCGTTTACTGAGAAAACGATTGTCTTAAGGTCGTTGCCTGCGGGAGCAGAAATAACAACCTTCTTAGCACCTGCATCGATGTGAGCCTGTGACTTTTCTTTTGAACAGTAGAAACCTGTACATTCAAGAACAACGTCTACGCCGATTTCACCCCAGGGAAGGTCCTTTGCGTCTTTTTCGGCATAAATCTTAAGAGTTTTGCCGTCTACTGTGATGGTGTTAGCTTCGTCATCAGCTTCAACAGTGTGAAGATTTTCACCGATTCTTCCGCAGTAGCCACCCTGAGCGGTGTCATACTTAAGAAGACCTGCAAGCATTGAAGGCTTTGTAAGGTCGTTGATTGCAACGATCTCATAACCTTCAGCGCCGAACATCTGGCGGAATGCAAGACGTCCGATACGACCGAAACCATTAATAGCAACTTTTACTGACATAATAAAATACCTCCAAAATGTATATTAAATGATTATTAATTATATTTTACCATATATTCCCGAAATATACAAGAGTTTTTTCAAGGAATTGTTAAAAATTTAACTATGCGGCGTGCCGTAATTTAACACACCTTGGACAGTATATCACAAAAAAATAAATTTTGCAACTATCAATATTTACAACATCAAAAAAATATGATATAAATAATATATACAAATTGACAAACAGAAACGGAGAATATGTATGAAACTTATTCTTGCAAGCCAAAATCGGCACAAGGCACAGGAAATGCAAGCTATTTTAGGCGATAAAATAACCCTTAAAACCCTTGACTCAGCCGGTTGCGGTGATATTGAAATTATTGAAGACGGCGATACCTTTGAGGAAAATGCTATAAAGAAGGCTGTTACCGTTATGAAGGCAACAGGTCTTCCTGCTATTGCGGATGACAGCGGACTGTGCGTTGACGTCCTTGACGGCGCACCGGGCATTTATACCGCACGCTTTGCAGGTGAGGGCGCAACAGATGATGAAAATATCTCAAAGCTGCTGCAAGCACTTGATGGAGTAGAAACATCAAAAAGAACAGCTCGATTTGTTTGCGTTATTGCTGTAGCATATCCTGACAGAGAGCCTGAAACCTTTCGTGGTGAGTGTGAGGGTATTATTCTTAACGAAAAACGGGGTGAAAATGGCTTTGGGTATGATCCTGTGTTTTATGTGGAGGAATTCGGCAAGTCTATGGCAGAGCTTTCGGCAGATGTAAAAAATTCAATCAGTCACAGGAGCCGTGCTTTGGCTAAATTAAGCATTGGGGAATGATTTTATGCGTAGAGTTTTAAGCGGAATGCGCCGTGCAATTCAGGATTACAATATGATACAAGCGGGCGACAGGATTGCTGTGGGTGTTTCGGGCGGAAAAGACAGCCTTACCCTTCTTTGTGCGTTGGCGGCTTACAGAAGGTTTTCTGAGGTTCCATTTGAGGTTATGGGTGTTACCCTTGATATGGGCTTTGATGGTGTTGATTATTCACCTGTCAAAAGTCTGTGCGACGAAATCGAGGTTGAATATGTGGTAAAGAACACCGATATTGCGGAAATATTGTTTGATGTACGCAAGGAAAAAAATCCTTGCTCATTATGTGCAAAAATGCGTCGGGGCGGCGTTAATGACCTTGCAAGAGCTTATGCCTGTAACAAGGTGGCATTGGGTCACCACAACGAGGATGTAATTGAAACTTTTTTTCTTTCTCTCTTTTATGAAGGCAGGCTCAATTGTTTTTCACCTGTTACCTATCTGTCGCGTACGGATATGTATGTTATAAGACCTTTGATTTATGTAGCCGAGGGCGACATAAAGGGCTTTGCAAAAAGAGAGAATATCCCTGTTGTTCACAATCCATGTCCTATGGATGGCGTATCAAAACGGCAGGAAATGAAGGATTTTATAAACGAACGAAACGAAAAAGACCATCATTTCAAGACCCGTATGATGACGGCAATCAAAACGGGGCTTGAGGATTGGAAGATTAAATGATTTCCGGAGGAAGAACATATGTTATTTTCATTGGCAAAAAATGATTTCAAGGCAAAATATGCAGGCTCGGCATTGGGTATGGTTTGGGGCTTTGTTACACCGATAATTACAATACTGATTTATTGGTTTGTATTTCAGGTGGCCTTTCAAAACGGTCCGGTTAACGGCGTTCCTTACGTACTTTGGCTTGTTTCAGGAATTGTACCCTGGTTCTTTATTTCCGAGGGTTGGGGAGGCGCAACGAATGTTTTGATTGATTATTCTTATCTTGTGAAAAAGGTGGTTTTTGAGGTCGAACTTTTGCCTGCAGTTCGTGTCACATCAGCTGCATTTGTACATTTGTTTTTTGTGGCACTCACCTTTATAGTGAATTTTTCCTGCGGTTATCCTCCTGAGTGGCTTGATTTGCAGATTATTTACTATATGGCTGCAGCATATATTCTTACACTTGCTATAGGCAGGATTACGTCTACTCTGACTGCGTTTGTTCGTGATACAAGTAATTTTGTGGGTGTTCTGGTGCAACTTGGATTCTGGATTACACCGCTGTTCTGGGATATTAACTCTCTTCCTGAAAAATTTCACATATTCTTTCAGATTAACCCTATCTACTATGTAACCGAGGGTTATCGTGATACATTTGTTTACGGGACAGGTTTTTGGGAAAAACCATGGCAGACCTTATATTTCTGGGCGTTTGTTAGTGTTTTTATTATTGCTGGGAATGTTCTTTTCAAAAAACTTAGGCCGCATCTGGCAGATTTAATTTAAGAATTTATACTTTTTTGGCGGAAGACATACTTCCGCCAAATTTAGGTATTGACAAAAGCTTACTTAATGTGTATAATAGGGTAGTTGACAATTTAATATATCGAGGCGTGGCGCAGTTTGGTAGCGCACCTGGTTTGGGACCAGGGGGCCGCAGGTTCGAATCCTGTCGCCTCGACCATAATAACGAGATGATTTTACTGTAAGTAAGGTCATCTCGTTATTTTATGCGGTTTTCAGCGGTTTGAAAAGCAAGGATTTTTGACGGCAAATCGTTTACTGTCAAATATCTTTTTTGTGAACTTGAACCGCAGTCCTAAATTCAATATCAATTCCAAAACACAGAGTAAAAATTTCTACTCTGTGTTTTTTTATTTGAATTTAAGGAGGAAACTTTAATGAAACTAAATGGAAACTTCACTATTATACCTAACGAATTTATTCACGACTCTAGACTCGATGTATATGAATTTCGTATCCTTTGTTACCTGATGAAACTATCAGGATGTAACTCATCCTGCTACCCCTCTTACGAAACTATCGCAAGAGAAACCGGAATGAGTTTATCAAAGGCAAAGAATGGAATTAAGAATTTAATTGAATGCGGAATAATTACCAAAGAGAACCGAGAGAAAAAGTCCGGAGGTGCTGCATCAAATCTCTATGTGGTGTGTGTAAAAACCACCGATAAAGATGATGAGGTTACAGAAAACACTACCGGCAGTATTCCTGGCGACTCACCTCCCAGTGTGTCTGAAGAACGAGGTGGTGTGCAAGACGACTGCAATAAATATATAAATAAAAATATTAATTATTTTATTAATAACCATCTATCATCAATAGAGGATGTGATGGATCGTGCAGAAACATATGAACTCAACGGAATGACAAAAAAGAATTATGAATCGGCACTTGAAATTATGTTTAATTCAGAATCAATTTCGGTTGGTGGCGAAATCATTCCCCGTGAAATTGTTCGTAGGCGATTAGAAAATATCAGCTACGAACATATTGTCTATGTCGATAATAATATGCCGAGAAAATTGGTTGATGGTAAGGTTGAAATTCAAGTCAGAAATCCTGTTCCATATATCGTAACTGCTCTATATAATGCATTGCGTTATACGAAAGACGAAATTGTAAAAATGGAATACGGA
>JAZNCI010000016.1:0-8500 GCA_045587485.1 Clostridia bacterium
AAAATAATTACAAGGAGCGTGATTTAAAATGAGAGTAAAAGAAGTTAAAAAGATTCCTGCAACAAGAAATTTCCTTGAAAAAGACAGAAAGGCAATACTGAATGTTGGTGCATACTGCCGTGTCAGTACCGATACCGAGGAGCAGCAAGGTAGTTACAATTCACAGGTAACTCACTATACAGAAAAGATAAAAAGCACTCCCGGCTGGAGATTTGTAAAAGTATACGGCGATGAAGGCATAAGCGGAACTAACGCAGATAACCGTCCCGGCTTTCAGGAAATGATGCAAGACTGTAAAAACGGAAAACTCGATCTCATCATAACCAAATCCATATCAAGATTCTCACGAAATGTTACGGTCACACTTGAGGTCGCAAGAAAACTGAGAGATAAGGGTATAGGAATATTCTTTGAAAAAGAAAACCTAAACACCTTGCATTACACCTCGGAAAGCCTACTTGCAATATTCAGTTCGCTTGCACAGGCCGAAAGTGAATCGATGAGTGAGAACATAAAGATGGGCAGAGAATACAGATACAAAAATGGTGGATGTTGCTATAACATGGGAAAGGTGTTTGGATTCAATCAGGACAGCGATGGCATCGTAACAATTAACGAGGAACAAGCGGTGACAGTGAGACTTATGTATGAGAGCTACTTAAACGGAATGAGCGTGGGCGGAATCATAAAGGACTTGCGAGAAAAGAAAATCCCAAGTCCTACAGGAAAGGAAGAATGGAGTCCCGGAACCGTTGAAAGAATTCTTTCAAGTGAGAAATACAAGGGAGACTTCCTTGCCCGAAAGACCTTCACAGTCGATCCAATATCAAAGAAGAAAAAGAAAAACACAGGTCAGGTTACACAATATCTTATCACAAATCATCATCCTGCAATCATAGAACCTGAAATGTTTGATATGGTACAAAGCGAAATGGCTCGAAGGG
Organism: Clostridia bacterium; assembly: GCA_045587485.1. Classification (GTDB taxonomy): domain Bacteria; phylum Bacillota; class Clostridia; order Monoglobales; family Monoglobaceae; genus SIG440. Next base: position 945 of record JAZNCI010000016.1, read on the forward strand.
GTTGTATCAAAAAGTACGATAAGAAGAAACACTATGGAAAATATAGTGGAAAATTCCCATTCAACAACCTAATCATATGCGGTGACTGCGGAGCGAAATACAGGCGAACTATGTGGGTAGAGAAAAATGGTGACAAGAAGTATGTGTGGCGATGTGTAAACCGCATACAAGACGGAAAAAACTACTGCAGACGCTCAGTCACCATAAATGACACATACCTGACCAAAAAGACCGTAGAAGCCATTAACATCATCTACAAAAGCAGGTCGAGGGTAAAGGACATTTTGAAGTGCTCAATAGCATCCCTTATGGGTGATACCGAACAGCCTATGATAACAAAAAATACGGCAAGGCTCGAAGAACTTTCCGACCTTATGCGAGATGCCATATTCAAAAATGCCACAGGCGAAATGACACCCAAGGAGCTTGAGAAAATCTGCTATGAGGTAAAGACAGAATCAGAAAAACTTCGGAAAGAAAACGAAGAACATGAAATGACAAGGAAAATGAAATCGGCAGAATCATCAAAGCTAAAACAAATCTTCAAAGCGATAGATGAAATGGCTGAAGAACTGACCGAAATCGATAATACCCTTGTCCGTAACATTATAGAAAAAATGGAGGTGATCGCAAAAGACAAGTTGACAATCTGGTTCATAGGTGACATAGCCTACGAGATAGAAATACCCGAATTAAAAGTCCAAGAAAAATATTAAAAAGGACTTGTAAAAAGTTAAGAAATGTGTTAGAATAAATCCTGTAAAAAGGATTTATTCTGTCTTTGGAATTGATTAGGACAAAAGTCTGGAAACCCGCTTAAAATAAGGGCAAAATCAATGCGACAGTAAAATTATATCGTACTTACAGAAAAAAAGACATTATTCTTCCGAATAATGTCTTTTTTTCAGCTAAATTCGCCTGACGGCGAGCTAAATGTGCTAACGCACGCTAAATTACTTGGTAGCTAAATTGACCTTCGGTCAGCTATAAGGCGAATTTAATTTAGCTGTTTTGAAAATTTTATTTCACAAGGTACGCTTGCGTTATATATCGTTCTGCTTTTTGTTGTAATATATGAAAAAACGGGAAGAAATGAATCTTCCCGTTTAATAATTGACTTAAATTGCGTATTTTTCTTTGTAGAACTTGTACAATTCCTCAAATGTTTGGTTAGGATTTTCTTTTATATTTTTCAGATATTCGTGGGTTTCAAAGGAATCGTGAGAAATTTCTATAAGGCAAACAGCGATATTTGAGCAATGATCAGCAACTCTTTCGTAGTTGGTAAGAAGGTCCGAAAGGATAAAGCCCAGCTCCATTGTGCAGTCGCCCTGCCTGAGACGTGAAATATGATTGCTCTTGATTTTACGCTTAAGACGGTCAATTACCTGCTCAAGTGGTTCTACATTTGCAGCCACAGACAAATCTTCATTAATAAGTGCGTTGGTTGCAAGTTCCAGAACCTCAAGAGACGCACCGGTAATAATTTTAATATCCTTTTGTGCCTGTTGTGAGAAAGAAATTCCCTTTTCGTGCATTTCCTGAGCGACCTCGGCAATGTTTACTGCGTGGTCTGAAATTCTTTCGATATCGCCTATGCAGTGAAGCAGTTCGGTTACGACCTTGCTGTCTTTGGCGGACATATTGTTTGCTGCAATTTTTACAAGATAGGTGCTGGTTTTATCCTCGTATTTGTCAACCAGTTTTTCAAGATCCATAATTTCATTAAATTTTTCGGGGCTGTAATTTGACATAAGCTCGGTGGCCATCTTAAAGGAATCTGCCGCTATTTTTGACATATCGCAAACAAGTTCACGGCATTTTTCAACAGCAAATGCCGGAACATCCAGAAATCTTTCGTCAAGAGTGTCAAATACATCCGTCTGTTGCGACTTTTGAGTGCTCTTGATTGATTTAATAGCCAGTTTCTCAATAAGTGAGCAGAAGGGCATAAGAATAATGGTTGATATTATATTAAACAGTGTATGTGAAATTGCAATAGTAAAAACAGTTGCTTGTGAATTCATAAATGGGTCTATAAAGTCTGTTGTATAGTAAATAAGATAGAACACAGATGTTACAATAATTACGCCCAGCATTTTTATATAGAGGCATGAGATTGCAACACGTTTTGATTCGGTATTACCGCTGATGGATGATATAATTGGGGTGATTGTTGTACCGATATTCATACCCAAAAGCACTGGAAGAGCAGTTGAATGCGGAATGACGCAGGAAAGCGCCAACGCCTGAAGTATACCGACAGATGCAGATGAACTCTGAATAATGGCGGTAAACAAGGTTCCCACAACTATACCCATAATGGGGTTGGAGAACATAGTAAGCGTGTTGGTGAAGGTTTCGTTTTCTCTGAGCCCTTCAACAGCTCCGCTCATTGATTCCATACCGAACATAAGAACTGCAAAGCCAAGAAGAATAGTTCCAATGTTCTTTTTTGAATCTGCCTTTGACATCATTGTCATTACAACACCGATTGCGGCAAGGACAGGAGTAAATGATTCGGGCTTAAGAAGTTTCAGAAGGGTAGTGGAGCCTTCGATGCCTGTTAAACTAAGCAGCCAAGAGGTGACAGTCGTACCGATATTGGCGCCCATAATAATACTGATAGTCTGACCAAGGGTCATAATGCCTGAGTTAACAAAACCAACAAGCATAACCGTTGTTGCAGACGAGCTTTGAATTACGGAAGTAACTATAAAGCCGAGGAGAAAGCCGAGAATTCTGGTTGAAGTAAGTTTTGCTAGAATTAATTCCAGCTTTCCGCCGGCAAGTTTTTTAAGTCCGTCTCCCATAATATCCATTCCGTAAAGGAAGAGTGCAAGACCTCCTATGAGTGCCAAGATTGAAAAAATATCCATAAATATCCCCTTTCGTTTGTAGCCAATTTTCACCAAATACAATATACAATAAAAAATAAAAAAAGTAAAGTGTTTTATAAAAATATTTTCTGCAAAATATATATTAGTATAACGTTACTTTATCTTGACGTAAAAAAACTAATGGAGTATAATAAATGCATCAATAAAAAAGGATAATGCTTATGAATAATATTATAAAAACAACAAAAGAACTGCTGGCTATATCGGGAATTTCCGGCTATGAAGGTAATTTTGCGGAATATGTCTGCAAAAAACTGAAAAAATTCTGCCCTGATGCAAGAGTGACAAAAGCAAATTGTGTTTTGGGTACAATGCCGTCAAAAAACACTGATGCACCGATGATTATGCTTGAGGCGCACCTTGACCGAATTGGTCTGATTGTGTCTGGGGTTGATGAAAATGGTTTTATATCTTTCAAAACTCTGGGCGGAGTGGATGAGCGGATTCTCCCTGCGTGCGAGGTACGTATATTGGGAAAGAAAGAAGTTTTTGGTGTCATAGGCGCAAAGCCTCCGCATCTTATGTCCAAGACAGAAGAGGATGAAGGTCTAAAAATCGAAGATATGCTTATTGATACCGGTCTTGGCACAAAGGCGTGTGATGTGATTTCGGTGGGTGACCCGATTATGCTTGAGTCGGATTTTTTTGAATTGATGGACAGCAGAATTTCGTCTCCAGCCCTTGATAACAGATTGTCTATGGCGGCTGTTTTCGAAATTCTGGAGCGGTTAAAGGACAAAGAACTTCCGTATAACGTGTGTGTTGCCTTTGCCTCGGGTGAGGAGTTGGGGTTGCAGGGCGCTTATACCGTGGTTGACCAATGTCAGCCTGACCTTGCGATTGTTATAGATGTGACATATGGCTCAACCCCTGATGCCTGTGGATGCGAAACCTTTCCTTTGGGCAGCGGCGCGGCAATCTGCCGTGGACCAAATGTTCATTATGAAATGACAAAACAAGTGATGAAGATTGCTAAGGAAAAAGAGATACCATACGAAATAGAAGTTGCCCCCCGAAGCACAGGCACAAACGCCTGGGCAATACAGACATCGGGCAGCGGAGTTCCATGCATTGTGCTTTCTATTCCTTTAAGGTATATGCACACTACTGTTGAAACGGCAGATTTAAATGATGCCGCAAGTGTATGCCGATTGATTTGTGAAATAATTTGCGGAGGTGAGGTCGTTGCTTAAAAAATTGACAGAGGCCTTTGGGGTTTCGGGCTATGAAATAGAGGTCAGCAATATTATAATAAATGAACTTAAAAACTGCGACGTTGATATATCAGTTGACAGTATGGGCAATGTGCTGGCGTTCAAGCTGGCAGATGAAAACCCTGACGCAAAGACTATTTTGCTTTCCGCACATATGGATGAGGTTGGCTTTATCGTTACTGATATTACTGATGATGGTTATATCAAATTTGCGTCGGTTGGAGGGATAGATTCCCGCATTCTCATATCAAAAAGAGTGTGCGTAAACGGAAAACCTGGCGTTATAGGATTAAGACCAATACATCTTACAACCAAGGATGAACGTAAAAAAACACCGAGCCAAGACGACCTGTTTGTAGATATCGGGGCAAAAACCAAGGCACAGGCAAAGACGGTTGTTGAAAAGGGCGATTATTTTGGATTTGACAGCAAATATGTGGAGTTTGGCAACCAGATAAAGGCAAAGGCGCTTGATGATAGACTTGGTTGTGCAATTATACTTGAAATTCTTAAAAAAGAATGGAATGTAAATCTGGTATGTGCCTTTACTGTTCAGGAGGAGGTTGGTCTTCGTGGCTCATCGGTTGCGTCAAAGAACATCAAGCCTGATTATGCCATAGTGATAGAGGGTACAACCTGCAACGATATGACGGGTATTCCTGAAAATCTCAGGGTAACAAAATTGGGTGATGGGGCGGCAATTTCGATACTTGACTCTGCAAGCAAGGCTGACAAAGAATTGGTTAATTTACTGATTTCAGCAGCGGAGTCGCGAAACATTCCCTGGCAGTTCAAGGCATCGACTACAGGCGGTAATGATGCGGGGTCTATCTATCTTACAGATGGCGGAATTAAAACTGCTTCGATTTCGGTGCCGTGCAGATATATTCATTCACCTGTTTGTGTTATGAACAAGGCTGATTTTGAGTCTTGCCAAAGAATAATAGAAGGCTTTCTTGTGGATTGCGGAAAGGATGACTTATGATAAAAGAAATTTTTGAAACTTTCTCACCCTCGGGAAATGAAGAGCGTATCAGAAAACTGTTGAAACAAAAACTCTGTGGTAAATTTGACAGAGTAGAAACAGACAACCTTGGCAACCTGATGGCTGTTTCGGGGAATGGCGGGATTTGTATTGAATGTGGTATGGACACCACCGGCGTTATGGTTGTTTCAAAAACTGACACACGGGCATATTTTGCGTCGGTTGGCGCTGCGAAGCCTGTTGACTTGGCGGACAGAAGGATAGCTTTTGAAAATGGCAGTACAGGAACGGTGAAATATGATGAAAAGCTTGATTTAAAGCTGGCAAAGATGTCGGATTTGTATATTGAAATGGATACTGAAGATGTAAATATCGGCGATTTCGGAGCAGTGGTTTTGGGTTTTAATGAGGATGAGAGCGCATTCTCGGGATATGGATTAAAAAACCGTATTGGTCTGGCGGCGGTTTGCAGTGCTCTTGAATTGGCAGACGGGATAGAAGACATAACGATTTTATTTTCGGCACAAAAGCGACTTGGCGCAAGAGGTATCAGCGCATTTTTCAGGGCGCATTGTTTTGACGCAGTGATAACTGTGGATGCTTGCAGTAATGAAGGTTGTGTGGTTATTGCCAAGGACGCAAGGGCTGTGGCATCAATCGGCATCAGGTCAGAAATTGAAAACATCGTGAACGAAAAAAAACTGGATGCTGAAACAGCAGTCAGTGACGAAAATTTTTATCTTGAGCAGATTTTAGTATCGGGCAACACAAACTGCGGTGCGGTGGGAATATCAGTTTTGTGTGAGGACAATGGTCCTCAAATAGTTAACAAAACAGATTTTGATACGGCGGTTAAATTGTTGACGGCATTCTTGAATTAATAATATGAATGTGGGGTTGATGTATATGGAAAAGAAAATGTGTATTTTATATGATAATAAGACTTGTGACAACTGCAGCGAGTGCAATATGTGCGACCTTGACCCCAAAAAGGTTTGTGACAGTTGCGGTGCGTGTCTTGATATGGATGGCGAATACAGCACGGTTGATGTTGATTTGACAATGGAAGACTCCAATGAACCAGAAATGCTAAGTTTTGAGGAATTGTTTCCCGATGAGGCCTTTGGCGGCGACAGAAATTGGGAAGATGATGACGAAGAAGATTATGATGATTTTGATGACGACTTTGACAATGCCGACGGCTTTTATGAGGAAGAAGAGTTTGATTATGATGGTGAGGATGATGGTTTAGGTCGGGATTTTGGTGAGCTTTTCAGATAGAGAAACAAAACTGAACAACAAAAATGAAGTGCACCCCAAAAGTGTCTAACTTTTGGGGTGCATATCAGTATCACGCCTTTTTTAAAAAATAGTTTAATCTACAAAATCTCTGCTTCCAAGCGAAACCTCTCCAGATTTCAGTATAACGGTCTCACCATTTTCAAGTTTTACAATAAGGTTTCCTTCATTATTAATATCGGTTGCAAGGCCTGTATATATTTTACCATCCTTGGTGAAAACTATTTTTTTGTCCAGAACAATTGAGCGACTCTTATATTCATCAATTAATTTCTTGCTACCGCAAAGGGCTTGCACCTGGTTAAATTCAGAAATTATCTTTGCTGCAAGAAGGCTGCGGTCGATGCTCCTGCCCAATGAGCCGGCAATGTTAGCTAATTCTGAAGGAAAATTTTGTGTAGACACATTTATGCCGATTCCAATTATTATATAGTCAAGAATACCTAAATTTGTTCCGGCTTCTGCTAAAATACCGCATATTTTTTTTCCTTCAAGAAAAATGTCATTTACCCATTTTATTTGGGGGTGTTTGTTGCAAACTTCCTCAACTGCTCGGCAAACAGCGACACCTGCAGCAATCGTCAGGGCGGTTGGGTCAAGGGCGCAATGGACCGAGCGCAGAATAATGCTCATATACAAGCCCGTGTCTGAGGGGGAAAAGAATTCTCTGCCCAGTCTGCCTCTGCCTGAGGTCTGACGATTTGCAATGACAATAGTGTTGTGCTTTGCACCATTTTGAACAAGCTTTTTTGCGTATGTGTTTGTAGAATCTATCGTTTCAAGCACAATTATGTCGTCGGTGTTTATATCGTCAAGATGCTTAACTATGGCTTTTGCGGATAAGTCTTTGGTGTTAAAGCTGAGTTCCTTCATTATAATATACCTCTCAATAAAATAAGTATATCATAAAGCGTTCTGATGTCAATATAAAAATTAAAAAAAGCAAGAAAAGGTATTGACAAAGGGGAAAAAGTGTGTTAATATAGACGAGTTGTGCCGAGCGAAGGAAGTTGGGTCAAAATAAAATAAAAAAGTTTTAAAAAAGACTTGACAAAAGGTAGCAAGGTGTGATATATTAGATAGGCTCTCTCAAAAAGAGAAGGGCGCCTCAAAAACCAGGGTTCCCGAAAAACCCGGAGGTTTTTTGGGAAGAAGGAG
>JAZNCI010000017.1:0-4935 GCA_045587485.1 Clostridia bacterium
ACTGTTAAGATAAGAGAAATTTACTATACTTGACCAAACTGTGTTTCAGAATCAAAATACGCTCCTCATCCACTCAGAAGCAGGTGATGAGGAGCGTATAATCATATATGATATTTCATACAAAAAGCCAATGATAATTCATCGGCTTTGTTGTTGGTTTATTTTTTGATTATTATTTTATTGACAAGTGCAGTGAGTTCATATCTGCTGTGAACGTTCAGTTTGCGGTAGATATTTTTTGTGTAGTCATTGACGGTATGAACTGAAATAAACACTATTTTTGCAATGTCGCCGTTGCTGTAGACGCCGGCATTAAGTTCAACAACCTCAAGCTCTCTCTTTGAAAGAACAGAGAGAGCGGATTCAGCTTCAACATCTGCACTGACTTCAGTTTGTTATTTCTTGTTTGCCAGGCGGTAATTGTTTACAAGGGCGGCAAGCTCCAAACGGCTGTGAACCGCCAGAGTATAATAAATATCTTTTACATAATCCTTCACGGTATGCTCGGAAATGACAAGGGTTTTGGCAATATCCTTGTTGGTGTAACCAAGACAGATAAGCTCCGCAACCTCACGTTTCTTCGGGCTGAGTTTTGCAAGAGGATTATCTGCATCGTCTGCCGAAACAGTTGCAGACTCGGTTTTTACTTCCGTTTCCTCGACGGGAGATTTCTCTGCTTCTTCTGCGGCAGGAACGGTATCGTCGGCAATGCGACCGCGAAGGGTAAACATCAAAAACGGCTCCACCTGCGTAAACACGAACACAAGCACACCCATAATCACTGCGTAAACGATATACAGTGCGACAGGTGCGCCGAGGAACAGCTCGGCAATAACCGCATGAATAAGAACCGCCGTGATTGCAAGCCCGATAATTGCGGAGGCTACGTATCTTGACGGATAGGCTTTCATAATCGGCACACCGTAAAGCGGAGCGAGCATACATACCGTCATACCGAAGCCAATGAGTATGCAGGCGACGTAGGAAAGTGCGGGAACATATGCGGACACAAGCATTACAAGAAAACCGAATCCACCGAGTCCGACAAACAGGGGCACCATACGGAAGGGATGAATGTTCGCTTTCTTATGAAGAAAATACATAGTAAAGCATGAAAGAGCCACTACCAAATACATAATCGATACGCCGTGCTCGACCTTGCCTGCGACTGCAGGACCTCCAACGCCCATCAGTGCAGCAATGAAAGCAATAAGATAAGCCCCCCACATCATCTTCTTCGGTGCGATAAGACCGTCGCTCTTTTTCACGAACCGCGGCAGATGCTCCTTGCCTGTGGGCATACGAAGGAAAAAGACAAGCAAAAGCACAAGCGCCGCCACCATTGCGTAGCGGAAGGCGGAGAACGGTATAGACACAACCTCATTCTGAACCAAAGCGATAAGGAATACCGCTATGCCGTAACCGAAGGTCAAATACTTGACGCTGCTTTTCTCGGAAAAGCAGTTGACCACAAGGAACGTTTCAAAGCCGATCATCAGGCAGCAGCAGAAAATCTGCAGGTAAATGTTAAAGCGCAGAATATCCTCCGGCAGAGGAAGAAAGAAAGCGACTGCCGAAACGAGTGCAACACCCGTGGCGATTCGCTGAACCCACACGATAATCTTCGGCAAAAAGATCATCGTAAGGATACCCAGTATGTAACAAACCGCTGTCAGCGTGGTGCCGTAATCTATGTTGATGTTGATTGGGATTTTTCCATCCATTGCCGAGGACGGCTCAAGGAAATAATAGATAAATCCCATCTGCCAAAAGCTGAACATAGAGAAGCAGACGAGCATCCAAAGCGGAATATCTCTCCTCTTTTTCTGGTTTTCTATGAGAATAGGGTGATTCATAAACCGCACCTTCCTTTGCTGCGAAAAATCATCGCAAAATCGTAAAAATCATTGAATTCTTTAAAAAACTCACCCGAACAGGTGGTTTTTTCCTAAAACCCCCCCAAACGGGGGGTGCAAAACGGACAAAAAAATCAATATAATCAAATCATAACAGTATCTTTTCTAAATAGAATTATAGATTATATTTTTCTTTTTTTCAAGAACATACGAGAAATACTACCCAAAAAGGTAGTGTGTGTGTCAAATCCCCCTATATTGGGCAGGTTACATCTTCAGCTTGACAAAGTATAATTATCCTTGAAGAGGTGGCGTATGGGAATACTGAATTATTTCGATTATATTGCTTTGGCAGAAAACGAACATAAGAGGCTGCTTGAAATTTATCCCGAGCTGGAAAGCCTATCGAGACGCGAACTTGAGGTTTTTGCTCAGCTTCTTACCGACAAAACGCAGGCACAGATAGCGGAGGATTTGTTTATTACACATTCTTCCGTGCATTTCCATTGCAAAAACATATACCGTAAACTCGGTATAAAAAGCCGTAAACAAATATTGATAAGATATAAAGATTTATAAGGAGGAACCTTTATGGGATTTCTGGAAAGAATTTTGAGAAAAGGAATAAGCGATGGCGTAAGCAAGGCAGTAGGTGATGCAATCAGCAAAGCTATTAAACCTTCTGTAACGGAATTTGCCAATAAAACCGCACAGCAGTTTGACGATGCAGCCCGTAATGCACAGTCATCGCAGACATACGCCTCTGCTCCTTTTGTTCAGAAAACATACAACACCGATGACAATTATTTTGCGTCTGTTATCACCGAAGCAAGCTTCCCCGGTTATTCAATCTCAACAAATGTTCACGCCAAAAACTTTGATGCAAGTGCGCATCCGAGCTGCTACCCGATTTCATACCTTTTCTCAAACGGTTCTCAGCCTAAACTTGCAGTTCTTGTTATGAACAAGAATCAGTACCGTTCTATGATTGCAAAAGGAACTTACAAGGTTCTTGACGATAACGGCATTCCTTACATCCGTTTCTTCAAGGGAATGGAAAACGAAAGCGGATATGTCATTAACCGAATAAGAGAAAACCTCAGATAATTTTTGCTTAAAACAGAGAGAAAAGCTTTATGCGCCTGTGAAGAACCCAGCACGGAACTTTATGAGTTTTGCAGGCAGCCGTTTCGTGTACGGTTTCGTATCGCAAAATTGCGATGTTAAATCATTTTCTCTCTGTTTTTTTATTTAATGATTTATGTGCGTAATTGATAAACTGTTTGAAAAGGAAATATGGGAAGCCTTTTTTATTCACAAAATTGAGCAGGGAAACATAAGCGAAAAGGATACTGCAGACCTTCGGAGGTTTATTGACGGCAAGGAATATCTTCCCGTTGCAGGCAGAATCAGAATCAATCAAAGCTTTTCAGCTCCGCAAAAAACGCTTATCAGCAAATCAAAAGCAGGCAGAAAAAGAACTGTATATACTTTTGGCAGAGAAGAAAACTATGTTTTAAAGCTGATTTCCTTTCTTCTTCGTGATTATGATTATCTTTTTTCACCGAATCTTTATTCCTTCCGAAAAGAATCGGGAGTTAAAAAAGCCGCAGAGGATGTTATGAAAATCAAGGATTTGGATGACAGATATGTCTACAAAGCCGATATAAGTGACTATTTCAACTCGGTTGATGTTGATATTCTTCTTCCGAATTTAAAAAAAGCTTTAAGTGACGATTCCGAATTATATTTGTTTTTTGAAACACTTCTCCGAAATCCGTATGTGCAGTATAACGGTGAATTGCTTGAAGAACGAAAAGGGATTATGGCAGGTGTTCCCGTATCTGCATTTCTTGCAAATTTTTATCTGCGTGAGCTTGATGAATATTTCTTCAGTCGAAATATTCCCTATATCCGATATTCGGATGACATTCTTGTTTTTGCAAAGGATAAATCCGAGCTTGACGAAAGCATCAAGGCTATAAAAAACTGCCTTTTTTCAAAAAAACTCACCATCAATCCCGATAAGGAAACAATAACAAATCCGGGTGAAAAATGGACTTTCCTCGGCTTTTCTTATCACAACGGAATAATTGACATCAATGATGTTTCTTTTGAAAAGCTCAAAGCAAAAATGAGAAGAAAAGCAAGGTCACTTTCTCGCTGGGCGGGCAAGAAAAATTTACCCGGAGAATATGCGGCAAGAGCTTTTGTAAAACGGTTCAACACAAAGCTTTATGATAATCCCGTTTACAGCGAGCTGACGTGGACACGGTGGTTTTTCCCTGTTATAAACACCGATGAAACTCTGAAAAAGATTGATGAATATATGCAGGAGTGCATCCGTTATCTCGCAACGGGAAAAAGAACAAAATCACGCTATAATTTCAGATACGAGGACATAAAAAATCTCGGCTACAGAAACCTTGTGAATGAATATTACAAATTCAAAAATGCTGATAATGTCTGATTAACAGGGAAAAGAGGATGAAATGGAAAATTTTAAAAAACTGACAATTCTTCATTCAAACGATATGCACGGAGATTTTCTTGCCGAGAAAATTGACAGCAGCCTTGTGGGCGGAGTTTCAATGCTTTCGGGGTATGTCAATAAGGTTAGAGCAGAGGCTGAAAACTGTATTTACTGCGTTGCGGGCGATATGTTCAGGGGCTCTGTTATTGACTCGGAATTTCAGGGAGTATCGACAATCGAAATTATGAATATGCTTGCCCCGGATGTTGTGACCGTCGGCAACCACGAGGCGGATTACGGAATTGCACACCTCCTGTTCATTGAGAAATGTGCCAAATTTCCGATTATCAACGCAAACCTTTATATAAAAACAAACGGTGCAAGGCTTTTCAAGCCTCACCATATAGCTGAAATTGACGGAATGAAAATTCTGTTTATCGGCATTCTGACCGAAGAGGTACTTGCACTTACAAAAAAAGACGGACTTATCGGCACATTTGTTGACATCAACGAAGCTGCCTGCGAGGTCGGAAGAATATGTAACACCTATAATGCCGTTGATGTTGACCTGACCGTTCTTCTTACACACATCGGCTTTGAGGAAGA
>JAZNCI010000018.1:0-211308 GCA_045587485.1 Clostridia bacterium
TCAGACTGTCGAAAAAGTCCAGAATTATCTGGGCTTTTTCTATGTTTTGTGGTATAATAAATATGGTGATGAAAGATGATGCAAAAAGGCTATGAAAACAGATATCAAGTAGAAATGATAAGCATAGAAGATTTAGTACCGCAGGAACATTTGTTAAGACAAATTGCAGACGCAGTTGATTTTTCTAAAATATATGAGTTTGTGGAAGAACTGTATTGTGATGATAACGGAAGACCAAGTATTGATCCGGTTGTACTTTTTAAAATGGTATTAATTCAGCACTTGTACGGATTACCATCATTACGAAGAACAGCAGACGAAGTATATTTGAATAATGCATACCGTTGGTTTTTAGGATATGGTTTAACAGATGAAACACCACATTTTTCCACCATCAGCTACAATTTTCGTCACCGTTTTAATGCAGACACAATAGATAAAATATTTACATGGATATTAAGTGAAGCAGCAGAAGCCGGATACTTAAAACCGGAAGCTGTATTCATAGATGGAACTCACATAAAAGCAAATGCCAATACAAAAAAGAAAATAGAAATCGAAGTTCCCGTTGCAGCTAAAAGATATGCAGACGAACTGTTAGAAGAAATTAATAATGACAGAGCAGAACATGGGAAGAAACCATTTGACAATGATGATACCCCAAAAGCAAACAGAAAGAAAAAAGATAACACATCAAAGAAAAAGTTAAAGAATAGAAAGAAAGCAGAGAAAACAAGAAAAATCACTCAAAGCACAACTGATCCTGAAAGTGGGCTGTTTGTAAAAGGAGAGCATAAGAAAGTATTTGCATATGAAGCACATACAGCTTGCGATAAAAATGGTTTTGTTCTTGAAACAGTAGTAACTCCCGGCAATGTTCACGATAGTGTAGCCTTTGATGATGTATACGATAAACTTGTAGAAAACTTTCCTGAAATAGAAACGATAGTAGCAGACAGTGCATACAAAACACCACATATATGTAAGAAGATATTTGATGATGGAAGAGTGTTATCCACAGCATACAAAAGACCAATGACAAAAGAAGGTGGTCATGAATGGTGGAAATATGTATATGATGAATATTATGATTGCATCATTTGTCCTGAATATCAAGTATTAGACTACAGAACCACAAATCGAGAAGGTTACAGAGAATACAAAAGTAATCCAGAAATATGTAAAAATTGTCCCACAAGATATTTATGCACAGAATCAAAGGATTGTATAAAGACTGTAACCAAGCATATATGGTCAGAATACATAGAGCTTGCAGAGGATATTCGGCAGACACCTAAATATGCAGATTTATATAAACTGCGAAAAGAGAAAATTGAGAGAGTATTTGCAGATGCAAAAGAAAAGCATGCAATGAGATACACTCCGTATACAGGTCTTGCACAGGTAACAAACTGGGTAAGGCTTAAGTTTGCAACTATGAATCTTAAAAAGCTTGCAAAATGGAAATGGAAGAGGATCAATACCCCTTCCAAAATGCTTGTTTTTATTGCAAATTTCATAAATATGAAGAAGAACCCGCTTTTTGCTTAATACAAATCGGGTTCTTCGACAGTCTGTCCCCCCGTATAACGGGGGGTATTTATTTGTATAATTATTAACTTGCTGAGTTTATTTCCGGAGTATAAAAGAAATCAAACAGAATTGCAAGATTCTCAACATCTATATTATCATATATGGGGTCTTTGAAATTTTTAGCCTTTGCATAGCCGAGCTTTCTGTAGATTTCGTAGGTTGCTTTTGCATCAGGCACATAATCATAGCTTGAATTGTCAAGGTATTTTTTCATACTTTCAACAACCATATTCCCAATTGTAATAAAATCTTCGTCTTTATACTGAGGAATTACAACCTCCTCCATACATTCGATAATTTCGGTCAGCTTTTTTTCAAGCTCCTCCTGTGCTAAACTTTCTAAATTAATTGGTTTAAATACCTCTTCAAAATCAATCTCAACAATACATTTTTCGAGCGCAACGCAAACCTCACCACGTGTTATAGGCTGAGTCGCTCTAAATTTACCGCCATCCTCAAGATTGAATATATATGCTGAAACTATCTTTAAAACACTGTCTTCTGCCCAATCAGATACTGCATCAGATATTGTGGGTATATAATACATATCACCAAGTCCAAGGATCGAGTTGAGCATAACACAAACCTGTTCACGTGTTACAGCCTCGTTTGGTGCAAATCTGCCATCGCCCATCCCTTTGATATACCCAGCCTGAACTGCAGCCAAAACATCGTGATGAAACCAATCATTATCACCAACATCAGTAAATATGCTTTCTGCCTCAACATAATACAAATACATCTTATTTATTATTGTAACAAACTCTGCCCGTGTAAGCGTTGCCTCGGGGCGAAAGGTGCCGTCCTGAAAGCCGTTTATATATCCCTTTTCCTGCATTACAAGAATTGCTTTGCCCAATTCGGTGCTGCTGTCAACATCTGGAAAATATGCGGAACTTTTGATTGGTATCAAAATAGAGATGCAGCCTACCATAACAATAAATCCTAATAAAAAATTTCTAAACTTCATAAGTTTTCACCTCGTCACTACTCATCAAGAAGAGATAAATAATAAGCCTTTTTTAGATTTTTTTCACTTTCATAAGCTGCTCGTATTGTCTTTATTATTGAAGTATCGGCTTTTAATTTTTCTAGACCTGATTTAAGCTGGGTAAGAATTTCCTCAACACGTGTGTCACATTGATTCATCAATCCAACCACTGTACTCATATGACGGTTAACGAGATCCTTCTTGCCGATAAGATTTTGCTTTTCTTTGGGCAATGCAAGATATTCAGCTTTAACAGTTGCCTCCATCTGTCCGAGCTGACCTAAATAATACGCTTTAAGGCTATATAGCTCAACAGTTTTCTCGCCAATTAATTTGTTCACCTGGGTATTGACGCTTTCGGACAGATTGTTTTTGGAGTTTTCATATCTTGTGTTAAGGCTTGAAAGCGCATCTTCAACTGACAGTTCGCCCTTGATAATCTGTTTTTCCTCCTCGGCTGTAAAGTCACTTATAACATTAATGTTTTGATTTTTCAAGTCATTTTCCAGCTTTCTCTTGGTATCATTCATCTCCTGCGCAATCTCGTCGGTTGAGCTTGTTATTGTTTTTATAACTGCACTTATATTATCACGCTGCCAGATACCAATAGCAACAATCGCCAAGCCTAAAACTGCCATAACTGCCAGAAAAGATTTTTTCCATTTTTTCACAGTACTATCCTCTTTTCAATTTAGATATATACAATTTATAAAGAAAACCAAACAATATGCATCCCATAATTGTTCCGCTAAAATCAACAAAAACATCGGAAAGCTGTGCGCTGCGTCCTTCTACAAACAATTGGGTTATTTCGTCAAGAACAGCACCGCAAAAACCCATAACAAGAGTAATTAAAACAGCAAGCCTTCTTTGACGTGAGTTTGAAAAAAAGAGCATACTGTGTAAAAATGCAAGAATAAAAAAGTTAACTATATGGGCTGTTTTTCGCACAAGTGTGTGAAGGTTTTTTTCTGATATCCACAATTTTTCATCACCTTCAATTTTATCAAAAAAAACACTTGAAACCTTTTCAACAATGTTTACGACAGTTTGACTTTCAGCTTTGGATTTAACAGCGGGTGTTGCTGAAAAGGATATTATTATAAAATAATAAAAAATCACAAGCATCCATAAAACTATATTGTTAACATAAACTAAAGTTTTTTTATTCAAGACAAAATATCCCCTTTATTTCAATATACCTGAATATTTTCCTTAAGTTTGCTTTCCCAATAGAAAAAAGCATCCAACCCTGTTTCACCAATTTTATTATATATGACATCAAAGCCTTCACGCAGTTGTGGCGGTCGCGATTCCATATTGTGACAATCTGACCCCATAAAACTGATTAAGCCTTGCTTTACCAGTTTTAATGCCAAGCGTCTGGTTTGTTTGTTAATAAGAAAGCTACTGTTAATCTGGATTAAAGCACCGCTGTTCTTTAATTTTCGCAAAACCTCAGCAGGCTCCTCTTGTTGAAATTCAAGATATCGCTCCACATGAGCGATAATCGGATTAATTCCTCTTGCGGTAAAAAGTTTCCCTAATGCTGTATAAGAATACCCTGACCATTCCGAAAACGGCATCTCAATAAGCATATAAGATGTTCCGCTTATACACAGCTTTTCAATATTATTTACGGAATACAATTCCGGTAAAAACTCAACCTCGGCAGCGAGAGCAATTGAAGGCCTGAAATCTTTATCCATATTGGCAAGCAGCTCATCGAATGATTTCTTGCGCAACTCTAAAAAATGCTCTATATCTGTATCATCAATATAAAAATGGGGAGTTGCAACAACTGTATCAACTCCCTCGTCTGACAGTATACTAAGCATTTTTTTGCTCTCATCAACACCAGTGCTTCCGTCGTCTAGTCGGGGAAGTAAATGTGTATGTATATCTATCATAAATTACTCCATATTTCAGGTCTTATGACCAAGAATTAATCACTATCTATAAGTACGTCTGCTGTAGCTGTCATAAGCCCCGTATTCACTGTAAGTATAGTTGCCATAGCCGGATGTACGACTTTTACGTTTCTTCTTGCCGTTTGATGCATAATGACGATAATACTTCTTTTTGTTGTTATTTTTATATTCACCGTTGGTACCAAATACAACGCCGTTCAGTATAAATCCAAGCACCTTGGAGCCTGCAAATTTAATCTGTTTAAGAGCATAACGGATTGATTCTTTGTCAGTTGAATTCTGCAAAGCAATCATAACAATACCGTGTACATACTTTGAAACAACAATTGTATCAATAACAAGATTTACAGGCGGTGTATCAAGGAAAATATAGTCATAATCTTTCTCGAGCTTTTCAATTAACCGGCCCATATTTTCAGAACTGAGTAGCTCGACCGGATTGGGGGGAATGTTGCCTGCAGTAATAATGCTCAGGTTATTATATGTTGACTTGTGAACAATCTCGTCAATAGAATTGAGCCCGACAAGATAGTTGCTGAGACCCGGTGCATTGGGCACATCCAGAAGTCTTGCCAGATTGGGACGTCTGAGGTCACAGTCAATAACCAAAACCTTAGCATCCATCTCAGCAAAGGTAATAGCGAGATTAAGACAATTTGTGCTTTTACCCTCAGAGGCAAGTGCACTGGTAATTATTATCTTTTTACATGCATCCGAAGGCAGGGAAAAAATCAAATTTGTTCTTAATACCTTATATGCCTCTCTTACGTGAAACGAGGTTTTGCTGTTGAGAATTTTTTCACGGATGTCCTCAAAATCCTGAGCCATCAGCTTTTTCTGTTTTTTTCTAATAATATTGCTGGGTATCTGACGCATTTTCTGAAACCAGTTCATCTGGAGCTGCAGCTGTTCTGTTAAGAAATTATTTTCTGACATTTTCCTTTGCCCCCTTTCGTGTATATTCATAGGTTTTGGATGTTCGTCGGTATGAATAATAGCCCGTTCTGTTTGTAAGGCTTGCATTAGAAATATCAGGAACAACCCCTAAAATTGGCAACTTAAACCACTGCTCAAGCTCGTCTTCTTTCTTAATTCTCATATCAAATATTTCTTTAAGTATAACAAAAGCACAAGAGAGAATAAGACCCAATGCCAAGCCAATAATCATATTGTTTTGTATGTTTGGAGCAATTTTCTTTCCTTCAACTGCATAGTCAACCACCTTAACCGAACTTGCTTCAATATAATCCTTTATAATATCAGGAGCAACCTCGGCAATTACATTTGCAATCATAAAAGTATTCTTTTTATCGGTGTCACGCACAGTAATTTCAAGAATTTCAGTATTATCAACTGCTGAAGCCGTAATCTTTTCACGCATCAAATTTGCGTGATAACCATAAACGCCTTCCTGTTCAAGACGTTCTGCTACCTGATTAAGAACTGTATCACTTTTTATAATTACAACATATGTATTAACAAGCATCTGTGAAGCAGCAATATCGCTTGTAAGAATCTGGCTCCTGTCCTCTGATTTTTTGTTGTTAATATATACAGTCACTGAAGATTCATATTCGGGCGCAATCATAGTTTCGCTGTAAAAGAACGAAAGAATACCTGAAAGCAATGTAATTGCTATTATCATACTTATATGCTTAAAAATAATCTCGGCTAATCGTTTTAAATTTAATTCTTCAAATTGTTCCATAACTGCTCCTTAAATAGTTTATTAGTTTAAAAATATTATAACAAGTGCCTTCAGTCGAAATAGCGTGAATACGCTATTTCATAATAGCAAATGCTTTGCTATTGCGAAATTTTTTTAAAAATAATTTTCACAGACCCCGTTGCAATGATGTATCCAAAAATTGCATTGCAATTTCTCGGTCAATACTTTGTATTGACAGGAAAAACGCAAAATTCGTTTTTCTCTTAGATACAATCATTATAACAAATACGTTTATTTTTGTCAATAAAAGTTATTGTCCACATTTTTCAAATTATGTAAATATCAAACTTTTTTATTACAAATTTCGCTTTGATTTTTCCCTGTAATCTTAAGCAAATATCCGATTGCCGCAAGAACGAGAACGCCTACAAGCATACCCAGGAGTGCATTTTTTGAAGCCTCACT
The DNA here is from genome assembly GCA_045587485.1 of Clostridia bacterium. Lineage (GTDB taxonomy): Bacteria > Bacillota > Clostridia > Monoglobales > Monoglobaceae > SIG440. The sequence goes on from JAZNCI010000018.1 coordinate 6,650, forward strand.
CATATCAGGACACACAATAAGAATAAAAATTACTGAATAAAAGAAAACAGTTGCGGCTTTGCCGTACCAATTGGAATGTACAACAATTTTCTTTGCATAAAGGATGCTTCCTGCTACAATCATCGTCAGCTCTTTAATAAGAACAAATGCTATCACCCACCATGGAATCACCCCTATGACTGCAAGACAGACAACCGCAGTAATTTGCATCAGTTTATCAACCAAAGGGTCATAAACACTGCCCACATCAGTAATCATATTGAAATGACGGGCAATCCATCCGTCAACAATATCCGTAAGTCCCGAAAGCAAAAACAGCGACACAGATATCCATAGAGATTGGTGGCACAAAACCGAATACGCAAAGAACGGAATAATAATTAAGCGTAACGTTGTCAATATGTTTGGTATCATTTGCTTTCTCTCCAATCTTTTCTTATGTCAATATATATAAAATATATTATACTATATAATTTTTTATAAATCAAGCATATTCTTTTAAATTTATAAACAATAAAAACAAGGGATGTCCATTTGACATCCCAAAAAATTAATGATATACATAAAACCCATTTCCTACAATCTTTTGTGATTCTGAAAATACAGTAAATGCCTGTGGGTCAATTTCCTCAATCTTTCTCTTAAAATCAACCGTTTCGCGCTCCTTTAAAGCACAAAACAACATTTTTTTATCTGTGTCGGTATATGCACCCACAACATCAATCATAGTAACACCTCTGGGTGATGACCCAACAAGCCGCCTTGCAAGCTCCTCACCCTTTTCACTGATTATAAATGCAATTGTAGAAACATTCAGCTTTGCCATAAGAAAATCAACAGCATATGTAGAAACAAACAGAGCGATTATACCCATAAGAGTAAGGTCAACCTTTTTAAACACAAGAAGCGAGGCAAGAATTACCATTCCGTCAATAATAAGAAGCAATTTTCCTATTTGCATCTGGGGGTATTTGTATTGAACAAGTCTGCCAAGTATATCCGTTCCTCCTGTTGATGCGCCTGCAACAAAAGCAATGCCGATACCAACACCATATAAAACTCCACCATAAATTGATGCCAGAAAAACATTTTCTGTAAGAGGTGGCAAATACGAAAATAACTGTACAAAAAGCGATAGCATACCTGCACCGAAGAGTGTTTTCAGCGTAAACGACATACCTAGAAGCTTTAAGCCAAGGGCAAGCAAAATTACATTAAGAACAGCAAAGGTTATTCCGGGCGGAAACGCAAATGTATGGTATAAAATAGTAGAAACACCAGACATACCTCCGCATACAATTTTGTTGGGCGTAAGCAAAAGACTGATTGCAGCAGCCGTTATCAGTGTACCAAGTACGGTAAGTAAAATTTCCTTTATTTTTTTCATATTGTTCATCCTTTTTTGCCAAGAATATTTCGTTTTAGTTATTATTTGCTTTCTTTTTTATTATCTTTTTGCCTTCTTTATATTAATAATAACAAAAAATATCACCAATGTCAATACGATAAATATATTTTTTTATAATTAACTATTATGAAAAATAAAAACATCGAACAAGTTGTCCGATGTTTCAATCATATAAGAAACTTATTATTTTTTTAAAGTAGATTTGCATACTTTTTCTTTGTCACAAGTTGAAGAGTGCGGACATCCAATACACTTGATACCCTTTTTCTTTGCTTTTATTATGTAAGCTACTGCCGAGCCTATTATTAACAGCAAAACAACTGCAACAATTATATCTGTCATACTAATTTCCATAGCCTTTCCGTCTACGCTTTAGAACTTAACGAATATTCAGCCTTAAGACCTTTGTTTGCTTTAGCAATCAGGTGAGCTATAATTCCGGCAAATACCGCAATTGCAATCAATCCGGGAACAAAGCCTGCACCAAGATGACCCTCGGTAATAAGTGTACCTATCTGGTATACAAAGAACGCAATTGTGTAACCGGTAGCCAATTGAAGAGCAATACCGCCGAACATCCATTTTTTGTCCTTGATTTCTGCATTCATAGCACCGATAGCCGCAAAGCAGGGCGGCGTGTAAAGATTAAACATCAAACAAGCAAGGGCTGCTGCTGCCGACAAACCGAATACGCCTGCAACCTCGCTTGCACCGCTTATAAGAGCAAGCTCTTCTGTATCAATAAAATTGGAAATACCATAAACAACCGCTAACGTGCCAACCACATTTTCCTTTGCAATAAAACCTGTAAGTGATGCCGCTGCCATCTGCCATACACCAAATCCTAACGGTATCAGGAGAACAGAAACAGGAGATGCAATTGATGCAAGAATTGATGTGTGTGCCATTCCTTCTTCAACAATCTGAAAATCCCAGGTAAACATCTGCATAATCTGTATAACAGCATTACAAACAAGAATGATTGTCCCTGCCTTAACTATGTATGCCCAACCACGTGAGCACATTGAAAGAAATGCTCTTTTAATGTTTGGAACCTTATATTCAGGAAGCTCCATAATAAAGAATGACTTTCTGTTTTTGTGACCTGCAATCTTGTTTACAAGCAAAGCCCCTAAAAGGATGAGGGCAATACCCACAAAATACATCAGCGTTCCAACCCAGGATGCATCACCAAAAAAGACGCCTGCAAAAAGTGCTATAACGGGAAGCTTTGCACCGCAGGGCATAAAGGGTGTCAGCATAGCTGTGGCACGGCGTTCCCTTTCGTTGCGGATGGTACGGCAAGCCATAATACCGGGGATTGCACAGCCTGTACCGATAACAAAGGGGATAACCGATTTGCCCGAAAGACCAACCCGTTTAAAGATAGGGTCAAGAACAACGGTAGCACGAGCCATATAACCGCAATCCTCAAGGAGTGCAATCAGGAAATACATTACCATTACTAAAGGAAGGAAGCCTACAACAGCACTTACACCGTCCACAACGCCGTCAACCAGAATTGTCTGGAGAAGGGGATGAGCATTTTCTACCCACACTGCAACCAGTTTGCCAAATGAGTCAATCCAGCTACACAGATATTCTGCAAGCCAGGGACCAAAGGTAGACTGTGAAATATTAAAGACTATAAACATAACTACCGCAAACAAAGGCAAACCAATAAATGGATTTGTAAGAACCTTGTCAACCTTGTCCTGATTATTAAACTTGTTGGATTTAACCTTTCTTGTTTCTACCTTTGCAACAATTTTATTTACGAAATCAAAGCGCAGTCTATCGGCTTTTTCAACCTCTGCCTTGCTGTTTAAATTTATATCACCCTGATTAAATGGAGCAGTTTGTGATTTTCCTTTAAGAGCAACCGAAACCTTAACAACCTCTGCTAACCCTTTGTCGCTTGTTGTGGTAGAGACTGTTTCAACTACAGGGCAACCCAGAGCATCCGAAAGAGCAGATGTGTTAATCTTTGTTTCTTTTTTAGCATTAACATCACTCTTATTAAGAGCCACCACCACAGGAATGCCAAGCTCAAGCAGCTGTGTGGTGAAGAAAAGACTTCTGCTGAGATTTGTAGCATCCACAATGTTAACAATTACATCAGGATTTTCGTTTTTAACATAAGCACTTGTTATACTCTCTTCAGATGTGAAAGGTGACATTGAATATGCACCCGGAAGGTCAACTGCAATAAGTTCTTCACCTGAATTATTAAAAATCTTTCTGATAAAACTTTCTTTTTTGTCTACAGTAACACCTGCCCAGTTGCCTACACGCTCGTTTCTGCCGGTAAGAGCATTATACATTGTAGTTTTCCCGCTGTTAGGATTGCCTGCAAAAGCAATTCTCATAAAACTCTCCTCCTTGATATATGTATCTTAACTTATAATAAAGCTATATATCGAGTTAGTCTGCACTAACCACGTGTTAAAAAATTAAACAGACAAACATCTGCCAAAGAATTAAATTATCAAAATAGCTGATGCCAGCTGATTGTCAATATTATATCTGCCATCCTTAATTGAAACAACACAACCGCCCTTTACATGTGAAATAACAGTAATAGGCTCGCCGCTATAGCAACCTAAAGAAAACAGAAATGAATTAAGCTCTTCATCATCTGTTTCAATACGTTTTACGATATATTCTTTTCCTTCTGTTGCTTCTGTTAAGTTCATAATTATGCCTCACATTTCAATCTCAGTTAGTCGCCTCTAACCTCTTTGGTTAGTTTAACACAACTAACCATCTTTGTCAATAGTTTTTATGCAAAATTTTCATGTTTTATTACATATATTAATAATACACATATTTATTTTTTTAAATTTACTTGACAAAAAAACGATAATAATACTATAATAACAAAATATATTTAAAGGAGAGATAATTATGCTTGATATTATAATCAATTATTTAACAAGTAAACATTTTTTATTTCAACTTGAGCTGCTATGCAGAATATTTATAGCCTTTCTCTGCGGATCCTTTATCGGTCACGAAAGAAAAACCCGAGGAAAAGGCGCCGGAACACGAACACACTCAATCGTGGCTATTGCCTCTTGCCTGCTTATGATAATCTCACAATACGGATTTATGGACTTTCTTAATCATTTCAGCGGCACAGGGATAAACATTAATCACGACCCCTCACGAATTGCCGCACAAATTGTAACAGGCATCGGTTTTCTTGGTGCGGGTATGATTTTTGTACATAAAAGAACCATTTCAGGTCTTACAACTGCAGCAGGAATATGGGCAACAGCAGGCATAGGAATGTCAATCGGTGCAGGAATGTACTTTATCAGCATAACAACAACCATCTCCATTGTAATAATACAGATAATTTCACACAAGGATGTTAAGTTTTTTACTCACTATATAGATATCGAAATTTCACTTATCGTTAACGACAAAGACAAAGCCTTTGACTTAATCAACGAAATTGCTGAAAAGTATGATTTATCTACAAATAATATCGAGATAATGTATAAAACAGACGAGCTTTATTATATCAATATTATTGCAAGCACACTTCACAATCCTGACAAAATAGAGCTTGCAAATCTGTTTAATCAGAATGATTTTGTTGTTTCTGTTAAGATTTAGTTTTTTCTTTAAAAATTTTCATTTGCCAAAACGTCTTCAGCTGAAGGCGTTTTTCTTTCGTTCCGCTCTTCTGTTCGACATTTTTCGCGTCAATTTTTTTCCTATATTTTTTTAGTACGTCGGATTACGGATTTTATCCGTAATCTTATTAAAAGTTGTCCGTTTTGTCCGCTTTGTCCGCTTAAAATATTACTTAAGGGGGTAAGGGGGCGGAGCCACCTGAGTATGCGTTCCCCATTGTGGACGGGGAACGCATATATACAGACAAAAACATTTATTATATTATAAACAAAACCGCCCGGCGTTTGCCGGGCAAGTTAAAAAATCAAAACAATCCTAAAAAATTCAATACAATAATCTTATGCTTTCCATTATATAACCCTCTTTGACAAAATTTATCCTTTTACGAGGTCAGTCATATTATAAAGTCCGGGAGCTTTGCCCTTCATAAAAATTGCGGCACGTACTGCACCCACCGCAAACACGGTTTTAGAGGTTGCCTGATGTTTGAGTTCGATAACCTCATCAGTGCCTGCAAATATAACGGTATGCTCACCAACAATGTTACCGCCACGGATTGCGTGAATGCCGATTTCCTCTCTGTCCCTTTTCTTTCTTACAGAATGACGATCAAAGGTATACCTTGGGTCATAAGCCACAGTATCAGAAATTGCATCAGCAATAGCAAGGGCTGTACCGCTTGGAGCATCCAGCTTTTGATTGTGGTGCTTTTCTACGATTTCAATATCAAAGTTATCCTCAAGGAGCTTTGACGCCTTGCAAACCAAGTCAATCAACAAATTTACACCGATTGACATATTTGCCGAAAAGAAAATTGGAACATCATTAGAATAAAACTCCAGCTTGGAAAGCTGTTCCTTTGAAAGGCCTGTTGTGCATATAACCGCAGGAATTTTATTGTTTTTTGCGTAATCAAGTATATCGTCTGTCATAGAAATATGCGAAAAATCAACTATACAGTCAATTTCCTCTGTCACCTTATCAAGACAATCATAAACCGGAAAATCAACGGATGTTGTATCCATCACATCAAAGCCAGCCGCAATCGTCACCACATCGCTGTGCTGTGCAACAACCGATTTCACGGCATTTCCCATCTTTCCGTTTGCTCCGCATAAAAGTATATTTATCATTAGTTTGTCACCTCTTGTTAAACTGCACTCTTCTTCTGCTTATTTAAGTGTTAATCCATAGCCTTTCATAGCCGCTTTAAGTCTTTCAAGATTTTTCTCTTCCATCTCACAGAGAGGAAGTCTTAAAAATCCCACATCAAAGCCTAAAAGGTTCATCGCCGTCTTTACAGGGATAGGATTAACCTCGTAAAACATAGCATCCATAATATCAAGCATATCAAGGTAGAGCTTGTTTGCATCATCAAGCATTCCGTGTTCCACCAGTTTACACATATTGTGGGTTTCCTCGGGCAAAATGTTTGCAATAACCGAAATAACACCCTGACAGCCAATCGCCATAAGAGGCACTGTCACATCATCATTGCCCGAATAAATAACCAGATTGGTATGCGCCTTTATTTTCGCCGCAAATGCAACATCGCCACTTGCTTCCTTGATAGCATTTATGTTTTCATATCTTTCGTCAAGATATTTTAATGTATCAAGTGAAATTGAAACACCCGTTCTTGACGGAACATTATATAATATGATAGGCAGCTTTGTACTCTCTGCAATTTTACCATAGTGTAAACAAAGCCCCTTTTGAGTTGATTTATTGTAATAGGGTGTAACCATCAGCAGACCGTCATAGCCCACCTTCTCGGCATACCGACAAAGGTGAATGGCGCTGTTTGTATCGTTACTGCCCGTACCGGCAATCATAGGAATTCTGCCTTTTGCCTTCTCCGCGCAGAACTTAAGTGTCTCTTCGTGTTCATCCATTGTAAGGGTAGAACCCTCCCCTGTTGTTCCGCAGATAATCAACGCATCCGTCTTGTGTGCAATGTGAAATTCGATTAATTCTTCAAGTTTGGTATAATTTACACCTGTTTGGGTAAATGGTGTAACCAAAGCAACACCTGAACCTGTGAATATTGGTCTTTTCATAAAATCACACAACCTTTCTTCCCACGAAAACATTCAATCTGTGTCAGAGCTGCTGTGGGATGCAACTCTGTTTTTATGTTTCGTAATCTAAAGGATACGCATTTAATTCAATTTAGTCAAAATAGCCCTTTGCCGCAAGAAGCTCTGCCATAAGAACTGCCCCGCCTGCTGCGCCACGAAGAGTATTGTGTGACAGACATACAAACTTATAGTCATACTGGCTGTCTTCACGAAGACGGCCCATTGAAACTGCCATACCACCCTCGAGATTACGTTCAAGCTTTGCCTGAGGACGGTTATCCTCCTCGAAATAATTAAGGAACTGCTTGGGAGCAGAAGGCAATTCAAGTTCCTGAGGAACGCCTTTAAAATTCTTCCAATCGTTCTTGATTTCATCAATTGTAGGCTTTTTATCAAAGCTTACAAAAACTGCTGCGGTATGACCGTCAGACACAGGAACACGCAAGCACTGTGTTGTGATTGCAGGAGAGGTTGCGTCAACAATTTGGTCGCCTTCAATCTTGCCCCAGATTTTAAGAGGCTCGATTTCACTCTTCTCTTCCTCACCGCCAATATATGGGATAAGATTGTCAACCATTTCAGGCCAGGTTTCAAAAGTTTTACCTGCACCGGAGATTGCCTGATATGTGCACGCAAGAACATTCTTGATGCCATATTTCATAAGCGGATGAAGAGCCGGAACATAGCTCTGGAGTGAACAGTTTGACTTAACCGCAACAAAGCCGCGTTTTGTACCAAGTCTTCTGCGCTGTGCATCAATGATTTCTGCGTGTTCAGGGTTGATTTCGGGAACAATCATAGGAACATCTTTTGTATGTCTGTGTGCCGAGTTGTTTGAAACAACAGGACATTCTGCCTTGGCATACGCTTCTTCCAACGCTTTGATTTCATCCTTCTTCATATCAACTGCACAAAAAACAAAATCAACCTGGGATGCAATTTCCTCGATATCTGTTGTCGCATCAAGGATAACCATATCCTTCACCTTTTCGGGAATTTCAACTGTCATTGCCCAACGTCTGCCAACAGCCTCGGTATATTTTTTGCCTGCACTTCTTGATGACGCTGCAAGCACCTTTATATTGAACCACGGATGCTCTGCAAGCAAGGTAATAAATCTCTGACCTACCATGCCAGTAGCACCAATGATTCCTACATTATATTTTCTCATTAGAAAAAATCCTCCTTATGTATTTTATATCTTTAAATATTATATGATAATGTCACAAGAATGTCAATTATTTTTTGTGACACATTTTTAACATAAAATAAAAGGATTTTCGACAATATTTGTCGAATTTTTATCAATAGAAAACTAATATCTTCAGTTGGGATTGTTTATTATGAGAAAATTGTTTAAACTTTATATATTATGTGTTGTTTCAGTTCTGTCATTGTGTTGCTTTTGCACAAGTCTGTATGCTGCTGAATATCAGAATACCTTGCGTGTCGGAATATATTACGGTGCAAGTACGGTAGACAGTGTTAACCTTCAAAGCGACACAGGTTTTTCTATTGGATACACAACAGGCAGAGACTTTTATGAATTCGACAAAACCGATAGCCGTGCAGTGACCGTTTCACAAAAAACAGAAGACACATACCACCTGCTCTACTTCGCTTTTGAAACCGCAGAGGAACTGACACAAAGTCTTGCTGAGCTTCGTGAATCGGGGATAGGCGCATTCCCAGCATATTATAATTCTCAGTATTGCATCTTAGGAGATAGCTTTAAAACGCTAAATGATGCACAGTGGCAGGCAGAAAATGGTTCCGTTACTGCTACTCCCGTCAGCGTTTCGTTCAAGGCGTTTTATTTTATCGATACAGAAACAGGACAAACGCTTTTTGTATCAGAACACCCAGACAACAATCCAGCCATATTCAGCGCAGACACTGAAAACATTGATGCGCTTATCACAATATCAGGCTCAGCAAAGGGGACCTATCGCGGAGGCTTTGAATTTAGCAATAAAGAAGATAACAGAATGACAGTTGTAAATATTGTCCCTACTGAGTCGTATCTTTACAGCGTTGTGTGCCGTGAAATGTCTCCCTCATGGCCTGTCGAGGCACTGAAAGCTCAGGCTGTCTGTGCAAGAAACTTTGCCCTTGGCAGAATTAATTATCACAAAAAGTACGGCTTTGACGTATGCAGAACGGTATGCTGTCAGGCATATTCATCAACTGCAGACCAAAGTGAAAGTGTGCATACAGCCGTTGATGAAACACGGGGTGAGTTGCTTTTTTATGAGGATGACCTTGTTCAGGCAGTATATTCTTCATCAATGGGCTCCTCCACCGAAAATGTTAAAAATGTATGGGGAAGCTCCTTCCCTTATCTTGTAAGTGTTGAAAATCCATACGAGGATACCGAAAACATCTATAACGGAAAATGGACAAAAACTCTTTCTACGCAGCGTGCTACCGAAATTATGACAAATGCAGGTTATAATATCGGTGATGTTATTTCAATAACGGCTATTGAATATTCCGATGCAGGACGTGTTCTTAAGCTGAAGGTTCAGGGCACGGGGGGCGAACATATCTTTGAACGAGAGCGCTGCCGTACCATTTTCAGCGAGGCAACCTACAGCCAGAAGTATACTGTTTCAAAGGGCGGAACAACAAGCTATCCTGTGGTGAAAGTTGTAACCGGCTCGGGCGTGACAAATAAAACCCTGACCACTGTTTCGGTGCTTTCGGACAAAAAGAGCATCTCTGCTGTCAGCGGAAAATTTGCAGCAACAAACGGAAACAGTAAAAAAACCTACACAACCCATAAATCAGACGTTGACCCGAACACTTATGTATTTACCGGCGAGGGCTGGGGGCACGGCGTTGGTATGAGCCAGTATGGTGCAAAAGGTATGGCAGAAGCCGGCTTTGATTATGAAGAAATTCTTACCCACTACTACACCGGCACACATATAGAACAAGCATATTAGAACTCGAAAGGAACTGTTATCTTGGATATAAAAGACTTTTATTATGAGCTTCCTCAAGAGCTTATTGCTCAAACCCCTCTTGAGGACAGAACTGCATCTAAACTTATGGTGCTTGACCGCAAAACTCACGAAATTTCACATCGTCACTTTTATGATATAGTTGATTATCTCAACCCCGGTGATTGTCTTGTGATGAACAATACCCGTGTTATTCCCGCACGACTTTATGGAATAAAAGAGGGCAGCGGCGGAAAAATTGAATTCCTTTTGCTTAAACGGATAAATATCGACACCTGGGAGGTTATCCTGAAACCCGGCAGAAAAGCACGTGTCGGCAGCCGTTTTGTTTTTGGTGACGGGCTTTTAAAGTCAGAGGTAATTGAGGTTCGTGACGACGGAAACCGCATTGTCCGCTTTGAGTTTGACGGTGTGTGGGAAGAAATTCTGGATACCCTTGGCGAAATGCCTCTTCCCCCCTATATCAAGAAAAAATTACAGGATAAAAACCGTTATCAGACAGTATATTCCAAAATTGAAGGCTCGGCAGCAGCCCCTACGGCAGGGCTTCACTTTACCGATATACTTCTTGAGAAGATACAACAAAAAGGCGTAAAAATTGCCTTTGTCACATTGCACGTTGGTCTTGGAACATTTCGACCTGTATCAACCGATAAAATTGAAGACCATCATATGCACTCGGAATATTATGAGGTATCTAAAGAAACTGCTGATATAATAAATCAAACAAGAAAAAGCGGCGGCAGGATTATAGCCGTTGGCACAACTTCGGTAAGAACCTTGGAATCCGTTTCCGCAGAGGACGGCACTATTCCCGCTCATTCAGGAAATACACAGATATTTATTTATCCCGGCTACAAATTCAAGGCGGTTGATGCACTTATCACCAATTTTCATCTTCCCGAGTCAACACTTTTGATGCTGATATCAGCATTATACGACAGGGAACACATTATGGACGCATACAAAACTGCTATCGCTGAAAACTACAGATTTTTCAGTTTCGGCGATGCAATGTTTATCGAATGAATCAGAAAGGTAATTTTTTTATGTTTAAACTCTTAAAACAAGAAGGCAAAGCCCGTCGTGGTGAGTTTCACACCGTTCATGGCACAATCCAGACACCCGTATTTATGAATGTAGGCACAGCCGCCGCAATCAAAGGTGGTCTTGACACCTTTGACCTCAAGGAAATTGGCTGTCAGGTTGAGCTTTCAAACACATACCACCTCCATCTTCGCCCCGGCGATAATGTGGTAAAATCTCTTGGCGGTCTTCACAAATTTATGAACTGGGACAGACCTATTCTCACCGACAGCGGTGGCTTTCAAGTGTTTTCACTTTCAAAGCTGAGAAAAATCAAAGAAGAGGGCGTTTATTTTCAGTCACACATTGACGGACATCACATTTTTATGGGTCCTGAGGAAAGTATGCAAATACAGTCTAACCTTGCCTCAACCATTGCAATGGCTTTTGATGAATGTGTTGAAAACCCCTGCGAAAAGGATTATGCAAAAAAATCATCAGAAATGACCATTCGTTGGTTGAAACGATGCAAGGATGAAATGACAAGGCTTAACTCACTTGACGACACCATAAACAAAAACCAGATGCTTTTTGCAATTAATCAAGGCAGCACCTATGCAGATTTGCGTATTGAAAATATGAAACAAATTGCAGACCTTGACCTTGACGGCTATGCAATCGGCGGTCTTGCAGTGGGTGAGCCTGCCGATGTTATGTATGAAATAATTGAGTCTGTTGAACCCTTTGCACCTGAGAACAAGCCCAGATACCTTATGGGTGTTGGCACACCTGAAAATATAATTGAGGCCGTATATCGCGGCGTAGACTTTTTTGATTGCGTAATGCCCAGCCGCAACGCAAGACACGGTACACTCTTTACCTCTTTGGGTATGGTAAACATCAACAATGCCAAATATGAATGTGATGACACACCCCTTGACCCCAACTGCAGTTGTCACACCTGCCGAAATTTCTCAAAGGGATATTTGCGTCATTTATTTAAAGCAAATGAAATTCTTGCTCTGCGTCTTGCGGTTATTCATAATCTGTCGTTTTATAACAATCTTATGGCAGATATTCGCAACGCATTGGACAACAGTTGCTTTGAAGATTTCAGAAAAGTAAATATCGAAAGGTTGTCACAAAGAATTTAATAATTATTTTACAAATAAATACAAAATTCCTATTGCATTATTAGTAAAAAAAGGTTATAATGAATGTATAAAATAAGTTTTCAAAACACATATAAGGAGGTATAAAAAATGTTTATTACAGCTTATGCAACAGCCACAGATGCAGCCGCAGCAGGCCCTGGTTCGATGTTTCCTTCACTGATTATGTTGGTTCTTATGTTTGTTGTTTTCTATTTCATTCTTATAAGACCCCAGAAGAAAAAAGAAAAAGAACTCAAAAATATGCTTGCCGCTTTGAAGGTTAGCGACGAGGTTGCAACCATCGGTGGTATTCACGGCAAAATTGTCAGAATTAAAGATGACCTTTTTGTTCTTGAATCAGGTATCGGTCAGAATAAGTCATATATCACTGTTGACCGAAGTGCTGTAAGCCGCTTTTTGAAAAGAGGCGAAGATGCGGCTCCTACACCTATTCCTGGTGCCGAAGATACAGCCGAAACAACCGAAGAATAATTTCTTTTGGTAATACAATCCCCTTTTTGTTCATATATTTACCACAAAGGTAAAAACAAAAAGGGGGGTTTTTTTTGTCAAAAACAGCTTTATCACGTACGTCTGCCGAGCCTGTCGGTGACGGTTTTGTATCAGGAATATTTTTTATGCTTAAAACCGTTATTCTTGCTTACGGTATTTCAATTGTTCTTTTGCTTGGTGTTTCTCTTCTTGCAACAGTTCAGGCCTTTTCCGACAGGGCCATAGCAATTGCCGCAAATATAGTTACAGCACTGGGTGTTCTCTTATGCGGATTTTTGTCAGGCAGACATTTCAGCAGCAAAGGTCTGGTTTTTGGTGCTCTTTGCGGAATATTTTATTCGGGACTTTTATGCATTATAGGAAATCTTGCGGCACAAACTCTTAGCTTTGGCGCAAGTGCAGTCACAGCCCTGATAATTGGTGTTATTTGTGGTGCTGTGGGTGGTATAGCAGGAATAAACACAAAGCACACACGCCGAAGATAATTATTTTTAATATTGAATATGGCAGTATTTATACAAATAAATTCTGCCATATTTTCAAATAGTCCCTTTTTGTATAGTAAATTCTTTTAATTAAGTATTGACTATTTGCCCAAAAAAAGGTATAATAAACTGGTATGCAATCTTTAAAATAATTAAATTTACAATATAAAAAGTCTGATTTGATCAGGCAAGACACAAGGAGGAAAAAACAGTGTCAAGAAGTATTATCAAACTTACAGCAATCATTGCTGTAATTGCGGCGCTTCTGTTCGTTGCACTGTACGGACTTGACTTTACTGACAAAGTTAGATTCCCTGGTATCCTTGACCCCGACGGTGTTGTTCAGGGTCTTGACCTTAAGGGCGGTTCAGTAATCGTATTCGAAGCACAGGAAGCAAATCCGTCAGATGAACAGATGGATACCGTAGCAAACATGATGAGAACACGTCTGGATGGTCTTAACTACAGTGAGGCAACAGTTACCAGACAGGGTACAAACAAAGTGAGAATTGAAATTCCTTCAGTTTCTGACCCAAAGGAAGCAGCAGCAACTCTTGGTGCAACAGCACAACTTCAGTTTGTTGATGCACAGGGTAATGTAGTGCTCACAGGTGCCGATGTTAAAACAGCATCTGCCCAGTATGGTCAGCTTTCAGAGCTTGGTGCTGCAGAAAACTTTGTTGAGCTTGAGCTCACAGACGAAGGCAGAAAGAAATTTGCAGCAGCTACATCTAATGCAGTTGCTCTTAAATCATCAAATCAGAACTACATTGCGATTATGATGGACGAGCTCATTATTTCAATGCCCAGTGTAAATGAAACAATCGACAGTGATACTTGCGTTATCTCAGGCGGCTTTGATGCAGCATCAGCACAGGCTTTGGCGGCAAACATCCGTTCAGGACAGTTGCCCTTCTCGCTTTCACAGGTAGAGCTTCGCGCAATCAGTGCAACACTTGGTGACACCGCTCTTAAGACATCATTGATTGCAGGTCTTATCGGTATTATCCTTGTTATGCTGTTTATGATTTTGTTTTACAGACTGCCCGGTTTCCTTGCATCAATTGCATTGGCTGGATATATGGGTATTGTTGGCATTATTCTTGCTAACCTTCACGTTAACCTTACTCTTCCCGGTATTGCAGGTATTATCCTTTCTATCGGTATGGCGGTTGACGCAAACGTTATTATTTTTGAAAGAATCAAAGAAGAGCTTAAACTTGGAAAAACAGTACGTTCATCGGTTGATTCAGGCTTTAACAGAGCACTTTCTGCCGTTATCGACTCAAACATCACAACCATTATTGCGGCTGTTATCCTTATGATTTTGGGTACAGGTACAATAAAGGGTTTTGGCACAACTCTCCTTATCGGTGTTGTTGTAAGTATGATTTCTGCAATCTTCTTCACAAAGTTCCTACTTAAGCAGATGATTGGTATGAATGTAAAGAACCTTTGGCTCTATGGAATTAACACAAAGAAGGAGGGTGCAAAGAATGCTTAATATCGTTGGAAACAAAAAGATTTTCTTTATTATTTCACTGGTACTTATGGTTGCAAGTGCGACATCACTCCTCCTCCAGGGCTTTAACCTTGACACTGACTTTGCAGGCGGTATGGCTGTTACATTTGGTTTAGGTACAGACTTTCAGGTTAAGGACGTTGAAGCATTAGTTTCTGAGGCCCTTGGTGTAAACAAAGAAGCCTCTTCTGTTCAAAAAACTGAAAATAACGAGGTTATTATTAAATTTGGTTTTGAAAATACCCTTAAAACAGACGATGAAAGAACTGCCTTCAGCAACGAAAAAATTGAGGCAATCACCGCAAAGCTTACCGAAAAATACGGCAAAATTGAGGTTAAAAACCAGGATGTTGTTTCACCTTCAACAGGTAAAGAGCTTGCACGAAACGCTGTTTGGATGTCAATTTTTGCAGCTCTGGCAATTCTTATCTATGTAACATTCAGATTTGAATTTATTTCAGGTGTATGTGCAGTTGTTGCTCTTATTCACGACGTACTCATCCTCTGTGGTATCTACTCAATATGCAGAATTGCTATTGATACAAACTTTATTGCAGCGGTGCTTACAGTTCTTGGTTATTCAATCAATGCAACAATTGTTATCTTTGACAGAATTCGTGAAAACACACGTCACGCAAAGAAACAATCATATTCTGAAATTGCGAATACAAGTATAAATCAAACAATGAGCCGTTCAATCAATACAACAATCACTACCCTTCTCACAATCGGTATGGTATTTATTTTGGGTGTTAATTCAATTAGAGAATTTGCTCTTCCCATTATCATTGGTATTGTAATTGGTACCTATTCATCAATCTGTATTGCGGGTACCATCTGGTCTACCTGGAAGGATTCAGCAGTTAACGCCAAATCAAAACCTAAGAAAAACAACTAATTCCTTATTTACGGCAAAAAGAGATATCGTAAAACATTTATAAATGCAGAAAAATTGGGTGAGCAGACTGAACTGTTCACCCTTTTTCTTCTTCTATCTTCTTATTGCCATTTCGTCTTGCCTTATTTGCATAAGATTTCATAAGTCATAAAAAAGAAAAAGTACAGTTAATCTTCAATAACTGTACCAATTCTCCCTCAATCGACTTTTTTACAATCAGTCTTTTGAGAATCACATCTATACACATTTTTATTTAGCTTGCATTTTTAATCTGGAGCCGTAGTCTGTCGGCAATCATTGCAATGAATTCTGAATTGGTTGGCTTGCCCTTTGATGTTGCAATAGTATATCCAAATATTGAATCCAGTGTTTCGGTATCACCCCTGTCCCACGCAACCTCTATTGCATGCCGTATAGCTCTTTCAACACGGCTGGGTGTAGTCTTAAAATCCTGAGCTACAGTAGGATAAAGAGTTTTTGTTATAGAATTTATTATGTCCATATTGTCTATCACAAGCATAATTGCATGACGAAGATATTGATAGCCTTTGATATGTGCAGGAATTCCAATCTCGTGAATAATATCAGTAACCATAGTTTCAACATCAAAGCTATCCGGATTTAAATACTTTTTCGATATCGCTGATGACTTTTTCTCCTCAGATGTATCGCAAAGACGTCTTACCGTACTTCTGAGGCTGTCAAGGCTGACGGGTTTCACCATATAATAGTCTGCACCAAGATTTATACAATCCTGAGCAGCTTTGTCTTGTTTAAATGTTGACAGAACAATTACCTTCGGCATATAAAAGTTTTCAAATTCCTTTTTCTTGTTTTTGAGTCTTTCAAGAATTCCTATGCCGTCAATATTTGGCAAGACAAGGTCCATTATTACAACATCAGGCTTAAGGATATCCACTTTTTCAATAACCTGAAATCCATTGCTTACAATATCACAAACGTTAATTTTAAAATCCCCTGTAATACTGCGGCTTACCCTCTCTGCAAATTCAACATCTGAATCTGCGATTAATACATTAATTTGTTTATCCATAATTGTAGCTCCTTTTTACTTAATTTTCCAATTATGGTTAGATTATAACCAATAATTACAAATTTGTCAAGTACTTTTTTACAATTTTTTCCAACATTTTATTAGATATTGTGGTAGACGTCATCAAATGTCACAATATGTGGTATCTATATTTATTATGTCTGTAAATATAGCTTTAAGAGACATTTTGATGAATTTATATAAGTTTTTTAGCTATATAGTTGTTTGCGGATTTCTCAAGTTCATCATCAAGAGCCACAAGTTTTTCAAAGCTGTTGTACTTATTTTTTAATGCTCCTTCAAGAATTCTATCACACAACAAAGGATTTTTGGGTAATAACGGCCCATGCAGGTATGTCGCGTATACATTTTTATAGATAACTCCCTCATATCCGCTTTGTCCATCATTTCCATAACCCTTTAAAACACTGCCAAATGGTGTATGATTGCCAATGTTAATTCTTCCGGCGTGGTTTTCAAAGCCAACAACAGGCATTTCTATTCCATGACATTTAACTGCAACATTTCCAATAAGGCGGGAATTATCCTCAGGTATAGTGGTATGGATATCCAGAACACCCAGACATTCGGTTTTTACTTCACCCTTTTGGCAATATTTGCCCAAAAGTTCAAACCCTCCACAGGTTGCAAGAACTGTTCCTCCGTCTTCGACAAATCGCAATAGCTTCTCCTTCAACCTCATCAGATTGCCACGTACAAGTTCGGTTTCACGGTCACATCCGCCGCCAAGAACAAGAATATCTGTAGCATCAAGATTTATTACCGGATTCTCACAGGTACATTCCAATACCTTTACATCTATATCTCTCCATTTTAATCTTTTTCTCATACATTCAATATTGCCTTTATCACCATAAAGATTGAGGAGGTCAGGATAAAGGTGTGTAATTGTAATACTATATCCACTCATTACTTTACACCCCTTTCGTATTCTTTCTTTATATCAAGCATAATTTTTTCTGTGCCGAAAAGTGCAGTATAGTTTACCAGTGCATAACAAACCTCTGCATCAGTTTCAAGGCAATTGTGTATAAGCATCTTCATATCATTCGAAATATAATCAAGCTTTATATCGGCATATTTAAATCTTAAAGCAAGGTCATAAGCTCTTGTTCCTGAAACGGACAGTGTATTAAGGTTTTCGTGTATTATTTTATCAAAATCAACATCCCACAGCCATGAAACATCCTGCCCGTCACTTGGTGCATCATTTACCGCAAAAATAATATCCTTCTTTCTTGGGTCCTGCAAAACCGTTGCAATTGCCTGATTAAAGCCTGCAGGATTTTTTGCAAGATTAAGGATTACCGGCTTGCCAAGATTGATTTCTTCCATTCTTCCAACCTGTGGCTTGTATTCTTCAAGAGCTGCTTTAAAAATGTCGTATTTTATTCCGACCGTATTCATAACCGCATATACCGCCAAAACATTATAAATATTATAAAATCCTCTGTAATTCAGTTCAATCTGCTGATTATCCACAACAAACTTAAGACCATTTGATAAATCTACATTTTTTGCCTCAAAATCAATATCAGGACGCTTGTTGTCACATTCTGTACAATAGTAATCTCCTAATTGGTTATAATGAAAATAATTATATTTCTGCTGGGCACCACATAAAGCGCAATATTTTCCCTCTTTCGCATCATCGTGTTGCGGAAGAACCTGCTCACCTATGCCAAAGTAAAATACATTTTCATATTCGTGCCCGAAGGCTGCGGTAACAGGGTCATCACCGTTCAGTATAAGTGTTGGCTTGTCCGCCGTATCAAGGGCCTTTTTTATAATAGCTGCCGTCATATCAACCTCGCCATAACGGTCAATCTGGTCACGAAACAGGTTGGTAATAATCACCAAATCCGGCTTTATATGTTCAAATACACGAACAGTTGATGCCTCGTCAATTTCAAGACAAGCATAATCTGCCTTGAATTTTCCAAACCAGTTACACTGCAAGGCAAAGGCTGTCGCAACACCGCTAAGCATATTTGCACCAAGATTATTGCACAAAACCTTGTATCCGCTTTTGATAAGAGCACTGTAAATCAGGTTGTTTGTGGTGGTTTTTCCATTTGTACCACAAGTGACAATAACCTTGTGTTTAATATTTCCCTTCAGTTTTTCAATTATATCAGGGCATATTTTAAGAGCAATCGTTCCGGGACCTGAGGATGAATTCTTTCCGAGCAGCCTTCCTGCAATTGCTGATAGCTTGGCCAGCCATATTGCAATAATTTTTCTCATTGTGTGTTCTCCTTTGCAGCATTGTTTTCTTATATTAGTTTATTATACTCTTTTATGCATAAAAAAACAATAGGAACTAGTAAAAAAATTCCTATTGCTTTTCAATACGATATTTTAGAAACTGCCGTATTCGTATATATTTATGAACTTTATTTTACCGGTGGAACACACAATAATATTGTTTGTTCCATTTTCTTGAATAGCAACAAAATCCTTACCAACCTGACGAAGAACACCTATCTTTTCCATATGCGTATTTTCGCCAAACAGAAACTCCAGTTTAACATATTTACCCACTTGACCGCACAGGTAGCCCGCAACCCCCATATTACCGCACATATTTGCTGCAGTCATATTATTATTAGTTTGTCTTTGCATATTATGTTGTGTCTGTCCGACTGTCATATTACCCATAATGGGGTCCCGACGGATTCCTCTTTCATCCTCCTCGGCCATAACTGATGTATTTGCTGAGTTTTGCGGAGCATTGTTTAGTGTTTCTGGGGGCATTTCATACGTTCTTTGCCCCACAAGACCAACTGTTGTGCTGTTTGAACCCGGTGGAACAACCACCATTGATTGTTGATTGGGCCAGGGCGGATTTGGATTTTTATTATTTGTTCCAAATTTTCTCATTGATGACATCTCCTTTCCTCCGTTATATAATATGCAAAAAAATTTTTTTTGAAACAAAATGAATAATTTTTTTAGTCTGATCCAATACTATTGATGAGAAAAATCTCAAAATGATTTTTTTAATTTAAAGAAGGAGTGATTTAACAATGTCAAACAACAAAGAAAATCAGAACAAGGAAAATCAGAATAACCGCAACGACAACAACAACAATAACAAAAATAACAACAACAATAACAGCAAGAATAACGAAAACAATAACAGATAATGTAAATTCTATTAAAAAAAGACCCCAAAGGTCTTTTTTTAATATACATATATCTATTTCATACAATAGTTTATTCTCATTTGTGAAACACTATTTTATGAAGGGAGTGACTGTATGAAACCGGGAAAAAAGCTGTTTTTTCCAATGATTTTCTCACTTGTCCTTTCGGTTGCAGCACTGTCGGCAAAAACAGAATATAATTCATTTAATTTAAGTGATGCAATCCCTGTTTCTTCTTCTGCAGAATGTACAAAGGTTATACCTGGCGGAAAAAGCATCGGTGTAACACTAAGTACAGACGGAGTAATTGTAGCAGGAGTTTCTGACATTATGGTTGACGAGGGCAAACAAATTTCACCTGCAAAAGTCGCAGGAATAAAGGCTGGTGACATAATAAAATCCTTCAATAATGAACCAGTCAACAGTGTAGCAGAACTATCTGATGCCATCATAAATTCCGGTGGCAAAAGCTGTTCCATCACATTATCCCGTGGCAAAAAAATTGTGCACACAACTGTTTTGCCTGAAATTTCATCAAGCGACCGACAATTTAAAATTGGTGCATGGGTAAAAGATGCAGCATCGGGAATCGGTACAATAACTTTTTATAATCCTGAAACTAAATTTTTTGCAGCTTTAGGGCACGGAATATGCGATGCAGACTCCGGCAATATCATCGATGTCAGCGATGGTGAAATTTTAAGCTCAACAATAGTTTCCGTAGACAAAAGTAAAAAAGGTACTCCCGGTGAACTGAACGGCGTTTTTTCAGAAAACAGCCGGTGTTTGGGAAATATTGCACACAACCGTCCAACCGGTATATGCGGAACAGTGACAGATGAACTCTCATTGTCACATCAACCGGTTTATATTGCAAAAAAAGAAGAAGTTAAAACAGGAGCGGCATATATTCTGGCAAATGTCGAAGGTAACCTTATAGAAAAATTTGACATTGAAATTATTCGTATTATAACAGGTATTGACATCACAACCTCAAAAAATATGATAATAAAAATTACCGACAACAAGCTGCTCGAAAAAACAGGCGGCATTGTTCAGGGAATGTCGGGTAGTCCGATCGTTCAGAATGGCAAATTAGTGGGTGCGGTGACCCATGTGTTCGTAAACGATCCCACGAGGGGATATGGGATATTTATTGAAAATATGCTTTAAATTTCTCAATATATTTTTATATTATGCAAAAAACCCACCACAAAATGGTGGGTTTAACCGTTGTCTAAATCCAAAGCATATTATATGCTTTGGATTTATTCTATGAATCTAAAGGTTCCTGCAACACATACTTCTCTTTGCTTTGTTTGCAAATGAACATAAAAGCCATTGTCAACTTTTTTGACGCATACATCAAGCTCATCATCCAAATAAGCAGGCTTTTTATAAAAAACATTTATTTCATTAAAGTAAAAATCAAAAGGTAATGCATCCATCAAAAGCTCTGCACTCTTCTGGTTGTTGAGGTGCATATTGGTATCAATTTCCTTATTTGAAACTTTAATCGAATAGATTATATCTTCATTATCAAACGTTTTAAATCTTTCACAGCTAAAAAAATCGTCATTAAAATCATAAACCTCGTATGAATCACGCATTTCCTTGGGAATTCTGGTTGGTCTTTGACGTTCAACATTGAATATAAACCAGTTCGACACCGTTTTTCCTACAATTTCACCGTTTTGTTTAATAATACAACCTCTTTCTGATGTAACGCCGTTGCTGGGCTTTACAGCAGTAAAAATTTCAATCGGAAAATAAGGTCTGATACGCTTCTCAAAACGAATTTTCACCCCTTGTAATAACCACGCAAGTCCAAGCTCACGCATTTTATTTATATCATAACCGCAGTCAGCGGACGCACGGGTCGATATATCCTGAACCATATCAAGAATACTGCTCGGTTTAATATTGTCATAATCCTTATAATCTCCGTATCTTGTTTCATATTTAAAGCTGAACATTTTAATTACCTCTTAAATTATCCAAAATTACATTTTTCATCAACAATGTTATTTTATTATTATTATCAATGGCAAATGATTTTTCGACATATTGTAAAGCATTTCCATATCTTTTAAGCTTTATATAGCAGTCACAAATCCGTTGCAGAATTTCTTGCGTTTCATCAATTTTTTCAAGAGTGTGGAACAACTTTAACGCAATATCATAACAATTATCATAGCAATAATCAACTGCGTGATTAAACACAAAACTGAAATTATCAATTTCACACAGTTTACAAATTACAAAGTCATTGTCGGTCCACAAAACCTCAGCAAGACAGCTGACGTCTGTTCCTCCGTGGATGATATCGGCAGAATATGTCCCCTGCTTTACTGTTTCATCGCTGTTGGCAACATATCCACACTTTCCAATTCCGTCACAAAAAACCATAATTGCATTGGCATCGTATTTGTTGTATGTTTCTTTAACCAAATGAACCCTTTTGCCAATCTCAAAAGGTTTATCGCCTGAATAATTTGCAATTCCAACAACTGTTATAAGTATTTCGCCGTCGGGCACAGAAAGCATTGACAGCAGTTTGGTGGTATAGTCTTCTTTAATCCTCTTTTTGGATATCCAGGGTTTATCCCATTGGGTTTCACGCTGTTCGTTGTATAACTGATAAATATTCTTATCCATATCTTAAACCAAAGTCTCAGCACGCTCCATAGCCTTGTCAATATTTGCACAGATGTTTTCATCTGTTACAAGCTCATAAAGACCTGACTTTTTCATTGCCTTCATAGGCTGTGCATTAAGATGGGAAAATACAACGGTTATGCCTTGCTCCGCACATTTTCTGACAAACTGTTCAAGAGCTCTTAATGCATCTGTATCAACAGACGGGACTGCTCGCATCCTTAAAATTACGCACTTTGTATACTCTTTTGTCTTTATATCATTAATCTGACCGCTTACCGCAAAAAACAACGGTCCGCAAAGCTCATAAACACTTATATGCTTCATAACAAAGCGGAGACTGGGCTCATCACCCTGATTTGCTTCCTTAACATATTTCCAGCCTTCAACCTTGGTTTCATCGCTCATACGTTTCATAAAGAGTACACACGCCATCACAATACCTATCTCAATTGCGACAACAAGGTCAAATATAACGGTAAGAAGAAATGTTGCAACAAGCACCAGAATGTCACTCTTGGGTGAGGTTTTTACAAGATATACAAACTGTCGCCACTGACACATATTATAAGCAACTGATATAAGTATTGCAGCAATTGCAGGCATAGGAATCCACGATGCATAGGGCATCAAAATTACAAGTATAAGCATCAGTACTATTGAATGAACCAATGCAGAAACGGGAGTTCTTCCGCCATTTTTAATATTTGCAGCAGTTCTTGCAATTGCACCTGTGGCAGGTATACCGCCAAAAAGTGCAGATGCAATATTTCCAAGACCCTGAGCTGTCAGCTCTGTGTTTGAACGGTGCTTTTTGCCTACCATACCGTCTGCCACAACGCATGAAAGCAACGATTCAATTCCTGCAAGCATTGCAATTGTAAGTGCATCGGGCAGAATGTCAATAATTGCAGATATGCTTATTGAAGGCATTGAAAACTTCGGTAGTGAACGGCTTACGTCAAACAAATCGCCAATGGTATTAACCTCCATTTTAAAGCCTTTAACCATTGCAATGCCTGCGATAACAGCAATAAGGGATGCCGGAATTTTATCATAGATTTTAGGCCATATAATCAAAATCGCAAGACATACAGCGCCAACGATTACAGCCTGAAGATTTATTGTGCCAATGCTTTCTATAAAGCAAGAAAACTTTTCAAGAGTTTCAATTGGTGACTCTTGATATGTAACTCCAAAGAAATCCTTGAGCTGTCCTATAACCAAAGTCACTGCAATACCTGCCGTGAAGCCTGTTGTAATGGTAAATGGAATATACTTTATCAGATTCCCCAGCTTTAAAAATCCCATCAAAATTAATATAATGCCCGCAACAACCGTAGCAAGAACCATACCATCTAAGCCTTTGGTTGCGACAATCCCTGCAACAATGGTTGCAAAAGCGGCCGTCGGTCCTGAAATCTGTACGCTGCTGCCACCGAACAATGCTGTCACAAAGCCTGCAACAATTGCGGTATATATACCTGCCTCGGGTCCAACTCCTGATGCAATAGCAAGAGCGATTGACAACGGCAACGCAATTATCGCCACAATTATACCCGCGATAATATCCTTTATCAGCTGTGCCGAACTATAATTCTTCAAATCTGTAAAAAGCATCGGACTGAAATTTTTCATTTAAAAAACTTCCCTTCAAATTTTATCTTACAACGTAATTTCGGGCATCTGCCCAAAATGGTTGGATAGATGCCCATTATTGTGTTATTATATTCAAATTAAAACAAACCCGGAATATTGAGTCCGCCTGTCAGCTTGCTCATTTCATCCGCAGAGCTTTCTTCCGCTTTGCGAAGAACCTCGTTTATCGCAACTAAAATAAGGTCTTCAAGCATTTCGATATCTTCAGGGTCAACAACCTCGGCAGCAAGCTTAATCTCCTTAAGCTCGCGCTTGCCGTTTATCTTAACAGAAACAGCTCCACCACCTGATGTAGCAGAATACTCCTTCTCTTCCATTTCCTCCTGCATTTTCATCATCTGCTCCTGCATTTTCTTAGCCTGTTTGAGCATCTGATTCATATTAGCTCCGCCCATAGGCATACCGCCTCTGGGAAATCCTCCCTTTGCCATAAATATCATATCCTTTCTGAATTTATATTTTATTCCTCAATGACTGTCATTTTATCGCCAAGCAAATCCTTTTTTGCCGCAATATCAAATATAGATGCCGCTTGTCCGTCACGCTGCTTAAGGTTTCCCTGCTTTGAGACCGAAACACTCAATGCCGAGCCCTGAATGGTTGAGAACAAATTTGACAAATATTCCTTACCCTCGGTTGTATTTATTTTTTCATAAGCCAAATCACCCGTTAAAACAAGTTCTATTTCATCACCAAAATATAATGCCGTTGCGTTAAATAAAAATGTATACAGTTTTTTGCTTTCCTGCTTTATAGTATTGAGCGCCTCACGCCATTTTGTCCAGTTTGCAGCATCATCAATATGCGGTGCAGACTCAGCAGGTATATTCTCTGCGATATGTTGATGAGTTTTAGCTTTTGTAGGTGTTTTTTTAACTGCAACTCCATTTGTTTTAATTGATTCAAGCTCTTTCTCCAATTTATCAACACGCATCGCCAGCTCTGTGGCATCCTGACCGCTTTCGGGAGTACACAGCTTTACCATTGCCATCTCAA
Source organism: Clostridia bacterium (assembly GCA_045587485.1). Lineage (GTDB taxonomy): Bacteria > Bacillota > Clostridia > Monoglobales > Monoglobaceae > SIG440. The sequence goes on from JAZNCI010000018.1 coordinate 31,885, forward strand.
CAACAACATTGGGTGCCGACATTTTTTTTGTCATAAGCAGAAATTCTCCCAGAATTGAAATGGAATATATAAGTCTGTCAATCGAAAATTTTTCTGCCTGTTCTTTGTATTTTGCAATTGCTTCTTCTGTTTTTTCAAGTATTTCGCCCGGTGAGTCTGTTGACTTGCAAATCATCAGTGCTCTGAAATGTGCAATCAGTTCTTCAATAAAGTTCGGTGCTTCCTTACCTTTTTTTAAAAATTCATCGATTATATTGAGTGCAGATTTTGAATCGTATTCTGCAATACTGTCTGATGTTGAAAAAAGAACCCTTCTGTCAGCAGTTCCAACAATGTCAACAACATCGTCATAACGCAAACAATCACGAGAAAAAGCAATACATTGGTCAAGTATGCTCAATCCGTCACGCATTGAACCGTCGGCAAGCTCAGCAACAAACTCCAAAGCATCGGGAGTAATAGCTATCTCCTCGGCCTTAACAATTTTGTTAAGCCTGCGTTCTATATCATCAATGCCAATTCGTCTAAAATCAAACCGCTGACAGCGCGAATGAATTGTTGCAGGAATTTTATGTGGCTCTGTTGTTGCAAGAATAAATATAACATGAGCTGGGGGCTCTTCAAGGGTTTTAAGCAAGGCATTAAACGCCTCTGTGGTAAGCATATGAGCCTCGTCCACAATGTAAACCTTATATTTACAGCTTGTGGGACTGTAATTAACCTCCTCACGAATTTCACGGATATTATCAATGCCGCTGTTACTGGCAGCATCCATTTCGTAGACATCCAAAATGCTGCCGTCAAGAATTCCACGACAAGTATCACATTCATTGCAGGGATTGCCATCATGAGAATTGGTACAGTTTACCGCACGCGAAAAAATTTTTGCCGATGAGGTTTTCCCAGTACCACGAGTACCGCAAAACAGATATGCATGGGCAATTCGACCGGTTTTTATGCTGTTTTTAAGGGTTTCGGAAACATGATCTTGACCCACAACATCTTCAAATACAAGAGGCCTCCACTTTCTGTAAAGTGCCTGATACTTCCCTGACATCTGTTTCACCTCACAAAACTTAAAATCAAATTTATTATATAATAAAAGCTATGTGCTTGAGTTCGAAACAAAAAAACCTCCGTTACTTAACCGGCATGCTCAGACCCGGCACCCCTGCGGCACATCAAAAAGAACTGCTTAACGCTGCTGCATTCCTGCCCTGACGTGGTTCACAGGTTTCAATTGCGCAGGACCGAATCGTCAACGCCCACCAAAGTTAAGGCAGACAAGACAAATTTTGCCCCTCAGCTCAAGTTTTCATCCCCACTGTAGCGGATTGTGGGTTACAAGGTACCGCTAACACCCCAATTTAACATAGCTAAACAATTATATCACACAAAGCACCCGATGTCAAGCATACAGCAAAGGACTTTATGTGTTTCTATAAGGAATAATTGTTTGATTTACAATTTTTATTTGACTAACCCTTTACATAATGATATAATTAAACAAATCTAGTTTTTAATATCCGAAAGGTTAACCTGAAATGAAAAAAATGCTACTCACAATTCCAACACTTCTGGGAACAGAACAAATTGTTGCAAACGAGGTAAGACATCTTGGCTATGAAACAACAGAGATTAAGGACGGCAGTGTTACGTTTGAAGGCGATGCCGAGGCGATTTGTCTTGCCAACATAAGTCTGCGCAGTGCAGAACGTGTTATGATAAAAATTGCAGAATTTAAGGCTACATCCTTTGAGGAGCTTTTCGAAAAGGTAAAACGTATTGCCTGGGAAAATATCATAGAGGCAGATGCAGCATTCCCCGTTAAGGGACATTCATTAAAATCTGTTCTTCACAGCGTTCCTGATTGTCAGAAAATAATAAAAAAAGCTGTTGTGACAAGGCTTTCAAATCATTATGGAATAACACACTTTGAGGAAACCGGTCCGCTTTATCCCATACAGTTTTCACTTATTAAGGACATTATTACAATTTACATCGACACAAGTGGCGAAAATCTGTACAAGCGTGGCTATCGTGAAAAAAGTGTTCTTGCACCAATGCGTGAAACTCTGGCATATTCAATGATAGACCTGAGCTTCTGGCGTGGTGACAGAATTTTTCTTGACCCCTTCTGTGGCAGTGGAACGTTGCCAATCGAAGCTGCACTTTATGCCTGCAATATTGCTCCTGGCATAAAACGCAAATTTGTCGCAGAAAGCTGGCGAAATCATATTCCCCGTGAAATATGGAAGGATATTCGTGCCGAGGCTGCCGATAATGCACGCCCAAATGCAAAAACAATGATTTATGCATCGGATATCGACCCTGAGGCTATTGCAATTGCAAAAAAGAATGCCGAAAACGCAGGCGTTGCGGATAAAATTAAATTCAGCGTATGTGATGTGGCAAAGCTGACTCCATTTAAAGATAAAGGTGTTATAATATGCAATCCCCCATATGGAGAAAGACTTCTTGATGCAAAGCTTTGCGAAAAGCTGTATCGTACAATGGGCAGAAAATTTGCAGAATTTTCACAGGCAAAGAAATTTATTCTCACTTCTCACGAAAAATTTGAGCCGCTTTACGGAGCTTTTGCTGACAAGCGCAGAAAAGTATATAACGGTATGCTGAAATGTTATATTTATCAATATTTTAAATAAAAAATGCTCTAAGTATATTTAGTAAATTTTCATTTCTTTTATAAAAAAAGTCAAAATAGCAGTAAACTATTTTGACTTTTTATATTTAATTTACAAAAGTTCTTTGCGAAGGTCGGCAGGGTCTTTTGCACTGAGCATTGACGGTGCAATATCAAAAACAGTTTTACAGCCGCAAACACCTGTTTTGTTCAGTTTGTATGCCGCCCTTGCGTAAGCAACAATTACCGATGCGGTAAATTCGGGGTTGGAGTCAAGTTTTAAGCTATATTCGATTATATGCTGATGTTCAAGATTTAAGCCCGTCCTGCCGCTGCGGATAACAAAGCCGCCATGAGGAATTCCGCTATGGTCACGGTTAAGCTCCTCCTGAGAGATAAAATGAACTATTGTATCATAGTCAGCAAAATAATTTGGCATTGTCTTGATTTCATTTTCAATTCTTGTCTTGTCTGCCCCTTCCTCGGCAACAACAAAACATTCTCTGATATGCTTCTGGCGTGTTGTAAGTTCAGGGTTTGAGCCACTGCGAACTGCATCAAGAGCCTCGTCAACAGGGATTGTATACTGCTTTGCGTCAAGAACACCTTCAATCCGGCGTATTGCATCCGAATGTCCCTGACTTACGCCCTTGCCCCAGAAGGTATAATCCTTTCCGTCAGGAAGAACTGCCTCTGCATACATTCTGTTAAGTGAGAACATTCCGGGGTCCCAACCAACAGAAATAATTGCAACCTTGCCCGATTCCTTTGCCGCCTTATCTACATTTTCAAAATGCTCGGGAATTTTTGCGTGGGTATCAAAGCTGTCAACCACGTTGTATAACCTTACCATTTCAGGTGTTTGGGCAGGAAGGTCTGTCGCACTCCCGCCGCACAAAATAAGAACATCAATTTTATTTGACATATTTTTAAGCTCGTCCGCACCGTAAACCGAAACGCCCTCGGTATTGATTTTCAATGCTTTGGGGTCACGTCTTGTGAACACCCCAACAAGCTCCATATCGGGATTTTGACGTATTGCACACTCAACGCCACGCCCTAAGTTCCCATAACCATAAATTGCAATTTTAATACTCATTATCCTCATAACCTTTCTATCTAAAAAGTAATTCTGTATTCAGACACATAATTCTAAAATATATATGCATATTCATTATACCACCTTTTTAACAGCTCTTCAATATTTTTCTACTAAAAAAATAAAAAAGCGGTATTGCAAAAATGCAAAGCCGCTCTTATTTCTTATTCATATGCTTTTAGCATAGGCTGTATCTGTATTCCGTCAAGAGCCTGCTCAATGGTTGGAATAATATATTCCATTTGTGCAACCAAAGAATTTTCTTTTGAAATATAGTCATCCTGTCCAAAGGGTACAAAATATATATTTTTCATATTTGAAAGTATGCCTATGTTTTTTGCATTGTTACCAAGACCATCATTGGTTGAAATTCCAATAACAACAGGCCTTTTGTTTCTGAGATGTGCCTTTACAGCCAATGTTACTGACGAATCTGCAATTCCTGACGCCAACTTTGCCAGAGAATTCCCCGTGCAAGGCGCCACAACCAGTATATCAAGCATCCTTTTAGGGCCAATAGGCTCTGCATCACGAACAGATGCTATTACCTTTTCGCCTGTTATTTCTTCAAATTTTCTTATATGCTCCTCAGCTTTACCAAATCTGGTATCCGTTGTATAGCTGATTTCAGACATAATCGGAATAACTTTTGCCCCTTGCTGTACCAATGCATCTATCTGCGGAAAAACTCTTGCAAAGGTACAGAAAGAGCCTGTTAATGCAAATCCAATTGTTTTGTCAGTCAGTTTCATCCGTTCGCCTCCGTTTCATTAATGATATTTAAAATTGTACTGCAAATAATATCTCCTGCAGTATCTGCCGCCACCTTGCCGGGAAGAGACAGCGCCCAGATTACTTTTATTCCCAAACGTCTTGCCTCATCAAAATCCACCCCTCCAGGCTTTGACGCAAGGTCAATAATTAAAACATTTCTTTTGAGCTTTGAGAGCAAATGATAATCTAAAATCATACTTGGAGCCGTATTAAATATAACATCAAAGCTGTCTGCTGTTGTACTCAAATCCGAAATCGGGCAACTGTCACATCCCATTGCAAACGCAAATGCCTGGTCATCCTTTTTTCGTGCCGCAACAGTAACATAAGCCCCCAAACCCTTTAACATTTTTGACAACACCTTGCCTATACGGCCGTTGCCTATGACGAGGCATCGTGAAGAATGCAAGGTGAAAGGAGTTTCCTCCATCGCTATCTGAATTGCACCCTCTGCGGTTGGAATTGCATTAAGCATTGCAAGCTCCTCGCGGCAAAGATAATCAATAAGCATAATACGATGGGTTTCAGCCATTGCTTTAATCTTTGTGTCACAACGTCCTGCAAGAATACAGTTTTTTGCAGACAAATTTCCAAATACTTCAGCAACAGGAATTGTATGTTTGTAAAGAGGGGTATTTATATTCTTTCCATCGGTTGAATATGGTAATGGCAAAACAACAGCATCATATATATCATCAATCTCAGAAAAATCCCACAATATCTGTATATTTTTTGAGAGTTTTTCACTGTGTTCGTTATCAAAACCCATTACAAATACTGCATTACCCATATCTGCAATTTTATTTATTGCACGAATTTGCCTCAGGTCACCCCCGACAAATAATAATTTTTTTGTATTAGCGGAAATCGTCATAATTTTTCCTCCAACAAATAGAATTTGTTTTACTTTATATTATGTAAAACTATGGGTTTTGTGTTTGGAAATAAGAAAAAAAGCTGTCGTATAAACAACAGCTTTTCGTATCAGTCCTCTACGTCATATTCCGGAAAAGATGAATATCTTCGGTTTATTCCGCCATCAGTAATTTCAGCGGTATCATAGATTATATTTTTTTTATATCCGTTGTCGGTCTTTGAAAACTCGTAGTTTGCAACCGAAAAACTTGCACCGGTGGATATAATAAGCTTAATTTTAGGTTCTGCACCATTCTTCGTATAATAATCCGAAACCTCGAAATACGGATAGCCGGCACTCAAATACTGATTGAAAAGCAAAAAATCCTCTTCTCTGTCATCAATATAAAGTGCCCAATTCTGACCGTCATTCCATAAAAATTTGCCATCTTTATCACGCTCTGCAGAGGTCACAAGCATAATATTTTCATCTGCCCCGTCACCATCAAGGTCGCCTGTAAACTTGCTGACCTCGTTCCAATCAAGAATATCCGCCGAAACTTCTTCTGATTTGATTACCTCGGTCTTACTTTCAACGCTCGGCTCTGTAATATGATTTTCAGACACATCTGTATTTTTGTTACAACCCGAAAACGCAAGAACAATTAATATAAAAACAAACAAGAGTTTTATTTTTTTCACAGCAAATCTTCCTTTCGTCGCAGATTTTTTAACAAGCAGGTATATCATCAGCCATTACCTTTGGGGTACGGGTCTTTTTGACAGCCTTCTTTTCTTCCTTCACAACAACAGGCGCCGCCTTTTCAGTTACACATTCCCTCGTAACGGTAACAGCTTTAATTGACGGATCAGAAGGAATTTCAAACATAATATCCTGCATAACATTCTCTAAAATAGTTCTCAAGCCTCTTGCACCGGTATTTCTTTCAATAGCCTTTTCCGCCACAGCATCAACAGCCTCGTCAGATACAACAAGTTCAACGTTATCCATTTCAAACAGTTTTTTATACTGTTTTACAAGAGCGTTTTTCGGCTGTGTAAGGATCATTTTAAGTGCGTTTTTATCCAAGGATTCTAATGTGGTAATAACAGGTACACGGCCGATAAATTCAGGAATAAGACCAAATTTCAGTAAGTCATCAGGGATAAGCTGTTTGAGAGTGTCCCCTCGATTTTTGTCTTTTTTGCTTTCTACCTTGGCACCAAAGCCCATAGCCTTCGAATTTACACGGCTTTCAATAATCTTGTCGATGCCTTCAAAAGCACCACCGCAGATAAACAAAATATTGGTTGTGTCAATCTGAATAAATTCCTGATGAGGATGCTTTCTTCCGCCTGTGGGTGGAACAGACGCAATCGTACCTTCAAGAATTTTAAGAAGTGTCTGCTGAACACCTTCGCCACTGACATCACGGGTAATCGAAGGGTTCTCTGACTTTCTTGAAATTTTGTCAATTTCATCAATATAGATAATACCCTTTTCTGCCTTCTGAATGTCATAATCTGCGGCTTGAATAAGCTTGAGGAGAATGTTTTCAACATCCTCACCCACATAGCCTGCCTCGGTCAAAGATGTTGCATCAGCAATCACAAAAGGAACATTCATCATCTTTGCAAGAGTTTGTGCGATAAAGGTTTTACCTACACCTGTGGGACCTAAAAGAAGAATGTTGCTTTTCTGGAGTTCGATATCATCGTTCTCGCCATTATAGCCAATCCTTTTATAATGATTATAGATTGCAACTGAAAGAGCCTTTTTTGCAGCATCCTGACCAACAATATATTCATCAAGAAAAGCCTTGATTTCTCTTGGCTTGGGAAGCTCTTTAATCTCAGTCTCTAACGCATCCGATGAGATATCATCAAATTCATCCTCTACAATTTCAAAGCAGAGGTCAACGCATTCGTTGCAAATATAAACTCCGGGGCCCTCAATCATTTTTTTAACCTGTTCCTCTGTTTTGCCGCAGAAGGAACAGCGGATATGTCGTGTATCATTGCTGTTTGACATATAATGTCTCCTTTAATCAATAAATCTATTATCTCTTTTCAACTATTTTATCAATAAGACCGTATTTAAGAGCCTCTTCTGCTGACATAAAATTATCACGCTCGGTATCCTTTTGAATAACCTCAAGGGGTTGACCTGTGTGGTCTGCCAGCATATGATTAAGCTTATCCTTCATCTTGATTATGCGCTCTGCGTGAATCTGGATATCTGTTGCCTGACCCTGAGCACCTCCAAGAGGCTGATGAATCATTATTTCGCTGTTGGGAAGAGCAAATCTCTTGCCCTTGGCACCTGCTGACAAAAGAAATGCGCCCATTGATGCCGCCATACCCACGCAGATTGTTGAAACATCTGCCTTGGTATATTTCATTGTATCATAAATTGCCATACCTGCGGTAATTGAGCCGCCGGGGCTGTTGATGTAAAGGTTTATATCCTTGTCAGGGTCTTCGCTGTCAAGGAACAAAAGCTGAGCAACAACTAAGCTTGCAGTTGCATCATTAACCTCGTCAGAGAGAAATATAATTCTATCTTTCAAAAGACGTGAAAAAATGTCATATGACCGCTCTCCTCGGCTTGTTTGCTCGATTACATATGGTACTAAACTGTTATACATATTTTTTCCTCCTAATATCTGTTTTTTCGACATTGTCCAAAAATACAAGCAAGGTTAATCGAAATGATTAACCTTTGCCAAATATTTTATACAGCCAAATTATTTAACATCTGCATTCTTAACGATAAAGTCAACAGTCTTTTCGATAAGCTTATTTTCCTTGATGCCTTCAACGTTAACATATTTCTTAACATCTTCAACAGACATCTTGCTCTGTTCAGCCATCTTTTCGATTTCTTTGTCAACATCCTTGTCAGTAACCTTGATGTCCTCAACTTTAGCAATTTTTTCAAGAACCAAAGATGTTTTAACCTGTTTTTCAGCACCAGGTCTGATTTGTGCTTTCATTGCATCAAGAGTAACGCCTGTGTACTGCGCATACTGTTCAAGTGTGATGCCCTGATACTGAAGCTGCATTGAGAAATCACGAAGCTGGTTGTTAACAGCTGTTTCAAACATTGCCTCAGGAATATCAATTTCTGTGTTATTGCATATTATTTCCAGAATTTTGTCTTCCAATTCTTTTCTTGCTTTTTCCTTGTTCTTTTCTTTGAGCTTTTTAGCCATATCAGCCTTAAATTCCTCAAAAGTGTCAAATTCGCTGACATCCTTTGCAAACTCATCATCAAGTTCGGGGAGCTCCTGAGTCTTGATTGCATTAATCTTTACCTTAAATATTGCAGGCTTTCCCTTAAGGTCTTCTGCATGATATTCTTCGGGGAACGTAACGTTTACCTCAACCTCTTCTCCGATTTGTTTACCAACCAGCTGGTCTTCAAATCCAGGAATAAACTGACCTGAGCCAAGTTTAAGATCAAAGTTTTCGCCCTTGCCACCATCAAATGGCGTTCCGTCGGTAAAACCTTCAAAGTCAATATTCACCGTATCATCAATTTTTGCAGCACGGTCTTCAACAGCAACCATTCTTGCATTTCTTTCGCGAATCTTTTCAATTTCGCCCTTAATTTCCTTCTCGGTTGTTCTGTAAGTAACCTTTGCTACCTCAACGCCTTTATACTGACCAAGCTCAAATTCGGGCTTAACAACAACCTTAGCTGTGAACACAACACCGTTTTCTCTTGAAATCTCTTTTACATCAATTTCGGGCTGAGCTACTGCTTCGATGTTCTGTTCGTCAATTGCTTTATCATATGCATCAGGAAGAACAATGTTCACAGCGTCCTCAAAGAAAACTTCGCTGCCATAATATCTTTCGATAATCTGGCGTGGAGCCTTTCCACGTCTGAAGCCCTGAATACTGATTTTGCCTACGTTCTGCTTGTAAGCCTTATCTATAGCTACTCTGAACTCTTCTCCGCTGACTGAAAATTCAAATGAAACAACATTCTTTTCGGTTTTTTCTACTGTACTCATAAAAACATTCCTCTCTATACTTCTCAAATCAGGCACAGATGCCTATTCCTAATCGTTTGGGTAATATTATACCATAACATTCCTATCTTGACAATAGGCATTTTAATATTTTTTTGCGTTATTTAGACAAAAATTTTATGCATATTATCTATTCTGCCAAAACAGGCATAAAATCAACGAAATCCGCAGCCACTAATTTAAGGTTTATTCCACCCACATCGCCCTCCACTGCATTTTTGTGTGCATATGAGTGAAGATGCCCGTAAACACACAAATCCACATTATAGTTTCGCATAATTTCAAGAAATCCGTTTTCTTCGCCATGACGGTCAAATGGTGGATAATGTATTCCAACAATCAGACGTTCTTTGTTTAGCTTTATCCCTTCTTCAAGGGTAAGTATAAGGCGTTTCTTTTCCCTGTCGATAATCTTTTCGTCAAAGTCATCGTTGTTTTCCTGAATTGACCAGCCCCGTGTTCCGCATATTGCAGCATCTTCAAAGGCTATGGCGGTATTATTTAAAATCCTTATTGTCTCAAAATGATTTTCTTCTAAAAATTCTTCCATCTTTTTCAGGGTGGTCCACCAATAGTCGTGATTACCTTTTACGATAACCTTTTTACCCGGAAGAGCATTTATAAATTTAAAATCCTCATACACATCCTCAAGATACGTCGCCCATGAAACATCACCTGGAATTATCACCAAATCTTCATTGGAAACAATGCTTTGCCAATTTTGTTGTATCTTTTGGGTATAATTTTCCCATTTCGGTCCAAAAATATCCATTGGCTTGTCTGCACTAAAGGACAGATGCAAGTCCGCAAGAGCATAAATTGCCACAAAGCATCACCACCTTGAAATCTTTTCTTAAAAGACGGCTCACAAATATTGTGAGCCGTATATGTTATTCTTTGCCAATAAAATTACTTACTGTATCAAGCAATTCGTCTTTTGAGCATACACCTTCAAACCTCTTCTTCTTGTTTTTAAGAGTTCCAAGCGATGCAGGAATAAACATTCCTGAAATTTCAGAAAGCTGATTAAGCAGTTCAAAATCATCCTTGCCAAAAGTCTCTTTGTCCTTGCCAAGAGCCGAAATTACACTTTGATTAAACTTGAAGGGGCTGGCAGTTGATGCAATTACAGTAGGTGTTTCGTCACCTGTTTCAGCTTTGTACTGGTTGTATACATCAATTGCAACAGCAGTATGTGTATCAACCGTATACTCAAACTCATTAAACGTTTTATAGATACATTCCTTTGTGAAATAGTCATCACAATAGCCTGCCCAGAAAAGATTTGAAATCTTTTTCTTAACATCTGCAGAAACCTTATACTCTCCCTTTTCCTTTAAATCACCCATCCATTTTGAAACCTTTTTATCATCGCATCCGCAAAGGTCAAAGAGCAATCTTTCAAGGTTGCTTGATATAAGAATGTCCATTGATGGTGAGATTGTGGTATGAAAGTCACGGTTTTTGTTATATTCACCCGTATTTATAAATTCAGTAAGAACGTTATTTGCATTTGATGCACAAATAAGCTTGTTAACGGGAAGACCCATTTTCTTTGCATAATATGCAGCCAGAATATTGCCGAAATTACCGGTTGGAACACAAATGTTAACTGGCTTACCAAGCTCTACCTCACCACATTCAACCATATCACAATATGCTGAAATATAATAAACAATTTGTGGAACAAGTCTGCCCCAGTTGATTGAGTTTGCCGATGACATAACACAGTTGTTCCTTGCAAAATCTGCATTTGCCTTCTCATCAGTAAAGATAGTTTTTACGCCTGACTGTGCATCGTCAAAATTACCCTCAATACCGGATACAAATACATTCTTCCCTTCCTGAGTTATCATCTGCAGCTTCTGAATATTGCTTACACCCTCGCTGGGATAAAAGACAACAATCTTTGTCCCCTCAACGTCCTTAAAGCCCTCTAACGCTGCCTTACCTGTATCACCTGAAGTTGCAACAAGAATAACAACAGTTTTATCCTCGCCGGTTTTTTGCATTGACTTTGTAAGCAAATGCGGCAAAATCTGAAGTGCCATATCCTTAAAAGCACAGGTAGGTCCGTGCCACAACTCAAGAACATTGTATTCACCGCCAATATTCACCAATGGTGCGGGGTTTTCGGTATCAAACTTGTTACCGCCGTATGCCTTTTCGGCACATTCGCGCACTTCTTTAACCAAAAAATCTGTAAGATACTTTTTAAGAACGAAAACCGCACGTTCAATATAATTTTTCTTTGTCAGTTTGCCGATATCTTCAAGTGTAAGCTGAGGAATTTCAACTGGAACAAAAAGTCCGCCTTCCTCCGACAAGCCCTTTTTTATAGCAGCAGCAGATTTAACTCTTATTCTGCTGTTACGTGTACTCATATACTGCATAATAACAATTGCCTTTCTTTAAAATTTTCCGCCTTATTTCTGCAACTTTCGTGCGACAGATTTAAACGCAGAAAGGAGCAAAGCCGATTTACTGTTGCAAAACCGACTGCTCCCCTCAAATTTTCATAGTCGTACAATCAAGCCGATTAAGCGATATATTTCTTAACCAGTTCTGTTGCCTCTGCTGCGTCTGCACTAACCATTAATGTAAATGATGTATCAAACTTTTCTTCAAGTTTTTCAATAGCTTCAATGAGTGCATCGATGTTTGCCATACTTTCGTCAGGAACACTCTTAAACACGCTGTCAATAAAGATGTGTGTAACATCAAAGTCCTGTGCAATAATACCGCTGAGCAGACCTGTAAACATATCAAAATTCTTTATATCAAACTGTTCAGTATTAATCATTCTGACCTTTCTGTCAATATCATGAATAAGGCGATTACCCTCAGTGATGCAGACTACGTTACCCTTTTCCAATGCAAGAGCACCGTTAACATCATCAATCAATTTTTTGGTTTTGCCGCTGCCTTTAAGGCCAATGTGAATTTTAATCATAAACTATACCGCCCTTCTTTATATTTGAATACACCACAGTGTATTTTTTTCTTTAGAACATTATATCACAAGTTTTGTAATTTAACAATACTTTTTTTTAATTATTTTAATCTTTTTTCCAATTTTTCCTTTTCGTCCTCATAACCAGGCTTTCCAAGGAGAGCAAACATATTTTTTTTATAGCTTTCAACACCGGGCTGATTAAAAGGATTTACGCCCAGCATATAACCGCTGATAGCACAGGCTTTTTCAAAGAAATAGAAAAGCTGTCCAAGAGTATATTCACTCAAATCTGCAATCTTTATAACAAGGTTAGGAACTCCGCCGTCTGTATGAGCAAGCAGTGTACCCTCAAAAGCCTTTTTGTTTATAAAGTCAACCGTCACGCCGCTGAGGAAGTTAAGCCCATCCACGTTTTCGGGGTCTGTGCCCACAACAATGTCTTCTTTTGAGTTCTCAACATACAGAACCGTTTCAAAAAGGTTTCTTAAACCATCCTGAATATACTGTCCCATAGAATGAAGGTCTGTTGAAAAGCTTGCCCCTGCAGGGAAAATACCTTTGTTATCCTTTCCCTCGCTCTCACCAAAGAGCTGCTTCCACCATTCGATGAAATACTGAAGCTCAGGCTCGTAATTTACGAGCATTTCAACAGTTTTGCCCTTTCGGTAAAGAATGTTTCTGATTGTCGCATACTTGTAGCAATCATTTTCATCAACATTGTCACACAAATAGTTGTCCATAGCATCACAGGCACCCTGCATCAGCTTTTCAATGTCTGCGCCGCAAACCGCAATCGGAAGAAGACCAACGGCTGTCAGAACAGAAAATCTGCCTCCTACATCATCGGGGACAACAAATGTTTCATAGCCTTCCTTATCAGCAAGGCTTTTAAGAGCTCCACGGGCTTTATCGGTGGTTGCATAAATTCGGTTTTTAGCCTCTTCCTTTCCGTACTTATTTTCAAGATATTCCTTAAAAATACGAAACGCAATTGCAGGCTCGGTTGTTGTTCCTGATTTGGAAATAATATTAACAGAAACATCCTTTCCCTCAATTGTCTTAAGCAGTCCTTTGATATAATTGGGGCTTATACTGTTGCCCGCAAAGAAAATCTGCGTTTTGGAATTGTAATTATAAAAAGCTCCTGTCAAAAAATCAATAGCCGCCTTTGCGCCAAGATACGAACCGCCGATACCGATAACAATAAGCACGTCAGAGTTATTGCGAATTTTTTCTGCTGCCGCTTTAATTCTGGCAAATTCTTCTTTGTTATAATCTTTGGGAAGGCTTACCCAACCTAGAAAATTATTACCTGCGCCTGTTTTATTGTGGAGAGCATTATGCGCAGCCTTTACTTGTTCTTTTACATTTGTGATTTCTTCTTCACTAAAGAAATTCAAAGCCGACTTGTAATCAAGCTTAATATTGTTCATAATTCTACATCTCCCGTTTATGGCTTTATTTTATCATCTAAATATATATTAAAACAAGTGCACGATTTAGATGCCTCACAATAAAATGAATAATTAATAATGAATGATGAATAATTGTGGTTGAAAATCGTTCTGCGATTTTCTTTTTATTCAAATGCGTAGCATTTGTTCCTTAATTTTTCATTATTCATTTTTCACTATTCATTGAGTTCATCTTAATGAACTCATTATAAAATAAGTGCACGATTTAGATGCCAATATTTTAGCTAAATTTTGCTCTGTCGAGCAAAGCTAAATTATCTCATTTCATTCTACAGCTAAATTGTTTTTCCAAAACAGCTAAATTAAATTCGATGTTAGCTGACCGCAGGTCAATTTAGCTACGAAGTAATTTAGCGTGCTTTAGCACATTTAGCTCGCCGTCAGGCGAATTTAGCTGAATTCAACTTCGTTGAATTCATTATAGCATATCTCGTTTAATATTTCAATACACATTTAATATTTATCCGACTACCTTATACGACAAAAAATTCGCTGAAAAAATGATATTCTTAAATTATATTTTAGCGAAAGGATTGATGCTGTGAAACCCGTTGTATACATAGATATGCTGTTTTTATTAAATTTTTTGATGGATTCGCTAACACTGTATGCCTCGGCGCTCTTTTTAAGAAAACCCCTAACAATTGTTCGTTTGTCACTTTCAGCCATTATTGCCGCTTTATACTCAACAGTTATGTTTTTTCCGCAACTGTCATTTATGTGTTCTTGCTTCAGCAAAACAATATTTATGTTCATAATTTCTATGCTGGCCTTTCCTTCAAGGATACCTGCGCATATATTTAAAAACGGACTTGTATTCTTTGGGATAAACACAGTATTTGGCGGTGTAATGCTGGCACTTATATTTGCAACAAATTTGGGTACAACCCTTGGTGCCACAGTATCAAACGGAGAGATTTATCTCAGCATTTCATTTGAAATGCTATTTATTTCCACGGTTTTAGCATACACAATCTTATATATAATGTCTTACATAAAAAAACAAAATATACAAAATGAAAAAACAACAGCATTGCTTACCATATATTTTGCAGACAAACAAGCTACGATATCTGCCCTTTGCGACACAGGCTGCTCACTTTGTGACCCGATTACGGGAACTCCTGCAGTTATTATATCGCCCAAAATTGCAAAAAAATTGCTGCCAGACGACTGTCTCGATGAACATATGATTAATCTCGAGTCAAAATACCGTTCTCTGCCATTTTCTAGTGTTGATAACGTCAAAGGAGTTCTGCATGGATTTATACCGGATAAATTATTTGTTGACGGAGAGGAAATTAGACACTCGGTTATTGGAGTTTCAAAAACAGAGATAAACACATATTCCGCCATATTTAATCCTGATTTAATTGAAAACAATTCTCAAAGAAAGGCTGTGACCATTTTTGAATAAGATTATACTGTTGCTTGAAAAATTTATTGGATTCTTTAAAGAAAGAAAATATATCCACTATATTGGTGGAGCCGACACACTTCCTGCCCCGCTGACACCCGAACAGGAAGAACTTATGGTGGAAAATCTGAGATGCGGAAAGGATTTGCAAAACACTCGTGCTCTTCTTATCGAGCACAATCTTCGCCTAGTTGTGTATATTGCAAAAAAATTCGAAAACACCGGTGTTGGCGTTGAAGATTTAATTTCAATAGGTACAATCGGTCTTATCAAAGCAATCAACACCTTTAAACCCGATAAAAACATAAAGCTTGCCACTTATGCCTCACGCTGTATAGAAAACGAAATTCTGATGTATTTGCGAAAAAATAACTCGAATAAAGTCAACATTTCGATTGACGAGCCGTTGAATGTTGACTGGGACGGAAACGAGCTTTTGCTTTCAGACATACTGGGGACTGACAACGACGTCACTCAAAGAACAATTGAAGATAATGTTGATAAAGAGCTTTTAAGGATAGCATTAAAACGGCTTTCGGACCGTGAGCAAAAAATAATGAATTTGCGTTTTGGCATTGGTGGTTCGGGTGAAGAAAAGACTCAGAAACAGGTTGCAGATATGCTTGGGATTTCTCAGTCCTACATCTCGCGTCTTGAAAAAAGAATAATGTCACGCCTTAAACGTGACATCAATAAAATGATTAATGGATAAGCTAAGGTGAGCAGAGCCCCACAAGTCTTAAACTTGATAAATTCGGGGTATTTCTATTTTTAAGTCTTATTGGCTCTACTCCCCTCGGCTTTAAAATACTTTACTATTCCTGTATATATTCCCTCTGCAACAGATTTCTGATATTCAGCAGTTTGAAGCAGCTTTGCTTCCTCAGGGTTTGATAAAAAACCACATTCGATAAGTGCCGACGGAACACTGTTGTCACGCAGAACAAATATACTGTCACCGGTGCTCTTTGCAACTCTTGTATTGCCGTCTTTCAATACATCCTTGACAGATTTCTGAATTGCTTCTGCCAATAGTCTGTTTTCTTGTGAGTCATTATCATAGAAAACCTGTGCACCACGGTATTTTGACTGTTCAAATTTGTTCATATGAATACTTATAAAGATATCCGCCTTATACTTTTCAATATCCGATTTGCGCATTTGCAAGTCGGATTTTTTTTGTGACACACTTTTATCACGGTCAGGGTCAGCTGTGTTAGTGTCGGTATTTCTTGTCATATATACCTTGCCGCCCCCTGCCTCAATATATTCTTTCAAAAAATTTGCTACCGCAAGGTTAATTTCCTTCTCAATTGCTCCATTATCCGAAGCACCCTTGTCAATACCTCCGTGTCCGGGATCCACAACAACCGTTTTACCTTCCAGAGGTAATGCTGATGTGGTTTGTGTCAGCATATTTTGCATCAGCACTTCAATCCCTGTGGCTGCCAATACAACAATTGCAACAACAAATGTAGCAATTATCCGTTTCATATGAAAAACTTTAAATTTCACTCTCTGTCACCTCAGAGAATGTTTATGATGATGACAAACAAAATATGTTAAGTTCCATAATAACCATAAAAAACCAATTGTAAAATATGTGATAAATTGTATAAGTCAAACATTTTATCTACAATTAAATATTTTAACGTAGCAGTGTAATTTACCTTTGGTAAAAATGCATGCTCTTTTCATGTACTGTTGCGTTAGTGATTGTAGATTGAAAATGTTTGACGACTTTTGAGCTATGCATTTTTCGCTGCACGGCTTGGTCGTGCATCTTTTTTTACTTACATTTTTCCGCACGACATTTACAACAACAGCCCTGCATTGCAGGGCTGTTGTTGTATAACTATTCAAATAAAGTAAGCTGCTCATCCTCGGCATCTTCGGGTCGGATTACCGCGCCTTTTGCCGGGATATTCTTTGTGCGATAATGTTTAACATCCTTTATGCCCGACTCACTCACAAATTTAACATCAGCAAGCTTGCTGTTTTTTGTCGGTGACATAACATTTACACCCTGAGAATTTTTGGTAGTCTTTAAAGCCACCTGTGCCGAATTAAATATAAGAGCCTTGCCGATATTGCTTATGGCAACAAGCTCGGTATCCTCAGACAGATACAAAACCTTCACCAAGGGTGATGCTGTTGAGTAGGCATTTATCAGTTTCTTTCTGTTCTGTTTGGTTTCATAGCCTGCTATATCTATCTTTGCAATTTTTCCGTTTTCAAAACAGAAAAGTATGTTACCCTTATATTCCTTTACTACAACAATTCCCACAACACGCTCGCCCTCACCCATTGAAAGCAAATTGGGCATATATTCGCCAAGAAGACTTGCCTTTGTATCAGGAATTTCATATGCACGGGTTTTGTAAACCTCTCCTGAGCTTGAAAAGACAAGAACTTCGGCAGTATTGTCAGTATCAACAACCTGAACAATTCTGTCGCCTTCTTTAACCTTTTGCTCACCGCTTGTACGAAGGGCGTGGTGAGAAATCTTTTTAACATATCCATCCTTGGTTATAAACATCATAACGGGATAATTTTCTATCTTTTCTTCTTCAACCACAGTTTCAACATCAGTTTCATAAACTATTGAGCTCTTTCTCTCAACACCATATTTTTTGATTATTTCCTTAAGCTGTTTTTCAATAATCTTTTCAATTTTTTTGTTCTTTTCAAGGGTATCCCTTAATTCTGCAATTTCCTCTTCCAGTTCTTTGATTTCTGCAGTACGCTTTAAAATATACTCCTTGTTGAGATTACGCAATTTTATTTCTGCAACAAATTCAGCCTGAATTTCATCGATACCAAATCCTTTCATAAGGTTTGGAACAACCATTTGATCTTCCTCGGTTTCGCGAACAATCTTTATTGCCTTGTCAATATCCAGCAAAATTTTCTCAAGCCCCTGCAAAAGATGGAGTTTTGCACTCTTTTTATCAATATCAAAGCGTATTCCACGCTTTATACAATGCTTGCGGAACCTCAGCCATTCGCTGATTATGTCTTTAACGCCCAAAACCATTGGCGAGCCCTCGACCAGAATATTAAAATTACAACCAAAGCTATCCTGAAGGGGCGTCATTTTAAAGAGCTTTGCCATCAGCTTGTCGGGGTCTGTGCCGCGTTTTACATCTATTGTAACCTTCAAGCCTTTAAGGTCGGTTTCATCACGGATATCTGAAATTTCCTTCAGTTTGCCGCCCTTTATCAGCTCTATTATCTTTTCGATAATTGCCTCAACCGTTGTGGTGTATGGAATTTCTTTTATATCAATACAATGTTGTTTTTTGTCATATTCGTATCTTGCACGGATTTTGAACGAGCCTCTGCCTGTTTCATAAATTTCGTGCATCACGTTTTTATCAAAAATAATTTCTCCTCCGGTTGAAAAGTCAGGAGCCTTGAGTACATCCATAATATCAGAGTCAGGTTCCTTCATCATTTTGATTGTTGCCTCACATATTTCAGCAAGGTTAAAGCTGCATATATTTGATGCCATACCAACCGCAATCCCTTGATTTGGATTTACCAGGATGTTTGGAAAGCTGACAGGCAGAAGGGTTGGCTCCTTTAATGTACCGTCATAGTTGTCAACCAAATCAACTGTCTCTTTATCTATGTCCTTAAAAATCTCACTACATATTTTGGATAGCTTTACCTCAGTATAGCGAGCAGCAGCATAAGCCATATCCCTTGAGTACTGACGTCCAAAGTTACCCTTTGAGTCAACCAGTGGGTGAAGTAGTGCCTGATGTCCCTCTGTCAGGCGTACCAATGTTTCATAAATCGCCGCATCACCATGCGGATTAAGTTTCATTGTCTGACCTACCACATTGGCAGATTTCGTTCGTCCGCCACCAATCAAGCCCATTTTATACATAGTATAAAGAAGCTTTCTGTGTGCCGGCTTAAAACCGTCAATTTCAGGAATTGCTCTTGAGACAATTACACTCATCGCATAGGGCATATAATTTGTTTCAAGAGTTTCGGTTATATTTTGTAACTCAATAACAGTTTTTTTTGCCATTGAATTTATCCTCCGTTTTATATTTTTACATCACATCAATCAGTTCAATATACTCATGACCGTGTTCTGCAATATGTTCCTTTCTGCCGGCAAGATTATCGCCCAAAAGCAATTCAAAAACCTCTTTTGTTTTTTCAACATCCTCGGGCATAACTCGAATCAGGCGTCGGGTTTCAGGATTCATTGTGGTTTCCCACATCATTTCGGGCTGGTTTTCACCAAGTCCCTTGCTGCGCTGAATGGTATATTTTTGTCCCTCTAATTTTGAAAGAATATCCGACTTTTCCTTTTCGTCAAATGCAAAATATGTTTTATCCTTGCAGTTGATTTCATAAAGGGGCGATTCGGCAATATAAACATAGCCTTCGTTAATCAGTGTGGGTGTCAGGCGATAAAGCATCGTCAGAAGCAGCGTTCTTATCTGAAAACCGTCAACGTCGGCATCGGTACAGATAATAACCTTGTTCCATCTCAGGTTATTTATATCAAATGAGCTGAGTTCTTTGTTCTGCTTCGCATTAATCTCTACACCGCATCCCAGAACCTTGAGCAAATCAACAATAATGTCGCTTTTGAAAATCTTGTCATAGTCAGCTTTAAGGCAATTAAGAATTTTACCCCTGATTGCCATAATCGCCTGAAATTCACTATCGCGGCCCAGCTTACACGAGCCAAGAGCCGAGTCGCCCTCCACAATATAGACCTCACGACGTTCAACATCCTTGCTGCGGCAGTCAACAAACTTTTTGACACGGTTAACCGCATCCATCTTTACATCAAGTTTCTTTTTAAGTGTTGTTCTTGTTTTTTCAGCAGTTTCACGACTACGCTTGTTGATAAGAACCTGGTCGGCAATCTTTTCGGCATCCATCTTGTTTTCTATAAAATAAATATCCAGCTGTTCACGCAAAAACTCCGCCATTGCATCCTGAATAAACTTGTTTGTAATAGCCTTTTTGGTCTGGTTTTCATAGCTTGTCATTGTAGAAAACGAATTGCTGATAAGACAAAGGCTGTCCTGAATATCTGTAAACAGGATTTTAGATTCGTTTTTTGTATATTTGTTGTTTGTCTTTAAGTATTTGTCAATTGCATAAACAAATGCATTTCTTACGGCTTTATCAGGTGAACCGCCATATTCAAGAAAGCTGGAATTGTGATAATATTCGATTACATTTATATCGTTATTAAAGCAAAATGCAAAGCTCATCTTTACCTTATAATCTTCTTTGTCTTCACGGTCACGTCCACGACGTTCTGCCTCGATATAATAAGGAGCAGTCTTCTCCTTTCCGTCTGATAATTCTTTTAAATAGTCAATTATACCGTTGTCATAATAAAACTCAAAGCTTTCAAATTTACCCGGTGCTGTTTCGTTATAAAGCACAAACTTTACTCCCGAATTCACCACAGCTTGTTTCTTCATCACATCCATATAATATTCCAGCGGAATATCAATATCGGTGAAAACCTCTTTATCGGGTTTCCACTTTATTTTTGTACCTGTGTGACGGTGTTTGAAAGGTGTCTTTCTAAGACCGCCTATATTATCACCTTTTTCAAAATGCAACTCAAATTTATGTCCGTCACGCAAAATCTCAACATCCATATACTCCGAGCTGTACTGAGTGGCACAAGTGCCCAAACCATTAAGACCCAAGCTGAACTCATAATTCTCACCGGAGTTATTTGCATATTTGCCGCCTGCATACATTTCGCAGAAAATCAATTCCCAGTTGAAGCGTTCTTCACGCTGATTATAGTCAACAGGAATTCCCCTGCCATAGTCCTCTACCTCAACCGAAAGGTCAAGGAATCTGCGTACAGAAATAAGTTTGCCGTGACCTTCGCGAGATTCATCAATTGAGTTTGAAAGTATTTCAAATACAGAATGCTGGCAACCTTCAATGCCATCCGAGCCAAAAATAACTGCCGGACGTTTTCTGACTCTGTCAGCACCTTTGAGCGATACAATGCTGTCATCGTTATAAGTTTTTGCACACACCTTTGCAAATACCCCCATTATCTTATATAATATCTATATATAGTAAAATTTTTATATTCTTCCACAAAATACAGTATAACAAAAAAAAATTGCAATGTAAAGTCTATTTTTGCAATTTTTTTATAATATATTCAGATATGTAAAACAGCCCGGATATATTGGGCTGTTTTACTATGATATTCCGTTATATAATCCTTGTTCACAGAAATCCTTCATAGCCTTGATTACAACATCCTTATCCTCACGATATGTCATACCATACCAACGGTCAGAGCTGTTTAAAACCTTTACCTTTGTTTCACCCTTCTTTATAAGAATATCAACCACAATAGGAATAAGGAACTCGTCTTTCATAACATCCTTTTCATTCTTAAAAATTTCAAATTCTCTTTCAAGATAATTGAAAATTTCGGTGCCAAATCCCCACATATTCATCGAAACAATAGTGTCCTTGGCCAAGTCGTGAATAGTTTCACCATCCTCGCAATATGTATAGCCGCTTATACCTTTTGTCTCACGAATACCTGTGAGATATCCATTTTTCACCTGACAAACACCACGGGTTACAGTTCCGTTTTCTGTGGTGGTCTGTCCTAATTCATAACCCACAAGTGACATTTCTCCATCGGGCATATTTTTCAGCCAGTTGTTAACCTCAACATATGCCGCCTTGCCATAATAGTCATCTGCATTTATGATTGCAAATGGAGTTTTAACAATATCTTTACAGCAAAGAATTGCGTGACCTGTGCCCCAGGGCTTTACACGGCCTTCAGGAAGACTGTCCATTTCCTGAAAAACATATTCAACATCCATATATTTTCTTACACGGCTTGCTACAATGCGGTTAAAATCCTCTTCCATTTCTTTCTTGATAACAAAGACAACCTTTGAAAATCCTGCCTGTTTTGCATCAAATGCTGAAAAATCCATCAGAAATTCACCTGCAGGGCCAATAGGTTCCATCTGTTTGAGTCCACCGAAACGGCTGCCCATACCTGCCGCCATTACAACCAATGTTGTGTCCATAAAATCATTCCTCCATTATGTAAATTATAATTTTTCTTTAAATATGCTCGTCGCTCTTTCTGCAATTCCGCTCAGATACGCAAGAATTACACCATAATTGGTAACAGGAATATTCTTCTCCTCAAAGAGCTCCAGCCTTGACTGCACTGCTCGTTTATTTATCATACATCCGCCGCACTGAATAACCAGTTTGTATTTTTCGACATCATCAGGAAAATCATGACCTGAAAAATGAGTAAAATTCAATCTTTTTCCCGTTTTCTTTTGAAGAAGTTTGGGGATTTTTACCCTGCCTATATCCTCGTGAGTTGTGTTGTGAGTACAGGCTTCAAGCATTAAAATCCCGTCATTGTCGCACAAACTGTCAATAACATCCAAACCCTTTATAAGCTGACAAATCCCACCCTTTTGATTCGCCAGAAGCATCGAAAATGATGTAAGCGGTATCTCGGCAGGAATAACTGCGTCAACCTCTTTAAACGCCTGCGAATCCGTAACCACAAGGTCAATTTGCGGAAGTTCAGCAACTGTATCAGCAAGGGTTTCAACCGTTGTCACAGTTGCCCTTATTTTATGGTCAAGACAATCACGCAGAGTCTGCACCTGCGGCAAAATAAGCCTGCCTTTTGGTGCGGCACTGTCAATAGGAATAACCAAAACAACCATTCCGCCTGACGGCACAATATCACCCAGAAGAGTTTCTGTTTCAGTTTTCATTGAGCTGAGATGCGAAATCATCTTTTTTTTCAGTTCTTCAAGCCCCTTTTCGGTATGTTCAAACACAAATATTCCGTCAGGGTCAAGTCTTTTAACATACTCTATTCTGTCATCATTTGCTTTATCGCATTTTGTATATACATTTATTCTGGGAGTTTTTCCAAAATCAAATTCGGTATTCTTATCCAAATTCACATCTTTTACATACAATACCAAATCCGTTCTTGACAAAATCTCCTTTGTCTTTTTTATGCGTGCATCGCCCAAGTCGGTGTTATCTCCCAGACCAGCTGTATCAATGAGTGTCACCGGACCATACGGAATAAGCTCCATTGCACGAGTCACAGGGTCGGTGGTTGTTCCACTTATTTCCGAAACAATTGACACATCCTGACCTAAAATCGCATTAAAAAGTGTTGATTTTCCTGCATTGGTATCACCAAAAATCGCTATGTGTTTTCTTAAAGAAAGTGGTGTTTTTTCCATATATGTTTTAATGCTCCATTTCCTTGCCAAGTGCAAGTGTTATTGCCTGTTTTTCATTAGTGACGCATGCTTCTGTAACTGCTCCGCCAAATTCACCGTCTAATGTCCACTGTACCGGTTTATCTGAAATAAATTTAATTTTGTCTGCTCTGAAAACAATAAAAGCATCAGAAGACAGGTCCTGACGGACAAGTCTTGACAATATATCCTGAGTTTCAATTACATTTTTAGGATTCTTAACAAGAATAACCTCGAAAAGACCGTCGTTAAGCTGCGCCTTAAACGCTTTTTCAGCCTTTACACCGCCAAGATAATTTGTGTTTGAAACCATACCATAAATATACTCACCTTGAATTAAAGCGTCATCATACAAAACCTTCATTGAAACAGGTTTCAGATTTATCAGGCTTTTTGCGCCCTCAAGCACATATGCTGCGTGTCCAAGTACATTTTTATTCTGCTGCGGGGTTTCGTATGCAACATTTGTAAACGCACCGAAGGCTGCCACATAAATAAAATTCTTTTTATTAAACAGACCAATATCACATTTAAAGGGATAACCCTTCATTATATCCTGTGCAGCTTTTTTAATATTTTTGGATATACGCATATTTGACGCAAAATCATTGGTTGTTCCTGTTGGTATATATCCAAGAGCAGGGCGCCTGTCACGGTCAATTGTCATCAATCCGCAAATACCCTCGTTTAAAGTTCCATCTCCACCCGAAATCACAAGCAGGTTATACATTGCACCGTTGTCACGGACATATTCAAACGCATCGTTTTTGTCTTGAGTCGGGTGTACGGTAACATCCCAACCGTCTTTGGTAAAGATATTCACAATATTCAGAATATGATTTTTAACCGTTCCCTTTCCAGATAACGGATTAAGAACGTATAACATTCTCTTTCCCATAATCGTCCCTCTTTTACAGTTTTCATTAGTTAAATATTGAATATCTTTTCAAGCACCACTGCAACACCCGCCTCATCAACAGAAGCTGTTGTAATGGTGGCTATATCTTTTATTTCAGGAACGGCATTTCCCATAGCAACACCTATCCCTGCAGAACTTATCATATCAAAATCATTAAGGCTGTCACCCACAGCAATACTTTGTTCCGGCGAAAAACCCAGAGTTTCAAGAACAACCTGCATCGCAACCGCTTTAGTATAGTCTTTTTGGATTATCTCTGCATATGCTGGATGCTGTAGAATAAGATAATTCTCTCCCAGAAGCATTTTAAGCTTATCTGGTGCATTACCAAGAATTGTAAATTTTTCGATTTTCATCCCATTATTTATATTTAACTCAATATTATCACGTGTAATGCATTTCCAGTCATACAGCGAAGCCCTTGGGGAGCCGACAAGATACATTTTTTCTATCCCCTCAAGAATACTGACATCTTCCGTATCAAAACAGATTTCACAAAAATGTCTGATTGCCATATCCGGCATTGTCTTGCAAAAAATCTCTTTTTTGTCCAAAATAATTCTTGCACCCGCACCTGAAACTACACCGTCAAAATACTTTTCAACATCAATATCTTTGGGTATAAATGCAGATGACCTTCCTGTATTTATCAAGACCTTATGCCCACGACTGCGCACCGTTTGTATAACATCAATATTTTTTTGAAGCGCGGTGTGAGAATTTCCCAAAAGTGTTCCGTCAATATCCAGAAAAACAGCATACGATTTCTTCTGTGTATCCATTTTAATCGCTCCGTTCTTTATCAATATAAATTTATCATATTCTATACAGTTTGTCAATAAAATTACATCCCATATTATTGTTGATTTTTTCAGTTTCGTCATATTAGGTAAGGCTTGTGCATAAGTATTGTAACAAAATAACAGGCAAAAAAATCCAAGGAGGAATATTAAATGCTTGAATATAATATCTACAGCGATATTGCAAAGCGTTCCGGCGGCGATGTATACTTAGGTGTTGTCGGTCCTGTTCGCACGGGAAAATCAACATTTATAAAGAATTTTATGAATCTTATGGTAATCCCTAATATCGAAAATGACCATAAGCGTGAGCGTGCTATGGACGAACTGCCACAGAGTGCCGGTGGCAGAATGATTATGACAACCGAGCCAAAATTTATTCCCAACGAGGCGGTTGAAGTACGTCTTGATGATAACACATCCTTCAGAATACGGCTTATTGACTGTGTGGGTTACATTGTTGACAGTGCTCTTGGGTATATTGAGAACGATAACCCAAGAATGGTTATGACCCCCTGGTCACAAACTCCGATGCCCTTTGCAGAGGCCGCCGAAATAGGTACTAAAAAGGTTATCTGCGAACATTCAACAGTTGGAATTGTAGTCACAACCGACGGCAGTATTACCGACATCGACAAAGAGGATTATTATCCCGCTGAAGAGCAGGTTGTTAACCAGTTAAAAGACCTGGGCAAGCCTTTTATTATTATTCTCAACACCCTTAACCCTTATTCAGAAAATGTGTGCGAGCACAAAGAATATTTAGAGGAAAAATATGGTGCCTGCGTTCTGCCAATGAACTGTATGGAGCTTTGTATGGAAGACATCAGCGCTATTATGGAAAATCTTCTTCTTGCATTTCCCGTTACTGAAATCGGTATCACCCTTCCTGGATGGGCAGATGCGCTTGATAGTACTCATTGGTTGAAGTGCGAAATGCAAAAATTTGTTACCGAAACACTTTGCTCTTCGCTGAAACTTTCAGATGCAAAGAGTGTTTCTAAGGCCTTTTGTGAGAATGAATATATAATTGATTCAGATATTTCATCTGTAAATATGGTTGACGGAACAGTTTCTATTAATTTAAAGCTTCCTGATTCTCTTTACTATAAAATTCTTAACGAGATGACAGGCTTTGATATCAACAGCGAAGAAGGTCTTATGAATTTGCTGAGAGAACTGGCTGAGGTCAAAAAACAATATGACAAGGTAGCATTCGCCCTTGATGAAGTAAACCGCAAAGGCTATGGAATTGTATCGCCATCAATTGACGAGCTTACCCTTGAAGAACCCGAAATTGTCAAACAAGGGAGCCGCTTTGGCGTAAGACTTAAAGCATCAGCACCGTCAATACATATGATTCGTGCAGATATCGAAACCGAGGTCAGCCCAATTGTAGGAACAGAAAAGCAATCTGAAGAGCTTGTTCACTATCTGCTGAATGAATTTGAAACAGACCCCAAGAAAATCTGGCAATCAAACATCTTTGGCAAATCTCTTCATGAGCTTGTAAACGAGGGCTTGCATAATAAGCTCTACCGTATGCCCGATGACGCACAGATAAAGTTGCAGGAAACCCTGCAAAAAATTATCAACGAAGGCAGCGGCGGTCTTATCTGTATCATACTTTAATTTTTCAACTTAAAAAGGTGTACGTTTTCAACGTACACCTTTTCCGTTAAAGCCTTAAATCTTTAAATCCCATATCCTTTGCGATACGTTCATATTCGTCAAACATATAGCAAAGGGTGTTTGCTGAGTGGCTGTCACTTGAAAGAATTACTCTTCCACCCTTTTGTGCAATATAATTCAAAAACTGTATTTCAGGATACGCCTTTGTACGATAACCCCGTGAAATTGCACCTGTATTAATTTCAAAGGGCTTGCCGCATAAAATCAGTTTGTCAATAGCATTCTTTGCCGCACAAATATATCTTTGGTTTTGTGTGTCAAACAGTTCGTTACCCTCATTAAACTTGCACATCAGGTCAAAATGCCCGACAATATCCCCGCCTGTTTTGTTTATTACATCGCCTACCAAAGAATAATATTCCTCAGCATAAGCATAATAGTCACCGTAAAAAAAGGTTTTTACGCTACTTATAAAATTCTCTTCGTCAGAATCTACTTCGAGATATTTTCCGTCTTTCTTTACATAATGAACAGAAGCAATGCGATAATCCGTCTTTATCTGTGGCTCGTCAGAAAAATAATCCATTTCAAGTCCGCATAATATTTCGATTTTATCTGCATATTTTTCTTTTAGTACTGCAATATCCTGCGAATACCTTTTAGTGCCCTCAAGGGACATACAGTATGTATCCGAAAACGCAGTATATGCGTGACCGGAAAATCCAATTCGTGTCATTTTTAAATCAATCGCCGCCCGAACCATCTCATCTAAAGTATTTTTACCGTCGCAATAGGTTGAATGAACGTGAAAATCCTCTAAAATCATTTTGTCATTTTCTCCTGTTTAACCTTGTGGTCTATTACGTGGCGGGATGCAAGTTCCTTGTGAATATCCTCCACCGAAATACCCATCTCAACCATCAGTACCATTATGTGATAACACAGGTCTGCAATTTCATAAATTGTTTCTTTTTTGTCATCTGCCTTTGCCGCAATAATAACCTCGGTATTCTCTTCGCCCACCTTTTTAAGTATTTTGTCAATACCCTTTTCAAAAAGGTATGTTGTGTATGAGCCTTCCTTCTTTTCAATCTTTCTGCCGATAAGCAAATCCATTAATCCCTGAAGTGAAAATTCGTGCAAAACCTCGCTTTGCCACATTTCTTTTGTAAAGCAGGAATCTGTGCCCGTATGACACGCAGGACCATCCTTTTCAACCATAACAACCAAGGCATCATTATCGCAATCTGCGGTAATTGAAACTATATGCTGATAATTTCCGCTTGTTTCGCCCTTGAGCCACAGTTCTTGTCTTGAACGGCTCCAGAAACAGGTCAAACCCTTTTCCATTGAAATCTCTAAACTTTCGCGGTTCATATATGCAAGGGTCAGCACCTTTTTTGTTACAGAATCCACCACTATGGCGGGTATCAACCCTTTTTCGTCAAATTTAAGTTCGTCTATATTAAGCATTATTTTAACCTCCTATATCCTCATATCAATTCCGTTTGCACGGAGCTCTGCTTTTAAGTCTTTGATTGCAACCTCGCCAAAATGGAATATTGATGCCGCCAGACCCGCATCCACCTTTGGCACCTTTTTGAAAAGCTCTACAAAATCAGCTATCCCGCCTGCACCGCCAGATGCAATTACAGGAACTGACACCACATTGCACACAGCATCAAGCATTTCAAGGTCAAAGCCTTTTTTTACCCCGTCGGTATCAATAGAATTCAGCACAACCTCACCTGCACCATTATTCACACAGCGCTTTATCCACTCAACAGCCTCCATTCCAGTATTTTCTCTGCCACCCTTGGCAAAAACACGAAAGACACCGTCAACACGCTTTACATCTGCGGAAATCACAACACATTGGTCACCATAACGTTTTGCCGCATCATAAATAAGCTGAGGATTTTTTATCGCACCCGAATTTACACTTACCTTATCTGCGCCACATTTGAGAACACGGTCAAAATCCTCAATAGTATTAATTCCTCCACCAACAGTAAGTGGAATAAAGATGGTCTTTGCAACCTCTTTTAGTATATCAGTAAACAAGGCTCTGCCTTCAAATGATGCTGTTATGTCATAAAAAACCAGCTCATCCGCCCCGCTATCGCTATAATACTTTGCAAGCTGTACAGGGTGCGAAACGTCCGACACACCCTCAAAATTTACACCTTTTACCACCCTGCCGTCACGAACATCAAGGCAGGGAATTATTCGTTTTGTTATCATTCTGCCACCTCTATTGCCTCTTTCAATGAAATTGCATTTGTATAATAAGCCTTGCCGATAATTGCGCCGTAAAGGTTCATTTTTGACAGCGCCTTTACGTCATCAATGGTTGAAACACCGCCCGATGCAACAATCTGCATATTAAATTTTTCTGACAGTTCCTTGTATAACTCACGGTTTGTTCCCTGCATTGCACCATCCTTTGAAACATCAGTGCAAATAAGAGTTTTAACGCCTAAATTCTGCATTTCTTCACAAAACTCAAAGCAGGTGTACTGTGACTTTTCTGTCCATCCCTTAATCGCAACATAACCATCCTTTATATCAGCACCAACAGCAATTTTTTCGCCGTATTTATCAACAGCCTTCTTGACAAAAGATTTGTCCTGAACTGCTGCTGTACCTAAGATTACTCGGTCTATACCTTCGCCAATATACGCATCAACAACATCCATACTGCGTATACCGCCGCCGATTTCAACAAAAAGACCTGTCTCTTTGGCAACCTGACGTACTATCTCAATATTGGGTGTTCCACCGTTTCTTGCACCCTCTAAATCGACCATATGTATATGACTTGCGCCCAATGATTCAAATTCGTATGCAATTTCGATTGGGTTTTCACTGTAAACCGTCATTTTATCATATTCGCCACGAAGAAGGCGTACCGCCTTGCCTTTATACAAGTCTATTGCAGGAAAAATATACATATCCTATTCCCCTTTCATCTCACAGAATGCTTTAAGAATTTTGAGGCCCACATCGCCGCTCTTTTCGGGATGAAACTGACATCCACAAACATTGTCTTTGGCAACCGCCGCAGTAAGGTCAGCACCGTATTCTGCAGTTGCAATAACCGACTCCTCGCACTTTGCACCATAATATGAATGTACGAAATAAACAAAGTCACCTTCATTTAAATATTTAAAGATTTCATGCTTGTTTCCGTTAAAATTTAATGCATTCCATCCTATATGAGGAATTTTTAATTCCTTTGGAATAACCTCGTTAATGGGACGAACTTCGCCTTTTATTAATCCAAGTCCTTGATGCTCGCCGTATTCAAAGCTTTTATCAAGAAGCATCTGCATACCAAGACAAATACCCATAATGGGTTTTCCCTTTGCTGCCTCCTCTTTGATTGCCACATCAAGACCTGTTTCCCTGAGCTTTCTGACAGCATCTTCAAAGGCACCCACACCGGGAAGAATGATTTTTTCAGCCGAGCGCAAAACATCTGCATCACCAGTAACCACAATTTCAGCGCCAATTGCCTCCATTGAGCTTTTAAGGGAAAAAAGATTTCCTACACCGTAATCAACAATCGCTACCATATTTAAAGTACCCCTTTCGTTGAAGGGATTTCGTTTTCAAAGCCTGCCTCAAGTGCTACCGCCTGACGGATGGCTCTGCCTGCCGCCTTGAATGCACCCTCGATAATGTGGTGAGAATTTGTTCCCGAAAGCTGAACAAAATGCAGAGTGCAAGCAGCCTCTCTAACAAATGCAAGCCAGAACTCCTCCACAAGCTCGGTGTCAAATGTTCCAACTTTGGCAGTTGGAATTTCCAGCTTGTATGAAAGCCCTGAGCGACCCGAAAGATCAACTGCAGAAATAATCAGAGCCTCATCCATAGGTAAAATCATATTTCCATATCGGATAATACCCATTTTATCACCCAATGCATCGTTAAATGCTTTACCAAGGCAAATACCCACATCCTCTACCGTATGGTGGTCATCAACCTGTGTATCACCATTGCACTTTATATTTAAATCAAATCTGC
This sequence comes from Clostridia bacterium, assembly GCA_045587485.1. Lineage (GTDB taxonomy): Bacteria > Bacillota > Clostridia > Monoglobales > Monoglobaceae > SIG440. The sequence goes on from JAZNCI010000018.1 coordinate 62,822, forward strand.
CGTGCTTTGAAAATAATGTCAGCATATGGTCAAGAAAGCCACAACCCGTATCAATCTCGCTTTTGCCTGTTCCGTCAAGGTTAATGCAAAGTTCTATCTGTGTTTCGTTTGTATCCCGTTTAATTTTACTTTTTCTCATTTATCTATCCTCCAGAATTTCTCCTACCGCAGTAAGAAATTTATCCATCTGTTCTTTTGTTCCGACAGTTATTCGGTTATATTCACAAATACGTTTACCCGTAAAGTGACGAACAAGTATACCTTTTTCACGCAGCTTGGTATAAATGTCCAATCCCGATACCGACGGATGCTTTGCAAAAATGAAGTTTGTGGTTGAAGGTGTCATCACAAATCCCATTTCTTTGAGTTTTGCCATTGTGTATTCACGGTTTTCACTGATAACACGGCAATTTTGTTTTGTATATTCCTCGTCATCAAGAGCAGCAATGCCTGCCGCCATTGTCATACTGTTGATGTTATACGGATTTGTGGAATACTTAATTGTATTTAAATCCCTGATAATCTCCTTTGATGCAATGCCAAAGCCAAGCCTTGCACCCGCCATTGAACGTGACTTTGAAAAAGTTCCTGTTACCAGCAAATTATCATATTTATCAATAAGACAAACTGCACTTTGGTTGCCAAAATCCACATATGCCTCATCAATTACCACAATATTATTGGGATTGCTTTTTACAATTTTCTCAATCTCATCAAGGCATAACACAATACCTGTCGGTGCGTTGGGATTTGCAATAACGATTGTCTTATTTATCCCTATATAATCAGAAACCCTTATTTTAAACTCATTATCCAGGGGAATTTCCTCATAGGGAATGTTTGAAAGTTGTGCAAACACGGGATAAAAACCGTATGTTATGTCGGGGAACACTATGGGCATATCAGCATCACCATATGCCATAAATGCAAAGTTCAAAATTTCGTCAGAGCCGTTTGTCATAAGAACCTGCTCCGGCTTAACACCAAGAATTCCCGCCATTTTCTCGGTCAACACACTGCAGGTAGGGTCAGAGTACAGTTCAAGCATTTTTGCCGCCTCTGCAGCCGCTTTCACCGCCTTTGAAGATGGTGGAAAAGGTGATTCGTTGGTGTTTAGCTTTACAAGATTCAAAATTTTTGGCTGTTCGCCCGGTGTATACGGAGTGAGTGCATCAAATTTATTACTGAAAAATCTACTCATATTAACTCATTCCTTTCTGTGCCGAATACACAAAGCCAAAGGCATAAAAAATTTATTCAGATTACCGCTTTGATGCGAATGATGCCGTGCTGTGTGCACTGCTCTGAGCAAAAGCAGTCAGATGTGTGAATTTTTTCAGCCTTTGTCACTATTCAATTCTTATTGTGGCACTCTTTGCGTGAGCTGTAAGTCCTTCCTTCTGAGCAAAAAATGAAACATCCCCGGCAACACGCTTTAATGCATCATAGGTATAATATGTATATTGTGTTTTCTTTACAAAATCGTCAACCGACAAGGGGCTTGAGAATTTTGCCGTTCCGCTTGTGGGAAGAGTGTGGTTTGCCCCTGCCAGATAGTCGCCCAGAGCCTCGGGGCAATTTCTTCCCATAAATATTGAGCCTGCGTGACGAATTGAGTCAAGATAGTCAAAGGGGTTATCAACACACAGTTCAAGATGCTCGGGGGCAATTTCGTTGGATATCTCAATTGCCGCATCAAGTGTGTCGGCAACAATAATCTTTCCGTTGGCATCAATCGACTTTCGTGCAATTTCGCTGCGTTCAAGGAGAGGAATCTGCACCTCAAGCTCCTTTTGAACAGCCAGTGCCAAATCAATTGAATCCGTAACAAGTACAGCACTTGCCAAAACATCGTGCTCTGCCTGAGAAAGTAAATCTGCCGCAACATAACGGGGGTTACTTTTTCCGTCAGCAACCACTAAAATCTCGCTTGGTCCTGCAATCATATCAATCGACACTATTCCATATACCTGCCTCTTTGCCTCGGCGACAAAAGCGTTGCCTGGACCCACAATCTTGTCAACCCTTGGGATAGATTCTGTACCATACGCCAAAGCCGCAACTGCCTGAGCACCGCCAACCTTGAAGATTCGGTCTACACCTGCAATTGATGCCGCCGCCAGTATTACAGGGTTAATTTTTCCCTCGGGATTTGGAGGCGTTACAATGACAACCTCACCAACACCTGCAATTTTCGCAGGAATTGAATCCATTAAAACCGTTGAGGGATAAGCCGCCGTTCCACCGGGAACATACAAACCTGCACGGTCAACGGGAATAACCTTCTGACCTGTCACAATGCCGTTTTCGTCATTGATAATAAAGCCGTTGCGAACTTGCTTTTCGTGAAATTTGCGTATATTCTTTGCCGCTGTTTTAAGCACTTCTAAAAATTTTGGTTCAACCTGTGCTACAGCCTCGTCAATTTCAGCCTTTGATACCTCAAGAGTCGAAAGCTTTGCCTTGTCAAATTTTTCGCAGTATTCAAAGAGGGCTTTATCACCCTTTGTTTTTACATTTTCTATTATTTCGGTAACAATTGCCTCAACATCCATCTCAGGCACAACACGTGCAAAAATGTCGCTGTTTGCAACCTCACCATATTTTAATATCTTTATCATTTTCTGTCCTCCATCTGGCAGGTCATACTTTTCAGTATCTTTTCAATTTGTTCGTTTTTGAATTTAAAACTGGCTTTGTTGGCGATAAGCCGTGCACTTATTGGAACAATTTCCTCAAGAACCTCTAGGTTATTTTCTTTAAGGGTTGTTCCTGTTTCAACAATATCTACAATAACATCTGAAAGTCCTAAAATCGGCGCAATTTCAATAGAGCCATTCAGGTGAATTATATCAATTTCACGTCCAACAGACGCATAATAATTCTTTGCTATGTTGGTAAATTTGGTAGCCACTCTTAATGTTTTTTGAGTGTTATCTCTGAAATACTTTTTGCCTGCAACGGCCATACGACATTTGCCTATATCCAAGTCAAGAAGTTCGTAAATATCAGGTTCATATTCAAGCAGAATATCCTTGCCAGCAACACCAATATCTGCCGCGCCGTGTTCAACATAAATCGCAACATCAGATGGCTTTACCCAGAAATATCTTATGCCCTTTTCCTCGTTTTCAAAAATTAGCTTGCGATTGTTCTCCTTGATTGAGGGGCACTCAAATCCAGCCTTTTCAAACATTGCATAAACCTTTTCTCCAAGTCTGCCTTTGGGCAGTGCAACATTAAGCATTGATTTCAATTTCCTCAACCTCCGTTCCGCGCAATCTGACTAATCTTTTATATCTCAGTTTTTCGGGCTTTGCCTTTTGGGCAATAACCGAGTCACATTGTTCTGACAATTTTTTTACTGCATTGTTTACATTGCAAAGTTCTGCCCCTTCGTCATATAACAGCACTGTATCAACATCAAAGCTGTTGCTGTCTTCATATATTCTTTCAAGCAAATCAAGATAAACCGCAAATCCAATAGCACCGCCTTTGCGTGACATTTTTTTCATAAGATTGTCATACTGACCACCCGAAAGAACGCCCTCAGGCACACCATTAATAAAACCCTTGAAAACAACACCGTTATAATAGCCCATATCATTGATAACCGAAAAATCTATTCTAATCTTATCTGCACAACCATTCAGTGTCAGCATTTCTGTTATATCCTCAAGCTGTTTGATTGCATCGGCAAACTTGTCTTCCCCTGCAATAGATTTTAGTTCAGCAATCACCTTTTCAGGAGCACCGTAAACTGTCACGAGTGATTTAAGAAGGTCAGTTGATTTTTCGTCAATACCTTCTTCATAGCACACCGCATCGATACCTCCTGCGTTCTTTTCGCCCAATGCTTTCAGCAGAGCCGCTTTGCCAGTCGGTGAAATTTCAATATCTTCCATTGCCTTAGATACAATTCCCATATGGGATATATCCAGAATATAGTCATTGGTTATACATTCAAGACTTTTAGCTGCAAGCATCACAACCTCGCAGATGCAATAACCATCAATATCACCAATTGCCTCAAGACCTGTCTGCATAATCTCTTTAAACGCCCTTGTTTCTGTGGAGGCACGGTATACATTCTCATTATAATACATCTTTTGCACCAACCCCGAATCTTCACGGCTGTTTTTTATAATCGAAAGCGTTACATCGGGCTTAAGTGCCATCAGTTTGCCGTCAATATCTGTAAATGTAATTATATTTTCGGAAACAAGAAAATCCTTGTTACGCACATAAAGGTCATATTCTTCAAACTTACTCATACGGTACTTCATATATCCGTATTTTGAATATAGCTTACGAAGCTTGAATATTATCTTTTCGTCATTTTCAAAAACCGAATTAATACCGCTCATCTTATTCTGCCTCACTTTCATACAGTTTTAAAAGTGCATTCTTATATCCGTCGCTGCCATAGTTAAGACATTTATTAACGCGGCTGATTGTTGCCGTACTTGCGCCCGTTTCCTTTGAAATCTCGATATAGCTTTTGTTTTGATGCAGCATCTCTGCAACCTGAAGCCTTTGCGACATATCCTGAATTTCTTTTATTGTGCAAATATCCTCAAAAAAGCTCAACGCATCTTCTTTTGTCTCAAGTTTTAAGATTACCTCCATCAGTCTTTCTACCTCGGGAGTATGTATCTTTGCCATAGTTTTCACATCCTTACAAATTGTACTTTAACATTTTACCATAGTAAAGTGGTAAAGTCAATAGGAAAATTTATATTTTTTAAAAAACTCAGGGCTGCAAGAAGCAACCCTGGTATTTCTTAATTTTTATAAAAGGTTTGTGCAATATGAACCGTCTCCATTGCATCTGCGGCATAGAAATCCGCATTAATCATATCTGCATATTCCTTATTTAAAACCGCGCCGCCAACAATAATTTGCGTATCAGGAAGCTCTTTATGCAAAAGTTTGATGGTCTCTGCCATAGCGGGTACCGTTGTAGTCATAAGAGCACTGAGTCCCACAAGGGCACAACCTGTCTCCCTCGCTTTTTCAAGAACTGTCTCAGGTGCAACATCTCTGCCCAAATCGTATACCGAAAACCCATAACTTTCAAGCAGGACCTTCACTATATTTTTGCCAATGTCGTGAATATCACCCTCTACTGTTGCAAGAATAACCTCCCCGCGGCTCTCGCCACCTGAATCGGGCATTTGGGATTTTATCTCATCAAATGCCGCCGATGCCGCCTCGGCACTCATAAGAAGCTGGGGCAGATAGGCTTTCTTTTCTTCAAATGCAATACCGATTTCATTTAGTGCAGGAATAATCTTGGTATTAATTATGTCAAGGGGATTTTCGGTTTCAAGCAAATGTCTTGCAGCATCTACCGCTTGTTTTTTTATTCCCTTTACGACTGCATAATGAAGGTCTGCTCTGTTTTCTGTTTTTTGAGTATTTATCGTTTGCGAAGTCTCGGTAGAATTTGCATATTCTATATATTCTGTGCAGGCTGTATCCATATCATGAAGAACACGGTGGGCAAAATATACATCCATCATTCCACTTGCAAAAGGATTCATAATCGCACAATCAAGACCGCACTCAAGACTTTGTGCAAAAAATGTTGAATTTATTTTTTCACGGCAGGGCAGCCCGAAGGAAATGTTTGAAACACCCAGACTTGTACAAAGCCCCATTTTCTTAATAAGCCTTATTGACTCCATCGTAACAAGAGCACCCTTTGAATCTGAAGATACCGCAAGAGCAAGGGGGTCAACAATTATATCCTTTTTATCAATACCGTACTCTGCGGCACGTTTTACAATCTTTTCAGCAACCGCACATCTGCCCTCGGCTGTTTCGGGAATTCCGTTTTCATCAATAGTCAGGGCAATCACCGCACCGCCGTATTTCTTTACAAGAGGAAAAATACTTTCCATACTCTCTGCCTTGCCGTTTACAGAATTCACAAGTGGTTTGCCGTTGTATATACGCATTGCACACTCAAGTGCTTTTGGGTCATTGGAGTCAAGCTGAAGCGGCATATTAGTCACTGCCTGAATAGCCTCAACCGCACCTTTCAGCATTTCAGCCTCGTCAATTTCAGGCAGACCGGTATTAACATCAAGTATATGTACCCCTGCCTCATTCTGACGCAGAGCCTCGTTAAGAATATATGTCATATTCTTCTCACGAAGTGCCTCCTTAAGGCGAGGTTTGCCCGTTGGATTTATTCTCTCGCCAATAAGAGACGGTGTTTTTCCTATCTCAACCGAATGGGTATATGATGAAACCACCGTTTTTATTTTGAATGTGGGAATCTGATATTCAACATCCTTTGTCGCCTTAATCATCAAATTTATATGTTCAGGAGTTGTTCCGCAACAACCACCAAGAATACAAGCTCCCTTTTGAGCCATTTCCTTCATATATTCCGCAAACTGCTTTGCAGCAATATTATAAGTTGTTTTTCCATCCACAACAACAGGAAGCCCCGCATTGGGATTTACTATGATAGGAAGAGATGCGTTTTCGATAAACTCGTCTAAAATTCCAAGCATCATATCAGGACCTAGGGAACAATTCATACCTATAGCATCCACACCCATTCCTTCAAGCATAGCAATCATTGCCGAAGGCACGGCCCCTGTCATCAGTTTACCGCTTTCATCATAGACATTTGTGACAAATATGGGCAAGTCGCAGTTTTCCTTTGCTGCAAGAACAGCCGCCTTTGTTTCATAACTGTCGTTCATTGTTTCAATTAAAATCAGGTCGGCTCCACACTTTGCCGCAACTCGTACATTTGCACCAAAGATTCTGACAGCTTCTTCAAAATCAAGGTCGCCCAAGGGCTTTAAAAGCCTTCCCGTAGGGCCCATATCAAAAGCAACAAAGGTACCCTCTCTGCCTGATATAGCATTTTTTGCACATTCAAGCGCCTTTTCAATTAATTCTGCATAATTTTTGTATTTATTGCAATTTACTCCAAAGGTGTTGGATTTAATTATATTACATCCGGCATCAATATATCTACTATGCAATTCGGTTATCTTTTCGGGATGGTCGATGTTCCATCTTTCGGGGGGCGTACCTGCAGGCAAATCCATCGACTGAAGTACTGTTCCCGTACCGCCATCAAAGTATAATCTTTTTGTTTTTATTAATTGTCGTAAATTATTCATTCTTTATCCCCATTATTGCCGTTACTGATTTCCCAGGGGACATCAGTAAGGTTTTATTTATTGTTATTCCTAAAAGCCGTTGGGCATTAAGTAAATCAAGTATCCGTGGCTGCAATTCCAGTGTCAAATCACCAAAGCCCGGGCTAAATCTTGGTCGGCAATTAGAATTTCCTTTTATAATTTCCTCCGCTTTATCTGCCGCTGACTCTGCCATTGACGAGGCAAGTGCATCTGTAATAAAATGTCTCGCCGGCGAAACCAATGAAAGCTGTGTCAGCAATCTGTCAACACCCAATCCCAAAGTTACTGCAAATACAAATACCTCTTTTGAGCCCTGCAAATTTTTTATAAGTGTTGTGCTTTTAAATTCACCAAAGCCACAATCCAAGCGATCTTCGCCAAGATAATTGACAGGTACCCGAACTGCTGAAAACTTAACACTTACAACCTTTTTCAGTTTTTCAAGACAGGTGTCAATTTCATCCATCGCATAACCTCGGGCGGTATGCAAACGCCTTGCGGTTTCGCCATCGTTAAGCACCAATTCATCTGTGGGAATTATTTGATAATCTATTGCAATCATTTAATTATCTCCGATAAATTACTTTGTATTGCACTTGCTACATCAGGCTTGTTCATTGAATAAATATGTACTGCGTTTATGCCATTGGCAAATAAATCTATAATCTGTTCTGTAGCATAAGCAATTCCCGCCTGTTTCATAGCCTCGGGGTTTTCGCCATATCGGTCAACAAGTCTTAAAAATCTTTGTGGTAATGTGTTGCCCGAAATTGAACATATACGTTTTATCTGCGCCGCATTTGTAACAGGCATAATTCCTGCAACCACAGGAACAACAATGCCGGCACGAAGAAGTCTGTACATAAAGTTATACAGAATGTTATTGTCAAAAAACATCTGTGTTGTCAGAAACTCGCAACCACTTTCTACCTTTTTCTTTAAATTCTCAATATCCTCGATGCTATTTTTGCTTTCGGGATGACTTTCGGGGTAACAGGCACCGCCAATACAAAAGTCCCCAAACTTCTTTATCTCCGCCGCAAGCTGACTTGCATAACTATATTCCATTTGTGTTGGTGTGCCATCCTTTGGAATATCACCACGAAGTGCAAGAATATTCTCTACCTTTTTTTCTCTCAACCTGTTTAGAAGGTCTTTTATCTGTGCCTTTGTAGACGAGATACAACTAAGATGTGCAATAGGTGTAACCCCCATTGTTGAAATTGCCTCTGCAATGTCGGCTGTGTATCTTGAGGTTCCGCCCCCTGCCCCGTATGTAACGCTCATGAAACTCGGTTTTAGCTCTGCAATTTTGGTGGCAGCAGACATAACCGTTTCAAAATTATCGCTTGTTTTTGGTGGGAAAACCTCAAACGAAAGACTTGGTTTTTCTCCCTTTATAATATCAATAACCTTCATAATTTCACCTTCTAGTTTGTTTGTTATTTTATTATACTACCATACTTCATTCAAATCAAGTGGTTAAAGGATTTTTTAACAAAAGAACTCCATTTCTGCACATAAAGTCAGAAAAGGAGTTTCATCATACATCTCTTTATTTTATATAATCAAATTCAACACCATACATATGAACAGTGTCACCTTCTTTTATTCCTTTTTCTTCAAGCATATCAATTATACCCGACTTGCGGAGAGCACGCTGAAAATATTGCAATGATTCATAATCATCAAAGTTGGTCGAGCCCACAAGCTTGCGAACATACATACCCTCAACAATATAAACGCCGTTATCTATCGTGATTTCAATACTATCATTATTGCGCACCTCGTCAAGGTCAAGATAGTCATAATCGTCTTCTTCATCACGCGGAAGCTCGGCAAGCATACGGCTTGTGTAATTTATAACCTCATCAACACCACGGTGTGTTGCCGCAGAAATTGCAAATACTGTATAGCCCTCATCCTCCATCTGTGCTTTAAACCTTTCAAAATTATCATCAAATGATGGAATATCCATTTTGTTTGCAACAATAACCTGTGGCTTGTCTGCCAGTTTTTCGCTGTATTTTATCAGTTCTTCATTAATGATATGAACATCTTCAATAGGGTCACGGCCTTCACAGCCCGAAACATCCACAAAGTGAAGTAATATTCTTGTTCGTTCAACGTGACGCAAAAATGCGTGGCCAAGACCAATACCCTGATGTGCGCCCTCAATAATTCCCGGAATATCCGCCATAACAAAACTATTACCTTCACCTATACGGACAACGCCAAGGTTGGGGATAAGGGTTGTAAAATGATAGTTTGCAATCTTGGGTTTTGCCTCGCTGACAATTGACAAAAATGTGGATTTGCCTACATTAGGAAAGCCCAAAAGACCAACATCTGCAATGAGCTTGAGTTCAAGGGTTATTTCACGCTCGTCACCCGGGAGACCTGATTTTGCAAATTTAGGTGTCTGGCGTGTTGCTGTAGCAAAATGGGAATTACCCCAGCCGCCGCTGCCACCTTTTGCAATAATAAACTTTTCGCCGTCGTCCTTAAGGTCGCAGATGACTTTACCCGATTCACTGTCACGGATAATAGTACCACAAGGAACCTTTATATAAAGATCCTCCCCGTTTTTGCCACTGCGCCTGCCGTCACGGCCATTGCCGCCTGACTCTGCAGCGTATTTCTTTTTATAACGGAAGTCAAGCAAAGTGCTTATATCCTTGCAGGCAATAGCAACAATGTTACCGCCGTTGCCGCCGTCACCGCCGTCGGGGCCCCCTGCCGCAACATATTTTTCACGGTGAAATGTTACAGCACCGTCGCCACCTTTTCCTGCCTGAATAAATATTTTGGATGTATCTATAAACATAAATCATCATCCTTTCAAAAAAATCCCTGGAAAATATAATTTTCTATATAAAATAGTATAGCTAAATTTAAAGCGGTTAACCCTGAGATTAACCGCCCTATTGTTTCGTTTATCAGCAATTACTGAACGATTTCGTAAACAGAAACCTGTTTTTTGTCCTTACCCTTACGTTCAAATCTAACCTGACCATTTACCAATGCAAACAAAGTATCATCACTGCCCTTGCCTACGTTAATTCCGGGGTAAATTTTTGTTCCGCGCTGTCTAACGAGGATGTTACCTGCCAAAACGTGCTGACCATCACCCTTCTTGGCGCCAAGTCGTTTGGACTCAGAATCTCTGCCGTTTTTAGTACTGCCGACACCTTTCTTGTGAGCCATTATATTCACCTCTCTTAAAAATATCGATATAAATTAATCAATTAGCCATTAATCTTTGTGATTTCAAGCTTTGTGTAAGGTTGTCTGTGACCCTGCTTTTTGTGATAGCCCTTTTTGGGTTTGTACTTGTAAACGATAATCTTCTTATCTTTACCGTTTTTAACAGCAAAGGCCTCAACAGTAGCACCATCAACATAAGGTGCACCAACCTTGATTTCAGCACCATCAGCAACAACTAAAACCTTATCAATTGTAACTGTGCTGCCTGCTTCAGCATCAAGCTTTTCAACAAACACAACGTCTCCTTCAGAAACCTTGTACTGCTTGCCGCCTGTTTCGATAATTGCGTACATAATTCGTAATCCCTCCTATTACCCAAGACTCGCCAAATTCGGGTGTCGGATAAATCCGTGCTTCACAAATAAACCCTTCTTGCGCGGTTACTGCAATATTGTACCACAGAATTTTGTGCTTGTCAACAAAAATTTTTAATTTCTTTTCCCGAATAATAAAAAATTTCGGTGCGGTGTATATTTACTTCGTCAAACTCGCCAAATCCAAGGTGTTCAGCCAGCTTTGCAATAACAATATCAGGCTTGATATTGGCAGAACCGCCTGCCGAAAATACTGCATTAAGTTCAATTTGTGCGCCTTCTGCCTTATCAATACTGTATTCGATAATAAAATCTCGCAGATTGACCTCCTTATCACCCTTTTTGGTCTTTTTCATTGCAGGAATATTTTCCTGTGCAAAAAATCCTTCAACCAAAGACCTTTCGATTTTATCGGATGCTGTAAGTTTAATCGTATACCTTGCCGACACAATGTCGTTGGCGCGGCACTCGGGGCGTGAAACACGCAGAATTTTTATATCGGGTGGAAGAGTTTTGTTAAGTACCTCGCCAATCATTTTGGGAGTGGCTGTTTCTTCAAAATCAATATCAACAAATTCTGTTTCGCTTGTGACGCCCAACGCCAACGGCAAAGAGAATGTTATCAATTGATGAGGATTAAAGCCCTGGCTGTAACGCACCGGCAAATTGGCACGGTGAATTGCACGGGTAAAGGTTCGCAACAGGTCAAGATGTGAAATATACTTACCCATACCCGTTTTTGAAAATTTAAGCCGCCATTTACTCAAAGCAAACACCTCCTCCGAACGATGCCGCACCGCATCCTGCACAGCCTTCACGGCAGGAAGGCGTTGTTTTTTCTTCATACGCCTTGTCGTGCTCTTTCATAAGAAAGTCTTTGCTTACGCCAATATCAATATGGTCCCAGGGCAAAACTTCGCTGTGGTCAATTTTTCTGTATGCATAGAATTCGGGGTCAACACCACATTCAGCAAATGCCTCAAGCCACTTTTCATAGCTGAAATGCTCATCCCATCCGTCAAAACGGCAACCCTTTTTCTGTGCCGCAATCAAAACATCCCCAAGTCTTCTGTCACCTTTGGCAAAAACAGCCTCCAGAAAGCTGACATGGCTTTGATGCCAGTTATATGAAATATTTCTTGTTTTAATCCTTTGTTTCAGGAAATTCTGCTTTTCAACAAGAGTTTCCATTCTGTCCTGAGGCTCCCATTGAAAGGGCGTAAAAGGCTTGGGAACAAAACTGGACGTACTTACAGTAATTGTTACCGACCGTCCCTTGCGGATTTCCTTTGGTATCTGATAAAACACTCCTATTACCTTCTCGGCAAGTTCGGCAATTCCCTCAACATCCTCCATCGTTTCGGTAGGAAGACCAATCATAAAATAAAGCTTAATTCTGTTATAGCCGCCGTCAAATGCAATTCCTGCGGTGCGAAGCAAATCCTCCTCAAGAACATTCTTGTTTATTACGTCACGCAGTCTTTGAGTTCCTGCCTCCGGGGCAAAGGTAAGACCGCTCTTTTTAACCGCTTGAACCTTTTCCATCAGTTCCATCGAGAAGTTGTCAACACGGAGTGACGGCAATGACAAATTTATACGCTTGTCAACCGTTATTGAAAGAAGTCTGTCAATAAGTTCCTGAAGGCAAGTATAATCACTTGTACTCAAGGAAGAAAGTGACATTTCCTCGTAGCCGGTGTTGTCAATAAGTTTTTGTGCCGTTTCAACCAGCTTGTCAACCGAATGCTCACGCACAGGTCGGTAAAGATACCCTGCTTGACAAAAACGGCAACCCCTTATACAACCACGAAAAACCTCAAGCGTAATCCGATCGTGAACTATGTCCATAAATGGAACAATCATCTTATCCAAAATATAGCTGTTGTCAAGTTCTTTTACAATCCGTTTTTTCACCTTAACGGGCACACCTTCACGATTTGGAAGTACTGATTTTATTGTGTTGTCGTCATTATATTTCACAGTATAAAAAGCAGGAACATATACACCTTCAATCTTAGCAATACGTTCAAGATACTTTTCCCTTTTCTCGCCCGACGCTTTCCATTCGTTATATGCATCAAGGATTTCATTGTTGACATCTTCGCCTTCGCCAAGAATAAAAAAGTCTACAATATCAGCAAGAGGCTCGCCGTTGTATGCACAAGGTCCGCCTGCACAAACAAACGGAGCACCCTCCCCTCTGTCTGCCGATTTAAGCGGTATCCCTGCCAAATCAAGCATATTAACTACATTTGAATAGCTCATTTCATACTGCAGAGTAAAACCTATTATATCAAATTCTGACACGGGAATATGGCTTTCCATAGAGAGCAGTGGGATATTTTCTCTCCGAAGCTCCTCCTCCATATCAACCCAGGGTGCAAATACACGTTCACATACAGTGTCTTCCCTTTCGTTCATCATATGATACAGGATTTTCATACCCAGATGCGACATACCAACCTCATACACATCGGGGAAACAAAAAGCAAACTTTATAAGTTCTGCAAAATTGTCTTTATGAACGCTATTAAATTCGTTGCCCACATAACGTCCGGGCTTTTGAATTCTTTTCAGCGCCGCCTCTAGCTTTATCTTATATGAATTCATAAATTATAACCTCGACTTTCAATATACATCATACACTAAAGCGACATTTTTTTCAAGCATAAACCCAAAATTCATTTAATATAATTAACTATTATAATATGAAAGGACAAACCATATGTCAGAAGAATACCGCGAATACCGACGCAAAAGAACATCTAGCGCTGATAAGCGTGAAAAAAGGATTGCTTTTCCCAAAAAACTTGGCTGGCAAACAGCCATTTCACTTGCACTTTTAATTGCAGTATGCACTTTTAAATTTTCATTTAAGGAAAACATCATTAACACCTACATCAAAAGTGCTGTGCTTTATCATCCCGACACGTCAGGACTCACAAATCTGCTTGGTGGTATCTTAAATTTATATACAGAAGAGGGTAATAACAATGAAGAAAATAAAATTCCCGAAAACCTTTGATATAAGGCTTGGATCATACTTTTCACTAAATATTTGGTTTATCCCCGTTGCCTTGTGCGCATTGTTTGGTGGCTACGCAAACATGTTTTTTACAGGTTTCGCCATTGCCCTCCTTCACGAATTTGCCCACGTTTTTTGTGCTCTTCGTCTTGGTGTATCTGTGTCACGAATAACCATATATCCCTTTGGTGTTGCGGCACAGCTTTCTTCCGAATACATAAAAAGTTCCGAAAAAGAATTTATTATTTCCTTCTCGGGACCTTTTTTAAATATCATATTATTCTGGCTGTGTGTAATGCTTACACATTATCTTCCATATAATATTCTGAGTTTTTGTATAGATATAAATATCGCTATGGCGGTTGTCAATCTCATCCCTGCCCTTCCCCTTGATGGCGGAAGAATGTTAAAATCAATTCTTACATCACAATTCGGGATTATAAGAGCATATAATTTTATGTATCGTCTGAGCCGTATCCTTATATGTTCTCTGGGAGTTTTTGCAATATACCTGTTTTTCAACAGCGGCTTTAATTTTTCTCTTATTTTGATTTCAGCATTTTTATTTCAGAATCTCAGCCGTGAAGAAAAGTCAATATCACGCATAACCTTAAATGAACTACTAAATTATTCTAAAAAGCTTAAATCACGTAATACATATAAAACCAAAGTTATATGTGTAACAGAAGAAACTTTAGCATCCACGCTTTTACGACACCTGAGCTATGATTATTTTTGTATTGTTCACGTTGCAGACCAAAACTCTGTCATAATAAAAACTCTAAGCGAAACACAGGTTCTTTCTGCACTTACCGATAAAGGTGTACGGATTAAATACAAAGACATTTAACCATTCAGCCAGAAATATTTTTCAGCATAACTCATAACACTGTATCCGTTTAAATCTTTACCACTTATAACAAACCATAAAACTCTTTTCATTTCAATAACTCAATCACTTGATTTAATCACCAAAACATATCCTGATGAAAAACTGATTACCCCTATATTTTCACCATCAAAGCAGTTACTGCTTGCCTGAACCCTGTCACATTGCAAACGCATATTCTTTGTCTCATAACAAAGACCCTTTACCGAAAAATCAGTCACATCACCGCCAAACGGGAAAAAAGAAATATATTTTTTATCGTCAGGATAAACTGTAAAGGACTTATCCTCCATAGTTATTTCATTTTTTTCGTTTAAAAGAATTCCTTTTGCTCCGTTTTGGAGAATTTTTTTCAGCAGACACAAATGCGAAAATTCGTGGTCAAGTCTGCCACCCAGCGCACCAAGAATAATTATTTCTTTAAACCCACGCTTTAACGCCTCGGTCACTGCAAGGTCGGTATCAGTATAATCTTTTTTAACGGGAAAAGTAATTATTTCCTTGGCTGTAACCCGCTTTTCTTTAAGAGAATCACCGTCACCAAGCCATAAATCAGGAATAATCCCCAGCCTTTCAGTGTGAAAATATCCCCCGTCAGCACAAATCACAAATCCCTTTTTAAAATCAAATTTCTGTAAATAATCATAATTTTCAATACATGCTGAACAAAATATATAGCAAATCACTCTACAACCGCCCTCATTTCAGCAACAACCGCCTTTGAATCCTGCGCTTTAAAAACAGATGAGCCCGCAACAACAACATCTACACCGTAGCTCACGGGAATAACCACATTAGCGGGTGTAACCCCTCCGTCAATTTCAAGTTCAATGTTCTTGCCACATTTATCTATCATTTCTCTTGCCGTCTTGATTTTTTCATTCATAGCCTCAATATATGACTGACCGCCAAAACCCGGTTCCACAGTCATAATAAGCACCAAATCAAAGCAACAAATTTCATCGCCAAGAATTTCAATCGGCGTTCCTGGCTTTACCGAAATACCTGCCTTGACACCAAAGCTATGTATAAATTCTGCCATTTCAGAAAGATTATCACATACCTCCTGATGGACCGTTATAATATCTGCCCCTGCTTTCACAAAAGCCTCGATATATTTTCTCGGTTCCTCAATCATAAGATGAACATCAAATGTGAGACCACAAACCTTTCTTAAAGCCTTTACTGTGTCAGGCGAAAATGCAAAATTAGGAACAAAATGCCCGTCCATAATATCTATATGCACATAGTCAGCACCTGCATCTTCAATTTTTTTCAGTTCTGTTCCAAGCTGAGTTGGGTCTGCTGCAAGAATTGACGGTGCAATTTTAAATTTATTCATTTTTATTTCCTCATTTAATAAATATTTTCTCTGGCTGTTTTTATTTCGCTGTACAGCTGCACATAGCTTTCATGACGGCTTTTTGCAATTCTGCCGGAATTTACCGCATCAATTATGCAACAATCAGGCTCGCTTCGGTGGCTGCAATCATCAAAACGGCACTTTCCATCAATTAAACCAAATTCCCTGAACATATACGAAAGCTCTTCAAGGGGA
The DNA here is from genome assembly GCA_045587485.1 of Clostridia bacterium. Classification (GTDB taxonomy): domain Bacteria; phylum Bacillota; class Clostridia; order Monoglobales; family Monoglobaceae; genus SIG440. The sequence goes on from JAZNCI010000018.1 coordinate 79,047, forward strand.
ATAGTGTTTACATCAAACGAGCTGAAACCAGGAGTGTCAATTATATATCCTCCAAATGGCAGCTCTGCAAGCTCGGAGTGTCTTGTTGTGTGTCTGCCCCTCTCCAGCTTTTCGCTAACTTTGCCTGTTTCAAACATATCGCGCATCATAAGCTCGTTTATAAGGCTCGACTTACCCACACCAGAATTTCCCGCAAATACAGTTATCTCATTCTTAAGAAAATCTATAAGCTGTTGAATGCCACTGCGCTTAACAGCGCTTGTGATAATTACATCGAATCCTGCTTTTCTATACGCATCTATTAATTGTTCATCGCCACCCAGGTCTGACTTGTTAAAGCAAACAGCAATCCTGAGCCCCACAAATTCTGCTGAAGCAATAAGCTTGTCAATGATATACGGATTGGGGCTTGGACTTGACTGTGCAACTATAACCGCCATCTGAGTAACATTGGCCACCGCCGGACGTATCAGAACATTTTTTCGTTCTTTTATTTCGGATATTACGCCGTGAGTGGCGTCGCTTGTTTCTATCTGTACATTATCCCCTACCAAAGGTGTGTCGCCTCTTTTGCGGAAAACGCCTCTGGCACGACACTCTATAAGTCCATCAATCGTATTTACATAATAAAATCCGCCTATACCCTTAACAATCACTCCGTCTAAATTGCTCATCCTTCACCTCTTAATGGAGTCTTACAGTTCCCTTCTGCTGTGAAATACCATCGTGCAGAATTTCTACCTCTACCGAACTTGATGTTCCTTCCAGTTTTACAATATCACTCTGCCCCTTTTGCAAAGTTTTGCTGTATACTGTGTTTCCGTTAACATTTACCTGTACAAGAGCACTTTCCTTATCCTTTGGCCCATACAAAGTCAGCATTGAGCTCTTTTTCTGTGCAACCGGTTTATCATCATTTTTTACAGGCTCCTGATTGCTTTCTCCCTTTGTCGCTGATTCACCCTGATTATCAGGCTTATTCTCGGTTTCTTTAGGGCCTTTGCTTACATAAAGGGTTATCAAATCGCCTGGTTTGACATATATGCCGGATTCAGGGTCCTGACTTATAATAGAACCCTTGGGGATATCATCGCTGAATTCCTCAATAATTTCCGTCTCAAGACCTAAGTCGTTAAGTTCTATTTCCACTTCACGTGAATCCTGATATTTTGTATAGTTTTTAAGCCTTATTTCATTATTGCCCTCACTAATTTCAACAGTAATTATAATGACTTCTTCCTTTTTCACCTTGCTGCCCTGTTCTGGGTCTTGGGCAAGAATAGTACCTTCTTCTTCGTCACTCTCAACGGTTCTGCCTTTGATAATATTGAATTTGAAATCTGCATTATTAAAGTCAGAATCAACGTATTTCTCAACTGCCTCATCATAGGTCATACCAACAATTTCCGGAATTTCAACATTTCCGCCGCCTGAAAACAGACTGCTCATACCGGTAATCGACATAAACGCAAAAGAAATAATCAAAATAACCGCAATTGCACTTGCTATGGCAACAGCAATAACCTTTTTTTCTTTCTTCTTGTCAATTTCTTCAATCTTTTCAGCTTTCGCGGCAGACGCCTTTGACTCCTTCTTTTGGGTTTTTTCAGGCTCAGGAGTATTTTTCTTTTCGTGCTTTTCTGTCTCAGACGGCTTTAAATCTTGCGGCTTTACGGCAGGCATCACAATGGTTGCACCCATTTCCTCGGCCTGTGGCCTTTCTTCTGCAAGATCAGGCGCCACTCTTGTCGGGTCATTAAGCACCTCTGTCAGTTCTGCAATAAACTCTGATACACTTTTGTGTCTTGCTGAAACCTCTTTTGACATAGCTTTAAGCACTGCGTTTTCCAACGCACGTGGAATACTGATATTATGTTCACGTGGCATAGTGGGTTTTTCCTGCAGATGCATAATTGCAACAGTCACAGGACGTTCGCTGTCAAAAGGAACTGTGCCTGTAATCATTTCATAAAGCACAACACCCAATGAATATATATCCGAGCGTTCATCTGTATATCCGCCCCTTGCCTGTTCGGGAGAAATATAATGTACAGAGCCAATCGCATTATCCTCGCAGGTAACTGTTGACTGAACATTTGCACGGGCAATACCAAAATCCGTTACTTTCATAACACCATCAGATGTCATAATAATATTATGAGGCTTAACGTCACGGTGAATAATTGAATTTTTGTGTGCCTGTTCCAGACCTTTTGCAATCTGGATTGTGTAATCAACCGCTTCACGCCAAGGAAGAATATACTTTTCTTCAATATATTTCTTTAACGTCTTGCCTTCAATATATTCCATTACAATATAATGCAGTCCGTCCTGATTTCCTACATCATAAATCGAAACAATGTTTGGATGCGTCAGACTTGCAGCCGCCTGAGCCTCAACATTAAATCTGCGTACAAATTCTTCGTCATTCTGGAGGTCGGGTCGCAAAACCTTTACCGCAACATATCTGTTAAGCAGTTGACATTTTGCCTTATACACAACCGCCATACCGCCGCTGCCAATTTCTTCAATTATTTCATATCTGTCTGCAAGAACCTTACCAATTAAAGTCATTTGTTCTCCTCCTTTTCAACACGAAATGCAACAATAGTAATGTTGTCAACACCACCGTTTTTATTCGCCTCGTCAACCAGTGCGGCAACCGCCTTATCTATATTTTCTTCACTAAGGATAATCTCTTTTATTCTTTCGTCCCGTACAGTTTCGGTAAGACCGTCACTGCACAAAAGAACAGTTTCGCCCTCCGACAGTTTGTAATCATAATAATCTGCATCAACAAACTCTTCGGTGCCCAAAGCACGGGTAATTATGTTTTTGTCAGGATGGTTGCGGGCTTCCTCGCGGGTAATAGTACCTCTTTGAACCAATTCTTCCACAATGGAATGGTCAATGGTTATTTTACAAATTTCCTTTGAATTTACCACATAGGCACAACTGTCACCGATATTTGCCACCCATAACTGCTCGCCTTTTACATATGCCACAACAAGAGTTGTTCCCATACCTGCCTGCTCGGCATTTGACAAAGACATTTCGTATATACGGGAATTTGCAAAATCAATTGCCGCCGCAATATTTTGGCAGATTTCTTTGCCATTAGTCTTGCCAAAACCTTCTGCCAATTCTCCCGTCACAATTTCGGCAGCAGTCTCGCTTGCCACTTCACCAGCATTGTGACCGCCCATCCCATCTGCAAGAACGCAGACACCAAGAGGAGCACCATCTTCAAAACCGCAAATTTTGAAACTGTCTTCATTCAGTTCACGGCGTTTGCCTATATTGCTCATGCCGCATACTTTTAAAACCATACTATCATAGCCTTTCTGCCCGTGATTTCGGGCTTCATTTATGTCACGTCTAAATATTTATTTTTTGGTTTCGCAACTGTCCACAAGCAGCATTTATATCGCTGCCCATTTCACGTCTTACCGTTGCTGAAATGCCTCGCTTTTCAAGCCTTGCCCTGAACTCATCAATATGCTGTCTGCTGCTTTTGTCAAAACCCGTTTCCTTCACCTTGTTAACGGGAATCAGATTTACATGACACAACCTTCCGTGCACTAAATCTGCCAGACTGTCTGCCTCGGCAATATTATCATTAATTCCTGAAATTAACGTGTATTCAAAGGATATTCGTCTTCCAGTTTGCTGAATATAAAAATCACAAGCATCCATCAGTTCGGAAATACAATATTTGTTATTTACCGGCATAATCTGTCTGCGTCTATTATCATCAGGTGCATGCAGTGAAATCAGCAATGTTATCTGCATCCTTTTTTCAGCAAGCTCACGTATTCTGTCTGCAAGACCGCAGGTGGATATTGAGATATGACGCTGCCCGATATTAAGACCGCCTGGTGCATTTACCAGTTCTATAAATTTAAGTACATTATCAAAATTATCAAGTGGTTCGCCAATTCCCATCATGACTATGTTTGAAATTCTTTGACCCAAATCCCTTTGCACACACATAACCTGTCCAAGAATTTCTCCGGGAGTTAAATTTCTTATCCATCCGTTAAGCGTTGACGCACAGAACTTGCAGCCCATTTTGCAACCAACCTGAGAAGAAACACAAATTGTATACCCATACTCATATTTCATAAGCACAGCTTCAATAAAATTTCCGTCACTTAATTCTAACAGATACTTCCGTGTTTCGTCAATCTTTGATACATATTTTTCAAAAATTTTTACACTGTTAATCGTTGCCTCCTGTGAAAGCTTTTCCCTGAAACTTTTCGGAAGATTTGACATATCATCAAAGTTTTCTGCATCCCGATATATCCATTCATAAATCTGCTTTCCCCGAAATTCGGGCTGTCCAAACTGCTTTGCTAGTGCCTTCAGCTCATCACAGGTATAATCCAAAAGATTTATCATAAGTGATTTATCCCTTCATCATTTTACATATATAAAATCCACTTTCGCCCACCTCATCTGTAAGAATTTGTTCCTCAGACAGTTTTTTGAACTCGCTGTGTTTTTTAAGAAAATCATCAATCTGCAACCTGTTTTCTTCGGGCAGAATTGTGCAAGTGCTGTACACCAGCGTTCCGCCGGACTTTAAATATATCGCTGCAGTTTCCAGAATTTCTTTTTGAATTTTACACAATGTCTCAATATCTTCTTGGGTGCGTCTCCATTTTATATCCGGCTTTTTATGTATTACCCCAAGACCCGAACAGGGTACGTCTGCCAAAACACAATCGGCTGAATTTTTAAGTTCCGTCAAACACTCTGACGCATCCTGAAGTCTTGCATCAATTATATCAACACCAAGCCTTTGAGCTGATTTTTTTATAAGGTCAACCTTATGCTCAAATACATCAAAGGCTATTATAGTGCCCTTGTTCTGCATTTTTTCAGCAATAGCACAGCTTTTGCCACCGGGAGCTGCACACATATCAATCACGGTATCACCTGACTTGGGTGCGAGAGCCTTTACCGCCATTTGCGACGATATATTCTGCAAAGAATAAAACCCGTCACCATATGTCTGAGATTTATCAATACTCAGTCTGCCTGTCACCTTAAGGCATCCGTCAAGCGATGTTTTTTCACATTCAACACCCTCGTCCCTTAATTTTTCAATCAATTCGTCTGTTGAAATTTTCAGGCTGTTGACCCTTATAAATACGCCGTGAGGCTTGCAATTTTCCTTATAAAGTCGTTCACACCGGTCTACTCCGTATTCCCTTATCAGCTTTTCGGTCATCCAAACGGGATATGAGTATCTGAGCGACAAACACTCGGCATCATCCTTTTCCTTTGGAAATTCAAAACCTTCAGCCTCTCTTGCAAAGGAACGCAGAACACCGTTAACAAAGCCACATCCTGCACGGTGTGAATACTTTTTTGCCAGCTTTACAGCCTCGTTACAGGCGGCACTGTGAGGAATTCTGTCCATATAATATATCTGAAAAACACCCATACGCAGAATTCCCAAAACCCATGGCGTCATTTTTTTTAACTTTATTTTTGAGTATCTAGAGATAATAAAATCAATGGCTGTTTTATTTGAAACAACGCCATAAATAATTTCAGTAACTAACCCACGGTCGCTGGCACTAATTTCTGCACCTGACAGTGCCGAATTTAATGCTGCATTTGTATAGGTTCCATTTATTTCGATATCATATAATGCCTTAAGGGCGATTTCTCTTGCCGTCATAATCTCACAGCCCAATCTTGTTAATCTCTTCGTCTTCCGCCTACAATGCTAAGCAGTCTTAAAAGGTTTGCAATCGCCACAGCCGCAGACGCAACATATGTCATTGCCGCAGCACTTAGCACTTTTTTGGATGCCGCAAGCTCATCAGCATCAAGTATAAGATTACTCTCAAGAGTTTTTATAGCTCTTGAAGATGCATTAAATTCCACAGGAAGTGTTATAAGCTGAAACAGCACAACCGCACCAAAGAGCAAAACACCAAAGTTCGCAAGCCCTTCAAAGCTGAGTATAATGCCGAAAATTGCAAGCGGCCACGCAGCATATGACGCAATCTGTACCACAGGAACAATCGCATTGCGCACTTTAATCGGCGTATAGCCCTGTGCATGCTGAACTGCGTGCCCTACCTCGTGTGCCGCAACACCGATAGCAGCAACAGATGTACTGCTGTATGTGGCATCTGAGAGCCTTACTACATTTGTTCGGGGGTCAAAATGGTCGGTCAGGTTTCCAGCCACCCGTTCAACAATCACATTATTCAAACCGTTCATATCAAGGATTTTACGTGCAACCTGAGCACCGGTATATTCACGTCGGTTGCCAACAGTTCTGTATTTATTGAATGTTGAATTCACCTTTGACTGTGCATACATAGCAAAAATCAACGCAGGCAAAACAAGTATGATATATGTCATATCAATGCCATAAAAATATCCAAGTCCCATTTTTTGTCACCTTTCTATGCTTTAACATTTAATATCCCCGTTAATGGGATATGTATTTATCCAAGAATTTCACCAATCTCAATTTTATGTCCGTTCAGCCAATCACGAACCTTCATTTGCTTAGAGCCTTTGAACTGAACATCTGTAATAATTATCGTATTGCCATCACCGCAGACAACCTCTATGCCCCTTTCATCAGCAGATACAATCTGACCGCAGGCACACTTTGAAGGTTTACCCATAACCGCCATATAAATTTTCATAAGTTCACCCATATAAATGGTATGTGCAACAGGCCACGAGTTCATTCCGCAGATGAGGCAGATAATCTCTCTTGACGGCTTTGTCCAGTCAATTTTCGCAGTTTCTTTTGAAATCATCGGTGCATAGCATGACTCTGCATCGCTTTGTTTTTCGGGCCTAAGCTCACCCTTTTCAAGCCGATTAATTGTTTCAAGCATCAATTCCGCACTCATAACCATAAGGCGGTCGTGAAGCTGGTCGGCTGTTTCATATTCGCCGATTTCTGTTTCACATTTAAGCAGCATATCACCTGTGTCAAGGCCTTTATCCATCATCATAGAGGTAACACCCGTCTTTTTTTCGCCGTTTATTACTGACCATTGTATCGGCCCCGCACCACGATATTTGGGAAGCAGAGATGCGTGCATATTGATGCATCCATTCTTTGGAAAGTGCAGTATATACTCGGGCAGTATCTTGCCATATGCCACAACAATTATCAGTTCGGGCGTCAATTCATCAAGCACTGTCTTAAACGCAAAGTCCTTTAAGGTTTCGGGCTGAAACACCTTTATACTATGCTCCTGTGCACAAACCTTAACAGGCGGCGGTGTCAGCTTGTGTCCACGTCCTGCCGGCTTGTCCGGCTGGGTTACTACACCCACAACCTGATGCTTTGAATTTATCAGTGCCTCAAGACACGGAACTGCAAATTCAGGAGTTCCCATAAACAAAATTTTCATAGTATCGCACCTCCTGACAAAGGTTAATCTTTGATGTTCTCAACATCAACCCATTTTTCAACCAAGTCCATAAACATCTTTCCGTCAAGATGCTCTGTTTCGTGGCAAAATGCTCTTGCAAGAAGGTCTTCACCGGTATATTCGTGCCATTCGCCCTTGCGGTCCTGAGCGCGGACTGTCACCTTTTGAGGACGTGTAACAACACCAAACTTTCCAGGATTACTTAAACATCCCTCGGCTCCGGACTGTGTTCCTTCTGTGCTTATAATCTCGGGGTTGATAAGTTCAATTGGATTTTCGTCAATATCAATTACTGCAATACGTCTTAAAATCCCCACCTGAGGAGCAGCTAACCCCGCACCGCCCGAATCATAGAGGGTATCAAACAGATCGTTTACCAACTCATTTAATCTGTCATCAAATTTTTCAACAGTGCGACATTTTTTAGTTAAAACATCATCGCCTAAAGTTACAATCTTTCTTATAGCCATAATATCTCATACCTTTCGTGCTTTTGTAATTGTTTTGCTCAATACATATTGTTTGGATTAACGTCAATATTTAAATAAACCTGACTTTTTGAGCTTTCGTGCTGCTCATAGATTTCTCTCAGTAAACCGTGAACTTTATCATAATCCCTGCACTTAAGCAAAATTCTGTATCTGAAATTATTTTTTATTTTCGCAATAGGCGCAGGTGACGGGCCTGATTTTGAAAAGATATTTTTATCAGATCTCATATTCCTGTCAATGACCTTTCCAATGTCCTCTATTACAGATTTTACAGACTGTTCGTCCTCACCTGTTGCCATTATATATATTATGTCACAAAACGGCGGATAATTCAACCTTTTTCTTTGCATTATCTCATTTTCATAAAAAGCAATATAATCGTGTTCTTTTGCAAAATTAATCGTGGTGTTTCCGGGCTGATAAGTCTGAATTACAGCACGTCCGCTTAAATCGCCTCTGCCTGCTCTGCCGCAAACCTGTGTGAACAGCGAAAATCCCCTTTCATTTGCACGGAAATCATCAACCGCCAATGAGGTATCTGCCGCCAGAACACCAACCAATGTAACATCATGAAAATCAAGACCCTTTGTCACCATTTGTGTGCCAAGCAGAATATCTGCTCCGCCCTTTGAAAATTCGTCAAGAATTTTTTCGTGACCGCCCTTTTGAGAAGTTGTGTCGGTATCCATTCTCAAAACCTTTGCCTCAGGAAACAGTTTCAAAAGCTCCTCCTCGATTTTTTGAGTGCCTGTGCCGAAATATTTTACATATTCAGAGCCACAGGATGGGCACTTTGTTACATTCCGTCGTGTATTTCCGCAATAATGACAGGTAAGCAAATCCTTGCCCTTATGATATGTCATTGCAATGCTGCAATCAGGGCAATTTATAACCTCACCGCATTCACGACACGAAACAAAGGTTGAATACCCTCTTCTGTTCAAAAACAGAATAGTTTTTTGACGATTATCTAAATTTTGTTGTATCTCTCTTTGTAATTTAAAACTTATGGGCGAACGGTTTTTATTTTCAAATAACTCGCCTCGCATATCAACAATACATACCTCAGGCATAGCCCCCTGATTATACCTCTTGGTCATTTCGAAAAGAGTATATTCTCCCTGGCTTGCTCTGTAAAACTCCGCAATCGATGGCGTTGCGGATGCCAGCAGCAATATACAGCTTTCGTCCTCGGCGCGCTTTTCTGCAACTTCAATAGCGTGATATCTTGGGCTTGTTTCGGATTTATAGCTATTTTCATGTTCTTCATCAAGAATTATAATACCTATATTCTTAAATGGTGCAAAAATCGCCGACCTTGCTCCAACAACAACCTTAACCTCGCCGTTTTTTATTTTATTCCACTGGTCAAATCGTTCACCAGCGGACAGTGCACTGTGAATAACCGCCACCGAGTTGCCAAATCGTGACACAAAACGCTGCACCATCTGCGGAGTAAGTGAAATTTCAGGGACAAGCATAATGGCATTCTTTCCCTTTTTTATAACCTTTTCAATTGCCTGCAAAAAAACCTCGGTCTTTCCGCTGCCGGTGACACCCCTGAGAAGAATTTTCTCAAACTTTTCTTTTTCAACAGAGTCATAAAGGTGGTCTATCACTGTCTTTTGCTCGGGTGTGGGGGTATATGCCACGGTTTTTTCGTATTTTGTCTTATCAAATGCCTGACGTTCGATTTGTTGGGTATAGGTTGTAATATAACCCTTTTTCTCTAATGCTCTTATTGCATCATAAGTTCCGCCTTTTTCTCGAACAAGCTTTGCAAATGGTATTGAATCAGACATCAGCAAAGCCTCAATAATTTTTGCCTGTGCCACCGCTCCCTTTTCACGTAAAGCGTCTGCAATACCAAATGCCGCCTCTCTGCCAAGTTTAAGAGATGCAATATTCATACTTTTTTCCTTGACGCCCGAGGTCATCCCAGGAGGTGTTGCAAGGCGGATTGCCTGATATAAAGAACAAAAATATTTACGGCTAAGCCACAAACAAAGCTCTAAAATCCAAGGCTCACAAACAGGCTCTTTGCCCTGTATACTGCTGATTTCCTTAAGATTTTTAAAATCGCTTGAGTCTTTTATACCTATAACAATTCCGTCAACACGTCTGTTACCCCAACCAAAGGGCACCAAAACACGCATACCCACCGACATCTTTTCTTCAAGTGCCTTAGGTACGGAATAGTCAAATACCTTATCAATATTCTGCTCCTTGTTATTCAAAACCACCTGTGCAACCATATAATCCACTTATCCACCAAAATTCAAGGACTACTTCAAAAACAGAAGCAGTCCTATGCTTTTACAAAAATATTATTCAGCATCTTCTGTCGGAATTTCTTCCTGAGTTACATCAGCGGCCTTTACAGCCTCGATTTTGCCCTCATAAATTTCGTTTACAGCAACTGTTACATCCTTGGATGTTTCAACCTCTGTAAGTCTGGGTGCGCCGTCAACCAACTGTCTTGTTCTTTTAGCTGTTTCAATTACCAGTGCATATCTGCTGCCTGTTTTTTTAACAAGCTCTGTTATAGGGGGATAAATCATCATTTTACATCTTCTCCTTTTCATTTTTCATAATATTTTCTATATCGCAAATTGCAGTTTCCAGAACATCGTTGATAACTATGTAATCATATTTATCCTTTTGCTTTAGCTCTGTCTTTGCGGCCTTAAGACGTTTTTCAATTTGTTGCTCGGTTTCTGTGCCTCTGTCACGAAGCCTTTCACACAAGACCTCTTCTGAAAGCGGCTCAACAAAAATCGAAACTGCGTCGGGTCGTTTTTCCATAACCTTCAACGCACCCTGAACCTCAATTTCAAGGATGACATCCTTGCCCAAATTCAACTTTTCGTCAACCGGGTCAGCAGGTGTACCGTAATAATTATCATTATATACAGCCCACTCAAGGAATTTATCTGCATCAATCATTGATTTGAACTCATCCTTTGTTTTAAAAAAGTAGGTTACACCGTCCTTATCAATTGTCCTTGGAGCACGGGTTGTCGCCGAAACAGATACCGATATATCTTTGTTCCTTTCAACAAGCTGCTGACAAATTGTGCCCTTGCCCACGCCCGAAGGACCCGAGATAACATAAAGAATACCTTTATTCTTCAACCTCAACCTCTCCTTCGTCCTTTGTGTCGGTCAAATCTTCCTTAACAGCTGCACGAGCTGCAATTGTTTCGGTCTGTATTGCAGACAAAATAATATGGTCACTGTCTGTAATGATTACGGCACGGGTGCGACGTCCGCATGACGCATCAATCAGCAGACCTTTGTCACGGGCGTCCTGAACAATACGCTTGATAGGTGCAGATTCGGGACTGACAATCGCTACAACTCTATCGCCTGAAACAATATTACCAAATCCTATGTTTATAAGTTTCATAAAAACCTTGCCTCTCTATTCTATGTTCTGAATTTGCTCTCTTATCTTTTCGATTTCGGATTTCATATCAACAATAATTTTTGAAATCTCTACATCGTTTGCCTTTGAGCCCATTGTGTTGGTTTCACGATTCATTTCCTGAATAATAAAATCAAGTTTTTTGCCGATTGGCTGGTCTGTCATTATTGCCTTGCGGAACTCCTTAATATGACTTGCAAGTCTCACAGTTTCTTCTCCGATATCAGTACGCTCTGCGTAGATTGCAGCCTCGGCAATTATTCGTGTTTCTTCAACATTTACATCAGCTAAAATTTCGTTCATCTTTTTCTCGAGGCGTGCACGATATTCTGCAACAATCTCCGGATAACGCTTTTCAACCAAGTGAAGATTTGCTTCAAGATTATCAAGATGCTCACATATATCAAATTCCATATTTTTACCTTCGCAAATTCTGGTATTTACAAAATCCTCGGCAGCCTCTTTGAAAACATCAGTAATAATTGATGTGATATATTCTTCATCAGCCTCATCTGTTTCAATCTTGAATATATCGTGATATTGAGCAATGGTTGAAATTTTAACATCGTCTTCAATCCCAAGCTCTGTAGCAGACCTCAAAGCGCTTATATAGCTTGCAGCAATCTCACGGTCAAGAGTTATGCTCTTGTCGCTGCCTTCAGTGCGTTCAACCGAAACAAAAACCTCCACCTTGCCGCGTGAAATGTACTTTGCGGCAGTCTGGCGAATTTTATCCTCCACAAAATAATAGTATTTTGGAACCCTTACCGCAAGGTCAAGATATCTGTGGTTAACCGACTTAAGATTAACCTTAATATTAAATTTGTCAACAACCTTTTCGGCTCTGCCAAAACCTGTCATACTTTTGAGCATAATACTCTACCTCCTATGCTCTGGGTTTCATTTACACACACTCCGAGCTATAATATATCAAGTATATCACATATTTCCAAAAAAATCAAATAATATTTGAAAAATTTTCGCTTTTGGTGTATACTGATAAAAAGATTTAAAAAATATTGTAATAACATAGAGGATAATAACGTAAAAATCACGTTATGCCTCTGGCAGAATTTATTGCACCGCCGAACTTTCGTGCTGGAAAGGCCCGAAACGTCGATGTGCATAATTTCCACTACACGCCTTATCTGCCCACAATGAGACGAAGGTGTATTTATAATTACTACTTGTGGGCAGAAAGGCTATGGAAATTACTATGGCATTTGACGGATTTGTTACCCATCGCATTGTTGAAGAATTAAAAAATATACTGCTGCTCGGCAAAATTGACAAGATTTATCAGCCCGAAAAGGATGAACTTACCATATCCGTTCGCACCCCCGACGGAACATTTCGTCTGTTGCTTTCAGCTGCAACCTCGAACCCAAGGCTGCATCTTTCCAAAGCATCGCGTCAAAATCCCATTAATGCACCGCTTTTTTGTATGATACTGCGCAAGCATCTGTCAGGCGGAAAGATTGTTGATATTAACCAGCAAGGCTTTGACCGAATTGTCAGGTTTGATATTGAATGCTACACCGAAATGGGCGACCTGACTCAAAAAAGTCTGATTATTGAAATCATGGGCAGACACAGCAATATTATTCTTATACAAAACGATAACAAAATTATTGACAGCATCAAGCATATTGATTTTACCACAAGCGGTGTACGACAGGTTCTGCCCGGGCTTTATTATGAATTGCCGCCTGCTCAGGACAAGTGCAATCCTGAAGAGATTTCTGTCGATGGTTTATGCGACAAAATGAGCAGTCTTACAAATGATATTCCTTTGGATAAATTTCTTGTTGGGGAATTTATCGGTATGAGCCCTTTGCTTGCAAGAGAAATAGTGTATCGGTATTCAGGCGACACCAAAACCGCATCAAGTGATGCTGACCCAAAAGAATTTGCACATCATACCGCAGACTTTATCGCATCTGTTATATCAGGCAAAGAAAACCCTTGTGTAATCAAGGACGAAACCGAAAAACCCCTTGCCTTTTCGTGTGTAGAGCTTACTCAATATAAGGGTGCAGGTAAAATCATCCCCTGTGAATTTTTGAGCTATGCTGTTGAAGAATTTTTCTCATCCCGTGATATGCACGACCGACTGGCACAAAAATCCGCAGGAACAATAAAAACAATCACCAACAATATTGACCGTTGCGAAAAGAAAATTGCAATCCATCGTGATATTTTAGAAAAATCAAAAAACCGCGAGAAATATAAAATCTATGGTGATTTGCTGACTGCAAATCTTTATAGTATTGAACAGGGAATGTCGTCTGTAACAGTTCAGAACTACTACACAGAAAGCTGCGACGATATAGCTATTTCTCTGAAACCCGAGCTCTCACCCTCAAGAAATGCACAGCGATATTATAAGCTCTATACCAAAGCCAAAACTGCCGAAGAACACTCCACTGAACAGTTAAAGAGTGCCGAAGAAGAGCTCAGATATCTTGAAACCGTTCTTGATGCAGTTACCCGTGCCACAAGCTATGCCGATATCAACGAAATACGTGACGAACTTGCGGAGCAAGGCTATATTTCATCAGGAAACACCAAAAAGAAAAAATCTCAACAAAAGTCCAAGCCTTTGGAATTTGTTTCATCAGATGGATATACCATTTTAGTTGGCAGAAACAACAAACAAAATGACGAACTGACAATCAAAACAGCTTACTCCACCGATATGTGGCTGCACACCAAGGTTATCCCCGGCTCTCATGTAATAATCCGCACAAACGGCACAGGCGAGGTGCCAGATAATACATTGGTTGAGGCCGCCACAATTGCAGCATATTACAGCAAGGCTCAAAAATCCAAAGGTGTTGGTGTTGATTATACGCTTATAAAGAACATCCGCAAGCCAAACGGCTCCAAGCCCGGCTTTGTAATTTATGAAACAAACTACACAGTATATGTTGACCCTGACGAACAGCTCGTAAACCGGTTAAAAAAAGAGTAAAAAGTAAACGGTGGAGTGCATATCATATTGCACTCCACCGTTTTTTGCACAAATTGTCACTGCCTATATACGACCATTCTTCATGGTAATAATTTAGATGGTGTCATCCGATAAGCATCATTGCAGCGAACAAATGCCTCTGCATATTTCACACCGCACTGCATACCGCGGTATTGAGCGGTAATAACCATATCTTCCAGAAAGGTATCATCAGGTGAGAAGCCAGCATAGTTATCTGCCATCCATTGTTTTTGGCTCTCGTGGCAGAGAACCATTTGCTTTTTAGTTTCAAAATGGTCGGTAATATCCACATAATCTGTGGGAATAAAGCCCAACCCCTTTTCTGTCTCAAAATAATAAATCACAGGCATTTTTTCAAAAGGCGGTTCTTCCGTTTTAATCTTCGCTATGGGAAGCATAACCTCGATATCGTTAATAATTTTACTGGTCAACTCGTGGTCAGGGTTATAGTCGTGTGGATTATGAGTAAAGATAACATCCGGTCGACAATGACGCACCATATTAATAAAATTAATGCGAACATTCACATCCTCATAAAACAGTTCATCATCATAATCAAGACAAATATATTCTGCCCCAACCAAAGATGCCGCTTTGGTCGCTTCTTTTTTGCGAATTGCTGCAATCTCATCTTTTGAAAGTGTGGCTGACCCGATGTTGCCGTTTGTTGCTGTACAGCAGAAAATTTTATGTCCCTGAGAAGCATATTTTGCCAAAGTTCCGCCACAATAAATTTCAATATCATCAGGGTGTGCCCCAACTGCTAAAATATTCATATTTTTCTCCTCTATTTAAAATTCTAAGATAGCAAAACCGGTAGCCGGAATGGTTGCACAATAGGTTGTGTCATTAATCCTTTCAAGCTGACAGGAACCCTGCATTTCTTTTATCACGTTTACATTCACAGTTTCTTTAAAAGTAATGGTTACTTTTTTATCTGACGCTTTGTCAATGGTGTCGCCATGCTCTAAGCTGCGTTCGTTACCCTCGTTATTAAAGATAGAAACAAACCGCTTACCCTTATCGTTTTTAGACACAACCCAGCAAAGGCTGTCAACATAACAAGGCATAATTTCTTTAATCAGTGAAGAAACCTCCGCCCCCAGCCTATCCAAGTCAGAACTTTCTATAATTTTAAGACCGCTGCCGGCTTTTGCTTTTGCAAAATCACCATCTTTTGTCGCATCAATTAAATAGTCGTACTGTTTTAAAATAGCATCTGCTTCGTCTTCATAGATAATATCAAACACATTACCAAAGGCAGCATTGGTGATAACGTGACCCTCGTTGCCAGAGATACCTGCTTCATCACGGGTATAAAACAGTTTTAAAACGTCTTCAACGTGGCCAAAATAAGCCTTTTCATCAGCAGATAATGGGCTGTTCATATACTGTTCTCTATGTACACCAAGCTTATATTCTTCAAACACCTGAGGAATTTCAATACAACTGTATTTCTTTGGAAGCACAATAGCAAAAGGAGCAATGGCTTTCATATTTCCTAATTCCATTGTTGTATCAATAAAGTCTTTTTTAACTTTGCCATAAGCAGAAAGGGCATATTCCTCAAAGTCTAAATAACAACACTTAAGTCCCCATTCTTCTGAAAGATAATCGGCACCGCTCATATATGCAAAATAGAAAATACGTTTTTGTAAAAGTCTTGAACTGCCACCATTTTCACCGTGGGTTGTAAAGTCATCGCCGAACAAGTCCTGAGTCAGATACCAGTCATTGATGGGACTGGGATTCAAGCACGGCATGGTATAACCAATTCCCGGCACCTCACGCCAAGTTTCATAATAGGCACCCCAGGTCATTCCTTTTTTAGCGGCAGCACCACGAGCTGTTGCCAGTGAAATACCCATCAAAGGAATCTGATCGCCCACCTCAGGCATAAAGGTTTTCATTCCAAGGTCTGCCTGCAGCTTGGTCGCCAGATAATAACTGTCACAAGGAATAATAGCATTATTTGTAAGTCTCAGATTTTTCTGGAACAGTTCAATCATTTCCTGAACATATTCCTGCCAGGTTTCGGCATATGTCATTTTGGCATATTCCTCCGGCGTTCCCTGACTTAAACTGGGAAGTGGCGTACCATCCGGAAGTTTAGCCTTTTTGCTCATCAATTTTTCGCGAATAACTTTTGCATCATAAGGACCATTATGGCCGAAGATACGAAGTAGGCGCTTCCATTCTGCCTGACGGCGGTTTGAGCCGCTTTCATGAAGCTGAAAGCCCAAAAACCAATCACCCAATATATTGCGATATTCGTCAATTAATGCAAAATCAAAATCATATTTGTGATATGTTGTGCCACCAGCAATTCTGTCAACATAAAAAGGCATACCAGTTTCTTTAATTAAATCATAAAACTTTCCACCTTTTTTTGCTGCCACGTTAAATTTTACATTATCAGGAATGGGAAAATCGTGCTGAATTTTAAAGCCGCTGTTTTTGTTGAGTAAATTATTTTTATAAAGTCCTTCATTTGCTCGTTCATCATATACATGAAAAAATTTCATTCCTTTACCTCCTCTAATTATTTGATATAATATTTTGAACTCTTTTTATGGTATATTATAATACTAAAATTCAAAATAGTCAACCTTTATTAGGGCTTTAAATAGCCAAAATTATATATTTCTTATCCAAAAACAACATCTTTGTTTCTCTGCCTTGCTATTTAATATTAAATATTTTATAAATTTATCTAAAATAAGAATTGACCATTTAAAATTTTAGTACTATAATATGTCGTAACTAGAAAATCAAAAGGATGGTGACAGTGATGTATGATGTTCGCAAAGCTTTGAACATAAAAATTGAATCCCCTTATTGGGACGATGCCTATAAACTTGCGTTGAATGAACCCCAAATCCCCTCTTGGCTGACTGAGGAGTATGCCAGAATACTTCACAAAGAGTGTGGCGTGCTTACTAACACTCTTGACAACGTTTTAAAAGCAATTCCATACATTCAACAGGTTCCGGATTTATGCCTGCTTGCTAAAACTCTTTATCATATTCTTGCAACGCAAAAAAATTTCAGTAATGCCTTTACGGAATTTGAGTTACCAACAGCTCCTGAAACGGTTGAAAACCCAATTGGCTATGATTGTGTTGCCTTTTTCCCGATTATGGCTCACATTCGCCCCAGCTGGGAGATTCTTGAAAAACGAGGTATAGAAAAAGACATTTTAACCTCCAGTTTTTTCTGGGCAGACCGCTTTTTTCAGGTTTCTAGTGAAACCGCCGGAAGGCCTTTCTTTGGAACAGATAAATTTAAGCTTTACGATCTTGCAATTTATCTGGAGCATTTAATGATTGGTCGACTCCGTTTTGAAATTCATAAAAACTCAAACCGCCCTGCAAAAATTTTTGAAAATAAACAGGGTGAGCTTTGTATTTTGATGGATAATACTCTGCTCCATAAAACAGGCCATATTTTAGGTTCTTTTGGATGCACCGATGAAGCGGGTGCTTTTGAAGCAGATTTTATAGAAACAGACGAATATTACGAAGGCTATGCGGTTGATAAAACAACAAAACTTGCACAAAATTTCAGAACAAGGCTCTCAAAAAAAGAATGGAAGCCGGTTTTTACACCCGGCGACAACGCCATCAAGGTACATATCCCCAATGGTGGCAAACTGGACAAGGAAAGCTGTGAAAGTGCATACCAAAAAGCACGGGATATTTTTACAAACTGCTTCCCTGAGACTCATTTCAAGGGCTTTCTCATTGGGTGCTGGATGCTTTCACCGGAATTAAAAGACATTCTTTCACCCCAGTCAAACATCATTGAATTTCAAAATAAATACGAAATTTTCCCCTTAAAAAACAATGCTGCCGATGCATTTATGTATGTGTTTGGCATCAAAGGTACACCAATTGACCAAATCGACTTTGCTAATCTACCGGAAGCCAACAGCTTGATGCGCGGTCTTAAGGCAAAAGCATTAGAGGGTAAATTTATCCATCAATTTAATGGATTTATCCCCTGGAAGTAAAACAGCATAATAATAAATATCCACCCCGCGGGTGGATATTTATTCGTCGGTTAACCTTTATTGAACCACGCAAATATTGCGTGGTTTTCATTATAGAACAAAGT
This sequence comes from Clostridia bacterium, assembly GCA_045587485.1. Taxonomy (GTDB): domain Bacteria; phylum Bacillota; class Clostridia; order Monoglobales; family Monoglobaceae; genus SIG440. The sequence continues at coordinate 97,503 of JAZNCI010000018.1, forward strand.
GTCTTCGCCGCTTGCCGCAGACGGCGGTCGAAGTAATATCGCTTTGTTTGCCCAAGTGCATTTCGGCATAGACGAAAATTTTGCACGGGCAATTTAATTTTGTTTTTATATAATAGGAAATTACGTAATTTATTATTATATAAAAAAGCCCTCACGTAACGGGAGGGCTTAGACCACTTACAAAGTAGAAAGTCAGCCAGTGGCCTGACAGCCTTCATAACGAGGGCTGTCTTAAAATTTTATTCTTTGCTTTCTGCAACTATTTTTTCAACCACATTGGGCGGCGCATCCTGATATCTTTCAAATTCAAATTCATATGAACCCTTTGCCTGGGTCATTGAACGTAAATCTGATGAATATGAATGCATCATAGCCATAGGAACTTCGCCCTCGATAAGGGTAATTCCGTCACCCTGAGGTGTCATACCTAACATCTGTCCGCGGCGTTTGTTTATATCGCCGATTATATCACCGGTGTAGCTGTCAGGAACATAAACCTTCAAGTGACCTACAGGCTCAAGCAAAACAGGGCTCGCCTGTTCCATACCTGCTTTAAACGCAAGCGACGCAGCTGTTTTAAATGCCATTTCTGAAGAATCAACAGGATGATATGAACCATCAACAAGTGTCGCCTTGAGACCAACCATAGGATATCCCGCAAGAACACCCTGTTTCATACTTTCCTGAAGACCTTTTTCAACAGCGGGGAAATAGTTTTTGGGAACAGAGCCGCCAAATACCTTTTCCTCAAACAGCAATCCGTCATCATATGGTTCAAATTCAATCCATACGTGGCCATACTGACCGTGACCGCCCGACTGCTTTTTGTGCTTTCCTTCAACCTTGACAGGCTTACGAATAGCCTCGCGGTATGCAACTCTTGGCTCAGTTAAAGCAACCTCTATACCAAATTTCGACTTAAGCTTGTTGATAATAATATCAATGTGCTGGTCGCCCATACCCTTAATAATCATCTGACGAGTTTCAGTATTATTTTCAACACTGAAGGTCTTATCCTCATCCATCAGTTTGTTTAAACCTTGACTGATTTTATCCTCGTCGCCCTTAGCCTTTGGAACAACCGCCATTGAAGTATTGGGCTTTGAGAATTCAATTCCATCAATCACTATACGGTCACTGATGCTGCAAAGTGTATCGCCGGTATTTGTATCTGCCAGCTTTGTAACAGCACCGATATCGCCTGCATTGAGCTTTTCAACCTCTATCTGCTTTTTACCCACAACTGCAAAAATTTTACCAATTCTTTCGTTTGTGCCTGAAACAGAGTTATAAACTGTTGTATCTGGAGTCATAATTCCCGAATACACCTTGAAATATGATAACTTTCCAACATATGGGTCAGCAACGGTTTTGAACACAAGTGCTGCCAACGGGTCATTAACATCAACCTTGCGTCTTGCATCACTGCCGTCTTCCTTGTGTGCAATAAAGAAATCATCCGATGAATCAGGTGATGGGAAGTATGCAACAATCGCATTCATAAGTGATGCAATTCCCAGCTTATTAAAGGCACTACCGCAAAGAACAGGAACAATATCACCTGCTGCAACACCGGCACGAAGAGCCTCATAGGTTTCGGCAAGAGTAAAGCTCTCACCCGCAAAATATCTTTCCATCAATTCTTCTGAGCTTTCAGCAACAGCCTCATTAATCATTTCACGAACAGGAGCAATGTCGTCCTCCATACCTTCGGGAATTGGAGCTGTAACCGTCATATCGCCCATATATCTTCTTGCTTCGCCTTCAACCACATTAACAAAGCCTGTGATTTTTTCGCCTTCACGGATAGGAACCTGAAGGGGGGCAATTTTCTTTCCGTATTTTTCTCTGAGTTGGTCAAGAACACCATAATAATTAACACGCTCATCATCAACCTTGTTGATGAATATCATTTTGGGAATTCCTGCATCCTCGGCATATTTCCAAGCCTTTTCAGCACCAACAGTAAGACCTGACTTACCACTGAGAACAATAATTGCGGCGTCTGCAACTTTAATACTCTGTTGAACCTCACCAACGAAGTCAAAGAATCCGGGGGTATCTATAATATTAAACTTTGTACCATTCCAATCACAAGTAGCAACTGCTGCACTAATCGAGAATTTACGTTTGATTTCTTCGGGATCAAAGTCCATAACGGTGTTACCATCCTGAGTCTTTCCCATTCTCTCGATGGAGCCTGCTGTATTCAGAATTGCTTCTGCCAGCGATGTCTTTCCTGAGTTACCGTGTCCTAAAAGACAAAAGTTCTTGATTTTTGATGTTTCATACAATTTCAATTTTCAACCCTCCTGAATGTAATCAAATATAACAAATCATCGCTGTTTGTTACTAATAAATTTATTATACAATGTTTTTTCAAACTTTTCAACCAAAAACCAAACAATATTTCGCTTCTAATTTATGCATTTTGCACAAACTATTTGTTTTTAAAGGCTCTTGCATTACACGAACATATCTGCCCGTTCTTTAAACACCCCAAATCATATTTACCATCAAATTTATATATTCCCAGGCGTTCTGCATTTTGTACGGTAATTGTTTCAAGACCGCACCACTTTCCATTCTTTTTCCGGGAGAAAAACACCTCATTTTCATCATGCCAGCATAGAGTTTCCACATCACCGGTGCACACATAAAGAGGACATTGGGCACTCCTCCCATGGCGACGTGTAAGGCTCTTTTTATCCGAAAAATCTTCTGTGCTTATCAAATCCAGTCTGTCATCGTCTTTTACGCACAAATATTTATTTGTTGCAAATATATGGCTTATATTTCCGCCACCACATATTTCCTCCCCATCACTTCTGCAAAGCTTTTCTTTTTTGTTTATGTAATACACCTTGTTTCCGCATACAAAAGGCATTGAATAATATAAAATTTCATCTATCAAAGTCGGCTCTGCCATATCACCGTCAAGACATATTTTGTATAGTTTCAAGTCACTTACATAATAAATCAACTTTTCGCCACCTTCACAACATATAAAGATGTTTTCAGGTTTTACCCCCTTTGCCGCAATCCCTCTGCCCCAATGCCCATTATTGTTTATTATATATACAAGATTTCCCTCTTTATCACTTGCCGCAATATGTATGCAACCATTTTCTTCAACAACATCAAAATCGCAGCACCAAGCCATCAACTGTTCTGACAGATTTTTTGAACGGCATATAAGTTCACCATAACTATTCTTAAAAAAATATTTTTCACTGCAAATAATATTTTCACAAATCATTGCCATGTTCTTTACCTCCCTCATTCAGTATATGAACAAATTTTCATTGATAGCATAGAATAAATTAGGTCACAAAATCTTTTTACAAACCAGGAGGTATTTCTATGAGCGATAATTTTGAAGTATACAACGAAAACGCAGCCCAGCTAGCAGATTGTTGTCTTGAACAGGAAAACCGCACAGAACGCAGATGCGAGGATTTCGGCAACGGAGTTTGCATAAACACAAATCAGATATACGACTCTTGCAAAGACAGAGATTGCATTCGTGACCAGCGTGTTTATTTCACCAATTCAGGTCAGGAAATAATTGAACGTGCAATCAATGCTAAACTTAAGAGTGCCGAGGTTATCTGGGTTTATACAACCGTTGAACCTGTACCCTTTAACCGCGGATATTTTGCCGTTGATATGAAATTCTTTATTCGTGTAACCATTGAGGCATTCCATGGTGTTTCGTGCCCCGCAGAGGTCGAAGGCCTTGTTACTTATGACAAAAAGGTTATACTTTACGGCTCGGAAGGCAATGTAAAGATATTTGAGTCGGCACTTTCACAAGATTGCAAAGATGTATCAAAAATCTGGCAAAAAAACAATCTTCCTAAGGCAGTCGTTGAGGTAGTAGACCCCATTGCCCTTTCTGCAAAACTAATAACACGCAATGATTGCTGCGATTGTGATTGTAATAACCATTTTCTTGCTATTCCCGAAAACATTTGCAAATGCTTTGACGACGAGCTTTACACAGGTGATGACGGCAAGATGGTATTGGTATCACTTGGACTTTTCAGTATTGTTCGCCTTGAACGGGCAACACAACTCCATGTTGATGCAATTGATTTCTGCATACCCTGCAAGGAATGTCCCACAGCCACCGAAAATAATCCATGTGAGCTGTTTAATACTATTCGTTTCCCCTTTGACGAATTCTTTCCGCCCAAAAAAGCCGTAGAAGACTGCGATTGCGGATGCAAGTGTGATTGCGACTGATATATTTAGGGAAATAGGTAAAATTGATTTGGAACACACAAACTTAGCCTGACAGTAGTTATATGAATATGATTTTAAGTGGCTGATTTCCGCCCGAACTGTGTTAAAATACTCGCTAAGCCAACAAGGATTAGCTCCGTTTTTGCCTTGTTCAGACAAAAATCAGCTCACTTAAAATTCTTCGACCTAAAAAGGATGGAATTTTGAGGAGATTTTGGTGCGGAGGATGAAGGCAGGCTGGCGCCTGTCAAAGACGACAAACTAAAATATACCGAAATTACGCCTTTTTAGGCAGATTCAGATAGCTACTATCAGGCTATCCAAAGCCTCGGCTTTGGAATACCCGAAGGTGTACTTGTGTACATCGAGAGGTGAGGTTTGTGCGTAGCAAAAAGACCATAAAAAGCAGAAAAACCACATACCGTTGTATGTGGTTTTTCAACCTTTAAATTGTTCGATTCCAATTTGCGTCTTGTATTTTAGAAATTTCAGTCTTTTTTGCGGTCCAAACAATTTTACCATTTCCCACTTTATGCTTCAGAAAATTGGTCTTTGCCTACGCCACAGAGAGGACATTCAAAGTCATCAGGAAGGTCCTCAAATTTTGTTCCCGCCTCAATTCCTGCATCAGGGACACCGATTTCCTCGTCATACTCCCATCCACATACATCGCATACATATTTCATTGTTTTTCCTCCTTAATTTTTATTTTGCCAACTCTGCGGCAAGCGCATAAAGCTGTTTTTTATTTTCTTCATCCATTGCTGACATAATCTTTACGCGGTTTTCACAAAAATTTAGATTTTTGCTCTTTTCAAGCATCGCACCCATCACCTTTGCCGCCGCAGGCGCCCAACTTCCGTTTTCGATAATTCCCACTGTTTTATTCTGAAAGTTACGCTCGGTCAAATGATTAATAAATTCACGCATAAACGGGAATATATCATTATTATATGTTGTGGTGGCAAATACAATCTTTCCGTAACGGAAGGCATCCTCAACCGCCTCTGCCATATCACATCTGGCAAGGTCGTTTACTACTACCTTGGGGCAACCTTTTGTTTTAAGACTTTCAGCAAGATACTCAACCGCCTTTTTTGTGTTGCCGTAAACCGATGTGTATGCAATAACAACCCCATCACTTTCGGTAGCATAACTTGACCATGTGTTGTAAAGGTCAATATAATAACCCAGGTTTTCTCTGAGCACAGGTCCGTGCAACGGACAGATTGTCTCAACATCAAGCTCTGCAGCCTTTTTCAGAAGCGCCTGTACCTGAGCACCATACTTTCCCACAATTCCAATATAATACCTTCTTGCCTCACAAGCCCAATCTTCTTCTACATCCAATGCGCCAAATTTACCAAAACCGTCAGCCGAAAATAAAATCTTATCAGCGCTGTCATAGGTAACAATTACCTCGGGCCAATGCACCATTGGTGCTGTAATAAAGGTCAGGTTATGTTTGCCGAGGCTCAAAGTGTCACCATCGCCCACAACAATCTGTTTTTCAGGAAAATCTGTACCAAAAAACTGTTTCATCATTACAAAGGCTTTTGCAGATGCCACTATCTTTGCGTCAGGATATGCCTCTGCAAAATTCGCTATATTTGCCGAATGGTCGGGCTCCATATGCTGAACAATAAGATAATCAGGCGTTCTGCAATCAAGGGCAATCTTTAAGTTGCGAAGCCAGTCGTCAGTGAAATTTGCATCAACCGTATCCATAACAGCAATCTTCTCATCAATAATCGCATATGAATTATATGCCATACCATTGGGAACCACATACTGACCCTCGAATAAATCTATTTTATGGTCGTTGACACCGATATATTTTATGTCATCTGTAATATACATAGTAATTCTGCCTCTTTTCTTTAAAAATCATACCTTTGTATTCTAAAATCAGCGAACATTTTAAATGCCACTGATTTTTAATGAATAATTAATAATGAATGATGAATAATTGTGGTTGAAAATCACAAAGCGATTTTCTTTATAATTCAAATGCAGAGCATTTGTTCCTTAATTCTTCATTATTCATTTTTCACGATTCATTGAGTTCATTTTAATGAACTCATTATAACATATTTTAATAATTTTTTCAACTGAAAATTTTGGATTATTAAAGATAAAGACGCGCCCCGCAGAGCACGTCTTAAATATTTTTAGTTTTTCACAATTGTGATTTTAACCTTTTCGCCATTAATGTTCCAGTCTTTTCCGTCATTTTCTGCACTGTCAATTGAAACAGCAAGGGTCTGGGCTGAAATTTCGTCAAGGTTCTTTGCAATGATTTCATTAATCTTTGCACTGCCACAGCAGGAAACCTTTATGTTATCCTGAACCTCAAATCCACCGTCCTTGCGCATTGTCTGGATTTTGCTGATAATTTCACGGACAAAGCCTTCTTCAATAAGCTCGGGAGTAAGATTTGTGTCAAGAACTACTGTATATGTTGTATCACTGTCTGAAACAAATCCATCCTTCTGGAGAGTTTCAACCAAAACATCATCAATGCCGAATTCAACATCTGTACCTTGAACTGTAAGCTTTATATTTTCTCCTGAATTGAGTGTTGCCATAACCTTGGCGCCGTCCATTGAATTCACCTGTTCAAATATCGCCTTAACAATCTTGCCGTACTTGGGACCCATAGTTTTAAGCTGAGGCTTAAAGTTGTAGCTAATGAACGAGCTTGCATTATCGGTAATTTCGATTTCCTTAACATTAAGTTCGTCAAGAATGATGTTTTTGTATACATCAGCAAGGTCACTCTTTGACTGAACATAAATCTTTGCAATAGGCTGACGATTCTTGATGTTTGCTGCATTACGGCAGGCACGGCCAAGAATAACAATCTTTCTTGCAGCATCCATTTCTTCTTCGATATCCTTGAAGTCAAATTCTGCGTTTGCAACAGGGAAGTCGCACATATGAACACTTTCGGGAGCATCTTTGTCAACATTGAGTACAAGATTGCGATAAATCATTTCTGTCATAAACGGAATGAAAGGTGCGCAAACCTTTGAGAACTCAACCAATACAGTATAGAGTGTCATATACGCACAAATCTTGTCGTCTGTCAGCTCGCTTGCCCAAAAACGTTCACGGCTGCGACGAACATACCAATTTGAAAGCTCGTCGGTGAATTCCTGAATTGCTCTTGTTGCCTCGGTAATTTTGTAGTTTCCAAGATATTCGTCAACTGTACTGATTACAGTGTTGAGCTTTGACAAAATCCACTTATCAAGTAATGTGAGCTTTGACTTGTCAAGAGTATACTTTGTTGGGTTGAAGCTATCGATATCTGCATAGAGAACATAGAACGCATAAGTGTTCCAGAGTGTACCCATAAACTTTCTCTGTGACTCGGAAACTGCTTCGTCATGGAAGCGGTTTGGAAGCCATGGAGCACTATTTGAATAGAAATACCACCTTACCGCATCCGAGCCCTGCTTATTTAAAACATCCCAGGGGTTAACAACATTGCCTATATGCTTTGACATTTTACGGCCGTCCTTATCCTGAACGTGACCAAGAACAACAACGTTCTTATATGGCGCCTTGTCAAAAAGCAGTGTTGATATAGCAATAAGTGTATAGAACCAACCTCGTGTCTGGTCGATTGCTTCGCTGATGAAGTCTGCAGGGAAGTTCTCGTCAAAAAGTTCCTTGTTTTCAAATGGGTAGTGCCACTGTGCAAAGGGCATTGACCCTGAGTCAAACCAACAGTCAATAACGTCAGAAACTCTCTTCATTTCGCCGCCGCACTTTTCGCACTTTAAGTGAACATTGTCAACATAAGGCTTGTGGAGCTCGATATCTTCAGGAACATTTATACTTTTTGCTTTCAGTTCTTCAATTGAGCCTATACATTCGTGGTGACCGCATTCACAAGTCCAGATAGGAAGGGGTGTTCCCCAGTATCTTGAACGTGATAAGCCCCAGTCGATTACATTTTCAAGGAAGTTACCAAATCTGCCGTGCTTGATGTTGTCGGGCATCCAATTAACTGTTTCGTTGTTTGCAAGGAGCTTGTCACGAACAGCCGACATCTTTATAAACCATGTATCACAAGCATAGTAAAGAAGGGGTGTGTCACACCTCCAGCAGAATGGATAGCTGTGCTCAAAATTGATAACTTCAAAGAGCTGATTTCTATCATTGAGGTCACGGATAACAAGCTTATCAACATCTTTTACAAACATACCCTTCCAGGGTTCAACCGCATCCACAAATTTACCCTGAGTATTTACAAGGTTAACAAAAGGAAGGTCGTTTTCCTTACCAACTCTGGAGTCGTCCTCACCAAAGGCAGGAGCAATGTGTACGATACCTGTACCGTCGCTCATTGTAACATAATTGTCAGCAACAATAAAGTGACCCTTTTTATCAAGCTTTGCAAAGTTATAAAGTGGCTCATACTCAAGACCGCAAAGGTCGGTGCCCACATATTTTTCGAGAGTCTCATATTCGTCCTTTATAACATTGTCAAGAAGAGCTTCTGCAAGGATAAATGTTTCCTCCCCAACCTTAACCTTAACGTATGTTTCGTGTGGGTTAACGCAAAGAGCAACATTTGAAGGAAGTGTCCATGGTGTGGTTGTCCAGGCAAGTATATATTCGTTTGTCTTGCCCTTTACTATAAACTTAGCAATAAGAGAATTTTCCTTTACATCCTTATAGCCCTGAGCAACCTCGTGGCTTGACAACGATGTTCCGCAACGGGGGCAGTAGGGCATAATCTTGTGACCCTTGTAAAGCAGGCCCTTGTCCCATATGGTTTTAAGAGCCCACCAAACAGACTCGATATAGTCATTGTGATAAGTAACATAAGGCTTATCCATATCAGCCCAGAATCCAACACGGTCACTCATTTCCTCCCATTCGCTCTGGTAGGTGAAAACGCTATCCTTACACTTTTTAACAAAATCCTCGATGCCGTAGCTTTCAATCTGCGGTTTACCGCTGATGCCAAGCTGTTTTTCAACCTCAAGCTCAACAGGCAGACCGTGGGTATCCCAGCCGGCTTTTCTGAGAACCTTGTAGCCCTTCATTGTGCGGTAGCGGGGAACCAAGTCCTTTATAACACGGGTCAGAACGTGACCGATGTGAGGCTTGCCATTGGCAGTAGGCGGACCGTCAAAGAATGTATATACCTGACCGTCTTTGCGGTTTTCAATACTCTTTTTGAATATGTCATTATCCTTCCAGAAAGAAACTACTTCTTTCTCCCTTTCAACAAAGGATAAATCCGTTGACACTTTATCGTACATTGTAATACCTCCTGTGTATAAACAATTGATTACATATTTTAACCTTTATATTTTACAGTAAAATTCCCATTTTGTAAAGTGATTTGCTAAAATTCCTTTAAAATTTGGTAACTTTTTTTGGTTTATTAACAAAAAAGACATTGAAATCAAAAGTTTTATATGATATACTATTCATCGACTATTGAATAATGGGTACATTTGTGCCTTGGAGGTATAACGATGCTCTGTGTAAGATGCAAAAAGAATATGGCCGTGGTTTTTGTTACCAGAATGGAACCTGACGGCAAGCAGGTGAATGAAGGCTACTGCCTTTCCTGTGCAAAAGAACTGAATATAGCTCCCCTTGACAATATGCTCAAGGGTCTGGGAATAACTCCCGAAGAATTTGACAATATGAACAGCGAAACTTTGGAAATGATGCGCGGTATGATTGACGGAAATGAAGATTTTGACCCGTCGGCTATTCTTGGTGAAGGATTTATGGACGGCGGAGATTTTGACGACAGTGAAGACGGCGGTGCAATGAAAAAATCACCCCTTTCCTTCCTTTCAAATATGTTTGGAGGCAATAATGTTCCCAATGCAGAAGGTGCGCCTCAAAAGGAAAAATCAGCCAAAGCTGACAAAAAAGATAAACCCAAAAACAAGCGCAAATTCCTAGATATGTACGGCACAAACCTGACCGCAAAGGCAAGGCACGGTGAAATTGACCGTGTTGTGGGCAGAGAAACCGAGATGAACCGTGTAACACAAATTCTTAACCGACGCACCAAAAACAATCCTGTGCTTATTGGTGAGCCAGGTGTTGGTAAAACCGCCATTGCCGAGGGTCTTGCTCTTAGAATTGCAGAAGGCAACGTCCCTGCAAAGCTTTTAGGCTATGAAATCTATCTCCTTGATATGGCGGCAATGGTTGCAGGAACACAGTTCCGAGGTCAGTTTGAGTCACGTCTTAAGAGTCTTATTACCGAGGTTAAAGCACTTGGCAACATCATTCTTGTTATTGACGAGGTACACGTTCTTACCAAAGCAGGTGATGCTGAGGGCGCAATGAATGCAGGCAACATTTTAAAACCTGCACTTTCACGGGGTGAAATACAGATTATCGGTGCAACCACATTGGAGGAATACCGAAAGCACATCGAAAAGGACAGCGCTCTTGAACGCCGTTTTCAATCTGTTATCGTTGAAGAGCCCTCCGTTGAAGAAACAATTGAAATGCTAAAAGGAATAAAGGGCTATTATGAGGATTATCACAAGGTAAAAATTACCGATGATATTATCCGCACGGCAGCTGTGCTTTCAAAGAGATATATTACCGATAGATTCCTTCCCGACAAGGCAATTGACGTGATTGACGAAGCGGCATCCAAGGCAAATCTTGACAATACCGCACTTGCCGAACTTGCAAAACTGAAGGCTCAGCTTGAGGATGTCAAGACAGCCCAGGAAGAAATTGAAACCGCACCCGAGGGCGAAAACGCCGACCCGACGACAAATTACGAAAAGATTGCAGAGCTTAAAAGCCGCGAATGTCAGCTTAAATCTGCGATTGAAGAATTAGAAAAGAATACTGCAAACGTTTACCTTACCGGCGATGATTTGGCAGAGGTAATTGAAGGCTGGACAAAAATTCCTGTAAAGAATATTACCGAGTTTGAAACAAACAAACTTGTAAATCTTGAAGAGAGACTCCACCTTAATCTTATCGGTCAGAACGATGCCGTATCTGCTGTATCCCGTGGTATACGCCGCAAACGTGCAGGCTTCAGCCTTAAACGCAGACCTGCCTCCTTTATCTTTGTCGGTCCCACAGGTGTAGGTAAAACCGAGCTTGTTAAGCAGATTGCAAGAGAGGTTTTTGATACCGAGGACGCACTTATCCGCTTTGATATGTCGGAATTTATGGAAAAGCACACTGTATCAAGACTCATTGGCTCGCCTCCCGGATATGTGGGATATGACGATGCGGGTCAGCTTACCGAAAAGATACGCCGTCACCCTTACTCTGTCATTCTGTTTGATGAGATTGAAAAGGCACATCCCGATGTGTTTAATATGCTCCTTCAGATTCTTGACGACGGACGGATAACCGACAGTCACGGCAAAACCGTTTCATTTGAGGACACCATTATCGTTATGACCTCCAATGCAGGCAGCGACAGCTTTGGCGGTGTTGCAGGCTTCGGCGCAACAAACAATGCATCCAATAAAATGAAGGCTGAAAAGGCTCTTAAACAGATTTTCAGACCCGAATTCCTTAACAGAATCGACGAAATAATTGTCTTTGAGGAACTGGCCCACGATGACCTTTTGAAAATTGTTGACCTTATGCTTAAAGAGCTTAGCCGTGGTCTTACCGAAAAGGGTATCTCTATTATGATAACTGAGGGCGCCAAAGAGCTTATTTGCAAAGACGGCTACAACAGCCAGTACGGCGCAAGACCCATGCGCAGATATATTGAAAGACATATCGAAGATAAACTTGCCCATATGTTTATCTGCAACGAGATTTCGGCAGGAAATACTGTTATTGTTGATGAAGCAAACGGCGAAATTGCTGTAAATATTAAATAAATACAGGGTGTACCGATTTGGTACACCCTGTTTATATCTCATTTTATTGATTAAATAACGGTTTGCTTACATCTTTTTCGTCAACCCTTTCACCACCGTGCGAAGGCTCGGACATACTGAAATACATTCTGGCAGCTTTAGTTGTTCCAAAGTCACGGTTTGAACCTGTATCCTGAACCTTATTGAAAGCTTCGCGGAACATTGCGTTATGGGCTTCCTCTCTGTTAAGAAGAAAATCTATTGTTTCTTTCACCTGCTTATCATCAATCTGTCTGTAAAGATATTCATATACCACCTTGGCACGCTGCTCGGATGCAATATTTGACAGCAAATCTGCACACAAATCACCTGTGACACTTACATAATCGCTTGTCCACGAATATCCCGATGCATTTATCAGGCCAGGATTAAGCCCCAACAGAACATGGGTCTGTATCTCGCCTGCAGGAACCTTTTCAGCATCCACATCGTGGCCGTTAAGAAGGTTAATCGTCTGTGCAATCATTTCCATATGTCCAAGCTCTTCTGCCGCAATATCAAGAAACAAATCCTTTATTTCGGGGTCTTTAATCCTGAAGCTTTGTGACATATACTGCATCGCAGCCTTAAGCTCGCCGTTTGCACCGCCAAGCTGCTCCTGCAAAAGTGCCGCATACTGTGGGTTTGGTTTTTCAACAGATACGGGATGGAATAAAAGTTTTTCGTGTTTAAACATAGTATAACCTCACTTTCCTTTTTTGTTTATTTTTTCCATATCTGTTTGTTTTATACATAAAAAAAGTGACCCTTGACTGCATCTTTTTCTGCAACCAAGGGTCACTTCTGTTCACTCTTTGTATCTAACATCATTTTGTGTACCTCTCTTTCCTTATCTGTTCACTACATCTCCTGCACTCTTTGTAAACACATTGCATTTTTTCTTTCTCTAATGAGAACAACCTGATGTTTAAGATGCACTCTTGTTGCAGCAAACGAGTCCTCGACTTTTCAAACAAAGAATTCTGATTTAAACATATATATCAATTTTTTCTCATCAATCTATGTAATACATTTATACACCGTCGTGTTTTTATCTCTTTTCTTCTTTTCTGTTTAAATCAATTTCCTTCATTTTAAAGTCTTGAAAGCTTACTTTTTCATTGGACTGTACCTTCCTTTCCTTGATTTAAGTCTACCATATTTCAACCCCTATTTCAATTGACAATTTATTAAAACTCGAAACTTTTTTTTTGTGTAAATAGCAGAAATTATGGGATTTGGCAAAATTTTTCTTTACAACACCCCCAACAATATGATATACTAATTTTGTTGGGCGTTTTAAAAAAATACAGGATAAACAAAGAACCTTGATTTTTTCAAGGTTCTTTTTGTATACGCTATTCAATTATTGTACCGTCTGCGTTAAATACAGGTAGCGCTTCAAGATAAGTAATATCTGTGCGGCCTATTGCGTCGCCTTCGGCAAGAACTGCCATTCTGCCCACAACATTGCCGCCAACTTGTTTAATGAGTGTTTCCAATGCAGCCAGAGATTCACCTGTGCTGATAACATCATCAACAATCAGAACACGTTTGCCCTTCATAGCCTCTGCCTCTTCGGCACCTATACAAAGGGTCTGCTTGTGTGCGGTGGTGATAGAATCAACCTCAGTGGTAATTACATCCTTCATATAAAGCTTTGGACCTTTTCGCGCAACAATGTAATAGTTGTGACCTGCCTGACGTGCCATTTCATAAAGAAGGGGAATACCCTTTGACTCGGCAGTAATCATAACATCACATTCAGGTGCCTTTTTCAAAAGTTCACGGGCACAGTTTACGGTAATTTCCACATCACCAAACATAATAAATGCCGCAATATAAAAATCATCCGACACCTTGCAAAGAGGAAGCTCACGCTTTACCCCCGCAATTTCCATAGTATAAAATTTTTCCATTCAGGTCACTACTCCTTATAGAACAAAGCGGCTACGCCGTTCGCCTAGCGGCGGTCGTAGCGTTCACGCTTTGTTTGCCAATGTGCGTTTCCGACATAGTCGGAAAATTTCGCACGGGCAATCTAAATTTTGTTTTTGTATAATAGGGGTTTAGTACCGATAGGCAGTAAATTCCTATTATACATAGAACATCCCTCGTCTTGAAGACGAGGGATGTCTTGTCTTCGTTTATTATATTTTATGCAAGACCCATAACCTTGAGTACAATATAAATTGTAAACAAAGCAACTGAAACCCACATAACACCGCTGATATCTTTTGCCTTGCCAGTAACGAGCTTAAGAATAACCCAAGCCATCATACCAAACATAATGCCGTTTGCAATTGAATATGTGAAAGGCATCATAATGATTGCAAGGAATGCACCGATCACATCAGCTGCGTCTCCGGCAAAATCAACTTTCTTAATTGATGAAAGCATCAAAAGACCAACATACAGCATAGCAGGTGTTGTTGCAAATCCGGGGATTGCAAGGAATACAGGTGCAAATACAATTGCGATGATAAACATAACAGCAGTTGTAAGAGCTGTAAGACCTGTCTTACCGCCTGCAGCAACGCCGGCACTTGATTCAACATAGCTTGTAACTGTGGATGTACCAAGACATGCACCAACTACTGTACCAACAGCGTCAGCCATCAAAGCACCGCCGGCCTTGGGCAGCTTGCCGTCCTGGTCAAGAAGGTCGCCTTTTTCAGCAACACCGATAAGTGTGCCAACAGTATCAAAGATATCTGTGTAAAGGAATGTAAATACTACAAGTGCAAAGCCTGCAAAGTTATCAACGATAAATTTAAAATCAAACTTGAACATTGCAGGTGCGGCAAAGTTTGCCTTTATTGCATCCCATGAAAGATTGGGGATTACAGAATACACACCATTTGCAGGGTCGGGAACATACCAACCGATAAGTTCAGCAATAATACCAAGAACCCATGTAATGATTATACCAAGAAGAATACCGCCGGGAACCTTGAAATGCTGAAGAACACCGATAATAAGCAGTCCAAATAATGCAAGTGCAACGCCGGGAGCGGCCAAATCGCCCATAGCCACTGTTGTTGCAGGGTCAGCTACAACAATCTTAGCATTAATTAGAGCAATTATGGTGATAAACAGACCGATACCTGCGGTAATACCAAATTTAAGGTTTGCAGGAATTTTGTTAACAAGTGCTTCACGGAATTTGAAAATTGAAAGAATCATAAAGATAATACCTTCAATCAAAATCGCCGTAAGAGCAACCTCGTAGGTGTAACCCATAGCACCGCAAACTGTAAATGCAAAAAAGGCATTAAGACCCATACCTGAAGCCAAAGCTACAGGATAGTTGGCAAAGAATGCCATACAAAGAGTAGCGATTGCAGCAGAAATAGCTGTTGCCATAAATATTCCTGCGGGTGTTGCACCAGGAATGCTGCCAAGATAACCGGGGTTTACAGCAAGGATATAAGACATTGCAAGGAATGTTGTTATACCTGCGATAATCTCGGTCTTGACATTTGTTCCGTTTTCTTTAAGCTTAAAAAGCTTTTCCAATGTGTTCATGAGATTCCACTCCTCATTAAAAAATTTGATATTTTCATTTTATAATATTTTCGCAATATTTTCAACAGATTTACAAAAATTTCAAGATTTTGGCGTTTTAAATAACATAATATTCCATTATTTGTATAAATTGCATATTAAAAACACTATATAATGTGTTTTATCCAATACAACAAAAAAATGCGGACTTTCGTCCGCATCTGTTACAGATATTAGTATATACCTTGTGCCAGCATAGCATCAGCAACCTTCATAAAACCTGCAATATTTGCACCTGCAACAAGGTCATAGCCAAGACCGTATTCTTCAGCAGCTTCCATTGAAACCTTATGAATGTTAACCATAATACCCTTAAGCTTTTCATCAACTTCTTCTGCTGTCCAGCTGTATCTCATTGAGTTCTGAGCCATTTCAAGTGATGAAACCGCAACACCACCGGCATTAACAGCCTTTGAAGGACCGATAATTGCCCTGCTTTCTTTAAGATATTCCATAGCATCGTCTGTTGTGGGCATATTTGCAACTTCGATATAATACTTTGTGCCGTTTGCCACAATCTTCTTTGCTTCGTCAATATTAACCTCATTCTGAGTTGCACAAGGCATACAGATGTCGGCCTTAACTTCCCAGGGTTTTTTGCCTGCAAAGAACTGACAACCAAACCTATCTGCATAATCCTGAGCACGGTCACGGCCTGAAGCTCGCATTTCAAGAAGGTATGCAATTTTTTCCTTTGTTACAACGCCGTCGGGATCATAAACATAGCCGTCAGGACCTGAAATTGTAACAACCTTACCGCCAAGGTCCGCAACCTTCTGGCAAACGCCCCATGCAACATTACCAAAGCCTGAAACTGCAACAGTCTTGCCCTCGATTGTGTCGCCAAGGTGCTTAAGAACCTCGTTTGCGTAATATGTAGCACCAAAGCCTGTAGCCTCGGGTCTGATAAGCGAACCGCCATATGAAAGACCTTTACCGGTAAGAACACCGTTTTCCCAGCAAGCCTTAATTCTCTTGTACTGACCGAAAAGATAACCTATTTCTTTGCCACCTACACCAATATCGCCTGCAGGAACGTCAACATCAGGGCCGATGTGTCTGTAGAGCTCTGTCATAAATGCCTGACAGAATCTCATAATCTCTGCATCGCTCTTACCTCTGGGGTCAAAGTCGCTGCCACCCTTACCACCGCCGATAGGAAGACCTGTAAGGCTGTTTTTGAAAGTCTGCTCAAAGCCAAGAAACTTGATAATACCAATATATACTGTAGGATGGAAACGAAGACCGCCCTTGTAAGGACCAATTGCACTGTTAAACTGTACACGGTAACCTGTGTTTACACAAACTTTGCCATTGTCGTCTTCCCAAGTAACACGGAATATAATCTGTCTTTCAGGCTCCACCATTCTCTCAAGAAGAGCAGCCTTTTCATATTCCGGATGTTTATCGATTACAGGAGCTATGCTTGAAAACACCTCTGTAACTGTCTGAATAAATTCAGGTTCGTTTGAATGTTTTTTCCTTACTTCTTCAATAACTCTTTCAACATATGTCATAATAAAAAATTCCCCCCATAAATAAAAACAATGGTACAATTTTAACATTTTTTTAGACCTTTTGCAATAGCTCTACGAAATTTTTCATAAATTCTATACAAATTTTCCAACATTGTTTTTTTCACACAAATCTACCTGTAAAAATTTCACAAGATTATACCTGACTCAATAGATAACAACGGAATTTTATTGTTTTAAACTATCGTGACATAAAGGTTTTTGCCGTCACAATACAATAATGAAGCTAATTGGAAAGCAAGAAGTGTTTCCAATTTATATCTTATTAATATATTTGTCCTCAAATTCTGCATATTTTGCTTTGAATATGGGGTCATCAGTTTTTATTGCACGCAAGGATTCGTGTAGGTTCAGGTTTTCACCTTCTGCCTCAATTATACAACCGGCAATATTTGAACAATGATCAGATGTACGTTCAAGATTTGTAAGGATATCAGACCACACAAAGCCTGTTTCGATGCTGCAGGCGCCCTGTTGAAGCCTTTTTATATGACCTGTACGCAGTTTTTTCTTTAATACATCAATGATTTGTTCAAGGGGCTCAACATTACGCGCCGAACGGATATCATTCAGGTTAAATGCCACCAATGTATAATCCAGAATTTCATCCACTGCATTTGAAATATTATCAAGCCCCGCAACAGCCTCTGCCGAGAAAGCAATCTCCTTTTCCATTAATTCCTCGCTTGCATTAACAATGCTTACAGCGTGGTCGGAGATACGCTCCAAATCTCCTATAATTTTCAGCAGTTTAGCTGCCTCTGCACTATCACGGTCACTTATCTGATGGGCACTGAGCTTTACAAGATAGGTGCCTATTATATCCTCATAATGGTCAGTTTCTTCCTCAGCATTATTGATTCTTATTGCAAGTTCATCTGAATATTCCCTCAAGCATACAAGACTGTCTTTAAGGGCAAAAACTGCGCCCTTTGCCATATCTACCGCAAGTTCATGGCATCTCTCAAGAGCAATTGACGGTATCGCAAGGAGTCTTTCGTCAAGCTCGGTAATTTCTTCTTTCATATTTGTATCAGTAACCAGCTTAATCGCAAGCTTTTCAAGAAAAGCTGACATAGGAAGAAGCAAAACAGTACAAGCAATATTAAATGCAGAATGTGCAACTGCAATACCAAAATATGAGGCAGAAGCATCAAGTAGGGCAGGCTTAAATATCCATGAAATTAAGCTAAATACGCAGAGCCAAATAATCGTTCCGATAACATTAAATGATAAATGAATAATTGCGGCACGCTTTGCATTTTTATTTGTACCAAACGACGAAAGTATTGCTGTAATACAAGTGCCTATATTTTGACCCATAATAATTGGTACCGCCGCGCCGTAAGAAACCTGCCCTGTTGCCGAGAGAGCCTGTAATATTCCAACAGACGCCGAGCTTGACTGAATAATGGCAGTAAGAATTGCGCCAACAAGTACACCTAAAATAGGATTTTTAAACATCAGAAACACATTCCGAAAGGCCGGCACATCAGCAAGTCCCGATACTGCATTAGACATTGTATCCATACCAAACATCAATGTTGCAAAACCCAGAAGGATTGTTCCCGTATCCTTTTTCTTGCTTGTTTTACCAAACATCAGCATTGCAGTACCAACCAAAGCAAGTACCGGTGTGAATGACGTAGGCTTTAAAAGCTGGATAAACAGATTATCGCTTGAAATTCCACCAAGGCTAAGTATCCAGGCCGTAACTGTTGTACCTATATTTGCACCCATAATAACGCCTATTGACTGTCTCAATGACATTATGCCAGAGTTAACAAATCCAACTACCATAACGGTTGTTGCAGAAGAACTCTGAATAACAGAAGTTACACCAAGACCTGTAAGAAAACCAGTAATTTTATTTTTCGTCAGTTTAGCAAGAAGTTTCTTTAAACTACCTCCGGCTCTGCGTTCCAACGCATCACCCATTACACTCATACCAAAAAGGAAAAGACACAACCCACCGATTAGTGTAAGCACATTAAAAATATCCATTTTCTCATCCTCTTTCTGTCATTATATTATTTATGTAACAAACGGCAAAAGATACCCAACTTTCACCGAATAACATTTTAACGCAAATATTGTCAAAAGTCAAGTAGTGTTTTAAAAAATTTCTTGTTGACACAATGATAAAAATTTGATAAAATATTAACAGACAAATTCATTGTCTGATGCTGAAGGTAAGGGTCATTCCTGAGCCTGGGGCAAAGGTCAGAAAGTTTTGTTTGTATTTTCGCGCACCTTTGCAGCATTGCACGGGTGCATTATTTTTTTAACTAATGGATATACTAAACAAAAACCGAAGGGAAAACAATTATGGATACAAGAATTGCAATAATCGGAATTATAGTCGAAAACACTGAATATGCCGATGATATTAACCAGATTCTTCACGAATACGGTAGCTTCATTGTTGGCAGAATGGGCATTCCTTACCGTGAAAGAAAGCTGTCTGTAATCAGTGTTGTTGTCGATGCCTCCACTGACATTATTGGAGCTCTGTCAGGCAAGCTGGGTATGGTGGAAGGTGTATCCGTAAAAACTGTATATTCCAAGGAGTAACCTTTTATGACAAACAAAGAGCTTATAAATAAACTTGCAAATCACAGCGTTCTTGAAAAAGAAGAATTTATTCAGCTTCTCTCCTCATATTCAGCCGAGGATATGGCGTTTGCACAAAAACTTGCAAGAGAAACCGCAATTAAATATTTCGGCAACAAAATTTACATTCGTGGACTTATTGAGTTCACCAATATCTGCAAACAAAACTGTCTTTACTGCGGTCTGCGTGCAGAAAACAAAAATGCATCACGGTATCGTCTTGCAAAAGATGATATTATGGAATGTTGTCGCGAGGGGTATCAACTTGGCTTTCGCACCTTTGTTCTGCAGGGCGGTGAAGACCCACACTTTAAAGACGCTCTTGTTTGTGATATCTTAAAATCCATTAAAACAGAATTCCCTGACTGTGCCATAACACTTTCAATTGGCGAAAAGTCAAGGGATACATATAAAAAGTTTTTTGATGCAGGGGCAGACAGATATCTTCTTCGCCACGAAACGGCCAATGCTGAGCACTACTCACGTCTGCACCCCGAATTGCTTTCTCTTGCAAACCGCAAAGAATGTCTTTTCAATCTAAAAGACATTGGTTTTCAGACAGGGTGTGGCTTTATGGTTGGTTCACCATACCAGACCTTTGAAACTTTGACAGAGGATTTGCTTTTTATCCACGAATTAAATCCCCAGATGGTTGGCATAGGGCCCTTTGTTCCGCACAAGGACACACCTTTCGCCAAAGAGCCTTCGGGAAGTCTTGAACTGACACTTTTTTTACTTGCTATAGTCAGGATAATGCAAAAAAATATTCTTCTCCCCTCCACCACCGCTTTGGGAACAATTCATCCCGAAGGCCGTGAAATGGGAATTCTGTCTGGCGCAAATGTTGTGATGCCAAATCTTTCGCCCATATCTGTCAGAAAAAAATATATGCTCTATGACGGCAAAATCAGCACAAACGAGGAAGCCGCCGAAGGCATCGAGGAATTAAGAAAAAGAATACAAAAAATTGGTTACAAAATCACCGTATCAAGGGGAGATTTTGAAGATATAACAAAGAAAGGATGAATATGCTATGGCTAAATACGATGTTAAATCATCAGTTGCCGAGGAATTTATTAATCACGAAGAAATCCTTGGCACCATTGAATACGCAAAGGCAAATAAATCAAACAGAGAACTTATCTTTTCGCTTATCAAGCGAGCTGAAGACTGCAAGGGGCTTTCACACCGCGAAGCGGCAGTTCTGCTTGAATGTGATATTCCCGAGGCTAACGAGGCTATCAAGGCTTTAGCAATCAAAATAAAAGAAAGAATTTACGGAAACAGAATTGTTATGTTTGCCCCCCTCTACCTTTCAAACTACTGTGTAAACGGCTGTACATACTGCCCTTATCATTATGGCAATAAATGCATTACCCGCAAAAAGCTTACTCAGGAAGAAATCCGCGCAGAGGTTATTGCACTTCAGGATATGGGACACAAACGTTTGGCAATCGAGCTTGGCGAAGACCCTGTTAATAATCCTATCGAATATGTCCTTGAAAGCATCAATACCATATACAGCATCAAGCACAAAAACGGTGCCATCCGCCGTGTAAATGTGAACATTGCCGCAACAACCGTTGAAAACTACCGCAAACTGAAGGATGCAGGAATAGGCACATACATACTATTTCAGGAAACCTATCACAAAGAGAATTACGAAGCACTTCACCCAACAGGCCCCAAGCACAACTATGCATACCACACCGAGGCCATGGACAGAGCTATGGACGGCGGCATTGATGATGTAGGTATCGGCGTTCTGTTCGGGCTTGAAATGTACCGATATGACTTTGTGGGACTTCTTATGCACGCAGAACATCTTGAGGCGGCAAAGGGTGTTGGTCCACATACAATAAGTGTTCCCCGAATTTGTCCTGCCGAGGGTATTGACAAGGAATCCTTTACCAACGCAATCTCTGACGACATCTTTGAAAAGATTGTGGCAGTTATTCGCATTGCTGTACCATATACAGGTATGATTATTTCCACTCGTGAGTCAAAGGCATCGCGGGAAAGAGTTTTGCGACTTGGCGTATCACAGATAAGTGGCGGCTCAAAGACATCTGTTGGAGGCTATATCCACGACGAGCCCGAGGATGAAAATTCTGCACAGTTTGACATCAGCGATACCCGCCCCCTTGATGCTGTTGTTAACTGGCTGCTTGAGCTTGGTTACATTCCAAGTTTTTGTACTGCCTGCTACCGTGAAGGCAGAACAGGCGACCGATTTATGGCACTTGCCAAATCAGGTCAGATTGCCAATTGCTGTCAACCAAATGCTTTGATTACTTTAAAGGAATACCTTACCGACTATGCATCATCCGAAACAATCAAAAACGGTATAAAGGTTATCCAAAATGAAATTGAAAAGGTTCCCAATGAAAAAACAAGGGAATTGGCAAAGAAATACGTTGCAGAAATTGAGAACGGAAAAAGGGATTTCCGTTTCTAAAAAATATGAAAGGATGATTTAATATGGTTAAACACGTAATTATCTGGAAATTTAAGGAAGAGCTGTCCGCTGACGAAAGAGCAGCTGCAGCAGTAAAAATCAAGGAAGGTCTTGAGGGACTTATTGGACAGATTGAAGGTCTGACCGAAATCAGGGTATACACCAATCCTCTTGAATCATCAAGCGGCGACTTGATACTTGACAGCACCTTTGTAGACGAAGATGCACTCAAAGGCTATCAGATTCATCCCAAGCACGTTGAGGTTGCAACTTATGTACGCTCTCAGGTTGCCAGCCGTGCATGTTTTGACTATGGAATTTAGAAATTAGATAAGTTAATACTATCATTATTTACACAAACTCCTCTTCCTTTCACAAGGATGGGGAGTTTGATTATTAGTCAGTCTTTTTTGCACGTGGACATTCTTTATGGTTACATAACTTGCATTTTTTATGAATATTCTCTGTTATACAACACATATAGAAATCACACTCATCACAACAAATTCCTCATCAAAATGTTCACCATTTCCCGCACAATCCTGACTGTTATTTCCAGGTATTAAAATTGTTCCTGTAACATCAATAATCATTTAGTCCCTCCTGTGAAAATATTGCGTCATTATTGCGTCATTTTATACTTAAATTATACTATGACGATATAATTATGTCAATACTTAGTAATGGAGGCGTCAAAATGTCTGAAAATTTAACGAGATACACTCTTCGGGTAAGCCGCTTATTGTTAGATAAGCTGGGCTACATTGCCGAATACGAAGGCAGAACTAAAAACAGAGAGCTGGAACAAATGATAAAAAAGAGAATTGCCAATTTTGAAAAAGAAAATGGCAAAATTGAATTAGGCTAAAACACAAAAGCCGTTTTCAAAATTTTGAAAACGGCTTTTTTATGTTCTTTCAAACTTTATTTACAATACTTATCTACAATTGCCTTAACAATACGTTCTGATGCGTGACCGTCGCCATAGGGGTTAACAGCCTTTGCCATCTTGTTGTAGGCATCCTTGTCTGTAATCAGTTCTTTCGCAAGGTTATAAATTACATCCTCATCAACACCTGCAATTTTTACAGTTCCTGCATCAACTGCCTCGGGACGCTCGGTTTCGTTGCGCATAACAAGTACAGGCTTACCAAGTGACGGAGCTTCTTCCTGAAGACCGCCAGAATCTGTCATAACCATATAACCACGACTGATTGCGTTGTGAAGCTCGTCTGCATTTACAGGCTCGATAAGCTTTACTCTGTCCATATCACCAAGGATGCTGTATACAACCTCACGAACAGCAGGATTCATATGAACGGGGTAAACAACCTCTACCTCGGGGAAGTCCTCTACTATTCTCTTTACTGCACGACAAATGTTCTTTAAAGGCTCACCAAGGTTTTCACGACGGTGTGCTGTCATAACAATTACCTTTTTGGTTTCCCAGTTCATTACCGCAAGTTCTTCATTCTTAAACTCATAATCCGAACAAACTGTTGTCTGCAATGCATCAATCACTGTATTACCCGTAATGTAAATTGTGCTGTCATCCACATTTTCATGGAGAAGGTTTTCGCGATTACGTTCTGTCGGCGAAAAATGCATATCTGCAATCACACCTGTAAGACGGCGGTTAACCTCCTCAGGGAAGGGTGAATATTTATCAAAGGTTCTGAGCCCTGCCTCAACATGACCAACTGCAATCTGGTTATAGAAAGCTGCCAGGCTGCCTACGAATGTTGTTGATGTATCACCATGAACCAGCACCAAATCAGGCTTTGCCTCCTTCATTACCTCGTCAAGACCCTCTAAGCCACGTGTTGTAATACTGATGAGGGTTTGTCTGTCTTTCATTATATTCAGGTCATAATCAGGCTTTATGCCAAAAATTTCAAGAACCTGGTCAAGCATCTGACGATGCTGTGCGGTGACGCAGACAATAGACTCAATGTTCTCGTTCTTTTCAAGTTCCTTCACCAGTGGTGCCATTTTTATAGCCTCGGGTCTGGTGCCGAAAATTGTCATTACCTTAATCTTTTTCATTTGTATCCTCCTTTGAACCATCTCTTTCTTCATTTTTAGGTTCAATAACCACAAAAGTTACAATTAAAATCACAATTACTGCAAAAACCAGAATTAGTCCTCGGAAAACATCCTTAAGTGCCATAACAACTGCAGTAAGACAGAGAATACTGGTAAGAGTATAAAGAATTGTTACCGTTTGCTTTTGTGAAAATCCCATATCAAGTAATCTGTGATGCAGATGCCCACGGTCAGGTGACATAATCGGCTTTCTTTTAAGTATACGGCGTATTATTGCAAATAGTGTATCAAATATGGGCAGTCCCAAAATCATCACAGGAATTGCAACCGACACAAGCGCATACATCTTCATAACACCCTGAATTGAAATGCAGGCAAGCACAAATCCTAAGAATGTCGAGCCTGTATCTCCCATAAAAATCTTGGCGGGATTGGCATTGTATGGTAAAAACCCAAAGCCCGCACCAGCAAGTGCCGCAGTAACAATTGCCGCATTTACATTTTGCGATATCAGAGTCAGCGAAAGCAATGCAACCGATGCAATGGATGAAACTCCTGCCGCAAGTCCGTCAAGTCCATCAATAAGATTAACAGCGTTTGTAACACCGATAATCCACACCATAGTAATGGGAATCGACCAGAGCCCCAGATTGATATACTGAGGACCAAGCCAGTCAGCAAAGGGATTTGCCACATACTGAATATCAACACCAAAATATATCACTATTGCTGCCGCAATAATCTGAAAGAGCAGCTTTACCTTGGCACTTAAATCACGCATATCATCAATGACACCGACAGTAACTATAATTACTGCGCCAATCAGAATACCCATAAGCTCGCGTTCCATTGTAGCAAAACACATAACGCTTATAATAAACCCATAAAATATCGCAAGACCGCCAATAAGAGGAATTGGTTTTTTGTGTACTCTGCGAGAATCCTTTGGGATGTCAATTGCGTTAATTTTACGCGCTAGCGAAATCACTGTTGGAGTTGATGCAAAAGATATCAAAAATCCCACCGCAAGCGCCAGAATAATGAATATACCGCTATTTGTAAACATTTGTAACTTCCCTTATGGCTGAATAAAGCCTACCTTTCTGTATACCTTTGATATTGTTTTCACAGCAGTTCGATTTGCCTGTTCTGCACCGCGCTTGTATACTGTTTCAAGATAATCCTTATTTTTAATAAGGTCTGCGTGTCGTTCCTGAATTGGTCTTAATGTTTCAGCAACCGCTTCGGCAACCGCAGATTTAAAATCACCGTAGCCCTTTCCTTCAAATTCAACCTCAATATCATCCATAGTTTTGCCTGTAACTGCAGAGTAAATACTCATAAGGTTCTCAATGCCTTCTTTACCCTCGCCACGTCTTACCTCAGAGCCCGAATCCGTTACAGCTCTTTTTATCTTTTTTACGACCTTGTCAATAGGATCAAGCATAAGGATAAAGGAATTTTCATTAGGATCTGACTTTGACATTTTCTGCAAAGGGTCTTGAAGGCTCATTATCTTTGCCCCAACCTTTGGAATATACCCCTCAGGAACCTTAAAGGTTTCGCTGTATGCGTTATTAAAGCGTTGTGCAAGATTGCGTGCAAGCTCAAGGTGCTGCGTCTGGTCTTTACCAACAGGAACCAAGTCCGCCTGATAAAGCAGAATATCCGCCGCCATAAGTGATGGATATGTAAAAAGGCCCGCGTTAATATTATTTTCGTGCTTTTTACTCTTGTCTTTAAACTGTGTCATTCTTGAAAGCTCACCCATATAGGTGTTGCAATCAAGCACCCAGCCAAGCTGTGTATGTGCAGGAACGTGTGACTGGAAAAAGATTGGCTCTTTTTCAGGGTCAAGACCGCAGGCAATAAATATTGCAAGCAAATCCATACAGTTTCTTCTCAGTGCCGCAGGCTCCTGCCGTACAGTAATTGCGTGAAGGTCAGCAATCATATAATAACATTCATATATGTCTTCTTTCTGCAGCTGAACCCAGTTGCGAAGCGCACCAACATAGTTACCAAGTGTCAATGCCCCTGACGGCTGAATTCCGCTGAGGATTCTTTTTTTAGGCTCGGTTGTCACATTTTCCATAATCTCACTCTCCCATAAACTCATAAAGCACTTCACCAAGAGCTTTAATCCCCTTTTCTATATCCTCCTCCGACGCTGTTGAATAGTTCATACGGAAGGTGCTGTATGTCGCCTTGTCATCAATCATACAAGACGTACCAGGAACAAAAGCAACATTTTTATCAAGAGCACGTTTCATCAGTTCCTTGCTGTCGTAGCCATCTGGCATTGTGCAGTAAAGAAACAATCCGCCCTCGGGACAGGTATGCTCAACAGATACAGGGAAATATTTATCCATACAATCCATCATCAATTTGCACTTTTTGCCGTAAGCCGCCCGAAGCTTTGCGATATGCTCATCTATTGAATAACGTGTTACAAATTCGTATGCAATCATCTGTGAAAGCACATTAGTGTGAACATCCTCGGTCTGCTTGCAGATAATCATTCTCTCAAGCAATGGTGCCGGAGCAGATGTAAAACCAAGACGCATACCGGGGGCTAAGATTTTTGAAAACGAGCCAAAGTAGATAACTCTGCCATCCTTATCCATCGACTTGAATGTGGGAACCTCTTCACCGCTGAATCTCAGTTCACCATAGGGATTGTCTTCGTAAATAAGAAAGTCGTATTTTTCAGCAAGCTCCAATATCTTCTTTCTCTTTTCCAAAGAAATTGTAATGCCCGAAGGATTTTGAAACGTTGAAATAGTATAAAGCAGTTTCACATTAGGATGTGCCTTTAAAGTTTCCTCTAATTCTTTGGTGTCAATACCATCCGAAAGAACAGGGACGCCATAAAGCTCTGCATTGAAAGAACGGAAACAGTTAAGACCGCCAATAAAGCTGGGCTCTTCGCATATTATACCGTCACCTGGGTTTATAAGTGATTTGGTAGCAAGGTCAATACCCTGCTGACCGCCGCTGACAATAATTACATCATCGGAATCTGTTATAACCCCCTGACTCACCAGACGATTTTTTGTCCATTCTCTAAGGGGTGCATAACCCTCTGTTACACCATATTGCAACGCCACGTTTCCCTGATTTTCAAGAATTTCCTTTGCAATTTCTGCAAACTCTTTCTTTGGAAAAAGTGCAGGGTCGGGAGCACCGCCTGCAAAGCTGATGATGCCGGGTTTTGCAAGCAGTTTAAAAATTTCACGGATTGCTGATGCCTCAAGACGCTTTACCTTATCCGAAAATTTTGTTGTTATATCCATTTATATCATTCCTTACCTTGATAATTTTTCAATTCCAATTTTTATACGTCTGATAGTTTCGTCCTTGCCCAAAATATATGCAAGTTCTACACCGCCGCCGGGTGTAAATGCCTTGCCCGATACCGCAACACGTACAGGCCACAGAATTCTGCCGTTTTTAAGTTCAAGCTTTTCAACCAAAGCAATCAGTTCATCGTGAATGTTTTCCTTTGTCCAGTCACCTATTCCTTCAAGGACGGGAAGAACTGCCACAAGTGCCTCCAGAGAGTTTTCAGGGTTGGTTTTCATCTTTTTATGGGTGTAAAGCTCGTTGTCATATTCAGGCAGTTTGTCAAAGAAATCAACCTGTTCAGGAATATCCGAGAGCTTTTCGCATCTTGGCTGCAAAAGCTCTGAAACCTCTTTCAAATCAATATCAGGTTTTGTGATAACACCATCATAATATGAAAGTGCCATTTCGTGGAATTTTTCAGTTGTAAGCTCTCTGATATACTCGCCATTGAGCCATGCAAGTTTCTTTTCATCAAATATTGCAGGCGATTTACTTATACCCTTAACATCAAACGCCTCAATAAGCTCCTCGATTGTGAACTTTTCTCGTTCGTCACCGGGTGCCCAGCCAAGAAGGGCAATGTAGTTTACAATTGCTTCCTTCAGATATCCCTTGGCAATAAAATCCTCATATGATGCATCGCCGTGACGCTTTGACAGCTTGTTGTTTGCATCCTTCATAACCGGTGATACGTGGACATATTTGGGAATTTCCCAACCAAATGCCTCGTACAAAAGGTTGTATTTGGGGGTTGATGAAAGATACTCACTGCCACGAATGATGTGTGAAATCTGCATCAAATGGTCATCAATAACATTTGCAAAGTTATATGTGGGCAGACCGTCTGCCTTGAGAAGAACATTATCGTCAAGAATTGCATTTTCAACAGAGATTTCGCCAAAAACCTCATCGTGAAAGGTGGTCTTGCCGTACTTTGGCATCTTCTGGCGTATAACGTAGGGAACTCCTGCCTTAAGTTTTTCTTCAATTTCTTCTTTAGACAGCTTGCTGCAAAGACCGTCATACTTGGTAGGAACCTTCATAACTGTCTGTTGCTGACGCAAATCCTCCAAGCGTTCCTTATCACAGAAACAATAATATGCGTGGCCTAATTCAACCAGCTTTTCGGCATATTCTTTATATATTCCTCGTCTTTCACTCTGTATATAAGGACCAAATCCACCATCCTTATCGGGACCTTCATCGTGGATAAGACCGGTGTCTGCCATAGTTCTGTATATAACATCAACCGCACCTTCGACATATCTTTCCTGGTCGGTATCCTCAATTCTAAGGATAAACTTTCCGTCATTAGCTTTTGCAAGAAGATATGCATAAAGGGCTGTTCTGAGATTTCCTATATGCATATAACCTGTGGGACTTGGTGCAAATCTTGTTCTAACTTCATTACTCATTATCTTTTCCTCCGTTTATTGTTCTATGTAACCGATATATGGTAAATTTCTGTATTTTTCTGCATAATCAAGGCCATAGCCTATTACAAACTTATCGGGAATTTCAAAGCCCAGATAGTCTACCTTTACATCACAAACTCTTCTGTCAGGCTTGCTAAGGCAAGAACAAAGCTCCAATGTTTTTGGCTCTCTGTCGCAAAGCATTCTTAATACCTCTTTCATGGTATATCCGCTGTCAATTATATCTTCAACAAGCAGAACATTTTCGCCCTTGATATCTTTTTCGATATCCTTGGTAATTTTAACAGTTCCTGAACTTTCTGTGCATGAACCATAACTTGAGGCTTTAAGGAAATACACCTCGGTATCAAGAGTAATCTTTTTTAGTAAATCGCTCATAAACATAAACGCCCCCTTAAGAACGCCTACAACTATCAGCCTTTCGCCCTTATATTTACTATTGATTTCATCCGCAATTTCTGACACTCTTTTTTTAAGTGCAGCTTCATCAATTAACACCTTGTGTTTGTTCAATGTTACCATATTCTATCACCAATGCCCTCTCTGTTTCATTCGTAACTTTATATTTTTCACTCACCCGACTACCCACAATCGCAAGAACCTCTGTCCCTGTGCAAAGCAGGGGAATTCTGTCACGGTCCTGCTTTGGTATTTTGGCATCAATGAGTATATTTTTTATTTTCTTTGTTTTGCCGTCGGGAAACCACACAATGCGGTCACCGCTGCGACGGTTTCTTAAAAACAACATCTGACCATCAACCAAATCGTAGCTGATTGCTGTTTCATTTACCTTGCACTTATATTCCTTTGCATTTTCAATTCTTAAAGAAATATGCTTGCCAAGTGCTTCAACAAGCACAGTTTGAAGTGGTGCAATCTCGGTAAAAAAACCGTCTGCCTCTTCAACAACATCCACGGCTGAATTTTTATCAGCAAACGATAACCATCCATACTGAACACTTGCATCAAGTCCGTCGGGTAAATTAATGCTTGCCCCCGTCTGCTTTGTCATAAGCTCAAACAGACCGTAAATATGTTTTTTCTCAAGACGTATTCCGGGCTTCGCCCCATCTGCCGCAATCTTCAATACTCTTGCGGCAATACTCTTATCAACCATTCGAAGGCTTTCAATATGAAGTGTCACAGGTTTTTCACCCGGCAATGGATTACAAAGTCGTGCATAGAGACGCTCAGCATAGCTGTTCAGGAAATCTGCATCTTCTGATGCATTCCGTGCCAGTCTGCACAGACTTTCCTTTATATTGGGGTTAAAATTCTGCTCAATAAATGGCAAAAGCTCGTTTCGGATTTTGTTTCGTGTATAGTCATTATCACTGTTTGTAGAATCTGTGCAAAAGCTAAGGTTATTTCCACGGCAATATGCTTCAATATCTGCCCGGGATATATCAAGAAGCGGTCTTATTACTCCATCTTCTCTTATATACGAAATTCCTTTAAGACCGTCTGTGCCTGTGCCACGGATTATCCTCATAAGCACAGTTTCAGCGTTATCATCGCTGTTATGAGCTGTTGCCGTTTTGCAAATTTTGTACTTTTGCGAAAGCTCTTTAAAAAAATCATATCTCGCAAGTCTGCCTGCCTCTTCGGTTGTCAGTTTTTTTTCAGCAGCTAACGCTGCCACATCAACCAATTTGGTAAAGACAGGTATATCAAGGCTTTCACATAATTCAATAACAAATTTTTCATCATTGTCAGCAGCATCGCCACGCAGACAATGGTTAAGATGAGCACAATAGATGTCAAAACCCATCGTTTTTTTCAGGGTGTTAAGTACATGGAGCATACATACAGAATCAGCACCGCCCGAAACCGCCGCAAGAATTCTGTCACCTTTATCTATCATTCCGTATTCACAGATGGTATCCATAACCTGCTGTAAAACTGAGTTAACCTTATTCACGGCTTCCACTCCAATTAGAAAATTTAGTAAACTCACCAAGCCAGGTCAGATAATCAAAACCTGTTTCACCGTTTCTGTGCTTGGCAAAAATACATTTTGTCCGGTTTGGTTCCTCGGTTTCCGGATTATATGCACCCTCACGATAAAGGAACATTACCATATCAGCATCCTGCTCGATGGCACCTGATTCACGCAAGTCGCTGAGTCGCGGCTCCTTTACGTCACGGCTTTCAACCGAACGATTAAGCTGTGAAAGTGCAATAACAGGGATATTAAGGTCGTTTGCCATAATTTTAAGGCTTCGTGAAATATCCGAAATCTCTTGCTGACGGTTTCCGTCGCCTCTGGATCTGCCACCACTGATAAGCTGTATATAGTCAATAACTACAAGCCCCAGATTATGCTCTATTTTCAGCTTTCTGCATCTTGATACAATCTCAGATACTGTAATTGATGATGTATCATCAATATAGATATTGGCACGGCTTAAAACGTCAACCGCCTCGCCTATTTTTTCCCAATCTTCATCTTTTATATTGCCCTTTTTAAGCGATTCAGAGCTGACCATCGCCTCGCTGGAGAGCATTCTGCTGGCAACCTGTATGCCAGGCATTTCCAGATTAAATATAGCAACACAGGTTCCTGTATCAATTGCCGCATTCTGCGCAATGTTTAATGCAAAACTGGTTTTACCCATGCCCGGACGCGCGGCAATCAACACAAGCTCTGAACCATGAAGACCCGCTGTGCGCTTGTCCAGATCAATAAAACCCGTTGAGATACCCGTTACTTCCTCATCATTTTCAGAAAGCTTTGCAATCTTTTCAACAGTCTGTCCTAGGTAAGTACGTAAATGTACCGGACCCTTGGAGCTTCGGCCCTGAGAGATGTCGATCAGCTTTTGCTCCATCTCGCCAAGAATACTATCGGCTTCTTCGTCACCGTGATAGCAGTTTTCAGCCGCCCTTTCTGAAATATGAATAATATTTCTCAAAAGTGCCTTTTGAGAAACGATTTCTGCATAGTGCTTTATGTTTCGGGTTGTGGGAACCATGTTCATAGTTTCCATAACAAACTCAAGTCCGCCAACCGAATCAAAAACACCTCTTAGAGTAAGTTGTTCTTTTATTGTCACAATGTCAATTGGCTTTCCTAAATTATAAAGTTCAACAATCGTCTTGAAAAGCTCCTTGTTTCTTTCGATATAGAAATCATCCGCCTTACAAATGGCTATTGCATCGGGAATACACTGCATATCAAGGAGCATAGCACCCAAAACCGACTGCTCCGCCTCACGGCTGAATGGCATCGCTCTTTCAAAACCTGTAACCACATTACCAAGCCTTTCTTCCATATATTCCCCTCCTTTGTAACTTTAAAGAATTCTATTTTTGTTCGGTGACATTCACTTTGAATTTTCCTGTTATCTGCGGATAAAGACGAACTAAAACCTCTGTCGTGCCAAGAGTTTTTATTCCTTCCTTGATTTCAAATTTTCTTTTATCAATATCAATTTTATACTGGGCTTTCAGTGCTTCGGCAACATCCTTTGATGTAATTGAGCCAAACAGCTTGCCGCCTGCACCTGCCTTTGCTGAAAGATTAACTGTGATTTCCTTCATACGCTCTGCAACATTTCTTGCCTTTTCTTCTTCAACATTTCTGTGAAATGCCGCAGCCTCCCTCTTTCCTTCCAAGTCATTAAGTGCCTGTTTGTTTGCCTCAATAGCCAATCCCTTTGGCAATAAAAAGTTTCTTGCATATCCGTCACTTACATTTATAAGGTCACCCTTCTTTCCCTGTGACTTTACATCCTGAGTAAGTATTACTTTCATCTATGTTCATCCTTTCCGAATTAAATTCTCTTTACTGATTTAAAACCTCGTCAATTGCTTCCTTCAAAAGCTTGTCGGCGTCTTCGAGCTCTATATCTTCAAGCTGAGCACCTGCAATAGTTATATGCCCGCCGCCACCAAGTTTTTCAAGTATTACCTGAACATTAATTGTTTCAAGTGAACGTCCGCTGATAACAACACGGCTGCCAGATTTAGCCAGAACAAAAGATGCCTCAATTCCTGAAATATTGAGAAGTTCATCAGCCGCCTGAGCAACTGTCACCGGCATATCGGGACATTCCTCATACAAGTATGAAACAGCAATATTATCTTTATAAATCACTGCATTTCTTATAATTTCTGCCTTGGCAATATAGCTGTCTATGTTGGTTTTAAAAAGTCTGCGTACGCTTACCGTATCAACACCCATACGTCTTAAATATGACGCTGCCTCGAATGTTCTGACACCCGCTTTAAATGTAAAGCCCTTTGTATCCATAAATATACCTGCATAAAGAGCCTCGGCCTCCTGCTTGGTAAGACGTTCATTATCCTGAACATATTGCAGAATTTCGGTTATCATCTCGCAGGTAGATGACGCAAATGGCTCGTGATAGGTGAGCACGGCATTTTCGATAAAGTCCTCGCTTTTGCGGTGATGGTCAATCAGCACTACATTTTTTGCGTGTTGCAAAAGCTCGGGGCACTCAACCATTCCCGGACGATGTACGTCAACAACAACAACCAGAGTTTCACGGTCAAAAATGTTAAGAGCCTGCTCACCGCTGATAAAGGCATCCTCATACCGTGGAATATTCTTGAACTCCCGTATTAAAGTTTTAGCATTGCTTGTGTTTTGGTCAATAACAATAAACGCATCCTTGCTACGGCTTTTTACACCCTTGAAAAGACCAATTGCCGCACCCAGACTGTCCATATCCGAATTATGATGTCCCATAATTATCACCTTGCTCGAATGGTCAACCAATTCACGCAGTGCGTGTGCCACAACTCTCGCCTTAACTTTGGTTCGTTTCTCAACCTCACGAGTTTTTGCCCCGAAAAAAGTAAAGTTTACATTATCACGGATAACAACCTGATCACCGCCACGACCCAGAGCCATATCAATTGCCAGACGTGCAAATTTATCATTTTCGGCAACATCTTGTCCCGACCTGCCGACACCGATACTCAAGGTTGCAGGAATTTTATTTTCGTGGTTAATGCTCCGAACATCGTCAAGAACAGAAAACTTACCTTCGGTAATCCGTGCAAAATTTTTATTGCTGAAAAAAACTATAAACTTGTCACGCTCATACTTTCGCATAATGCCGCATCCTGATGCAACCCACGCACCAACCTTTGATTCAATCTCGCCAATAAGAGCCCCGTGGTTTGAATCGGGTGTTTCTTTCAAAACTTCATCATAGTTATCGATAATAACTATTGTTTCAATCATTCTCTCATCTTCCCGAAGCCTTGCTGTGCGCACCTCCTCGGTTTTGTCAATGAAATATAACACAATAAGGCCATTTGGGTTGGCTGGGGATGTGTTTCCTGCCATATTCCCCCAGACTTCATAATAATTTTCACCTATTGTCAGATTAACACGGTTATGTTCCTCTGTTTCCATAAACTTACTTATCTGCAGTTCGGGAATCAATTCCTGAACAGGTTTGCCAAAAAGGTCACCAACGGAAACCGCATTCCTGAACCAATCATTATACCAGGTTACTCTTCCCTCGGTATCGGTAATAACCAAGGGTGCAGGATAGTTGAGAAGTGAGCCTCGCGAATTGTCATTTAGACAGAACCCCAGATGTTCTGTATACATCAAAAACTCCTTCTGGCTTTTCTGAACATGAAAAATTTCAAAGGCAATTACACCGGCAGTGATTGCCAGCTCAAAAATCGCTTCGGGTCTGCGGTTTATAGCCATAACAATACCTAAAGCAACCAACAAAGTCGCATACACGCCCAAACGTATGTATCTGCGTCGTGAATTGAAAAAAACCTTTGCCGCTGTTTTTTCTGTTTTCATTGGAAATCACCTCCAAGCTCTATTCCCCGGCAGTGCCGAGTTTTCTGAAATCTCTTTTGCTGTCCAGGATTCCCACAATAACCAATCCCAGAACAATATACAACATAAATGCTCCGCAAAAAATAAATATTGCTGCATAAATACCAAACCTTGCCCATGCAGATTTTATTTTGCCCTTAAGCTTGAAATCAGAAAATGAAAATCCACATATACCGATAATTGTATATAGAATAAATACAAGGTTTGCCATCACCGAGCCAAACACCGTGCCTGTTCCTGAAAAAATAAATATCAGGTAGCATATAATGGCAATAGTAGACATACTTGCCGGCGCCTTAATCTGTGAAAAAGGTACCGTCTCAATTGTTGTCAGCTTTGCCCTTTTGATAACAAAACCACAAAATCTCATTATCAAATATCCCTCTGCCATAGATATAACAACAACAAATGACGGCATATAAAGCCTGATGAGCTGTTCTGTTTGTTGCAACATAAGGTCTGTAAAATTCTCTGCAGAAATGTTTCCGCTAAGAACACCTGTTTCTTCCGTTGCCTGCATCATAGCATCAAGCATAGCCTTTGAGCTTTCTAACGCTTGAGTCAGCATCTCGTCTATGCCATCAGCCAAAAACAGTTCAAACA
The DNA here is from genome assembly GCA_045587485.1 of Clostridia bacterium. Lineage (GTDB taxonomy): Bacteria > Bacillota > Clostridia > Monoglobales > Monoglobaceae > SIG440. Next base: position 133,070 of record JAZNCI010000018.1, read on the forward strand.
CCAGAAGTTCAACCAACCATCCAACACAAACTGTTATACAGGTGGCAAAAAGCGCCGTGAAAAAGGAATATTTTTTTCCCAATGCATATCCGGCAACTCCACCCGGCAAAACGGACATCAAGACAACCGAAATTGCCGAAAGCACATCGCCCGTAATCAACACCGCAACTGCAAAAATTGATATCAATGCAGGAATTGTAACCTTAAAACCGTTTCGTGCCGCAAGCGCCGCCAGAGGAACACCGCAGGCAAATGTACCTATTATCGAAAAGAACGGTACAAACCTTGTAGCCAGGATAAGCACTGCAGTAAGTGCAACCATCATCGCGCCTTCTCTGAGTGCCTTTGTTTTGTTGTTTTTCATTGAATTTCACCTTTAATATCATAGCATATCTTAAAAAAGCATACTATATGCCACATTTTACAGTATATTATGTTATTATACCAAACATCTGTATATTTTTCAACAGTTTACGCATAAAATTTTCAATTATTCTGTTGAATTTTTGCAGAAAAAATCCGTTTTCCTCCAAGATAGGTTTCCTTCACTTTAAGTTTTCGTATTTCATCAGGAGTTTTTTCCAAAATAGCATCTGACAGAATGACCATATCCGCCAGTTTTCCTGCGGCAAGGCTACCTTTTTCATTTTCCTCAAAGGATGCATATGCGCCATAGTAGGTATAACATCTTATAGCATGCATTAAATCAATTGCCTGCTCTTTACTAATTTCTTTACCTGATTTCAAGTCCTTTCGTTCCATTGCAGCAGCAATACCAAAAAGAGGTTCATACTCTTCTATCACCATAGCATCCGAGCCAAAGGGCGAAACAATTCCTGCGTCTCTGAATGCTTTTAAGGGAATTACATTCTCTATACGGTCACCATAATATTTATCAAAAACGCCGCCCCACACCGATAAAAATCCCGGATTGGGAATGGGAATAACACCCAGAGCCTTTATTCGTTCAATCAGCTCAGGTGTACATAAAAAGCAATGCTCAATTCTGTGACGAGGGTCAAGTCTTGGATAAAGTGTCATTGCCCTTTCATATGAATTAAGCACCATCTCAATAGCTTTATCTCCAACAGCATGAGCGGTGAGCTGAAATCCCTTCCGGTGACCTTCGATAAATATTTTATCAATTTCTTCCTGAGTAAATGTTGGCTCCGTTACATCATCCAGATGTGCCAGAGGCTTTGTTGTTGCACAGGTGCCGCCCACGGCAGAGCCGTCAACCATCAACTTAACCGGTCCTATTTTCAGCAAATCATTGCCAAAGCCGCTATAAAATCCGCAGTTTAAAGAGTTTTTAGCCGTATCAATCTGTGCTTGCTTGCCAAACAAGGTCCAAAGCATCGGATAGGTGCGGCAGGAAAGCACCCCTTGCTCCGCCGCCTGCTGAAGAGTACGAAAAGTCGCTGTTCCATATCCTCCGGCATCGTGGATAGAGGTTATTCCCTTTGCTGCAAGTTGTTTGCAAAACCTTTCAATTCCCGAAACAAGTTCCTTATCTGTTGGCAGAACGGGAGATTTTTCAAGCATAACAAAGTGTGCCGTCTCTTGCAAAAGCCCCGTCGGATTTCCGGCATTATCTTTTACAACTCCGTCCACAGATAAATCCATATCCGAGCTTTCAAATGCACGGCTGTTTGCCACACTCATATGACCGCTTGTATGAATTATAATAACAGGGTTATCAGGCGCAACGTTATCCAGTTCCGCTTTGGTAATATGCCGTCTTTCTCCAAGACCTTCGTGACTGTAACTGCTGCCGATTATCCACTCGCCTTTATTGATTTCAGATATTGCCTCTTTGATTTTGCTCAGTAAGCCGCTGACCGAAGTTACTCCTGCCTTTTTTGATACATTAACCTGATTTTGTATTTTTGCACCTGCGACCGCCATATGGATATGACAATCAATAAATCCTGGCAGCATAGCACAACCATGCAAGTCAATCCATTCGGTATATTTATCGGCAAGGCGCAGAGCCTCAACCGTTTTGCCAACACAGGCAATTCTGTCACCATCAATCAGAATTGCCTCTGCAATGTCGTTATTTTTATTTACAGTTATAACCTGACCGTTATAAAACAATGTCTTTTTCGTCATAAATAAAACCCCTCTCTTTTATTCATTTTATCCTGATTTATGACGAAAAATTCCTAAAACAAAAGAACAGCACATTTCTGCACTGTTCCTTTAGCTTTTTATTTTACAATAAGGCTTTCTCCTGTCATTTCAGCAGGTTTTTCAAGTCCCATAAGGTCAAGCATTGTTGGAGCAAGGTCTGCAAGTCTTCCGACCTTCAGCTTTGTGCACTCCTCGCCGCCAATCAGAAGCAACGGAACAACATTTGTCGTGTGGGCTGTAAATACATCGTTTGTATCATAATCAACCATCTGGTCAGCGTTTCCGTGGTCGGCTGTGATAAGTGCTGTACCTCCCATTTTAAGGATTGCATCAACTGTCCTTCCAAGGCAGGTATCAACAGTCTCAACAGCTTTAACCGCCGCATCAAAAACGCCTGTGTGACCAACCATATCGCAGTTTGCATAATTGAGAACAATCACGTCATATTCGCCACTTTCAATTCTCTTTACAACCTCGTCGCAAACCTCAGGGGCGCTCATCTCGGGCTGAAGGTCATAGGTTGCAACCTTGGGAGAATTGATAAGTGCTCTGTCCTCGCCGTCATAGACCGACTCAACACCGCCGTTGAAGAAAAATGTAACGTGTGCATACTTCTCTGTCTCGGCAATTCTGAGCTGGCGAAGTCCCTTCTGGCTGATATATTCACCAAATGTATTAACAAGGCTCTGTGGTTTAAATGCAACCTGAACATTTGGCATTGATGCATCATACTGTGTCATACATACAAAATATGTGTTAAAGAATTCACGTTCAAATCCGCTGAATTCTGCATCAACGATAGTTCTTGAAATTTCACGTGCTCTGTCAGGTCGGAAGTTGAAAAATACAACCGAATCATTTGCTGAAATTTTACCAAGAGCATTGCCCTCGTCATCTGTGATTACTGTAGGAACAACAAATTCATCTGTTACGTCTTCGTTGTATGACTTCTTGATTGCATTAACAGCAGAGGTATCCTTGTTTCCTTCGCCGTTTACCATTGCGCGATATGCCTCGGAAACACGTTCCCAACGGTTGTCACGATCCATTGCATAGTATCTGCCCATAACAGTTGCAATCTCGCCTGTTCCCAAAGCTCTCATTTTTGAAACAAGGGCTTCGGCAAAGTCGGCACCCGATGTGGGAGATACGTCACGGCCATCCATAAAGCAATGAACATAAACCTTGTCAAGACCGTTTTTCTTTGCCATTTGAAGCAGACCGTAAAGGTGGTTTATATGGCTGTGAACGCCGCCATCTGACAAAAGACCCATAAAGTGAATTGCAGAATTATTCTTTTTGCAGTTTTCAACAGCCCCCAAAAGCACTTCGTTTTCAAAAAAGTCGCCGTCTTCGATTGATTTTGTAATTCTGGTAAGCTCCTGATAAACAATACGACCTGCACCGATATTTGTGTGACCAACCTCTGAGTTGCCCATCTGTCCATCAGGAAGTCCAACATCCATACCTGATGCGTGAATAATTGTGTTAGGGTATTCCGCCATATACTTGTCCATATTTGGAGTTTTAGCCGCATAAATTGCATTGCCTTCGTGACGCTCATTTACGCCGTAGCCGTCCATTATAATAAGTGCGTAAGGTTTCTTACTCATTATCAAAAATTCCTTTCTGTTTTCTTTGGTTATATCTTACCCAAAAACAAGGGCGAATATAAATTCGCCCTCGTCGGTTTTAGTTTAATAAATTACTGAGCAGCCTTTACGATAACTGCAAAGTCAGCGCTCTTAAGGCTTGGTCCACCGATAAGACCGCCATCAATATCGTTCTTTGCAAGAAGTTCAGCCGCATTGCCTGCGTTCATACTGCCGCCGTACTGGATTGTAACCTCTTGAGCACACTTGTCGCAGTAAAGCTCTGCAAAAATCTTTCTGATGCCTTCGCAAACTTCCTGAGCCTGCTCAGCAGTTGCAGTCTTGCCTGTGCCGATAGCCCAGATTGGCTCGTATGCAATAACAACCTTCTTTGCGTCTTCTGCGGCGATTCCTGCAAAAGCCTTTTTAACCTGAATTGCAATAAGGTCCATTGTGATGCCTGCTTCTCTTTCCTCAAGGCTTTCGCCAACACAAACGATGGGGATAAGACCCTTCTCTAAAGCCTTCTTTGTTTTGAGGTTAACGGTTTCGTCGGTTTCAGCAAAGTACTGTCTTCTTTCAGAGTGACCAATGATAACATAGTCAACGCCAAGGTCCGAGAGCATATCTGCGCTTACTTCGCCTGTGAATGCGCCCTTATCTTCAAAATGAAGGTTTTCAGCACCGATTTTAACGTGTGTGTCCTTTGCAGCCTTAACAGCTTCTGCAAGACAAACATAAGGTGTACAGCAAACAACCTCGCACTTTGCGCCCTCTGTCGCAGCAGCAACTTCCTTTACAAAATCATATGTTTCGCTGGGCAACTTGTTCATTTTCCAGTTGCCGGCAATAATATACTTACCCATTTCAATGATTCTCCTTTATCGTTTGTAGCTTATTTATCGTTGATTGCAACAACGCCGGGAAGGTCCTTGCCTTCTAAGAATTCAAGTGATGCACCGCCGCCTGTTGAAATGTGGCTCATCTTGTCGCCAAGACCTGCCTGGTTAACAGCCGCAACACTGTCACCGCCGCCGATTATTGTTGTAGCATCAAGGTCTGCAAGCATTTCAGCAATTGCATTTGTACCCTTTGCAAAGTTGGGCATTTCAAATACGCCCATAGGACCGTTCCAGACAACTGTCTTTGCGCATTTCAGAGCATCCTTATAAAGCTCAATGGTCTTTTCGCCAATGTCAAGACCCTGCCAGCCTGCTTCAATTTCGCCTCTGCCAACTGTCTTTTTCTCGGCGTCATTGTCAAATTCCTTTGCAACAACAGTATCAACAGGGATAAGGAGCTTAACACCCTTAGCCTCTGCCTTTTCCATCATTTCCTTTGCATAATCAAGATAGTCAGCCTCAAGAAGTGAATCGCCAACCTCTTCACCCAGAGCCTTCATAAAGGTATATGCCATACCACCACCGATGATAAGTGTATCAACCTTCTCAAGAAGATTATTGATTACAGAAATCTTTGACGAAACCTTGCTGCCGCCAAGAACAGCAACTAAAGGTCTTACGGGGTTGTTAACCGCATTGCCGAGATATTCGATTTCCTTGTTGATAAGGTAACCGCCAACTGCTGTGTCAACAAATTCTGTAACACCAACGTTTGAACAGTGAGCGCGGTGTGCTGTACCGAAAGCATCGTTTACAAATACATCACAAAGTGATGCAAGCTCACGGCTGAATTCTTCAACGTTCTTTGTTTCTTCCGCTCTGTATCTTGTATTCTCAAGAAGAACAACATCGCCATCATTCATATTAGCCACTGCAGTCTTTGCATTATCGCCAACAACATTATCATCTGCAGCAAATACAACTTCTTTGTCGAGAAGTTCTGAAAGACGTGCGGCAACAGGAGCAAGTGAAAGCTCGGGCTTGGGTTCACCCTTGGGCTTGCCCATATGTGAACAAAGGATAACCTTTGCACCGTCATCAATAAGTTTTTTAATTGTGGGGAGCGCCCCTACAATTCTTGTTTCGTCAGTAATTTTGCCTTCCTTGATAGGAACGTTAAAGTCACAACGTACAAGAACTCTTTTACCCTTTGGGCAAATATCGTCAACTGTTTTCTTATTCATTTCTGAACCCTCCATAAATTTATCTTAATTGTTAATTAATTTCGCAAGATATATTTTACCCTATTTAGGAAAATTTATCAAGTGTTTTTTGTTAAATTTTTCGCAATCTTTTTTGCTTTTTATTGTATGTTTGCACAACCGACCATTAATCCTCAAGTATTTTGCCCGCCGATGCGATAAATTCTTCATTGCTTACCGTTTTTACAAGTTGTCCTATTATAGTTTCGGTAACCTCTACAGGATTACGTGCGCTAAAGGCTTTACGTATGCTCCAGATTGCCTCTAGCTCGTTTTGTTCAAGAAGAAGTTCTTCCTTTCGTGTGCCTGATTTTGCAATATCAATTGCCGGGAATACACGTTTTTCCTGCAGTCTGCGGTCAAGATGAACCTCCATATTACCCGTTCCCTTAAATTCTTCAAAAATTACATCATCCATACGGCTACCTGTTTCAATAAGAGCAGTTGCAAGAATTGTCAGGCTTCCGCCCTCCTCCACATTTCTTGCCGCGCCGAAAAACCGCTTTGGCTTATACAGAGCACCGGGGTCAAGACCGCCGGAAAGTGTTCTGCCCGACGGCATAACGGTAAGGTTGTAGGCACGGGCAAGACGTGTAATGCTGTCAAGCAAAATCACAACATCCTTTTTATGCTCCACAAGTCTTTTTGCCCTTTCAAGAACAATTTCAGCCACCTTAGTATGGTTTGACGGCTCCTCATCAAAGGTTGAATAGATAACATCACCCTTGATGCTCCGCTGCATATCGGTAACCTCTTCGGGGCGTTCGTCAATCAACAATACAATCAGGTGCACGTCGGGGTTGTTTTCAGTTATACTGTTTGCAACTGATTTAAGCAAGGTTGTTTTGCCCGCTTTCGGTGGCGCCACGATTATTCCTCGCTGTCCCTTGCCAATGGGCGAAATAAGGTCTATCATACGCATTGCAAAATCACATCTTCTCCTTTCAAGTCTTAAGCGCTTGTTGGGGTATATGGGAGTTAAATCATCAAAAGACTTGCGCCTGATCGAAACATCAACCTTGTCACCATTTACTGTCTGAACATACAAAAGTGCCTGATACCGTTCGCCTTCGTGTTGCATACGGGTATTGCCCACAATATAATCACCGGTTTTAAGATTAAATCTGCGTATCTGGTTTTGTGAAACATACACATCATTTTCACCCGACTGATAGTTGTCAGACCTCAAAAATCCATAGCCGTCTGCCATAACCTCCAAAACACCGCTCATCAGATTTGTTCTGCGTACAGGGTCAGTATATTCTATTCCGTCACTTGCACCTGCCAATTTTTCTGCAGTTGTATCCGACTGTTCAGTTTTTTCATTACAGGATGCATCTCTAAGCAGATTTATCAGTTCATTCTTCTTCAATTTAGATATATTCTTTATACCTTTTTCCCTTGCAATTTCCTGTAGTTCTTTCAACTTAAAGCTCTGTAATTCGTTTAGCGTCACACTATTCCTCCCCGTTAATCAAGTTTAGTATTATGTTGTAGTTAAACATTTCTTCCGCAAATACGGATTTTTGAATTTCATTAGTCACTCTGTCAAGACTGCCAATTGGTGCAAACACCACCATCAATGCCATAACTATATAAACAAGCAAAATACCAATCAAACCTCCTGTAATAGCTCCTCCAAAACGATTGAACTGTTTAATTATCGGCAACCGTGTAAACACATTAAGAGTCTTGCCTATCAGCTTGATTGCTATCTTACATATAATCACTATAATTATAAAAGAAATAATATTCACCAAAAGCTCGGCAACCGCTGCCGAAACTGCACCCTCTGCTCCTTTTATGTATTTTTCAAGGAACTGCCATTCTGTCTGGATTAAACCCGATTGGGGATATCTTTCGCCTACCTTTTCAAGAAAAAAGGTATATAGCGGTGTTCCCATCAGAAATTTCGAAAGAACAGGATAAAAGAAGAACGAAAGAACAATTGACACGATATAGGACACAATATTTATCAAAGACTTTAAAAAACCAGACCTGTACCCAAGTATAATACAAACCGCCACAACTGCAATAACAACAATATCAGCAATCATAATTTACATTCTCCTTATTTTATTTTAATTATTTCAGCACTCCCGCTGCCAATCGACAAAAACTCATCTCTTCCGGGGAAAATTCTGACAGTTTTAACATCCCGTTTAATCCCTGTACGGCTTTTTTCATTACCCTTTGGAGTGGTGCGTACAACACCATCGATACTTGCCGACAAGATACATTCTCCGTTCACATCAAATGATATCATCTCGCCATCCGTCTCATAACTACCTCTCAGTCTGCCATTTACCGAATAGCTTTCAATAACTGTGTTGTTAAGACCGCTGTCAAATACAAATACCATATTATTTTCATTTTCGATATTATATCCCACCGGAGTTCTGCCACCGAAATCTATAAAATAATCCTGTTTGCCGTTTTTCTTGAATGCATAGACACCGCCATCACTGACTGCAATTAATCTGCCGTTATCCTTATATTTTAATTTCATCACAATCCCGTCAAGTTGTGCAATGCTTTTTGCATTGCTTTCATCATCAGTTTCGATAAGAATAATACGGCTGTAGACCTGCTCTTTATCGGTCATAAGCTGAGCCACCGCAAGACGGTTTTTAGTTGAAATATCAATATCACCAATATAACCGCTGCCGCTTGACCACTTAAAAAGTTCTGCACCGTTTCTGTCAAAAACATGCACCGCGCCCTTGTAGCCCAGTTCCTCAGTTGCTACCGCTACATAACCATTTTTATTCATTTTTGCGGACAATATTTCTCTTTCAGTCTTTATTTGTGAAATAATTTTATCTTTTTCATAAACATTTACTGATGTTCCCTTGTGGTCCGCCAGCATTATGTATGAATCCTTTGTCACCACCATAGGGGATGTAACAGGCGACACAATGCTCCAATTCTCCCTGCCACGACTGTCAATGGCACGTATACCATCGTTGCTGATAAGAAGCATCCCCTTGCCGTATGCAATAGCATCATATTTTTTACCGATTTGAAAGCTGAGTTTTATATCTGATTGTTCAAGAAGAAATTTCTGCACCTCAGGGTTTGAAAATATCATAACCGCAATCAAAACAAAAATAACCAAAACTGCTATAATTCTTTTTTTGCTGAAAGCTTTTTTTGCAGAACCTCTTTTATCTTTCATATACTACCACTCCAAAATTTCAGGCTTGTAAAAAACCTTTTTTAAAAACAATCCGTCAGGGGGCGCAGTCATCCCCGCGCTCCGTCGGTCACAAGAATCAATTATATTCCGTATCTCATCCACAGACTTTCTGCCTGTACCTACCTCAACCAATGTTCCTGTAATTATGCGAACCATATTATAAAGAAAGGCGTCTGCCTCTACCTCTATTTCAAGCTGTTCATCCCAATCATAGCTCTTTTTCACCTTACAGTCGCGAATTGTTCGCACCGTAGTTTTCTGCGAACCTCCCGCTGCCATAAATGCAGAAAAATCGTAAGTTCCGCAAAATTTCTCTGCTGCTGCCTTCATTCTTTCAATATTGAGTTTGTATGGCACATGCCAACTATATTTTGCTGTAAAAGGATTTTGAATATTGGAATTCCAAATTTTATAGATATAACGCTTTCCGTTGGAGGAAAAACGTGCACTGAAACTGTCATCAACATATTTTGCGGCTACTGCCGCAATATCATCATTGCAAAGATGGGTATTTATTGCATAAGGAATCCTGTCAGCAGGAATTTGAGTATTACTTTTAAAATTAAACACATACTCCAATGCATGAACACCGGCATCTGTACGGCTGCAGCCACAAACCGCAACTATCTCTCCGGTCAGTTCTGACAGAACATCTTCAATACGTTCCTGCACGGTAATGCCGTTTGGCTGATACTGCCAGCCGTGATAGCTGCTGCCGTCATACATTATTTTTACCGCTATATTTTTCATAATCACACCTGTTAAAAAACAACGTTTACCACAATTATCAATACAGTCATAATCACAACCGCGAACCACCCCACAATATCGGGCTTTCCCATTTTCAGCTTATTAAGACGTGTTCTTCCTGCATCACCACGATAACAGCGACATTCCATAGCAACCGCCAAATCATCTGCACGACGGAATGCACTGATAAAAAGAGGTATAAGTATTGGAATCATAGCCTTGGCACGGTTTATCAGGTTTCCACTTTCAAAATCTGCACCACGGGCAGTTTGCGCCTTGATAATCTTTTCGGTTTCTTCAAGCAGTGTTGGCACAAATCTGAGCGCAATTGTCATCATCATAGCAAGCTCGTGTGCCGGAACACCAATCTTCTTGAATGGAGAAAGCAGATGTTCAATTCCATCGGTCAGGGCGATTGGTGATGTGGTCAGAGTAAGCATAGAGGTACCAAGCACCAGAAAAAACAGTCTCAGCACCATAAATACAGCAAGGCTCAGCCCTTCCGCTGTAATTTTCAAAAAAAACCAGCTCCAGATGACTCTTCCGTTTGTTAAAAACAGATTAAAAAGTGCAGTTATAACCACAAAAACCATAATAGGCTTAAGACCTTTAATCACAAAACGGAATGGTATTTTTGATGAAAAAATAAATAAAGCCGTAAATACTGCAAGAATTCCGTAGCCTATAAAGCCTTTGATGCAAAATATTATGGTAATGTAGACAATTAAACAAAGAATTTTGGTTCTTGGGTCAAGCCGGTGAATAAGAGAATTTCCCGGAAAATATTGTCCCAAAGTAATATCCTTCAGCATATGTCAATCATCTCGTTTCGTCATTTAAATAATTTTTCTATCTCTGCCTTTGCCATCGCTACCGTATATATCCCGTCAGGGACAGGAATTCCGGCATTACGAAGCCTTGTACATACCTGTGTAATCTGCGGCACAGAAAGGCCGATTTCTTTTAATTTGGCGGCAGATTTAAAAATCTCTGCAGGTTTTCCTGTCATTTCAACCCTTCCATGATTCATAACCACAATTCTGTCTGCAAGACCTGCAATGTCCTCCATACTGTGTGACACCAGAATAACTGTTATACCCAACCTTCGGTGCATATCACGGATTTTATGAAGAATTTCATCTCTGCCTGCAGGGTCAAGGCCTGCTGTCGGTTCATCAAGAATAAGGAATTTGGGTTCCATGGCAAGCACCCCGGCAATGGCAACACGCCGTTTCTGACCTCCTGAAAGTTCAAACGGTGATTTTTCAAGCAAATCCCGATTTAAGCCCACCAAATCTGCCGCAAAATAAACACGACGTTTTATATCTTCCTCGGGCAATCCCATATTCTTCGGGCCAAAAGCTATGTCCTTAAACACGGTTTCCTCAAAAAGCTGATATTCGGGATACTGCATCACAAGACCAATCTGAAATCTTATTTTTCGCATATCACAGCCTTTTGTATGCAGCTTTTGTCCGTCAATTTCAACAGTGCCGCCGCTTGGCTTAATCAGCCCCGCCATAAGCTGAATAAGTGTTGATTTTCCCGAGCCTGTATGCCCGATTAATCCCACAAATTCACCTGTTTTGAGATTAAGATTTATATCCTCCAACGCCGTCTTTTCAAAGGGGCCGCCACTCATATAAACATAGCTTACATCACTGAGCTTTATCATCTGCGACACCTCCCTTGATTTCTCCTATTCGCCTCAACAGTTCTTCTGCACATTCGTCAATTGTCAGCAAATCTGCATCAATATTCACGCCTGATTTTTTAAGGTCATAGAGCAATTCTGTCGTTTGTGGAACGTCAAGACCAATTTTCTTCAGCTTTTCAACTTGACTAAAAACTGTCTTTGGGGTTCCTTCCATAACAATTCTGCCGTGGTCCATAACAATAACACGATCAGCCTGCGCTGCCTCCTCCATAAAATGTGTTATCATTACCACAGTCATATTTTCTTCGCGGTTGAGTTTTTTAACTGTATTCATAATTTCACGTCTGCCAACGGGGTCAAGCATTGCAGTTGGCTCGTCCATAACAAGTACCTCGGGCTTCATTGCCAGAACACCTGCTATGGCAATTCTTTGCTTTTGTCCGCCGCTGAGCATATGTGGTGCGTGATGAATAAATTCTGTCATATTTACGGCATCCAGTGCATAATCAACACGTTTGCGAATTTCAGCCGGTTCTACACCAAGATTTTCAGGAGCAAACGCCACATCTTCCTCAACAATGGTTGCCACAAGCTGATTGTCAGGGTTTTGAAACACCATTCCCACTCTTTGCCTTATATCATACAGTTTGTCCTCATTTGCGGTGTCAATTCCATCTACCAGAATCTTTCCCTTTTGCGGAACAAGAATTGCATTGAGGTGCTTTGCAAGAGTGGATTTGCCCGAGCCATTGTGCCCAAGCACAGCAAGAAACTCGCCCTTTTTAACCGACAGACTGACTCCCTTTATAACCGCATCCTGTTGTTCGTCTGCATCCTCATAATTAAACTCAAGGTTATTTATTTCAATTATTGTTTCTGTAATTTTGTCCAAGTTTTTCACCTTCGTTCGACTCCCTGAAGCTTGACTATTTGCTCCACCTGCCGGAATATCCACAGGGCAGCACAAGTCCGTTCTTAGTCACAGGAAGCCCTATCTCGTCCACCGACACCGTTCCGCCAAATTTCTTCAGCAGAGTCATCTTATATATATTTTCAAGCACCCCGCCCGAAAGACCTGTTGTGTATGAATTTATCAAAAAGAACAACGGCTCATCCGACAAAACACCCATACAAAGCTTAACCAAGTCAAACAGCTCGTCTTCTATCTTCCATACCTCGCCTGATGGACCTCTGCCGTAAGACGGCGGGTCCATAATTACCGCATCATACTTTCTGCCACGACGGATTTCACGCTCGGTAAACTTTTTAACATCATCAACAATATATCTGATAGGGCACTTATCAAGGCCTGATAACACTGCATTTTCCTTTGCCCAGCCAACCATACCCTTTGAGGCATCAACATGGCAAACCGCAGCCCCTGCTGCTGCTGCTGCCATAGTAGCACCGCCGGTATAGGCAAACAAATTAAGAACATTTATATCACGTCTGCCCGACTTTTTTATTATATCCGAAAACCAATCCCAGTTGGTTGCCTGCTCGGGAAAAAGCCCAGTGTGCTTAAAGCCCATCATCTTGATACCAAATCTCAAATCACGGTATCTAACAGTCCAGCTATCGGGCATACCCTTGCGGCTTTCCCAATGACCGCCGCCGGTATTGCTGCGTATATAATGGGCATCTGCCCCTTTCCATACAGAGTCAGCCTTTGCATCTTCAACATCCCACACAATCTGTGGGTCGGGGCGTCTGAGAATGATATCTCCCCAACGTTCCAGTTTTTCTCCTCTGCTTGTGTCAAGCAGCTCATAATCCTTCCATTTATCCGATAAAAACATATCTTCAGTCCTAACCCGGTCACACTCCGCCATTTTTATTTTCATATATTGTATCATTTTTCTCTCTTTAAGTCAAGGAAAACTATCCCTAAAAGGCAGAGCTGTTTAAAACAACGTTTCAAACAGCTCTTTACCCCTTTATATTAATTTTTAACAAGTGCTTTTACTGCATCTATTGCATCACCCAGCCAAGATAAACTTTCAACTGCTTCAACCTTTCCGGCATCACATCTTGCAGCAATGTCAGCTTTCATCGGAATTCTGCCAAGAGCCTTCAAGCCAAAGCTCTTTGCAACATCATCAAGCTTGCTTTCACCAAATATATGAATTTTTTCTTCACAGTTTGGACATTCAACATAGCTCATATTTTCAACAATGCCGAGTATGGGAATGTTCATCAGCTTTGCCATATTTACAGCCTTTTGGACAATCATTGAAACCAGCTCCTGAGGTGATGTAACAACAATAATACCATCAACAGGCAATGACTGAAAAACTGTCAAAGGTACATCGCCTGTGCCAGGAGGCATATCAACAAACATACAGTCAACATCCTCCCATATAACATCCGTCCAAAACTGCTTAACTGTTCCGCCGATAACTGGTCCACGCCACACAACAGGGTCAGTATCGTTTTCAAGCAGCAGATTGATTGACATTATTTTTGTGCCGCCACGGCTGACAGCAGGCATAATGCCATACTCTGTTCCCTCAGCCTTTGCCGTAATACCAAATAGTTTGGGGATTGAAGGGCCGGTAATATCAGCATCAAGTATCGCACTGCGATAGCCCTCTCTCTGCATACCTGCCGCCATCAATGATGTAACAAGTGACTTACCAACGCCGCCTTTGCCGCTGACAATACCGATAACGGATTTTATATCACTCATTGAATTTTTGGGAGCAAGAAAGCTCTGTTCTTCGGTTCTGGAGCTGCATTTTTCACCACAGCTTGAACAATCATGTGTACAATTTTCGCTCATTTTTTATTTGTCCTTTCATTTTGTTATTATTTAAAACGTATCAATCGCAGCCTGCAACTGGTCATCAACCTCAATTTCGGTAGTTCTTAATGTTTCATACAAATTCATTTGTGTTGTTATATCAAGAACACCATAGGGATAAAGGCCTTTTGCCTGCTGATAGACTTTCACCGCACTTTTAAGATTTTCGTCATAAATATCATTTACTTCACCAATATAGATACCCAAAGTTTCAAGCATTTTTTTGGCATTTTCCACCGCTGCACCTTTGTCACCTATCTTGTAGGTCTTAGTCAAATCAAAATAGGAAAATTGTGTCATATCCACCGGAACTGTTGAATTCTGAACAACCGATGAAGGTGTTATTCCCTTCTGGTGAATATTATTTCCATTTGGTGTCAGATAATATGCAACTGTAAATTTCATCAATGCATTCTCAGGAACATCATACATTGCCTGAACTGTACCCTTTCCAAAGGACTTTGTTCCTATAGCTATTGCCGCCTCGTTCTCGGTAAGTGCCGCAGTAAGCACCTCGGAGGCACTGGCACTCATTTCGTTTATTAAAATTACCACATTATAGTCTTTTGCCTTACCGGTTGCATTATAAACCTTGTCCAGAACATCAACCTTGTGGTCCTCGGTAGTGATAACCTTGCCCTCGGGCAAAAACATATCGGCAATTCTAACTGCTTGTTCAAGAAAACCGCCGCCGTTATTGCGAAGGTCTATAATTATATCTTTCACACCGGCAGCATCCGCTTTCAACATCGCTTCGGCAAACTGGGCCGCAACATTTTCGGTAAAGGAATACACGATAATCCTTGCTATTCTCTTTCCGTCCTGCTCTATCAGTTTATAGTCTACAGATGAAGATGAAACCTTTTCACGTACCATTGTAAAATCTATAGGCTCTTCAAATCCTGAACGTACAACCGTAACCGTTACGGTTGTTCCTTCCTTGCCACGAATATAATCAAGGGCAGTTTCAAAAACCATATCTTTTAGATTAATTCCGTCTGCGGAAATAATTATATCCCCTGCCCTGATACCTGCATTTTCGGCAGGAGAACCGGGTATAGGCTGAGATACAACAATATTGCCGTTTTGATAAAGAACGCTTACACCGATGCCTATTACCTCGTCCTCAAGAGTTTCTAAGAACTGCTTTGCCTCGTCTTCGTTGTAATATGCCGAGTTTTCGTCCACCGACTCAACCATAGCCCTTACTGCGGTTTGGTAAAGTTCGGGATTTTCTTCAATTATCGCGTCAAGAGCTGTGAGATACAGATTGTTTACAATCAAGTCATCATATCTGCCAAATAGAGATATGTTCTTTGCGATATTCTTTATATAGTCAGAATATTTATAAGTCTTTGCTGTTTCTTCAGCAAAAACAACAGTATACGAAAGAACAACCGCCACTATCAGCAAAAAAGCTGTCAGTTTTTTTGAAATTCTTTTCATAAAACATCTCTCCTTACATCTTTTCGGGTGCTGTAATCTTGAGCATTTTAAGTACACCCTGAATTACAATTCTTGTGCTGTCAACAAGTTTAAGACGTGCACTCATCACCTTTTCATCCTCAACCTTAACACGACAAGCGTTATAAAAGGTATGGAATGCCGATGCCAAATCCATAACATATCTTGTAATTTTGGCAGGCTCACGGGTTTCAGCTGCTGCTCTGATTTCTTCGGGAAGGTCACAGAGCTTTTTAAGAAGGGCAATTTCTTCCTTTTCGCAAAGAACCTCGGGTGAAATTTCTGCAAAATTCTTTACTTCAATGCCTTCTTCACTCAGCACTCTTATAATACTGCAAATTCTTGCGTGGGCATACTGAACATAATATACAGGGTTTTCGCTTTCCTGCTTAACAGCCAAATCAAGGTCAAAATCAAGATGACTGCCTGCCATACGCATATTAAACAAAAATCTTGCCGCATCAACAGAAACATCCTCCAGAAGGTCTGTCAGAGTGATTGCTTTTCCAGTACGCTTTGACATTCTTACAGCCTCACCATCACGGGTAAGACGAACAAGCTGCATTATCGAAACCTCAAATTTATCAGGGTCAATACCGCAAGCCGCAAGAGCCGCCTTCATTCTTGCAATGTGGCCGTGATGGTCTGCACCCCATACGTCAATACAAAGGTCATAGCCACGGGTTTCTATTTTGTTAATGTGATATGCAATATCTGCTGCAAAGTATGTGGGTATACCGTTGTTGCGAACAAGAACCTCGTTCTTCTCGAGTCCCATTTTTTCACAGTTAATCCAGATTGCGCCGTCTTCTTCATAGGTATATCCGGCTTTGGTTAAACGGTCAATTGCTTCCTGAACCTTGCCTGATTTGTGAAGCTCACTTTCACGGAACCACACATCATAAAAGATACGGTATTTTTCAAGGTCGGTCTTAAGGTAATTTACATTCTTTTCAAGGGCATAACCCACCAATGCCGCCTTTCTCTCCTCAGAAGATGCATCAAGATACTTGTCACCCTCAATAGCAATGAACGCCTTTGCATGCTCGGTTATATCATCGCCGTGGTAACCGTCCTCTGGGAATTCAATTGCATCTTCGCCCTTTAATTGCTGAATGTATCTTGCCTCTAAAGACTTTCCAAACTTTTCAATCTGGTTGCCGGCATCGTTTACATAAAATTCGCGGGTTACATCATAGCCAGCATATTCAAGCACACTTGCCATGCAGTCACCCAATGCACCGCCACGAGCATTTCCCATATGCATAGGACCGGTTGGATTGGCGCTCACAAACTCCACCATAACCTTTTTGCCCTTGCCCATATCAATTCTACCGTAGTCACTGC
Organism: Clostridia bacterium; assembly: GCA_045587485.1. Taxonomy (GTDB): domain Bacteria; phylum Bacillota; class Clostridia; order Monoglobales; family Monoglobaceae; genus SIG440. Next base: position 150,122 of record JAZNCI010000018.1, read on the forward strand.
CCTGTTTCTCAATTTCGGACATTACATTATAAAGTCTTGCATTTGACAGATAAAAATTGATAAAGCCTGCTCCTGCAACCTCTACCTTTTCGATTTCGCCGCCTGTTTCAATGCCTGACGCAATCGCCTCGGCAATTTTTCTTGGAGGCATACGCAAATCCTTCGCAAGAAGCATCGCAATATTGCAGGCAAAATCGCCGTGCTGTTCGTCCTTAGGAACTTCCAACTGAATTTTTTCAGCAATATTAATATCTGCAGGTGCAGTAAGAATTCCGTCATTTACCGCTTTTTCAAAAGCCGTTGCAAGCGCTTGTCCTATTTTCTTTTTTGAATTTTCAATAATACTCATATCTATCTCCATTCTGCCCCAAGAGGCATAAATTTTCTTGTGTTTTATGATACTGTTCTTTCAACCGTCAGTTTCAGGCGATTAATAAGGTAATCATTATTATCTATATCCAAAATATACTCAATAGCAAGATTTCCGCCATTCTCACTTAAATTATTCTCAACCGATATAGGATTTACACCCACAGGAATTACCCCGAATGGTGTGTTATAGCTACACAGACATTTTTCACCAAGACGAAATTCCATACGGCTGTTGTATTTCCCCTTTCGTGTCATACATACCACATCATCCGACACCTTGATTGTTGTAGTTGTATCCTCAAAACCCGTAAGCTCACTTTCTTCATATATAATATAAAATTTATTGTTTTTCAGAGCAAATGTACCCTTGGTCTGGAGCTCTATTTCATCCATATCCTTCTCCCCGTCAACCGATTGCAGAGTTTTAAGATATATCATTGCATTATTTTCCATTTATCCTCACCTTATTTAATACTTTTCAATGTCAACCTTGGCAACACTTTCACCAATCGGACGGCTTAAAAACATTCCGCCCAGCTTTGCAAAATCAGCAGCCGAGTCACTCACATAATAATTGTATCTGCCACTATTTTTATCACTCAGCATATCACGGCTCTTAAGCTGTTTAAACGCAAAATGAGCTGCTGCCGCCCCTGAATCAATCAGTGTAATATCACTGCCCATAATTTCTGCAATTACTGATTTAAGCAAGGGATAATGCGTACAACCTAAAATCAAGGTATCTATATCATTTTTCTTTATATCTTCAAGATATTCCCGTGCTATAATTCCTGTAACATCGCTGTCTGCATAGCCATTTTCAACCAACGGAACAAACATGGGGCACGCCTTTGGGAACACCTGTGCATCAGGGCAGATACTCTTTATGAACTCTGGGTATTTGCCGCTTTTTATTGTTCCTGAAGTTCCCAGAACGCCAATACGTTTAGTTTTTGTTGCATTCACCGCAGCATGTACAGCAGGCTCTACAACACCGATAATCTCGGTGCCGAACTCGCTTGAAATCCACGGAAGAGCCGCACTGCTTGCTGTTCCGCAGGCAATTATTATCATTTTTATATCAAAGGTTTCAAGAAATCTGATATCCTGGCGCACATATTTAAGCAGGGTATCCCTCTCCCGTGTTCCATACGGAACTCTGCCTGTATCACCGAAATAAATAACATCTTCATTTGGCATTATCTTCATTATTTCCTTTACGCAAGTCAGACCTCCAAGTCCCGAATCAAAAACGCCAATTGGCCGTCTATCCATTTTACTAATCCTCTCTGCTGAGTGCAAGCTCAATATGCTTATCAATTACATCCCTCATTGGCACTCCCGAATGTTCCCAAACCTTGGGATACATACTTATGGGGGTAAAGCCCGGAATGGTATTTATCTCGTTCAAAATAAGTCTGCCGTCACGTCTGTCGATAAAGAAATCAACACGCGAATGTCCCCTGCATTCGCAAATTTTGTATGCACGGACTGCAAGCTCTTTAATTCTAGCCTCGGTTTCGGATGTCACATCTGCGGGAATAATCAGCTTTGATGCTGCATCTTCATACTTTGCATTAAAGTCATAGAATTCATTTGCAGGCTTGATTTCACCAAGAACATCTGCGGTGACAGGGTCAAGGTTTCCCATCACTCCACATTCAACTTCGCGGGCATCAATTGCCTCCTCAATAAGCACCTTATAATCGTGCTCAAGTGCCAACTTTATGCCTGCTTGCAGCTCGTTACGGTTTGCGGCTTTGGTTACACCCACTGACGAGCCTGCCGATGATGGCTTTATAAAGCAAGGATAGCCCAGCTTTGTTTCAATCAATTCAAAATCAACATTGTCACCAAGCTTTAATTCCACCCAGTTTGCCTGAGGGATACCAGCCTTTTCAAATAAAATTTTTGCTATGCACTTATCCATACAAGCGGCACTGCCTATAACACCACTGCCCACATATGGAATTCCCGCAAGCTCACAAAGACCCTGAACCGTTCCATCCTCGCCGTTTTTACCATGAAGAACGGGGTACACAACATCTATTTTAATCTTTTCAGCACCATTTTCACCAAACACAACCAATGCCTTGTCGCAACTGTCAGGGGAAATTATGGCAGAAACCGTTTTCCCGCTTTCCCATGAGTGATTTCTTATGTTTTCAATTTCGCCGTCATATAAAAGCCATTTTCCCTCGTTGGTTATACCCACGGGAAATACTTCATACTTGTTGCGGTCAATATTGTCAAGCACAGCTGACGCCGAAACCTCGGACACAGTATGTTCGCTTGATACACCGCCAAACAACACACAAACATTCAGTTTTTTCATTTCAAATCATTCCTATCTTAAATAATTTTAAACTACAACATCTAAAAAATCAATATGTATAAATTAAAAAAATCTGTCAACACTTTCCTATGCAACAAAATTTACAATTGAAAGGAAATTTTTTATGCATTACATAAACAAAACACGTTTTTTCGCATTGTTTCTCACCCTTACACTTTTATTCACCATCATTTTGTCGTATGCAAAGTCCGCAAGTGCAGACATTGCTGATGCAGTTGTTCGTTTGCATATTGTAGCAAACAGTAATTCAGATGCTGACCAGAAACTGAAGTTGCAGGTTCGTGACCGCATCCTAAGTGAAACTGCCCATATTTTCAGTCAAACTGCAAATCCTCATGAGGCTCTTGACCTTGCCCGTAAAAACTTAGGATTTATAAAAGAAATCGCAGAAAATGAAATCCGCAGCCGTGGATTTGGCTATAATGCAACAGTTTCTGTCGGCGAACAGGCTTTTCCCACTAAGGTATACGAAAATATCTCCTTGCCAAGCGGAAAATATAATGCTGTAAACATAAGCATAGGCGAGGCAAAAGGCGAAAACTGGTGGTGCGTTATGTACCCTCCCCTTTGTTTTACTGATGGAATTGTGTCAGTATCAAAGGATTCACACGAACAGCTAAAAAATAGCCTCTCACCATCGGAATACCAGCTTATAACCAAAAGTTCCGAATCAGTACCTGTTGAGATAAAATTCAAGCTGGTTGAAATATTTCAAAATTTATTCTAAGGGTAAATTTGCCACGGCATTAAGCGACATATCAGCAATCACACCTGCCTGATACTCAAAATATGCAGCACAGCCAATCATGGCTGCATTATCTGTACAGAGAGATAATGATGGACAAGCAAAAGTCATACCGCTTTTCGCAGCCAGCTTCTCCACTCTTTCACGCAGAGCCTTGTTTGCCGCAACACCACCAGCAAGGGCAATTTGTGTCACGTCATATTTCTTTGCACATTCTATAAGATGTCGGCTGAGTACATCTGTCACTGCCTCCTGAAAGGATGCCGCAACATCAGGCTTGTTTATTTCAATTCCCTTTTGCTCTGCGTTGTGAATATAATTGATAACTGCGGTTTTAACTCCGCTGAAGCTGAAATCAAAGCCGTCATCGCCCATATTCACTCTGGGAAACTTTATCGCATCGGGATTGCCCTCATGTGCACATTTCTGAATAGCTGGTCCACCCGGATATCCAAGCCCAAGAACTCTTGAAACCTTGTCAAAGGCTTCGCCTGCTGCATCATCATTGGTTTTTGCAAGGACCTTATAAGTATTATAATCCTTAACATGCACAATATGGCTGTGTCCTCCCGACGCCACAAGACAAATAAAGGGCGGCTTGAAATCAGGATTTTCAATATAATTGGCACAGATGTGTCCTTTTATGTGATGAACGGGAATAAGCGGTTTTTTAGTCATAAAGCTAAGTCCCTTTGCCGTTGAGACACCAACCAAAAGGGCACCTACAAGACCAGGGCCATAGGTTACTGCAATGGCATCAATGTCACCTAACGTCATATTGCAATCCGACAAGGCTTTGTCAACCACATCGCTAATATTTTCAATATGCTTGCGTGATGCAACCTCGGGCACAACACCGCCAAAGGTCTTATGCAGCTCAATTTGAGTATTTATCACATTTGAAAGCACTCTGCACCCATCCTCAACAACCGAAGCAGCCGTTTCGTCACAGGAGCTTTCAATGGCAAGTATTTTCATAGCCTATCCTCCGTTAAAATTTTCTTCATTACAACGCCGTCTTCCTTTCCGCTATAATAGCCTTTTCTGACGGAAATTTCCTTATATCCCATCTTTTTATAAAGCTCACGCGCGGGAATATTGCCAATTCTTACCTCAAGGTTAATTTCAAAAATACTGTTTTCAAGACAGTATTTTTCAAGCTCCGAAAGCAGTCTTATTGCAATGCCACATCTTCTGTATTTACTCAGGACACCGATATTCATAATATCTGCATTGCCGCATATATTCCAAAGCCCTGCATAGCCAAGAACTTTGCCGTCTTCCTCTGCCACAAAGTAGGTTGCAATTTTGTTTTCAAGTTCTTTTTCAAAAGTGCTCTGTCCGTAGCCCGAATTAAAACATTCTGCCTCAACCGATACAAGACCGTCAAGATGACAGCTCTCCATTGGTACATAATTTATCATACTTTTATCTTCTCAATCAAATTTTTTATTTCGTCTGCACATTTTTCATAAATCTCATTGCTGCCTCCGTAGGGGTCAGCTACGTTTCCATATTCACCGGCAAGCTCCTTTAACGTGCACACCTTTTCATCATCAGGCAAAATCCACTTGTGCTCGGTCGTCATAGTAATTACAAAATCTGCACAATCCAACATATTTTGGGTTGTCTGCCGTGGAGTATGATTTGAGATATCAATTCCCCATTGTTTTACCGCATAAATGGCATTCTTCTCTGGGCCCGTTGCAGAAGTTACGCAAAGTCCAGCTGATGACGCAACACCATTCCGCCCCAGACTGTTATAAATTCCTTCTGCCATAGGACTTCTGCAGGTATTGCCTGTACATACAAACAGAACAGATTTTGCGCTTTTTGCATCAAGCAATCTTCCCGCTGCAGCCTTGTATAAACGGTTTTTAACCGCCCTCCAAAGTCCGTTATCTGGAATTTCGGGAGCATATACCTCTTTAACGCCTAATCTGTCGCACTCACGCAAAGACTCAAACAAACGATTTGCTGCATCTTCGGATGAGTTCATCGACCCAAGAGAAAGAATATGAGAACATTCAGGCAACATCTCCTTCATCTCGTCAAATGCAAGAACTGCCACCCTTGAAAAAACACATCTTTTTGTCACAAACTGTGATACAGCCTCTACTGTTCCCTTTAAAATGTATACGGATGCTTTCGGTGAATAATGCTTATATTTCATTCCTGGAGCTTTGGGAATATCATCCTTCTTCAGTTCACTACTGATGCGAACTTCACCTAAGACCTCCCGAAGCTGTTCAACCGAAATACCGCCCGGTCTTAAAACCGTGGGAATTTCAGTTGTCATATCAATTACCGTAGACTCAACACCGACCCTGCATTCATCACCTTTAATTATCCCCGCAACTCTGCCGTTCATATCCTCAAAAACATGTTCAAAAGATGTGGGGCTTGGTTTGCCCGAAATGTTAGCGCTTGGTGCCGCAATAGGAAAACCGCACTCAGCAATAAAATCTCTTGCAATTTTATTTTCAGGAAGGCGTATTCCAACCGTTTCAAGTCCTGCTGAAACAGTATCGGAAATGCAAGGTTTCTTTTTCAAAATAACAGTCAAAGGCCCTGGCCAGAATTTTTCAGCCAAAGCAACTGCACTTTGGGGTATTTCATCTGCCAATGCATCCATATCCTCAGCTTTAGAAATATGCACAATCAACGGATTATCAGAAGGTCTGCCCTTTGCCAGAAATATTTTTTTAACCGCGTTGGGGTCAAGTGCATTTGCTCCAAGACCATAAACCGTTTCGGTCGGAAAAATCACGGTTTCGCCCTTTTGGATTAATTCTGCCGCCTCTTTCAAATCTTCAGTTGTACTTTCAAAAATTCTTGTTTCCATAGAAACAAAACCTCTTTTTCGTAAATTATATTTCGCCTGTATAACACTTATGATTTTGTCAAGTCAGGGTCAAAAAGTTTATTGTATTTTGCATCACCCCAAAATAATCCCATTACATCTATATTATTTCTGCAAAATGTATTAAAACAACTTTCCTTCAGTTAAAATAAGTTCCATAGCGATTGCAAATCCAGGTTTTAATGATTCCTTCAGAAGCCATTCTTCGGTCGTATGAGCACCGCCGCCGACATACACACCTACACATATTGCAGGTATTCCGAGAGAATGAGGAATATTTGCATCGGTTGATGCACCGCCTCTTTTTACTTCGCAGTTGCTGTATTTTGTTTGAACAGAGCATACAAAATCAGAAAGAGCCTTTAACTTTTCCATATCCATATTATCCATGCAAGGACGATTACCTACAAGATCAACCTTTAATTCCCGGCAATTTTCCTTTGCATTTTCAAAAATTTCAGCAAAATTTTTTTCCATAATGGCAAGGCACTCTACATTGTTGGAACGGTACTCACAAAGCAATGTGGCATTTTGTGCTATAGTGTTTACGCTTGTGCCGCCTTTTATAGTTCCTACATTATATGTAGTTCTACTGTTATCTCGCTTAGGTACTTCGATTTTATATATTTCCGAAATGATGCCTGCAAGCACATTTATAGCATTACGGTTGCCAAAACCACCAAAGGAATGACCACCCTCTGTTATGGCAGTTACTTCATAACGGTGAGAACCAACACTGTCATCAACCATATGATGATAACCACCATCAAAGGTGAACATATGTTTTATTCTGTCGCCATAGTCTTTGAAAATCTGACGACATCCTTTAAGATTGCCAAGACCTTCTTCGCATGCATTGGCTACAAACATAATGGTTCGGTTTAGTTTGATATCACTTTTAACAATATGTTTTATGCACACAAGCATAATAACAAGACAAGCAACATCGTCTGTTACACCTGGACAATGGATTTTTTCACCGTCGTCAACATAGTTAAGAGGGACATCAAAAGGAAACACAGTATCGGTGTGTGCCATGAAAACCGATATATCATCGCTTGGCTCACCAAGAGTGCAAACCACATTTTTTGCTTCGTCAATGTGTGCATTATCAATACCTAAGTCCTTAAGGTATTTAAGCACAAATTCTGCTCTTTTTTCTTCAAATCCTGAAGGCGCCGGAATAACACATATATCGTGAATCAGTTCAAGCATTTCCTCGTAATAGTTTTCTGAAAGTTTAAGTAAATCCATTTTTATTCTCCTTTTTAATAAAATTCGACATTTAACATTTTAAAACCATTGAAAGAATTCAATATCAAAGCATAAGGTATTTAAAATCTCCGTTTTACTTTTTATTTAGTTGCCCTCACCCTGAAGCTTTAATTTTTCACTCTGGTCAGTTGTGATAAGCGCATCGATAATCTCATCAATGTCACCGTTCATAATAGCCTCGATTTTGTATAATGTAAGACCAATTCTGTGGTCAGAAACACGTCCCTGGGGGAAGTTATATGTTCTTATTCTCTCGCTGCGGTCGCCAGTTCCCACCTGACTTTTGCGGTCTGCGGCAATGGCATCCTGCTGTTTTTGAAGCTCTGCCTCATACAGTCTTGAACGGAGAACCTTCATTGCCTTATCCTTGTTTTTGTGCTGTGAACGCTCGTCCTGACACTCTACAATTACACCTGTGGGAATGTGAGTAATGCGTATTGCAGACTCGGTTTTGTTAACGTGCTGGCCACCTGCACCGCTTGCACGATAAGTATCAATTTGGAGGTCGGCAGGGTTAATTTCAAAGTCAACCTCCTCTGCCTCGGGAAGAACCGCAACAGTAACAGTTGATGTATGAATTCTGCCCTGAGATTCGGTTTCAGGAACACGCTGAACACGATGAACACCACTTTCATACTTAAGACGGCTATATGCACCCTGACCCTCTATCATAAACGAAACTTCCTTAATACCGCCGATGCCGATTTCACTGAGGTTCATAATTTCGGTCTTCCAACGCTTTGATTCGGCATACATTGAATACATTCTGTAAAGGTCTGCCGCAAAAAGTGCCGCCTCGTCACCGCCTGCACCGCCACGGATTTCAACAATAACGTTTTTGTCATCGTTGGGGTCCTTGGGAAGGAGCAGAATTTTAAGTTCACTCTCGATACACTCGATATTCGCCTTTGCCTGTGAAATCTCGTCCTGAAGCATTTCTTTAAAATCCTTGTCTGTATCAGGGTCGTCAAGCATCTCTCTGGCATCATTGATGGTGTTCATATTTGCTTTATATTCTTTATACTTTTCCACAATGGGAGTCATATCCGAATGTTCCTTGCATAGCTTACGCCAGCTGTCCATATCCGCCATAACAGATGGGTCGCTGATTTTTGATGCAAGCTCATCGTGCTGTTTTTCTATAAATGATAATTTTTCAAACATAATCTGTTTCCTCCCTATTTTTCAAGCTCTCCGCGGGATAGTGCTGTAAGATATGCATCAATAAATCCATCAATGTCGCCGTCCATAACTGCACCAGTATTACCTGTTTCAAAATTGGTTCTGTGGTCTTTAACCATACTGTATGGGTGGAATACATATGAACGTATCTGGCTACCCCAGCCAATTTCCATTTGTACACCTTTAAGGTCCTCAATCTTTTCCTTCTGCTCACGTTCGGCAATTTCAACAAGCTTTGATTTCAGCATTTTCATTGCTGTTTCGCGATTCTTATGCTGTGAACGTTCGTTCTGGCAAGTCACGATTACACCTGTCGGAAGGTGCGTTATGCGTATTGCAGACTCGGTTTTATTAACGTGCTGTCCCCCTGCACCGCTGGCACGGTAGGTGTCAACCTTTAAATCCTCGGGATTAATGTTTATCTCAATATCGTCGTCAATTTCGGGCATAACATCAAGTGATGCAAATGAGGTATGCCGTCTGCCTGACGAATCAAATGGCGAAATTCTTACCAAACGGTGAACACCCTTTTCGCACTTTGCATAGCCATAGGCATTGACACCTTCAATCTGAAAGGTGACACTTTTTATACCCGCTTCTTCGCCGTCAAGAAAATCAAGGGTTTCAACCTTAAAGCCCCGGCGTTCTGCCCAGCGAGTATACATACGATAAAGCATCTCGCACCAGTCCTGTGCCTCGGTACCGCCTGCCCCTGCGTGAAGGGTAAGGATGGCATTGTTGCCGTCATACTTGCCCGAAAGCAAGGTTTCAAGCTTCATAGAACTTAGGTTTTCAGAAAGTGCCTTAAAGCCCTGCTTCACCTCGTCAAGAACGGTTATATCCTCTTCTTCAATGGCAAGCGCCACAAGGGTTGTCAAATCATCCCACGTACCATAAAGCGCATCGTATCTTTCAACCTTGTTCTTCAAACCCTTTATTCTTTGCAGAACCTTGCCTGCGGCATCCATATCGCTGTAGAAATCGGGCTCCATAGTTTTTGAATCAAGTTCGGAGATTTCTTCCATCGTTTTTTCGATGTTAAAGTGAATCCCTCAAATCTGTAATATCTTTTTCCATTCCGTCAAGCTCCAGCTTGTACTCATCAAACTCTATCACATTTTCACATCCTTTAAAGATATTTTTAACTCTTTTTACTGCTCGTTCTTACCAAGACAGCATTGTTTATATTTTTTACCACTGCCACAGGGACAGAGGTCGTTTCTGCCAACCTTTTCACCTTTGACAACAGGTTTTTTTTGTATACTTCCGTCGCCGCCGTGATTTTCCGCAATGGGTTTTGCCACCTGCTTGCGCTCGATGGTTGCCTCGGGGCGTACGTGGAAGAGACCTCTCACAGTTTCTTCCTTGATTGAGACAATCATTTCATCAAACATATCCATAGCCTCAAACTTATATTCAACAACCGGGTCACGTTGAGCATATGCGCGAAGTGAGATACCCTGACGTAGCTGTTCCATATTGTCGATATGATCCATCCATTTTGCATCGACCGTGCGAAGAAGGATTATTCGCTCTACCTCACGTATTGCATCGCCAAACAATTCTTCCTGACCGACATATTTTTTAAGAACTTTCTCCATCAAATCATCAGTAAGGGAATCAACGGTCATTCGGTCAATCTCGATTTCCTCAAATTCAAGGTCGCCCTCTTCAAATCCGCCGAAAACTGCTGTCAGTCTGTCACGGATTGTATCCCACATCCAATCTTCTGCGTGAGGAGTACCGCCCGTATTCATTGACACAATATCCTGAACAACGCTGCGCATCATCTTTTCAATAGTTGCCTTTAAATCAACTCCGTCAAGAACATCATCTCTCTGCTTATATATCATTTCACGTTGCTGATTGTTAACATCGTCATAGCTGAGAACATGCTTTCTTATATCAAAATTGCGACCCTCAACTCTTGCTTGGGCAACCTCAAGGGTGTTTGAAAACAGCTTGCTGTCGATTGCCTCGTCATCACCAAAGCCCGCTATTTCCATAATCCTGCTGATTCGCTCGGCAGCAAACAAACGCATCAGGTCATCCTCAAGTGAAAGAAAAAATCTTGACTTGCCTGCATCCCCCTGACGGCCTGCACGGCCACGGAGCTGATTGTCAATTCTGCGGCTTTCGTGACGTTCTGTACCAATGATATACAAACCACCTGCCTCAAGAACCTTTTTCTGCTCAGGCTCGATTTGCGCCTTATATTTATCGTTAAGTTCCTTAAAGGTTGCTCTTGCATTTATGATTTCAGCATCATCGGTTTCAGCAAAGCCTGTCGCCTGAACAATCAGCTCAGGAGTAAAGCCCATCTTTGCCATTTCGTCTTTTGCAAGGAACTCTGCATTACCTCCAAGCACAATATCCGTACCACGGCCTGCCATATTCGTGGCAATTGTAACCGCCCCAAGCTTACCAGCCTGAGCAACAATCTCGGCTTCCTTTTCGTGCATTTTAGCATTCAGCACATTATGCTTTATGCCTTTTCGTTTAAGCATTCCGCTGAGCCTTTCAGACTTTTCGATTGAAACTGTACCTATAAGCACTGGTTGACCCTTGTCATGTGCCTTTTCAACCTCGGCAATAACTGCATTATACTTGCCGTTTTCTGTTTTATAAATTATGTCTGGCAGGTCCTGACGAATTAACGGTTTGTTTGTGGGAATAACCACGACATCAAGATTATATATTTCACGAAATTCGGTTTCTTCGGTAAGCGCCGTACCTGTCATACCCGACAGTTTATCATAAAGACGGAAGAAATTCTGGAAGGTGATTGTCGCAAGGGTTTTGCTCTCGTTTTCAACCTTAACACCTTCCTTAGCCTCAATTGCCTGATGAAGACCATCGCTATAACGTCTGCCGAACATAAGACGACCAGTAAACTCATCAACAATTATAACCTGACCGTCTTTGATGACATAATCCTTGTCACGTTTCATAATACCATTGGCTTTGATTGCCTGATTTACGTGATGTGAAATTGTTGCGTTTTCAGGGTCAGTAAGATTTTCTATTCCAAAAGCCGCCTCAACCTTTTTTACACCCTCGGGGGTAAGAATTGCTGTCTTTGCCTTTTCGTCTATAACATAATCAACATCACCAAAAACCTCTTCATCCTCAGCCTTGCTGTCGGTTTCAACAACAATACGTGATTTAAGGGTTCTTGCAAAATGATTTGCCTGTTCATAAAGAGCGGTAGATTTGTCACCCACGCCAGAGATAATAAGCGGAGTTCTTGCCTCATCAACCAAAATACTGTCAACCTCGTCCACAATTGCATAACTATGTCCGCGCTGAACCTTGTTCTCTTTATAAATAACCATATTATCACGGAGATAGTCAAAGCCCATCTCGTTGTTTGTACCATAAGTAATATCTGCAGCATATGCTTCCCTGCGCTCTGCGTTTTCCTTTTCGTGAATGATAAGACCGACACTCAGCCCAAGGAAATTATAGAGCTTTCCCATCCATTCGCTGTCACGCTTTGCAAGGTAGTCGTTTACAGTTACAATATGCACTCCCTTACCGGATAACGCATTAAGGTAGGCAGGCAATGTTGCAACCAAAGTTTTGCCCTCACCGGTTTTCATTTCAGAAATTCTGCCCTGATGCAAAACTATACCGCCAATAATCTGAACCCGAAAATGTTTCATTCCCAAAACACGCCACGCCGCCTCACGACAAACAGCAAACGCCTCGGGCAGAATGTCATCAAGGGTTTCACCACCTGAAAGCCGCTTTTTAAATACACTTGTCATCTCTTTGAGTTCTGCATCACTTTTAATCTGCATCTCGGGCTCAAGTGACAAAACCTTGTCAGCTATCGGGTCAATTCGTTTTAATTCACGTTCACTATATGTGCCGATAAATCTTTCAATCAGTCCTTTAAAACTCATTGGTTTTTACCTCCATTTTTTGTCATATCAAATGCTAAAGCGCACAATTATACCATTTTAAATAATTACATTTAGTATATCACACTTTTGCCGATTACACAAGTGTTCTTTTCAAATCTTAACAAATATTTTGGAATAATTTTCATATATAAGTTCATAATATATATTACATGCAGCAACTGAAAGGAATGATATAAATGTTTGCAAACCTTTCTGCAAATATTGCAACCACCTGGGACAAGGTTATGAACCTTAAAAACAAACCTGACCTGACACAGGAAAAGCGTATAAACGAGCTTAAATTAAATATCGAGCATACAAAAGCCGAGATACAGCTTGCAATGAAAAATTTTAATAATGTTACCGAACCAAAGCTAATAGACTTTTATATCTATAAAATTCAATCAGAACAGACAAGGTACGACCAGCTCATATCAGAATATAAAGCCCTTCAGGGATTTCCGCAAAACTTGTCGATGGAATAAATAATTATCCACCCACATAGTGAACTTGTCAAGTAAAAGTAGACACATGGGAAACCACCATGTATCTACTTTTATTTTACTACTTCAACTATCGCGTGGTTTTCGTTATACAAGAACAAAGGAAAGGTTTTTACACCCTTCCTTTGTAAAAAACTATTCGATTGTCATTTTACCGAAGTATGATGGTATATGAAAATCAGGTTTTTCACGATTTACCATACTCCAACAGCCATAATGCGGAAACTCTGTTTGATCACCGCATTTATAAACATTGGCTGGATGCTCAAGACCTTTTTTGAATTCATAATCAGGAATATATTTTTTTAGAAGTTCAAAAGGTACAACATAGTCAAGTGTCCAGTAATCATCAAAAATTTCGGTCTTTATTTTCATTGACTCAATATCCTCAACAGTAAGAGGCGTGTTATCGTATCTGTCCTTGCGAAAACCAATGTTTGCAATTCCTTTTGCATTCATTTCAATATTGAAATATCTGTCGGTGTGAACAGGGTCAAAATTCATAAACCATTCAAGGCAGCTATCGTTGTTAACAAGCTCCAGATGCTTGGTCTTTACTGCTCTGGGGTTCTTTTCATACGCCACAAAGTGTGCGTGAAAGCCCTCATCGCTGTATGTTGCATTGAAAACAACCTTTGGGCAGTATCCCGATGGATCAATATAATCGGTGATTGTAATTTCCGGTATATCTGCAGAGCCCTTTTTCTTTATTGTATACATATCAAATCTCTCCATTTCTTAGCCTGAATGTAGCTATACTACTGTTATTTTTTTACAGTATAGCAGAAAACTGCACAAAAATCAATACCTTCAAACAGGTTTCACTGAGAAAATTCAGCATGCATTTTAAACTGCACAGAAAATCTGTGCCAGGGTATAGCCTCTTCTCACTCTACTTGAAACAGCCTTGCGGCATGCTGCAAATCTGTCAAAGAGTTTTTTTGCCTTTTCGGCATCTCTGTATACCTTCCATTCGCCGCACAAAAGGCAGCCCTGGTTTTTATGATATAAAAAGCCTTGAATATCGTGCAGCGGATAACCCAAAAAAGCACCTATTTCATGAGGAAATTCCTGATTTGTCATTCTCGATTTAAGAAATTTAATATACTCCTCTGTCGTCACCCTTTCGGGATACCCAAACGTACGCAGAAATCTGTAAATTTTTTCTTCACGCAATGTTTTTTCAAGAACTGCCTTGCGGTAAACCATAACAAGTATACTTTTTTTACATCGCATCAATGTTTCAAAAAAGATATCCTTTTTATTTAATTGTTCATTTAAACGGGCAATCTTTCCTTCTGCACCTTTAATTTTCAACTTGTCACAAGAAACAATATTGGCAGATTTTATGCCTGCCAACGCAGGTGCACAATAATATGCAAAAAAATAATCCATAAATCTCACCTCTGTTTGTCTTGGTTAGTTTAGTCTAACCGTTGTATAGAAAAATATACTGTAATATGCTGTCTAAGCTTTCAGCAAATTGTTATAATGCTAAATGCATAAAAATTTATCCATATTCTTTTGCGAAAACTTGTCCTTTTCTCATTTTTGTATTTACATTTTAGCCTATATATGTTAAAATTTTTAAAAGAAATTTATCTGGAGGTTATTTATGTCAGAATTATTAGAAATAGTCATGCTTTTATGTTTTGGATTTTCATGGCCTTTAGATGTTGTAAAATCTTACAAAGTTCGAACAGCCAAGGGAAAAAGCGGTCCATTCCTTTGTCTTATTCTGGTGGGCTACATAGCAGGTATTGCATCTAAATTTTTAAATGCTGCGTATATGGCAGACTTTGATAAAAAATGGTATGTGCTTTTCTTCTACTTCCTTAACCTGATTATGGTTACTGCAAACTTATGTATTTTTATAAGAAACACACACCTTGACAAGAAAAATGGTATTTAAGAATAATTCAAGGGGAAATATCCTGAATTGGATATTTCCCCTTTTAGTTTTTTATCTGGAAATTTTTTCAACCTTAATAATGTTTGTGTTTCCGCTTTGCCCGTTGGGCTGTCCTCCGGTGAGCACCACATTATCGCCTTTTGACAGTTCAAGGGTTTTCTTTGCCTCGTTAACTGCGTGATAAAACATTACCTCTATTGAGTTAAATTCTTCGCACATAACAGGTGTTACACCCCAGCTTAAATTCAGCTTTCGCCATACCTTTTCGTCGGTTGTCATACCTATTATATCAACAGGACACCTGAAACGGCTGACCATACGTGCAGTTTTGCCGCTAATAGAGCTCACTATAATACTCTTGGCTTTTACATCTATTGCCATCGAGCATGCCGAATGGGATATTGCATCAAGATTACTGCGTATTTCAAATTCCGCGTTTTTAAAACGCTTTGAATAATTAATACCCATCTCAGTAAATCTTACGATTTCAACCATATTCTTTACTGCCTCAACAGGGTACTTGCCAGATGCAGTTTCGCCCGAAAGCATAACGGCAGATGTTCCGTCATACACCGCATTGGCAACGTCAGAAAGCTCAGCACGGGTAGGACGTGGATTATAAATCATTGTCTCAAGCATTTCGGTTGCGGTAATTACACGGCTACCAAGCAGTCGGCACTTGTTGATAAGATATTTTTGTACGGCAGGAACCTCAACAAAAGGAATTTCCACACCCAAATCTCCGCGGGCAATCATTATACCATCAGCAATTTCGCAAATTTCCTCGACATTGTCAACACCGCTGCGGTTTTCAATCTTGGCAATAATGTCAATATCCTCACCCCCGTTGGCGTTGAGAAAATTCCGCATATCCTCGATATCTTTTTTACGTGATACAAATGATGCCGCAACAAAGTCAACCTTGTTTTCAATTCCAAAAAGCAAATCCTCTTTGTCTTGCTGACTTAAAAATTCATGCTTCATAACCTTTCCCGGAAAGTTCATACTCTTGCGGTCAGAAAGCTCGCCGCCCGAAAGTACTGTGCATATTGCATCATTTCCTTTAATTTCTGTAACCTTGAATATTACCAGTCCGTTGTTTGCCGAAACAGTATCACCAACACTCAAATCCTCCATCAAATGGTCATAATTAACTGAAACACACTTTTCATTGCCAACAATGTTATCAATCGTGAATGTGAAGGTATCTCCATCATTTAATATAATCTTTTTATTTTCAAATGTACCTATTCTGTATTCAGGGCCTTTCGTATCAAGCATAATTGCAATTGGCAAATTCAGCTTTTCTCTTACCCTTTTAATAAGGTCAATTTTATTCTGGTGGTCTGCGTGAGTTCCGTGTGAAAAATTGAGCCTTGCAACATTCATACCCTCTAGGCACATTTTTGTAAGAATTTCTTCACTTTCGCAAGCAGGGCCAATTGTGCATATCACTTTGGTCTTTCGCATATTATTGCCCACTCCCTTCACGTCAAAAGAATTATTTTTTACTTGTTATGTTGTTCAGAAATACAGTCAATAATATTATAACACCAATAACGATGAATATTCCAAGCATTCCAATGCCCATATAAGGAAGATTTTTTATAAAATTAATAGCATTTATATTCATAATTCAGCCGTCCTTTCAATTACATAAAGAAATTAAGAATCATACCGCCCGCAATAACAGACGCAATCTGTCCTGAAACATTTACACCGATTGAGTGCATAAGAAGGAAATTCTGTGGATCTTCCTTGAGGCCCATCTTGTGTACCACACGTCCCGACATTGGGAATGCCGAAATACCTGCCGCACCAATCATAGGATTAATCTTCTTTTTAGAGAATACATTAAGCAGCTTTGCAAACAGAACACCGCCAGCTGTATCAACAATAAATGCAACCAAGCCAAGACCGAGGATAAGCAATGTGTCGGGCTTAAGGAACTCAGATGCCTGCATGCGAAATGCAATTGTGATGCCAAGGAAAATGGTGATAAGGTTCGCCAAAGTCTTCTGTGCTGTTTCAGAAAGTGAGTTAAGAACTCCGCACTCACGGATAAGGTTACCGAACATCAGAAAACCAACCAGTGCAACCGAACCGGGAGCAACCAAACCCGCAATAACTGTAATAACAATAGGGAAGAGAATTTTCGTAGTCTTTGAAACCTCTTTCTGTGTGTATTCCATACGAATCATACGTTCCTTTTTGGTTGTAAGGAGCTTGATTACAGGTGGCTGAATAATGGGCACAAGAGCCATATATGAATATGCCGCAACCATAATCGCACCCAAATACTTTGTGCCCAGAGCCTGAGCAACAACAATTGAGGTGGGGCCGTCTGCTGCACCAATAATCGCAATTGATGCCGCGTCTTTCAGGTTAAAGAACATTGACGCAAAGCAAAGGGTAAAGAAAATACCAAACTGTGCCGCCGCACCGAAAATCATCAGCTTGGGGTTTGAAAGCAACGGACCAAAGTCAATCATTGCGCCAATACCGATAAATAAAATCAATGGGAAAAGTTCGTTTGATATACCCGCATTAAATAGTGTTTCCAAGGTTTCAACAGCACCCGACATAGGAAGGTTAACCAAAATCGCACCAAAGCCCATAGGCAAAAGGAGAGTTGGCTCCATTTCTTTTTTAATTGCAAGATATATCAATATTCCACCGATAATCCACATAACAATCTGCTGCCATTCAATGTTAAGTAAGTTTTCGTAAAGTACTTCCATTTTAATCCTCCAAAGATGTTTTTTATTACAGAAATTCTGTAGCCAGATAATTATACTGCATTTTTTTCCTTTTTACAAGAGGTTTCAGTTTAATTTTTATAAAAAAATAAATAATCCACATACACACAGCTGTAGGAATTAGTGAAAGCCTGATTTTTATATGTTATTAATATGATTTAAAACAAAAACAACTATCCAAAATTTAATTGGATAGCTGTTTTCACTTTGAATATATGTCAGTTTTTACACGAAATTTTTATCTTTGTTGCCATTACTCCTGTCTGTCCTATTATTATATCCTTGATTTTTGAAACACTTGCAGAGTCAAGCTTATCTGCCTTCACAACGACGCTTACTCCGTTTTCATCAACAAAAGCAACGCAATCATCAAAACCCTTTGCTAAAACGAGATTTTCAATTGCCGACTCATTATCGGCATTTTGTGCATAAAGTGCGATTTTTTCTTCCAGTGCCGTGCTTTTCTCGCCGTCAATTGCTGAAACAGTAAGCAACTCCACAGCTTCTGACCTTGCACAATCTCTTTCATAGCGGGCACGGGCAAAATAATTACTGTCCTGTGTTGTATCGGCTGTTTCTTGTAATGCCTGTTGTTCCTCAACGGGCAATACCTCGTTGGAAACTGTCACCGACTCGTCACCGCCATTTACAAACCGATAATAGCCCGATGCAATTACCATAACCGCAAGTGCCGACACAAGCAACTGCTTGCCCCGTATTCCTTTTAAAAACTCTTTTATTTTTTTCATAACACTCTCCCTTTCGCCGCAATGAATACAGCTTTATATAAATTTTATTTTTTCTCTGCAGCCACAGCCACCTTAATTCTGTGCCCCGATATTCCATAAAGTGCCTTGACAGACTCATAAATTTCAAGGCGTACACTTTCGGAGCCTGCACCGGTTGATGTCACCAGAACTCCCGAAGGAATGGGTAATTTCTCCTTCAGTACATATGGCTGTTCATCGCCGTCCGAATCAAAAAGCAGTATCTCCTCACTATCGGAGGATTTGTTTGCAGAGCCACTCTCATCCACCTCGGTTTCAAGGTCATTTTTATGGTTTGCGGCAAGAACCTTTTCATCTGCCGTATCAAACGTCAGCATCACCCTGACCTTGCCTGCACCCTTAACTGATGACAGTATATCCTCAAGCTGACGAGTCATATTTTCGGTATATTGACTTTTATGCACCTCTGTTTTGGGCAAATCCTGCTGTTCAATTGATGCCTTGTTGCCATCACAGCTACCAAAAGCAAGTATACATATGGCAGCTATGATTAAGAGAATAAGCCATTTATTTTTTCGGTCAATGGTACCCCTTTCGCCCTGAGTATTAACATCAATAACCTTTGCTCTTTTTTTGAAAAAATCAAAAAACATCCTTTCACTCCCCGCTATCTGACTTTTATACTTCTTGGGTTCACATCAAACCGCTCTCCTATATACTCTTTTATTTCACTCTCCGATATATTGTGTGTGCCAATAAATTTAATTGTCAAAGTCTTTATATTTCCAAAACGGTTTTCATTATTCTCCTCAACTGTTACATCGGCATCCGCCTCCGCTTTCCACTTGGTGTATATTTCGTTTTCAACCGATTTTGCCAGCTTTTGACGATATATTTTCAAAACAGATTCCTTCTCTTTTTCGCCCAAACGATTTTTAAGTTCTGATGCCTGGCGTCTTGTATTTTGAGGAAGCTCAAGCTCCGTAAATTCAGGAGATGCCTTAGTAACAGGCTGAATTATTGCAAATACAAGCACAAGACCCATTACCATTTTTACATACTTTTTCATTTCTCCCTCGTTCATAATCATATCGCAGACCGCACCAAGAACGATTATGCCTGCAATCTGCATAATCCAGTCACGCAGCCATTCCAAAATCCATCACCTTCCCAGCCTGACAATAGCTATCCAAACCTGCCCACATTAATGATGATTGTCAGCATTATGATAAACATCACCGACACCACCATCATCATTCCGAAAATCGCCGATATTGAATCTGACAGCTCGGATATGCACTTGACTATTCTTTTATCACAAATTGGCTGTAACAGTGCTGCACACAGCCTGAACACAATCAGGCATGCTGCAACCTTGATAACAGGCACTGCAACAATCAATATCACCACGATTATACCCACAACACCAACTGCATTCTTTATTACCACACTACAATTCATAACCGTTTCGACCGTTTCTGAAAGTGCGCCGCCCACAAGCGGAATAAGATTGCCTGCTGCAAACTTTGTCACCTTGACAGTAAGCCCGTCGGCACTTCCCGACACAATCCCCTGCAAACCCATAACGCCCACAAATACCGTCATCACAATGCCTATACCCCATTTTGTAGTTTTGTTCATAAACTGCACCAGCTTTTCAGCATTCAGATTTTGAGAAAGATTGTTGACCATACTCAGTGCCGCAGTAATAAGTATAAGCGGTATAAAAAGATTTTCAAGCATCCATTCGGCAATTTCAATAACACCCATAAGTATAACTTCAAAGCTAGCTGCAGATATCACTGCTCCGCTTGCCGCAAGTGTAACCAGCGCCACAGGTGCCATTGTTCTCATAAACAACGAAAGGTTTGAAACAAGGGTTTTCCCGCAGCTCACCACCTGAAAAAAAGCTGCTGACGCAATTCCCACAATCACAAGGTAACACACAAAGAATGCGGCATCCGACACTCCCTGACGACCGAAGCTGTTTTGAATATTGGTAAGGTATGTGCAAAGCAAACCTGTGACAAGAACAAAAACAAGAATTTTCAGAGTTTCACGCACCTCACCGGCAAGAAGGTTAATGCCCTTATTCAGAATTGTCTGAACCGAAAAGACATTTTCGCCTTTTGCAAGACCCGAAACAATTTCGTCAACACTGAAGCCGGGGATAACTTTTTCAAAGTCTACATCTTTCAAATTTTGGATGCTCCCCTGAATCTCACCGCCGTACATTTTTGCATATTCATCAATTATATCAAGCTCAGTGGCTCCCGCAAATACCGATTGCCATATACATACCCAGAATATTATTAACCCTGCTAAAGTTTTCATCTGCTGTATCCCTGCCTTCACCCAAATCTGATTACAGCTTCGATTATCTCTAAAAAGCTGTACAGCACAGGCATCGAAAGAACGACAATAATTACCTTGCCGCCAAATTCAATCTTGGAGGCAAGGGCACTCTCGCCTGAATCACGGCACAACTCCGCTCCGAATTGTGCAACATACGCAATCCCGATAACCTTCAAAACCAGACTAATGTATTTGACATCCAGACCTATTCGGTTTGAAATATCCCTGAACATTTCAAGCAATGCTTTGAGATAAGGAATTACCATAAAAAATATGATTGCAGCAGCTATAAGTGAAATCTGAATCGCAATTTCGCTGCGCCAGTTTTTTATGAATACCGCAAGCACCGCCGCCGAAAGACCAACCCCCACAATCTTGAATATGTCCATATCATCACCCACTTTATCTCCTACAAATCAAACACCGATTTAATCGTATCAAACAGAAGGCTTATCTGGTCAATCACCATAAAAAGCACTACCACAAGCCCAGCAAGGGTGGTCATCATTGCCTGGTCTTCTCTGCCGCTCCGCACAAGCAGCTGATTAAGCACAGCCACAAGTATACCGATTGCCGCCACCTTAAATATTAAATCAACACCATCCACAAATATACCTCCTCTTTGGTAATTCTTTATTCCGTTAAATCAGAACTATAACTATAAAAATCCCTGCAAGCAAGCCCAAACCCCGATAGATTTTTACATTTCTTTTCGCCAATTCACGGGCATCACATTCTGCAACCGAAAGGCGTGCCGATGCCATCCTGATATTATTTATTTCATTCGCACAATCTCCGCTGCCAAGTGCTTTCGAAAAATCTATCAAAACTTTTTTATCCTCCTGAGTAAGGGAAAGCTCCTGAGCAAATCTGTCCAACGCCCTTTTCCAAAGCACTTGCATATCGTGACATCTGTCTTCAAAAAGCCTTTCGCTGACATACATTACTACATCCCGTATTCCGCCCTTTGCAGACTCAGCACATCGTATAAGTGCTTCCTGCAAAGGCAAATTCATAAATCCTATATCAAACTCCAAACCCGCAAGAATATTTTGCAGCTCTTCAAGCTGCGCAACTCGTTTTTTAAAGTTATCTGCAAACAGAAATCCAAGATATCCGCATCCGGCAACAATTGCAACGCATATTATAAGCCTTAACATTTTTCATCAATCGGGGTTACGCTGCCGTATACCCTTGTGTTTAATCCCAAACCCTCCTTGTGCAGAACAATTATTTGCTTAAAACCAATTCCGCCAAACAAAGGCTTTATACTTTCTCTTTGCATAACCTCATCAAATGATGCCCCATGAGTGCTGGCAATTACCGAAACACCCGTACCAAATGCCTGTATCAACGCTGCAGTATCCTTGGCTGTTGCAATTTCGTCGGTAACAATAAGCTGAGGTGACATTGTTCTCAGCATCATTACAACAGCGTCAGCTTTTGGGGCATTTTCTATTATATCCGTCTGGACACCTACATCGCATTGTGGAACTCCTCTTGACAGCGATGCCATCTCTCCACGTTCATCAATCAATGAAGTTTTTATACCTTTATCTGAAATCTGCCTTGTCAAATCACGTAAAACTGTTGTTTTTCCACCCATTGGCGGCGAAACAATAAGCGTGTTCACCACACCGTTGGGCTTTAACACATCATTAATTATGTAATTTGCTGCGCCTAGTACCTCACGCGCAATCCGTATATTAAGAGAGCTTATTTCACGGAAGTTTTCAATTTTGTCACCGCCGAGAACCGCCCTGCCTGAAAAGCCAACACGATGACCACCCTTAACGGTGATAAAACCCTGTTTTATCTCGTCCATAAAGGCATAAACCGAATTTTCACAGACCGCCTGAAAAATAAGCCTTAAATCCCTTTCATTAACTATATATGCCCCTCCTGTTGCAGGGGATGGAGTTCCATCGGGGGTTATAACAAAACTGCCATTGGAGGTTTCAACAATCAATGGTTTTCCGCAACGCACACGAATCTCCAACAGAGTATCCCCCACCGACTGAATGATTTTTTCAAACATCTCTTTAAAATGTGCGGGCAAAATCTTCTGTATTTCGTTGTATCTTGTGTTCATTTTTCTGTCTCCTTATTTTCAAAAGTTTACTCTATCTATATGACACTTTGTCCACTTATAGAACACAAATTTTGCAAACAAAAAAGGATGTAAATTTTCATTACATCCAAATATATTTTTTGACTTTGTCAATTATCGCTATGTCAGCAAGAACATCTGCTCTTATGCCATCTGCCTCGTATATCTCTTCAAAAATTTTACCCTTTTGTCGTATCAGATTCAAAATTCCTGCATCAGCATACGGAACAAGAAGACTTAATCGTTTTGTAGTGGACTTTAAATTTTCGGCAATCATTTTAAGAAGACTTTCAAATCCATAACCCGTCTTTGCCGATATAAAAACCGACTTTTCACCCAACACAACAGTTTCATCACCCAAGGCATCGCACTTGTTGGCAACAGTTATCACAGGAATTGCCTCGCCCCCAAGCTCTGCAATCAAATCTTTTGTTATTCTTATCTGCTCATCCACCAGCTTTGAGGAAATATCGCAAACATTTAATATCAAATCAGCATTTATCGCCTCCTCCAGAGTGGATTTAAATGCCTCAATCAGATTATGCGGAAGGCGGCTGATTAAACCAACCGTATCAACAAGCATAACCTCTCTTCCGTCAGGAAGCACCAATGCCCGCGATGTGGGGTCAAGGGTTGCAAAAAGCATATTTTCCGCCAGAACACCTGCCTCTGTCAAAGAATTGAGAAGGGTTGACTTTCCTACATTTGTATATCCAACAATGGCAACCGTTATCACACCATCCTTGCGGCGTCTTGCGTGGGCATACTCACGACGCTTGGTAAGCTCTTTAAGCTGTCCCTCCAGCTTTTGAATACGGCTGCGTATATATCTTTTATCTGTTTCAAGCTTTGCTTCACCTGGCCCACGTGAGCCTATTCCACCGCCCTGACGCGACAGAACTCTGCCCATACCCGAAAGCCTTGGCAAGCGATACTTAAGCTGAGCAAGCTCTACCTGAAGTCTTCCTTCTGCTGTTCGGGCACGCTGTGCAAAAATATCAAGAATAAGAGTTGTTCTGTCAATCACATCGACATCTGTGGCATTCTCGATATTCCGCATCTGGGATGCTGTAAGCTCGTGATTGAAAATAACCATATCAATCTCATTGTTTTTGCAAAATTCTGCGAGTTCTGCAAGCTTTCCGGTCCCAATACAGGTAGCCGGCTCAAATCTTTGGGTTCTTTGCACAAAATGCACCACCGTATCTGCACCTGCAGTATCTGCCAGATTTTCGAGCTCGTTCATAGAATATTCTATATCAAATTCGCCCGTGTCTACCGCACACAACACAGCGCGAGGTCTGATTTTTGTTTCGGTTGTATTTATCATAAGGTTATCTCCGTTAATGATTCTAAATATCAAATTTAAATATTCTTATCAGTTCTTCCCTTGTCAATGCCACATCAGCGCCGTTTAAAGAATCCACTATCTGTGAAAGTCGGCTGCCGCCTATTATAGGAAACACCTCAGGGCTTTCAAAGGAACAAAATGCACCGCAGATAAGAGCAGCTACACTGCAATGATATTTTTGTGAAAACTCCTTAATGACCTCAAGGCGTCTAAGATTTTCTTCGCAGAGATATCTCTTTCGCGCCTTGTCAGAAAGTGCAGCCTCACCCTGTTCTGCCATCTTAGAGAAAAAGCCTTTTGCCTGAGATGAATATGCCGCAACCGGAATATTATTTGCTTTGTAAAATTTAAACTCATTCTCATCCATTCCCACAAGTCCGCTCCGCTCACCAAGACAGCATGCAGGATTAAACCTTATCTGGCTTGCTGCGAAGCCCATCAATCCGTGCAGTTTGGCATATTGGTTTGCCTCATCAATCCTTTTGGCAACCCAGTTTGATGCACCAAATTTTTTTATCTTCCCTGATTTGACCATTTCATTCATTGTTTCAACAATTTCGCCTGCTGGAATACTTTCATCGTCACGATGTAACCAGTAAAATTCAATCGTATCTGTTTTAAGTGCTGAAAGACTTTTGTCAAGGTCTGCTCTAATATCTTTTTTTGACAGTCGTGGGTGCTCACCGGTATCCATATCATAATAACCGCCTTTTGAGGAAACAAGCATCTCTGTAGCTCCTCTTTCCTTTATCCACTTCCCTACGATTTGCTCGGATACACCAGCTGCATACAGTCTTGCAGTATCAATATGCGTTCCTCCCATATCTCGAAACTTGTCCATCATCAAAAAGGCATCCTTCTCGCCTATTCCGTCACCAAAATAAGCCGTGC
Organism: Clostridia bacterium; assembly: GCA_045587485.1. Taxonomy (GTDB): domain Bacteria; phylum Bacillota; class Clostridia; order Monoglobales; family Monoglobaceae; genus SIG440. Next base: position 175,432 of record JAZNCI010000018.1, read on the forward strand.
CCAAAAGTATTCTCGAACTTTTTCTACCAAAAGCATCCGAATATCGCATTCCTATCACTCCAATTTGTAATCTGTTATTATTTTATCATAAATCGCTGGGATAGTCAATTTTCTTAAACAGATTTAGAAATAAGGTACACATCTCTTTTCAGAGATATGCACCCGTTTTGGTTTAATTCATCATTCGTAATCTACAACATCTACCCAAGAGAGCAGAAATTCGCGTTCTTTTTCATTACCCTTAACAGACTGTGAAGCTGCAACAATTGGCATCCACTTCTGAACATATTGTTTTGCGGTATCACTCTTTTTGCAGAACAAATCAAGGTATGTCTTTGCACCAGGGAGGTCACCTGCAAGGTGGAACAAAAGATATGTTCTTGCCGCATCAGCTGATGCATTGCCCTGTGTTGCGTGGGACCAGTCTAAGATATATGCTTTTCCATCTTCTGATATTATAATGTTTGAAGGATTGAAGTCACCGTGGCAAACCTTTGCGTGCTTAGGCATACCCTCAAGACGTGTGTGAAGGTCATAACGTGTAGTTGCATCCACATCGGCCGCACTGATTTTACGGTTCATCTTGTCCTTGAGCTTGTTCAGAAGAGGTGATTTCTTTGAATGTACCTCAATCTGAAGGTCAACGAGACGCTCAATGTATTCATCCTTCTTTTCAGGATTCTCTTCCATAAGCTGAGCAAGCGTCTTTCCTTTGATGTATTCTGAAACAATTGCCCATTTATCCTCAAGCATTGTTACCTCAAGGATTCTAGGAATGTTAAGTCCTGTTTCTTCAATTCTTGCCTGATTAAGAGCTTCGTTTAACACATCAGCCTTTGAATAGTGTTCATCAAATACCTTTACGCATCTGTCACCATCACGATATATTGTTTTATTATTTCTGACTGCAATAACTTTGTCAAGTTTCATAATTTATTCCTCCTTCATTTCAACCTGGGCTTTCTCGCCTTTGTTGCATACCGCCTTGATAGCATCTGGTTTTGCCTTTGTCTTAATATCTTTTGCTGCAGGCATATCCTTTTCTTCAAATTGCTTGCCGTAGTAAGCATTTAAATACATCTGTTTAATTTCGCTCATCAAAGGATATCTTGGGTTTGCACCTGTGCACTGATCGTCAAATGCCTGTTCAACCATTTCATCGAGATTGTCAAGGAATATCTTCTCGTCAACGCCATAATCTTTAATTGTTTCTTTAATTCCAACCTTAGCTTTAAGGTCATTAATGAGCTTAATAAGTCCTTCAAGCTTTTCTGCGTCTGTGCTGCCTTTTACACCAAGGTAATCTGCAACTTCTGCGTAACGCGCAAGTGTGTGAGGATGGTCATACTGAGAGAATGTACCCATCTTTACAGGTGCTTCTGCTGCATTGAATCTCAGAACCTCTTCAATCATAAGAGCATTGGCAACACCGTGAGGTAAGTGATGGAATGCACCAAGTTTATGCGCCATAGAATGACATACTCCAAGGAAAGCATTTGCAAATGCCATACCCGCCATTGTAGCAGCGTTAGCCATCTTTTCACGAGCTACAATATCTGTCTGACCATTTTCATAAGCTCTTGGTAAATATTCAAATATTGTTTTAAGTGCTTTCAACGCAAGACTATCTGTGTAATCTGTTGCAAGCATAGAGGCATATGCTTCAATTGCGTGAGTTACAGCATCAATACCAGATGCAGCAGTGAGGCCCCTTGGTGCTGACATATGAAAGTCTGTGTCAACTATTGCCATATTGGGCATAAGCTCGTAGTCCGCAAGGGGATACTTAACTCCCGTCTGTTCATCCGTGATAACTGCAAAAGGTGTAACCTCTGAACCTGTACCTGCTGATGTGGGAATCGCAATAAAGTATGCTTTTTCACCCATCTTCGGAAATGTATATACTCTCTTTCTTATATCAATAAATCTCATTGCCATATCCATAAAGTCAGCTTCGGGATGTTCATAGAGAACCCACATAATTTTAGCTGCATCCATAGCAGAACCGCCGCCAAAAGCGATAATTACGTCGGGCTTAAAGGTTGCCATCTGTGCTGCACCGTTCTTAGCATTTAAAAGTGTAGGATCAGGCTGTACATCAAAGAAGGTTGTATGAACAATACCCATTTCATCCAGCTTGTCTGTAATAGGTTTTGTATAACCATTTTCATAAAGAAATGTATCTGTTACAATAAAGGCTCTATTTTTGCCCATTACATTTTTAAGCTCTTCCAATGCTACCGGCAGGCAGCCTTTCTTAATATATACCTTTTCAGGTGCACGGAACCAAAGCATATTTTCCCTTCTTTCTGCGACTATTTTAATATTAATAAGATGTTTAACACCAACGTTATCTGATACCGAGTTGCCACCCCAAGAACCGCAACCCAAAGTAAGTGACGGTGCAAGCTTGAAGTTGTAAAGGTCACCGATACCGCCGTGTGAAGAAGGGGTGTTAACCAAAATTCGACAGGTCTTCATACGGTTAGAAAAGCTGTTTAATTTTTCAGTTTCTGTTACTTCATTAAGATACACAGAAGATGTGTGACCTAAGCCGCCGTCTTCAATAAGTTTTTCAGCTTTATCAAGAGCCTCTTCAAAGTCTTTCGCTTTATACATTGCAAGAACAGGAGAAAGCTTTTCGTGTGCAAATTCTTCAGAAAGGTCTACTCTTTCTACTTCTCCAATAAGAATTTTTGTTCCCGTTGGAACCTTCACTCCTGCAAGCTCTGCAATTTTATAAGCTGGCTGACCAACAATTTTTGCATTGAGTGCACCATTTATGATAATAGTTTTTCTAACCAGTTCAGTTTCTCTGTCATTTAAGAAATAGCAACCTCTTGTGGCAAACTCCTCTTTAACTGCATCATAAATACCTTCAAGAACAATTACTGACTGTTCGGATGCACAAATCATACCATTATCAAATGTCTTTGAGTGAATAATGGAGTTAACCGCCAAAAGAATGTCGGCGCTCTCATCAATGATTGCCGGTGTGTTTCCGGCACCAACACCAAGAGCCGGCCTACCGCTTGAATATGCAGCCTTCACCATTCCGGGGCCTCCTGTCGCCAGTATAATGTCAGCTTCCTTCATAACGGTGTTAGTCATCTCAAGGCTTGGAACATCAATCCAGTCAATGATGCCTTCGGGAACACCTGCGGCAACTGCTGCCTCCAAAACAAGCTTTGCTGCTGCGATTGTACAGTTCTTTGCTCTCGGATGAGGAGAAATAATAATGGCGTTTCTTGTCTTTAATGCAAGCAAGCATTTGAAGATTGCAGTTGATGTTGGATTGGTTGTCGGAATAACTGCGGCAACTACGCCAATTGGTTCGGCAATTTTCTTTGTACCGAAAGTCTTATCTTCTTCAATAATACCACAAGTCTTTGTTTCTTTGTATGCATTGTAAATATATTCTGATGCATAGTGGTTTTTGATAATCTTATCTTCTACAATACCCATACCGGTCTCGCTTACTGCCATTTTTGCAAGAGGAATTCTTGCCTTATTTGCGGCAGCCGCTGCCGCCAGAAATATCTTATCAACCTGCTCCTGTGTATAGGTTGCAAAAATCTTCTGTGCTTCTCTTGTGCGCAAGATTGCTTCTTCAAGTTTTTCAACGCTGTCTACAATTTCGTAATTCTTCTTGTCCATTCCCAAACCCTCCTGATAAATTTACTATATATCTAAATAAAATTTCACTTTGTTAACATTTTAACATTCTTTTTTTGCTTTGGGAATTCTTAAAATGTTTATTCAGGGTTATCAAAATTGATAACCCCAAAAAAATTAAGAACAGCAAAGGCGGCTGCTTAAGGTTGCAACCGCCTTTAAAAATTCCATTATTTATTTTTGACCCCAACTATTGACAAAGAGCCTAATTATCCAAATATTTTTCTCTTTGACTCGTAGAGCTTTGTTATAAACTCATGGTCAAGAGTCGTTAGTTTGTATCCTTTTTTGTAAATCAAAACATCCTTATACACCTTTTTGTTTTCAACACACTTCCTCTGAACAAGATTATGTCTTTTTAGTAAATTTTCTGGAGTAGGAGACACCCACATAAATGTTTCGGGATTCTTGTCAAGCAAATCAAACTGGCTTGCTCTCTCAAAAATATAAATTCTTCTGTCAATATTGTCGGGCAATTCTTCCTTAACAACCTTGGCAAGCGGCATAGAAGGTACAAAAGGATCAGCATGGGCAATCTCAATATAACTGGTTAAATCATCAAATGTAATTTCATCCTTTTGTGCAAGTGGGTTATCAGCGCTCATAATAAGAGAATAGCTAAACTCCGTTACGACCTCATAAACAAAACCTTTTTCATCAAGCATTGACTTAAAATACTTGTCATAATTCTCGGCATATCGAATGATCCCAAGCCTGTAATCATGATTAAGCATATTGTGTATCGTTCGCTGAGAATTTGTTTCCTTATAAAATATCTCTGCCGAATCCTTTGTAAGCGTTTTTGAAAATTCAACAAAGGCTTCAGATATATAGCAGGCACGAGGAACAGAAACAGAAAATCTTTTTCTGTTTGAGGTACCTTCTTTATAATACTTTTCAACTTGCTCAATCTGACCTAAAATACTTCTGGCATAGTTCATAAATTCTTCGCCTGCCGGCGTTAAGCACATACCTTTTGCTGTTCTGTCAAAAATAGTTATCCCTAAATCAGATTCCAGCTCTTTTATTGAACGGCTGATATTTGGAACTGCAATTAACAGGTTTTCAGATGCTTTATTCAAAGACCCTGCTTTTGCAACTTCCACAGCATACTTCATGTGTAATATATTCATAATCACACCTGCCCTTTGGCTTTTTGTTTTTTATCACTAATCTCTTGTAATATCTTGCCCCAAAATTATATTAATTTCAAATTCTTTAACAATCTTTTATTCTGAGACTGCTGACAAAAGGCACTTAAAGTTTAGATGCAACTCTTATTTAAAAACAGATCTTTCCGGGATTCAATATTTTTTTAGAATCAAACACAGCTTTAATTCCCTTCATCAGTTCAATTTGGGTTGAGCCGTACTGTCTTTTCAAATATTCTTTTTTAGCATAACCTATTCCGTGTTCCCCTGAAACAAGTCCTCCCATTTCCTCTGCCTTTTCATACATACGGTCAAAACAAACCTTTAGAGTTTCTTCCCACATTTTATCATCAAGCTCATCGCGACAAATATAAATGTGAAGATTACCATCCCCTGCGTGTCCAAAGCTTGGAATTCTCACATTCATCTCATCTGCAAGAGAATGTGTAAATTTGATAAATTCATCTATTTTGTTAACAGGCACAACAACGTCACACTCATCCATTTCGCTAGTTGATGCCTTGATTGCTTCCAGAAACGCTCCGCGGGCGGACCACACAGCCTTCTTTCGTTCCTCTGTATCCACAATATACACATCCAAAGCACCAATTTCAAGACACAAATCTGCCACGACCTTCATTTCATTATCAACCTGTTCATCTGTGTTTCCGTCAAATGTAAGAAGAATATACGCATCATTCTTGGTGTCAGGAAATTTTTTACCAAGATAACTTTCCGAAAAGAGAATGGTGTCTCTTGACATATACTCGATTGCCGTTGGCGTTACCTTTGAGCCAAAAATCTTTGGTACAGCTTCAATAGCGCTCTTCATATCAGGAAATGGGACAAGAAGACTTACTGATACTTTTGGTAATGGAACAAGCTTTAATATTGCCTCTGTTATTATACAAAGTGTTCCCTCCGAGCCTATCACAAGGTCCTTGAGACTATATCCTGAACTGTTCTTGGCAATTTTTCCACCAAGCTTCATTATTTCACCATTTGGCATAACAACAGTAAGCCCTCTTACATAGTCTCTTGTAACGCCATATTTCACGGCTCTCATACCACCTGCGTTTGTAGAAATATTTCCGCCGATTGTTGCAGACTTTTCCCCGGGGTCGGGTGGATAGAGAAAATCATTTTCTTCACAAAATGCAGAAAGTTCCATCAAAAGCACACCGGGCTGAACTGTTACAGTCAATGTATCCGCATCGAGTTCAAGAATTTTATTCATCTGAGTAGTCTCAAGAAGAATTCCACCCTCAATCGGAACTGCCGAGCCAACAAGGCCTGTACCGCTTCCCCTGACAGTAACAGGGATAGACCTTTCGTATGCATACTTCATAATTGCAGAAATTTCTTCTGTTGTATGTACTCTCACAAAAACTTCGGGCATTTTCTCTACTCCGCCCAGTTCGTCGTGCGCATAATCAGGATTTATATCATCGCCATATATTACATTAGTTTCTCCCGCCAGGCTCTTTAATTTTAATATATCGTCAGAATTAACTTTATTATACATCTAATCTTGCCTCCTTTATTTTTTCTATCAACTGTGGCAAAACTTCATTTACATCCCCTACAACAGCATAGTGTGCCACATCGAAAATAGGAGCTTTTTTATCTGTATTGATTGCTACAATACAATCTGATGATTTCATACCCGCAGCAAACTGAACAGCACCTGATATGCCCAGACATATAAGGAATTTAGGTTTAACTGTTCTGCCTGAAAGCCCAATCTGACGCTTTGCGTCATATATATTTTCTTCAACCAAAGGTCTTGTGCAGGCCACAACGCCGCCTAATAAATCTGCAAGCTCTTTTGCATAGGCTTGCATATTCTCGCTCATTGCACCTCTTCCAACCGCTACAATTACATCAGCTTCAGAAATATCTAAATCCTTTGGCTTATCCTCAGACAAGATAATTTCTATTGAAGATTCGAGTTTTACGGATGCTACATCCATCTTTATAATTTCGCCCTTCGCATACTCTGTAGGCTTTGGCTCGCTAAACACTTTGTATCTGGCAGTACAAAATTGTGGTCTTGTATCAGGAGAAATAATCTGTGCCATTATGTTTCCGCCAAATGCAGGTCTTATTTGAACAAGGTCTGTATTTTCCTTCATTTCAAGTACCGTGCAATCTGCAGTAAGTCCGGCTCTGCATCTTGCTGCTACTCTTGGAGCAAGCTGCCTTCCAAGATTTGTGGCACCCACAAGAATTGATGATGGTTTGACTTTTTCAATAAAATCACAAAAGGCTGCTGTATAAGGCTCTATTTTAAAATCTTCAAATGCAGAATCATCATATACAAAAACTTTATCAACTCCATAATGCAGGAGTTTTTCTGTGCTATCTCCAAGGTTATTGCCAATCACCAAAGCATAAACAGGATGACCTGTAACCTTGGCAAGCTCCTGTGCTTTTCCGCACAGTTCGTATGTAACACGGTGTATTTTATCTCCACAGTGGTCAACATACACACATATACCTCTCCAGAGAGATTTGTCAACAGAAGCTTTAATTTCCTCAACAAACTCGATAGCACCCTCACCTTTTTTTACGCACATCTTACACATTTTGCAGGCAGAAGAAATATCAAGTTTTCCGTCTGTGTATGAAATCGCACCAAATGGACAGATTTTCATCAATGTTTCAGCCTTTTCGGCTGTAATCTTATCGTGATTTATAACAAGTTTTCCCATAAGGCATTTCCTCCTATATCAATTTACGGTCACATATCAATCTGTACAATTCGTCAGACTGTTGATTCGCATCACCCTCGATGGTATGTTTCTCAGTATTTTTTTCCGGAGGGAATATTCTTTCGACCTGTGTTGCCGAGCCCGAGAGCCCATAATTATCTGCATTTTTATCATCGAAATCCTCAAGTGATATGAATTTTACCATATCATCTGTTACACCTTGTTTAACCTTATACGAGGGCAATCTTGGCGAATTTATATCTCCATCTACGGAAATAAGACAAGGAAGTTTAACAGACATTTTCACATTTTTTTCATCAAGGGATGCCATCAAATATACCTTGCCATCCTTTATTTCTTCAACAGAAATAACATTCGCAACATTAGGAATGCCAAGAAATTCCGAAACTTCTGCTCCAACCTGTGCGGTATCTCCATCAGTCGTTTGCTTTCCGCAGATAATAATGTCAAAATCTCCGCAGTTTTTTATTCCCTGAGATATTGTGTATGCAGTAGCAAGCACATCAGCACCTGCAAACTTACGGTCAGAAATAACGGTTCCGTCTTTAGCTCCCATACAAATTGATTCAATAATTACATTTTTTGCCTGTGGCGGGCCCATCGTAATAGTCCCCACTTCGCCGTTATATTTTTCTGCCAAAGATAATGCCATTTCAATGGCGTATAAGTCATACGGATTCATTTTACTTTGTATTCCGTCCCTTTTTAATACGCCTGTTACAGGATCTACTTCAACATTGCTAGATCCGGGAACTTGTTTTACACAAACAATAATTTTCATTTTCATACACCCTTTCTCTGATATTCGACATTCATTATGTAGGTTCGTGTCAAGCTATAAACAAAAAAGCATAGCTAAATTTCGAGGATAGGTCAAAGCCGAATTATTCTGCTTTGCTTCATAACCAAATAACAGCTAAATCAAATTCGCCATAAGCGTGCGGAGCATATCAATCTGTCGCAGGCAATGTAGCATAGTTTACTCAATTTAACTCGCAATAGCGAATTTTGCTGAATTCAACAAAGTTAAGTTCATTATATCACAAAAAAACATATATTTCAAGTTTTTTCAATGCCAAATGCGTGTTTTGTTTCAAGAAACAAAACAGACCTAACATTATTTAAACAATGGCTTGTTAAAGATAATATTAAAGATTTGATAAACGACTACATATATGCCATTCAGCAAAATTAAAACGACAACCTCCGAAATAGAGATTGTCGTTTTTGTAAAACGTTATCATAAACCAAGCAATCGCCTTTTCTTTGCATTCAATTTTTCTTGGATGATAAATCTCAAGGTTTTAGTTCTTTTCAAGTATCTTTTCAATTAAATCCCCAAAAACTTTTGCCATTGAAGCAAAGCCTAAATCTGTGGGGTGTGATATATCCACCGTTCCGTCATACCTTGCGTACTGCATCAAGTCGCTACCGGGGATAAAATATAAATTCTCATCACCTGCAGCTTTGGCTCTGTCAAATGTTTTTTGTACAATCTCAAAAAATCTTTTATATCTAGCAAAATCCTCGGTAAATTCTTCTCCGTGAAATTTCGGTTTGGATGCCATAATTATTGGGAGGTTGGGATTTTTTTCTCTTATAATTTTATACATCCGTTCATGAGTTTTTTCAAGATGCTCCGGAGTCGGTGCATTATGGTCATAATCATAAACAAAAACTGACATATCAAGATCTTTTATGTAATTTGCAATTTCATCTTCTGCACGTGCAACACCCGAAAAACCCAGATTTATATGGTCGCAAGAGAGCCTTCTTGAAATAATCGCCTCATAGCAAGTTCCGGGTCGTGCCGCACATCCTCCCTGCGTTATTGATGAACCATAGTAAACAACTGGTTTTTCATATTTGTATGGTTCGGGAGCTTTAATATATGCATCTTCAGCAATACCGATATAAAGGTTTCTTACATCTGTATAAAGCGGAAAATGTATCGTAATTTCCCGTTCTCTTTCGGTTACAAAGTTTACTACACTCTGGTATGAATCAGTTATATCGTACGGCGGAATAAATGTATTAACATAACGGTCTTCGCCCTCGAATTTCTCATATAAATCAAAGCCTGCCGCACCTGTCAAAGCAAAATGAGAGGCTCTGCAAATGTTCTCAACTTCTGCAAAAATAGCTATATAAGGGCTGTTTGTTTTAAATCTCACTCTGCCGCCTGCGGTATTTGCATGAAGAGCAAGAGTGCCTTTACTAACTGTTTGTGCAACTGCCTCGGGAATGCGTCTGAATTTTCCGTCCTGATAAAAAATGCCGTAAATTTTGAAGGGTTCTTCAAGTGCATTCTTAAAAACAACATCTTCTTTTCCAATATTCTTTTTTACTTCGAAATTCTTATCAATTTTTGATATATCATTCATAATATCACCCTTTAAAAAAAATAATTAAAAAAAGCACCTGAAATAGCAAGTGCTTTTTTCTGGGTGCAGGGGAAGGATTTGAACCAACGACCTCCGGGTTATGAGCCCGACGAGCTACCAAGCTGCTCTACCCTGCGATATCTACTTTATGTTAGTGGTGCCGGAAACCGGGATCGAACCGGTACGGGAAGTTAATCCCACAGGATTTTAAGTCCTGGGCGTCTGCCAGTTCCGCCACTCCGGCACGCTGTGCACTGCTAACTGTGACATAATAACACACTTTGCACCGTTTGTCAAGACTTAAAACAAATTTTTTATTATTTTTTAAAAAATGAGGAGATACTGTATATTGTATTTTATGCAGTATCTCCTGTATTTATACATTAACTATTCATAAATGCTTTGTAACCTTTATATGCCATATAAATATCAAATTTACCCGCCACCTCGTTGGGCGAATGCATTCCTAAAAGAGTAACACCGCAATCAATAACATCAACATCTAAATTTGCAACAAATTGTGCAATTGTACCTCCGCCTCCGATATCGACTTTCCCAAGCTCGCCCGATTGCCATACAACGCCGTTATCCTCAAAAATTCCACGAATTTTTGCAACAAATTCTGCACTGGCATCACTTGAACCGCTCTTTCCTCTTGCCCCTGTGTATTTGGTAAGCAAAAGACCTTCGTTTATATAAGAAGAATTGTTTCTTTCAAATACTTCAGGAAAATTGGGGTCAAATGCAGCGCCAACATCGGCTGAAAGACACTGTGAATTTGACAAACACTCACGCAATGTCAACTCGCTGTATTCTCCGTTGCAAAGGCCGCATACTTTTGCAAGAATATTTTCAAAATTTCGTGATTGCATTCCTGTATTTCCCATACTGCCTATTTCTTCCTTATCAACAAGAAGACAAACAGCGGTTTTTAAAGGTTTCTTTGTGTCAATGATTGCTCTGATTGCTGTATATGCACAAACCCTGTCGTCGTGACCGTATCCTGCAATCATACTTCTGTCAAAGCCAAGGTCACGTGCAGAAAAAGCTGGAACAAGCTCAAGCTCACTGCTCATAAGGTCTGCCTCACAAATATCATATTTTTCGTTAAGAAGCTTCATTACGCCGTATTTAACCTTTTCTTTATCAGCATCCTCGCAGGGAATGTTTCCAACAATCACATTAAGTTTTTCTGCATCAAAAGCATCACTGAGCTTTTTGCCGCTATACTGTGACGCCAAATGCGGCAAAAGGTCTGTTATACAGAAAATCGGGTCGTTTTCCTCTTCACCGATTGAAATGTTTATAGCAGTTCCATCCTTTTTCACAACAACACCGTGAAGAGATAGCGGTATATTATACCACTGATACTTTCTTATTCCGCCGTAATAATGCGTTTTAAGGAAAGCAATCCCGTTATCTTCATAAAGAGGCTGCGGTTTTAAATCAAGTCTTGGTGAATCAATGTGTGCACCAACAATATTCACCCCACAATTTATGGGTTCGCTACCAATGACAAAAGCGGTAATTCCTTTACCCCGGTTCACATTATAAACTCTGTCACCCGCCTTCAGGCTTTGTTTATCCTCAAGGCTACAAAAGCCTGCACTTTCAAGCATTTTAACTGTAAGACTGCAAAATTCCCTTTCGGTTTTTGCCTTTGTTAACGCAAGTCTGTATTCCTCACAGAAATCATAGATTTTTGCTTTTTCATTTTCATCAATTCCGACAAAACCGTTCTTTCTTTCATAAAGCAGAATTTCATTCATTTTTATCCCTCAATTCTTTATATATCATTGGTTTTATACAGTTTTTTATATATCTCATAGGTTTTAACAACCTTTTCAAGATATTCTTTTGTTTCGGTGTATGGAATATTCGAAAGACCACCCATACCATCGGCAAGATTTTTATCATCGAGCCATTTGTTGACATTCCCTGTACCACCATTATATGCAGTAACAGCAAGTTCCATATCACCATAAGCATTCATAAGCGTGCTCAGGTAAAAACAACCCAGGCGTATGTTTTTTTGTGCATTGTAAAGGTCTGCCGGTATTACATATCCAAATTTGCCTTTTTCGTTGCATTCCTCGGCCGTTTTATCCATAAGCTGCATCAGACCCCTTGCCTTAGCATTTGAAATGGCATGGGGGTCAAAATTACTTTCGACCTTAATGACCGAATAAACAAGATATTTATCAAGACCATATTCTTCTGCATAATCCTCGACATATTCCTGATATTCAACAGGATATATCTGTTTTAAAATTTTTTCTTTACCGTTTCCTACCAGAAAATATAGCATAAAAACGGCCAGTAATATGATTAAAACAGGTTTTAGGCAACCTAGTTTGCGTTTCATTATTTAAATACCTCTGCTAATAATAATTTACACTATTCTATGCATAATTTATGCGCAAATTCCTTTATTTTTTCGATACCACCATTATTTTCAAAGCAAACATCAGCATGACTTCTGTATTCATCGTCTAACATCTGACTTTGAATTCTTTTCTCAGCTGATACATAGTCTATCCCATCACGAGCCATTACACGCTTAATGCGCAACTCTTTATCCGCAATAACCGCAACAGTCAAATCGCAGATAAACGGAAAATCATTTTGAAACAAAAGTGGAACATCAAGCACAAGAATATCAGCCAAAGACTCATCAATCTGTTTCTGCATTTCGGCATAAATGTACTTGTGAGTAATTTGGTTAAGAATGCACAGCTTTTCGCTATCTGAAAAAACAATGCTACCCATTTTTTTGCGATTAAGTTCTCCATCAGGATTTATAACCTCACAACCAAAAGCCAGCGCAATTTCATTAAGCGCAGGCTGCCCCTTTTGAACAACTTGCCTTGCAATTTCATCTGCATCAATTATTTGTGCCCCGTATCTTTTTAATTCGTCACATACAGCACTCTTTCCTGCTCCTGTTCCACCGGTAATTCCTATAATTTTCACTTAAATCTATCCTATCCAAATTCTATTTGGTATCATACCATGTTTTGCCACAGCTTTCCTCTACCTTGAGGGGTACTGTAAGATTAACTGCGTTTTCCATTTCTTCTGTGAGAAGCTTTTCCACACACTCAACCTCGCCTGGTACAGCCTCGACAATCAGTTCATCGTGAACCTGCAAAATAAGTTTTGACCTTAACCCCTCATTTTTAAGACGTTTATATACATTAACCATCGCTATTTTGATAATGTCTGCCGCAGAGCCCTGAACAGGTGCGTTCATTGCAACCCTCTCGCCAAACGCCTGTGTAATTTTGTTTGATGCACGAAGTTCAGGCAGATATCTGCGTCTGTTCAATATGGTTGAAACATAGCCCAACGTTTTGCCGTCATCAACAATTTTTTCCATATATTCTTTAACTTTGGGATATGCAGCAAGATAATCTGCTATATACTGCTTTGCCTCTTTTATGGATATTTTTAAATCCTGAGCAAGAGAAAATTCGCCTATTCCGTAAACAATTCCAAAATTAACTGCTTTTGCACCAAAACGCATTGAAGGCGTAACCTCCTCGACAGGAACACGGAATACCTGAGATGCTGTACGGGTATGAATATCGGTTCCGCTTAAAAATGCATCACGCATATTATCATCACCTGCAATATGAGCAAGAACTCTGAGCTCAATCTGCGAATAATCGGCATCAACCAGAACATTGTCGCCCTCGGCAACAAACATTTTGCGCATTTGTCTGCCGCGCTCGGTACGTATCGGAATATTCTGCAGGTTAGGTTCAGTGCTACTTATTCTTCCTGTTGCCGTAACGGTCTGATTGAAATTTGAATGAATCCTGCCCGTTTGGTTATTTATAACAGGAATAAGCCCATCTACATAAGTGGATTGTAGTTTTGTGAGTCCACGATATTCAAGTATACATTCTATAATAGGGTGCTCGCCTTCCAGTTTTTTCAGCACATCTACATTGGTTGAATATCCGGTTTTTGTCTTTTTCCCGTGAGGGAGCCTTAATCCATCAAAAAGAACATCTCCAAGCTGCTTGGGAGAGTTAATATTAAATGTTTTTTCAGCATAAACATAAATTTGCTGTTCAAGCTGAGATATGCTTTCCTTTAAACAGTTGCCAAATTTAATAAGTGCATCACGGTCAACCATGACACCCGTGTACTGCATATCTGCAAGAACCTCTACCAAAGGCAGTTCCACATCATAATACAGTTGGTGTTGATTGTTCTTCTCTATCTTATCAGCAAATTTTTTCCATAGCTTTTCTATTACAAAAAGGTCAAATGCCGCTGTTTCGGTCTTGCTTGTATCTTCATTAAACGTAAGGCTGAGCTGACCGTTTTCTTCAATGTTCTGTTCGCCTCCACCCGAAAGACCCAGAAAGTCCAATGCCAAATCATCAATTTTGTACGCCGACCTTGACGGGTCAAGAATATATGCGGCAATTGCTGTATCAAAGCCAAGGCCAAAAAATTGGATTTTTCGATTTTTAAGATACAGAATATCTTCTTTCACATTAAAACCAATTTTTCTGCAGCCTTCGCATTCAAAGAAAGCCTTTAATTCCGCATCTGATGGATTTGAAATATAAAAGCTGTTTTCACCGTCAATGCTGACTGCTATATCATCTTCATAAAAACGATATATCGCACATTCTTCATATTTGGCAATTTCACAAAGCTTTGCGGGCTGGTCAACGTTGCACTTTCCCTCAAACTTAAGCTCCTCATGCTTGACAGAAGCCGTTAAATTCAACTTAGCAAGAAATGATTTAAAATTAAGACGTGTAAAAAGAGTGGCAAGAGCCTCATTATCATATTCGCGGATTGCACAATCTTCAAAAGAAAACTCCATCGGAACATTTCTGTCGATTTCAGCAAGCTGACGGCTGAGAATAGCATCCTTTCTGCCATCCTCCAGCTTTTTCTTTACAGATGGCGTTGCATCAAGATTTTCAAGATTTGCATATATATTTTCGATAGTTTTATACTTTTCAATCAGCGAAAATGCAGTTTTTTCACCAATTCCTTTTACGCCGGGAATATTATCGGAGGTGTCACCCATAAGCCCTTTTACATCAATAAATTCACCTGGTGTAACAGAATATTTTTCATAAACCTCATCAGCACCGTAAACCGTAGTTGTGGTACTACCCATTTTTGAGATAACCAGCTTAACCTTTACCAAACCGGACGCAAGCTGAAGGTCGTCCTTGTCACCTGTGAGAATTGAGCACTCTATGCCTGATTTTTCACAAATTGCGGATACTGTACCGATAATATCATCCGCCTCGTACCCCGGTTTTTCAAGGCAAACACAGTTCATTGCTTTAAGAACTTCTTTTATCACAGGAAGCTGTACAAGAAAATCTTCTGGAGCAGGCTTGCGCTGAGCCTTATATTGGTCATACATTTTGTGACGAAATGTTTTTTCCTTTACATCAAAGGCAACACAAAGATAGTCAGGCATATCCTCGTCAAGGTTTTTGAATAAAATATTTAAAAAACCATAAACAGCGTTTGTGGGTGTGCCATCAGGTGCATTGAGCATACGAATTCCGTAATATGCACGATTTAATATACTATTTCCGTCAATTATAAGTAGTTTTTTCAAGTAAAATCACATCGCTTTAATTTATGTACTTAAAAGAATACTTCCGGCAGTGAAAGTCGCCAAAAGTATTCCATACGGTAATTTATTCAGCCACAGAATTATCTTCGGTATCTTCTGCTGAAGGTGTCGAAATCGGTGTCATACTATTCTTTTCTTCTTTTTTTGCTTTTATTGTATTTTTAACATATTCAGTCCCTTCAATCAGCTTATCAATTGCCGAGGGAACCATATCAAGAATCCTGTCATAAATTGTTGAATTGGGGTTTACGGGCATAAGTCTTATTTGACCTTTGCCAACCACCATAAACGCAACGGGGGTAATTGAAACACCACCGCCTGCACCGCCGCCGAACATAGCGGGCCTATCGTCAGGAGTCTTTTCTGCCGAATGGTCTGAACCGCCGACACCAAAACCAAGACCTACCTTGGAAATAGGAATAATTACGGTTCCGTCGGGAGTTTCTACCGGGTCGCCAACGATTGTATTTACGTCAATCATATCTCTTATGCTTTGCATAGCTGTGTACATCAAGCCCTGAATTGGATGTTGTTCTGCCATATCAATTTTCTCCTTTTTCTTTTTTATATTTTGTATATAGTCTTAATACTCTTATTCCTGCAAGAATAATATGCACAGTACGCATTTTTATTATTCCTTCACCTTCAATTTCAAATGTTTTTTTGTTATATGAAGGTGCAAGCTCCACCTGTGGAAACTCAATTCTGATATATCTGCAAAGATATGTGTATATGTTGCCGATTAATATCCATATAGCACCATACGCCATACCCGTCTGTGCTGCTTCTCCTGTACCAAAGCTACAACGTATAAATATATCTGTAAACTCTGCACGCTGACCTGCATAATCAAATACCGCATTTACAACTTCCTTCACTTCTTGATACTGTGCCTTTAGCTTTTCGATTTTTGCAAAAAAATTCTCAACAGACTTGTCGTTCTGCGCCTTGTTGTTTGTTTTTTTACCGCCAAAATTCTTTAGTTTTTCGTTATCCAGCGTAAATTTAAAAAGCAGACTTTTGAATGTCATTTTAACTTTTCCGCAACGGTATTCAATGATAATATTCAATTTAGGATAAAGCAACAGCCATAAAACTATAGCTATAAATAACGCTGTAATTCCAAGCAAAAACATTTAATCACCGACTATGCTTATTCTTGTACAGAACCCACCGATACTTCGTCTGTATTTTCAGTTTCACCTGATTGAGCATTTTCAATACCCTGAGCAGTTTCAAATTCATCTGCGCTGCGTTCCTCGAAATCAGGAAGTTCTGCAACACTTTCAATGCCAAAACATCTTAAAAATTCTTCGGTTGTGCCAAAGAGCATTGGCCTTCCCGGCGTGTCAAGCCTGCCAACCTCTTCAATAAAGTTCTTTTCCAGTAATTTATTCACCAGCGTATCACAGGAAACACCTCTGATTTGCTCAATAACAGCACGGGTTACCGGCTGCTTGTACGCAACAATGGCAAGAACTTCCATGGCTGCATTTGAAAGGCTCTGGCTACGTCTTGGTTCAACCAGCTTTGATATGTATTCATTATAATCACGTCTTGAACACATCTGATATGAATCCTCAAGTCGTATTATCTGCACGCCACGCATTTCACGGTCATATTTGTCCGCCAGTGCGGTCACAATCGCTCTTGTGCTCTTTGTATCAATATCAAGTATATCCGAAAGCTTTTCGATATCAACCGCATCCCCTGCAGCAAATAATACGCCTTCGATTATTGATTCTGCTTGTTTTAATTCCATATTTCCCCCAAAAATGTTTGATACACTAATCCTCTATTTCCTCAAAGTTAAAATTATCATCATCAGTAATTTTTATAATCGAATACTCGCCTATTGTGTCGGTGTCTTCAACAAGAATTTTGCTCAGTTTAATCATTTCAAGCACCGCAAGGAATGACGCAACCGCCTCGGGCTTTGAGTTCATGCCTTTAAAAATATCTCTAAAGAGTATTTTGCCTTTTGTAACAAGACTATTCCATATTTTTCGAACTCTCTCCTTGATAGACACTTTTTCGTGACCTACTATACCCGAGAATGACCGTTTTGGTGGCGGCAACTTTCGTTCCAGCTTTACACGGGATATTTTGTATGCCTCCAGCAAATTCTCAAGAGTCATTTTTGAATAATTCATCTCAGCTGCAGGTCTTTCAATCACATCAGGAAGTTTAAAGAAAATCCCTGTATCTGAATTTTCGTGTTCGCGAAAAAAGCCGATGCTTTCCTTAATCTGCTGATACTCCAAAAGACGTCTGACAAGCTCTGTTCTTGGGTCTTCTTCCTCGTCGTCCTCTTTAGGAAGCAGCATCTTTGACTTTATCTGCAGCAAAGTTGCCGCAAGCACCAAAAACTCGCTTGAAACCTCTAAATCGATTTCTTTCATACTTTGCATAACCTCAAGATATTGGTCAAGAATGGTTGCTATTGGTATGTCATAGATACTTACTTTATTCTTTTTTATCAGCATAAGAAGAAGGTCAAGCGGTCCTTCAAATGCATCGAGCTTAAATGAAAGCAGTTCCATAATTTATTTCCTGTTCTTTTATAATTAGAGAAATGGTATCAAACTGATAATCCAGTTAAAGCCTGTCAGAATAAGGTTGGCAAAATAGGTAAAGATACCGTTAAAAATCGGTGTATATATAAGAATTATCAATATTATAAATCCGTATCTTTCAAAAGGCATCAGCTTAAAGCGTATTTTTGCCGGCAAAAACATAGTGAGTACAGTCCATCCGTCAAGCGGCGGAATTGGCAAAAGATGAAAAATTGCCAGACCTGTATTCAAGGAAATCATAGTAGACAGCAAAACTGTTATCAAAGTGTATATTTTTACCGCGACTTCCGACCAAGCCGATACATTGCCGGCATATGTTCCCATAATTCTCAGAAACAAAAGGGATATAAACACAATAATCAAATTACCTGCAGAGCCTGCAAGCGATACCAGAACAGTAGCCTTTTTATGCTTGCCCTCTTTGAAATTTCTTGGATTAATGGGCAAAGGCTTTGCCCAGCCAAAGCCAAACAAAAACATACATATTGCACCAATGGGATCAATGTGACTTGATGGATTGAGGTTAAGTCTGCCCATATCCTTTGCTGTATCATCGCCCATTTTATAAGCCGCAAAGCAACGGCAAAAAGACTGTACAGAAATTGCAAAAAACACGCATAAAGCTGTGATTAAAAGCTCCACAATGCCCATCCAGCCATTCCCGAACCATCGTTGTATTCTGCTATACATAAAACGTCGCTCCTTTAAGTCGTATATAATGTATATATTTTATCATAACCTTTATCTTTTGTCAATAAAACAACAAATGTCCAATGTGTCACAAAAAAAATATTATTTTTCAAAAAACCCTTGCAATATAAAAAATCTTGTGATATAATATTTTCTGCATTAAAAATGCCGGTGTGGTGGAATTGGCAGACGCGCTGGACTCAAAATCCTGTGGTAGTGATACCGTATCGGTTCGACCCCGATCACCGGCACCAAAAAAAAGCACTCTGGTGAGTGCTTTTTATTTTTGTACTTTTATCTTTTAACTTTTTCTTCACTCTTGTCTTAAAAGAAAAATCCTGTCGTATGATGTGACCCCAAAAAGTTAGACCAAAAATCTAACGATTGGGAGGTCGGTTCATTACGACAGGATTTTTGTATTAACCGATTTGGGGAAGGCTTGCCGCCGCAACAGACTGACCCACTCTTCTTGCTTTTTCATCAGGAATGTGGAGTTCAATCTTCTTTGCAAGTTCCGGGAATTCAGCATTGAGAACCTCGTTAGCCTTGGCAAGAAGAATTGTGCCACCCTTACCGCTGGTAACACGACCCATAATCAGAACGTGTTTGATGTCATAGAACATTGAATAATAAGCAATTGTGTAGCCGAAATATGTGCCAATTGTATCATAGATATCCGCAGCTCTGCTGTCATCCTCTTCCATCAGTCCCTGAACAACCTTGAGCTTTTCAGCAGGAGAAAGGCTTTCGTCAAGTTCAATACCGGCTTTAGGTGCAAGTTTGATTACAGCATCCTGAGAGAAATACTTAACGCCGCAGCCATAATCGCCACTCCATTCGTCAACCATTGCGCCTTTGTTAAAGTCAACTGGAACAAATGCAAGTTCATTGAGCCAGCCAGTAATATTTCCGTCCTTATCAACATATCCTGCCGCTTCACTTGTGCCCATAGCAACACCTAAAACGTTGTTATCCTCAAGGCTCATCGCACCGGCAAGAGCAGTAACATCACCATCATTTGCAACTTCAACGGGAACATCTCCAATTTCTTTTGCAACATCAAGGTACATATTCTTGACATACTTTTCAAAATCTTCGTCAGAAACCTTAATAAAAAGTGATGCAACCATAATTTTGTTATCAACATAAACGCCTGCAGATGAAACTCCTATAGCGTCAACACGCGGCATATGTGATGCTGCTGTTTTCATTGCATTAAGTATGCCTTCATAATGGTATTGGGGGTCACTCTGAAGTTTCGGGAACCAAACAACCTCTTCAGAATATACAGTTTTACCATCAACAACGGCTGAAACCTTGCGGTCACTGCCACCTGCGTCAAAACCAATGCGGCAACCATCAAGATGACGGCCTACCGGTGATGAAACATCATTTTCTGCTGGTGCATCGGCTACGTTTGGGATATAAATGACCTCAAACGGCTTTTCATATACACGAGCCATAAAATTAAAATCAAACTCTCTTGCACCACCAATGCGATAGTCATTTGCTATACGTTCATAAATAAATTTTGAACCGGCAATATATACCTTATAACCACCCTTTGCCCAAAGCAAAGTTTTTATAATTCTTTCTGCAATACCATAGTTTTCTTCATCGTGTCCTGTTCCTTCCTTGAAAATATCAAGGTTGTAGGTTGCAATAAGCCCATTGTTTCTTTCTACAGCGATAACAACCTTCTGTGAGTCTGCCTTTGCAACAGCCCCCTTATAGTCGTTAATAACCTTTACCATTGGCATAAATTCAGGTTCAAGTTTAGCAATCATAATTATTCTCCTTTATATCTTATTTCTCCGCCGAGAATTGTCATTGTAATATTAAACTTT
Organism: Clostridia bacterium; assembly: GCA_045587485.1. Classification (GTDB taxonomy): domain Bacteria; phylum Bacillota; class Clostridia; order Monoglobales; family Monoglobaceae; genus SIG440. The sequence goes on from JAZNCI010000018.1 coordinate 196,116, forward strand.
TCATCGGCTATTATTATATCTGCACGCTTGCCCACCTCAAGAGAACCGATTTCGGTGTCTTCTCCAAGCACTTTTGCCGGATTGAGCGATGCGCAGGCAACAGCCTCATATATTTTAAGGCTACTGTTTTCGTACAGATTACAAACTGCGTCATTGAGATTAAGCACACTGCCTGCAATTGTTCCGTCAGGCATAAGACATTTGATACCCTCTTTATGTACCGGCTGACCGCCCAGTGTGTAGTCACCGTCAGGCATACCGCCAGCTCTTATACAGTCGGTAATCAGACACAGCTTGTCGCCTTTAATCTTTGCAATAAGACCAAAAAGGCCTTTGTTTACATGAAAAGTATCTGCAATAAGTTCAACACTTACATCAGTTGAAAGCGCCGCCCCAACAACGCCAGGACTGCGGTGTGAAAGAGCTGTCATTGCGTTGAAAAGATGCGTTGTATGCCCTACACCATTTTCAATACCTGCAAGAGCCTCATCAAAAGTTGAATCTGTGTGACCCATCGAAACAAGCACATCTGTTTCACTTGAAACTCTTTTGATACATTCCTCAGCACCATCAACCTCGGGAGCAACAGTAAAGAGCTTAATGATATCGGAATGTTTTTTTATAAAATCTGCATCCGGCTTTAAAATATGTTCTTCAGCCTGAGCGCCTTTCTTTTTTGCATTTATAAAAGGACCTTCGCTGTTGACACCAAGAATTCTTGAGCCATAATATTCGTTGCTGCTTCTGAGTGTGCGTGCAGTATCAAAAGCTGTCTCGATTTCTGATTTTGACACAGTCATTGTTGTGGGGCACCAAGCGGTAACACCGTTTTTTATAATACCCTCTGCCATTTTTTTAAGACCGTTAATATCACCGTCAGACACATCTGCACCCAGATATCCGTGGATATGCATATCTACAAGGCCGGGAGCAACATACTTGCCACATGCATCAATTATTTCATAATCTGCTGTATTAATTTCATTTACATCAACTATTTTTTTGATTTTTTCATCGAATATTATTGCAAAATTATCTGCCACTCTGTCCGGCAAAATAAGCTTGCCACCAATAATACATTTCATCAACATCTTCTCCCTTTGATATAGTATAAGAAGATTATACAACATATTTCGCAAGAAATATTTACACAATTGTAACTTTTTTTTATACATTAATAAAATTTTGATAGTTTTTGAAAAAAATTTGTAAAAAGACTTGCAAAAGTAAAATTATTTTGTTATAATACTTTAAGTTGATTTATTATGATTGTAATTGGAGGTGTATATATAATGGCAAAATGCGAAATTTGCGGAAAAGAATTAAAGTTTGGAATTAAGGTTTCTCACTCACATCGTCGTGCAAACAGAACCTGGAAGCCTAATATCAGAAGGGTTAGAGCTGTTGTTGATGGTACTCCCAAAAGAGTTTATGCTTGCTCAAGATGCTTGAGGTCAGGCAAAGTGCAGAGAGCTGTTTAATGTTCAGACACAAAAGATAAAAGCCATAAGTGCACTATGCACCTATGGCTTTTTTTATTCTATCCTTATGTATTTTAATCTGTTTCATTTTTTATCTTAAAGAAGCTTTTAAGAATTCCTCTTAAAAATTTAGGTGCTTTTACTACTACAATTTTCATCTCATCCACTCCTTTTTTATTTTTTTACCATAAAACAAACTCCTGCACCAATCAGGCATAAACCAAGCAATGTTATCAATAGATACCTGGGAATTGCATAGGCAAGAAACAATCCAACGCCTATGGCTATCAAAAACAGACCTACAGCATTTAAATTACTGTGACAACAGCATCTTCTTTTTTTGAACATTTTAACCACCAATCCTTTTGTTTTCAGTATATTCTGTGGTATTATTTTGGTTACAACTCCAAGATGTTATTAAGAATAACAACATAATCGCCCCAAAGCTACAAGCCTTGGGGCGCACAAAACACTGCCTTAAAAACAGATTTTATCGATACAAGACACAACACTAATAATCGATAACACTTATATCATAACCCTCAAAGGTTTCATCAACCATATTGCGAAATCTCTCAACGGTGACAGAGCCATCGTGTGATGCAACACCGTGGCTCACAGCAATACTGTTTGAGTATTCCTTTAAAGGATAAACATCAAATATCGAATATGTAGTGTCATAATGCGTAATAATTGGCATAAAAGAATAGTCCGAAATTACAACATTATCTCCGTCAAAAGCAAGAGTTACATCGGCTGCACCACCTAAAAGGTTGCGTGCCTCAAGCTGACGTGACACAAAATTCCCAAGAGAATAATACACAAGCATTTCATTGCCATTCTCGCTCGTTATCCACTCCACTGGTTCAATAACATGCGGATGTGACCCAATTATCAAATCAACACCCCATTGACACATTTTTTCAGCCAAATCCTTTTGTTGCCGGTCGGGGGTAATGGAATATTCGGTCCCCCAATGCATAAATGCAATGGTAAAATCAGCATTTTCTTCGGCATATCTCGCATCGGAATGAATTTTTTCTTCGTCAATGATGTTTACAAGATATTCCTTATCTGCCGAAATGGCAATTCCGTTTGTTCCATAGGTATAGTTGAGCATAGCAATTTTTGCGCCTTTTACATCTTTTATGTCAATTGTATATTTGTCCATCTCACTTTCGTTAATTCCAAGCACAGTTATCTGTGGATAATCCGCCCAGAAGGTTAAAGTATTTTCAATGCCCTTTATCTGCTTGTCCATAACGTGATTAGATGCGTGAAGAACTACATCAAAACCCTCGTCTGCTAATGTCTTGCCCATATCCGACGGCGAATTAAAAAGCGGATAGCCAGAATACCCCATCTCCTTGCCGCCAAAAACAGTTTCCTGACCAATAACTGAAATATCAGCATCACGGATTTCTGGCTGAAGCTTATCAAAAAAATGTGTGTAACCATATGTTCCGTCTGATTTTTTTCCGCTGTTAACGACCGGCATATGCAACAAATTGTCACCCAACGCGAAAATTGATATTGTTTCATTTGCTGTTTCAGAAAATGTTGAGACAACCTCTTTAGCTTTATTTTTACAGCCTGATACAATCAGTACAATCGCCAAAATCATAATAACAATTTTACTATTTTTCCTTAACATTTTTGTCACCTTGAGTAATTTTTTCAAATACATTTTAACAGCCTTGCAAAACCCAAGTTTTGCAAGGCCCTGAATTTATGTTATCTTTAATAAATACCCACCTTCATTCAACCTCAATCAGGCCATAGTCACAATCTTTGCGTTTGTATACAATTTCAAGTTTCATTGTATCAGCCTGACGGAAAATGAAGAAGTCGTGGTCAAGCATATTCATCTGAAGAACCGCCTCCTCGGCAGTCATAGGCTTGGATTCAATCTTCTTTTTCTTTATAATGTTGAATTCTTTATCTTCGTCCGCGATATCATCATCAGTTTCAATTACCGATGCATAGTTTTCAATACCCGGCTGGCGCAAGTGTTTTGCAAGTTTAGTCTTGTTTTTTCTAATCTGTCTGTCAAGCTTTGCCAGACAGTCATCAGCGGCAATCAAAAGATCTTTGTTGCGTACCTCTGCCCTGAAAACAAATCCCTTGTCTATGAATGTAATTTCCATAACAATTTCATTTTTCTGCTCTGCAATCAGAATCTTACATTCCATGTCTGCATCGAAAAATTTGTCAAGCTTTTTTATCTTGCTCAACAGTTTTTCTTTTCTGTTGTCAGACAATTCCACTTTTTTGCAAATTACGTTATACTTCATACTTCTTGCCTCCGTTCCGATAATCTTTCAGAAAACACACTTTATGTTCTCTTGTTATAATTATACTATATTTTTGGCAATTCTGCAAGTATTTTATATGCATTTTATATACGCAATTTGTCAAATTTCATCAACAATACAGTGTGTCAATATCAATTACTGCATTAAATCTTTCATCGAGTGCAGTCAGTTTTTTGCTTATTTCGGATTTTAATGCATTTATATCTCTCAAATCTGCCGGTACTTCAATATCAAAAATCAAGTTAATATTGGTATTTCCGTCAACCATACGAAAATCGTGAATATTCATTCTTTCATCAATCGACTTAACAATTTCCTGAACACAAAGCTTTGTTTCTGCGGTATACTCGCAGTTTACAGAAATTGGGTCCATATGAATTACAATATGAATATCAAGCTCGTCATTAATTCTATGTTCCAATGCGTCAATAACCTCGTGAATTTCAACGATATTACAGTCGTCAGGAACCTCTGCGTGTACAGATGCAATCACTCTTCCCGGTCCATAATCATGTACAATCAGGTCGTGCACTCCCACAACCCCTTCTGTATCCATTATCATAGAGCGAATACACTTGCTTATCTCTGGGTCAGGTGTTGTACCCAGCAATAATCCAATAGTATCTGACGTGATGCCAAAGCCCGAATATATAATCATAAGCGAAACAACCGTACCAACTATACCATCAAGAGGCGGAAAATCAATAAATTTGCCCACAACCGATGTAAATATAACCGCCGAGGTTGCTACAACATCATTAAGACTGTCCTTAGCCGTCGCAAGAACCGCACCAGAATTAACAGTTCTGCCCATAGTGAGATTAAACCTGTACATCCAGAATTTTATCGGCAACGACAAGCAAAGAAATCCCAAAAGCCACGGTGACATTACAATTCCCTCAGGATTGATAATCTTTTGCACAGAACCTTTAAAAAGCTCAACACCCACAAGGATTATAATAAACGAAACAATAAGCGACGAAATGTATTCGTATCTGCCATGCCCGAAGGGATGTTCCTTATCAGGCTTTTTGCGGCTGAGTTTTGCACCGATGATGCTTACAATAGACGAGCCGGTATCCGAAAGGTTATTAAATGCGTCCGAAATTATGGCAATACTTTTCATCGCAACACCTATCATAAATTTAAGTACAAACAAAGCTAAATTGCATATAATGCCCATTATTCCTGCATACATACATACTTTAGTTCTTGTCTCAGCAGATGCGATGTTGTCTCTTGCCGTTAATCTTTTAATCAATAATTTTGTCAAATCATTTAACCTCCGTTATTCTACTTTTTTAACAGAATCTACACCAAGGATTTCCTCAAGAGCAGGAATACATTTGTCGTTTTTAACCCACAACGACCGTGGAGCCTGAAAGGTTTCCTTTGTATCCTCATAATAAATCAAAACAGGAACAGAGCCATACATACCATTCAACACTGATTTAACGTTCTCAAACTTTTCCTTTTCATCAGACCTTAATTTGAGATAAAGCTTTTTAAAACCCGCAACTGAGGTATCAAGAAGTTCTATCCCCTCTAGCCGGATTTTAGGCAGTCTTTCTTCCTGAATATCCAGATTCCCCTGAAGAAGGCATATATTTTCTTCCTGAAGAACCGCGTCAAACCTTCTGACCTGAGAGGGAAACACAATAACCTCTATCTCTCCCGTCAGGTCTTCGAAAGTAATATACAGCATAAGGTCGCCTCGTTTTGTCAGCTGTTCACGGCGTTTTGAAATCATTCCGCCGATTTTCACCTTCATATCTGTTTCAAATTTACCTTCTTCGTTTTCGGAAATTTCCAGAACATTTGTGCTTGAATTGCGGTTAATCACATCCTCCAGCCCGTCAAGAGGATGTCCCGATACATAAACTCCCATATATTCTTTTTCAGCATTAAGCAGGTCACGCTTTGGCATTTCGGGGAAAACAGGAAAGTCATCTTTCACAACAACATCCTCATCTGCAAACAAACTGAAAAAGTCAAGCTGACCCTCAACCGCATTCTTCTGTTCACGAACGGCAGAATCAATAACACTTTCGTATACGCTTAAAAGCACTGAACGATGTAGGTTAAGACTGTCAAATGCACCGCTCTTTATCAAAGATTCCACAAGCCGCTTGTTCAGTTTTTTTGGTGCCATTCGTTTGCAGAACTCACGGAAAGAGGTAAACTCGCCATTTTCCGCCCGTTCGTTTGCCATATCATCAATGAATGCAGAACCAACATTTTTTATTGCCGCAAGTCCAAAACGAATATCCTTGCCTTCAGGAACAAAACTTGTAAAGCTCTTGTTTATGTCGGGGGGCAGCAGCTTTATCCCACGTTTTTTCGCCTCGTTTATATGCTTGGTGATTTTTGTGGAATTACCTAAAACACTGGTGAGCAATGCCGCATAAAATTCTGTGGGATAATGGCATTTAAGCCACGCCGTCTGGTATGAAACAAACGCATACGCTGCAGCATGCGACTTGTTAAAGGCATATTTTGCAAAATCCATCATTTCATCAAAGATTGAAACCGCACTCTGTTCATCAATGCCACGGCTGATTGCACCTTCAACCTCAACCTCGCCCGACTCATTTTTTATTCCGTAGACAAAATTTTTACGCTCCTGCTCCATTACATCCGTCTTCTTTTTCGACATTGCACGGCGCACCAAATCGGCACGTCCAAGGGAATATCCGCCCAGCTCACGCACAATCTGCATAACCTGTTCCTGATAAACGATGCAACCATATGTCACATTAAGTATCGGCTCAAGCATTGGATGCTTATAACGAATTTTTCCGCTGTTTTTATTGGCAATATATTGAGGAATTGAGTCCATTGGTCCCGGTCTGTAAAGAGAAATACCGGCAATTATGTCTTCAATTGAGCTTGGCTTAAGCTCCTTCATAAACTCCTTCATACCGCCGCTTTCAAGCTGAAATACGCCGTCTGTATCGCCTCTTGAGATAAGAGCAAAGGTTTCAGGGTCGGTCATATCAACACTGTCCATATCAACGTCAATTCCGTGAGTCAGTCTGACATTATTCACTGCATCCCGTATTACGGTAAGAGTGCGCAGTCCCAGAAAGTCCATTTTAAGAAGTCCCAGACGTTCAATGGTTGTCATGGTAAACTGGGTTGTTATAACATCATCGTTCCTTGAAAGTGGAACATAGGTCTGCACAGGCTCACGAGTGATAACCACTCCTGCCGCATGTGTTGATGTATGTCTTGGCAGTCCCTCAAATTCTGAAGATATGTCTATCAGGCGCTTAACCTGAGGGTCAGTATCATACATAGACTTCAGCTGTTTATTTTCCTCCAGTGCTCCCTTGATTGTAATATTCAGTTCATTGGGTATTTGTTTTGCAACGCTGTCAACAAAGCTGTATGGCATATCAAGCGCTCTGCCCGTATCTCGTATCGCAAGCTTTGCCGCCATTGTTCCAAAGGTGACAATCTGGGCAACCTTGTCTGTGCCGTACTTTTTATTGACATAGTCAATTACCTCTCCGCGGCGTTCATAACAAAAGTCAATATCAATATCGGGCATTGTTACACGCTCGGGGTTAAGAAATCTTTCAAAAATCAGGTCATACTTTATGGGGTCTATATTAGTTATTTCAAGACAATACGAAACTATGCTGCCTGCCGCACTGCCTCTGCCGGGTCCTACCATAATACCATTCTCACGTGCAAAATGTATAAAATCCCATACAATCAAAAAATAATCCACATAGCCCATTGCTTCGATAGTGCTAAGCTCATACTCCAGCCTGTCACGAAGGGCAGCATCTGCTTCGGGATACCTTTTTTCAAAACCCATAAGGCACAGCTCGCGCAAATACTGTGGGGAAGTATAGCCATCAGGAAGAGCAAATTCAGGAAGATGCAGTTTGCCAAATTCTATCTCAACATTACACATATCTGCAATCTTTTGGGTGTTTTCAAGTGCTTCGGGGATATAAGAGAAAAGCTCCTGCATCTCCTCCTCAGACTTGACAAACATCTCCTGAGTGGACATTTTCATTCTATCATCGTCGGCAACGGTTTTGCCCATCTGAATACACATCAGTATATCCTGAAACTCTGCATCCTCACGTTTTACATAATGTATATCATTTGTCGCAACAATCCCCAAATCCAGTTCCCGCGCAAGACGGATAAGCTCACGGTTAAGCATCTTTTGCTCAAAAATACCGTGGTCCTGAATTTCTATAAAATAATTTTCCTTTCCGAAAATATCAATAAACTCAAGTGCCGCATTCTTTGCCCCGTCATAATCACCATTTAATATTTTCTTTGATAAAACACCTATCATACAAGCGCTTAGTGCAATTATACCTTCACTATTCTGGCGAAGAACATCTATATCTATACGAGGTTTATAATAAAAGCCTTCCACATAGCCTATTGAAACAATGTTCATCAGATTTTTGTAGCCTTCGTTGTTTTTTGCAAGCAAAATCAGGTGAGAGCTTGATGCATCAAGCTCATGGATTTTATCCTGTCTTCCACGAGCCGCAACATAAACCTCACAGCCCAAGACAGGTTTTATCCCGATACTTTTTGCATATTCATAAAAGTCAATAACACCAAACATACAGCCATGGTCGGTGATAGCCATAGAAGTCTGCCCAAGCTCTTTGGCCCGATCAAGAATTTTCTTTATTGTGCCCTCGCCGTCCAGAAGGCTGTAGGCTGTATGTGTATGCAAATGTGTGAATGCCATATCATCGTACCTTTTCTTTCTTTATCTCAAAGTTTTTCTGCAAAATCAAGAATTTTTTTCAGTCTGTGGTTCACACCCGACTTTGACAAAGGCGGTGCGCATCTTTTGCCAAGCTCCACAAGGCTCAAATCCTTGTTTTCCTTTCGCATAACAGCAATCTCACGCAGCTCGTCAGGAAGATTGTCAAGACCGATTTTATTTTCTATTTTTGCAATTGCAGTCAAATGTCTGCTTGATGCTTCAATCACTTTATCCATATTTGCCGTTTCGCCGTTTGATGTTCTGGTCAGATTGCTTCTTACCTCTCGCTCAATTTTTATATTTAAAATTTCCATCTGTGAACCAAAAGCGCCCATATAAGCAAGAGCATCGCATATTATATCACTGTTTTTTGTATAAAGAACAAAGCTGTTTTTTTTAACAAGGCTGTTTAAACCAAGCCCCATTTCCTGCAACAGTTTTTTAAACTGGTTATGAATTTTTTCGCTGTATGTAACAATTTCCATATTATATGTTTTTTGGGGGTCTGTCATTGTCCCGCCACCTAAAAAGGCACCTCTTAAAAAGGCGCCCCGGCAACATTCATTACGGGCAAGAGTTTCTGAAATTTCTGATGTTGACAGCTCATACTCGATTATCTTAGCTAGAACCTTCCTGTCATTTAATGTGCAAAAGAAGCTGCTTTTAAGGCTCTCAATTGTGATTTCAACATCAAGACACTTTTTAAGGAGCATGCCAAATCTCTCAATGGTTTCACGACTTTCAAGAGATACTCTGACCTGATTGCCCTTAAACCTACCGGCGAACATAAGAATACCCATCATCTCTGCCTTGCAGCAGCAAAGCTCACCGCAGTCTATGCGGCATAACGCTTCCTTTGTCATTTTTGAAAAGGATTTCACTGCGGTATCTCCCTTCTGATAATTATCTTTTTAAAATTCACCAATCATTCTGATTTCAGGCTCAAGCATAACACCCGAATTTTCAAAAACAGTCTTTTTAATATGCTCAACCAAATTAAAAACATCCTCTGCGGTGGCACCGCCTGTATTAATAACAAACCCAGCGTGCTTTTCAGACACCTGTGCTCCGCCTATAGAAAAGCCCTTCAGCTTTGCCTGCTCAATAAGCCCTCCTGCAAAATAGCCAACAGGTCTCTTGAAAGTACTTCCTGCACTTGGTTTATCAACAGGTTGCTTTGATACCCTTCTTTTTGTATAATCTTCAATCTGTGTCTTAATATCATCAACATCGCCGAATTTAAGTTTAAACGTGCAACCAAGAACTATATAATCGCCCTTGGCAAACTTGCTTGTGCGATAACCAAACTCGCATTCTTGCCCTGAAATTTCAAAAATATTCCCTTGCATATCCATATACTCTACAGATTTTATTATTTCCTTCATCTCATGGTCATATGCTCCGGCATTCATAAAAATTGCACCGCCAACCGAGCCAGGAATTCCCGATGAAAACTCTGTCCCCGTAAGCTCAGCACCAACTGCAACGGTTGAAACCCGTGACAATACAGCTCCTGCCTGTGCATAAATCTCATCACCGCACACAGTGATTAAATCCATTTTTTTCAGACATATCACAACACCACGGATACCTTTGTCGCTAACAAGCAAATTTGAACCGTTGCCCAATATAAAGCAGGGCAATCCGGCATCATTTACAGCTTTAAGCGTCGCTGATAGTTGTTCTTTGGTTTTGGGAGTCAGGAACCAATCTGCATTACCTCCTATTTTAAAGGTCGTATGACGACTCATAGGCTCGTCTGTAAGAATGTTTTCCGTTCCGATAATATTTTTAAAAATTTCACGCATAATTTGCTTCGCCTTTCGGATTATTCGTCAAAGGTTTTAAATTCAAAAATTCTGTTTTTCTTTGCCGATATATATTTTATGAATCTTTCTGCATTTAAATTCATAATTAAATTCTCGGGAAAGTCCATATCTTCAAGCATGGCTACAGCTTTTGAGACAAGTCCGATTTCCGCCATAAAATGCGCATCCGAATTAACAACAATAGGGGTCTGGTGCTTTTTGCAGGCCTCAGCTATTTCACGGCACCTCTCCAGATTCTGCGGTCTTGAAGAAAAGGAATGATTATTAATTTCCACACAAACATTCTTTTCCTTGGCATAAGAAATTACTGCATCTATATCAAAAAGATAATCGGGTGAGCCGCAATGCCCCAGTATATCAACATTTGAATTTTCAAGAACATTCATCCATGTGTCGGTATGGTCGCCACCCTGTTCTTCGTGATATGTATCACGATGAATTGATGCAATAACAAGCTCCATATCCGCAAGCACCGAAGGCGGTAAATCCAATCCACCTGCACGGTCTGTAACATTTACCTCAGCCCCGCATAACAGCTTTACGCCCTCAATAGTGCGCGGCAGCGCCTTATAATACAAAAAGTGCCACCAATGAGGTGAATCAGGCATCGTCGGACCATGATTAGTCATTGCAACAAGTTCAATTCCTTTATCGCGTGCTGCGCACATATTTTCATAAAGAGTGCTGTATGCATGGGCAGATATGCTTGTGTGTGTATGAACATCAGTCAAAATTCTCATTGCTTATCCTCTTTTCGTATTTAACGGGCTAGTCTTCTTGGGCACTCATCTGTTCAATGAGTCTGTTATTAAGCTCTTCTGCTGCATTATATCCCATACGGCGCTGGCGGTTGTTCATTGCAGCAATTTCAAAAATAACAGCAAGATTTCTGCCAGGACGGATAGGTATAGTCAGCGACGGAATATCAATTCCCAAAATTTCGGTATGATTATCTACAAGACCCAATCTGTCATACTGCTTGTCTTTCTGCCATGTTTCAAGCTGAATTACAAGGTCAATCTTTTCGGTATCCTTTACGGCACCCATACCAAAAATCTTCTTTACATCAATAATTCCTATACCACGCATCTCTATGAAATGCCTGATAATTTCAGGTGAACTTCCAACCAAGGTTTTTGAAGACACTCTCCTGATTTCAACAGCATCGTCAGCAACCAAACGGTGTCCACGCTTCATAAGCTCAACGGCGGCCTCGCTTTTGCCAATCCCGCTTTCGCCTAAAATAAGAATACCCTCGCCGTAAACTTCAACAAGAACACCATGACGTGTAATTCTGGGAGCAAGCTCCACATTAAGAAACGCAATAAGAGCACTCATAAATGCAGATGTTCCCAACGGGCTCCTGAGAATAGTTGTCTGATATTTTTTTGCAAGCTCCAGCATTTCAGGAAAAATTTCCATCCCTCTTGTTACAACAGCCACAGGAATTTTTTTGCTAAAAAATTCTTCTATTCTTTTGTATCGTTCAGCAGAATCAAGAGATGAAAGATAGGTATTTTCAACCATACCTATCACCTGAATCCGTTTTGGTTCAAAGTAATCAAAAAAACCTGCAATTTGCAATCCCGGACGGTTAACATCGGCCGTTTCAATTAAAACATCCCTTTGTGCCATAAAAATCTCTTCCAGCTTAAACTCGCTGATAATCTTGCTTAATTTAACCTTAAATTCTTGAGTTTTTTCCATTTTATCTAGCTCCGCATTTTTTATTTAATAAAATTATTTCACATTTATTGATACAACATTTCCGTCAGAATAATCATTTCTGCATAACGAATCTCGTTTATTTTAATAATAATTGATTCTTGTCACCGGCTTGCGTCAAGAGGAAACCAAAAAGATTCGAGTTGCTTGCAAATCATTTTATTTATGTACAACTATCGATATACCATCCGGTATAGCTGTTACAGTTACAGTCTCTTTGCCTAAAATCTCCTTAGCTTTTTTGATTGCCTCGCCGATTGAATGAGCAGGTATCATATGCAATTTTTCTACCACATTATCATCTATCTCTGATATATAAATCACTCTTGCCCGCTTAAGAATTCTGAGCATAATCTGGGTCTGCCATTGGTCAGACACTGTTTGATTACGACCCCGCGCTAAAAATATATCCATTGTCTTATTTATGTCTTCTTCATCGGCAAGCTGATGATAAAAGTGGTCGCCACCTATACCATCTGAGGATGATGCAATCATAATTATGACGCCATCTTGCTTAACAGTGGCTTCTGCCGCGGTCATTCCCTTTACCGCTTGATAAACATTTTGATCCAACGGATATCCGCCATTTGTAGAAATAACAATATCAGAATAAACCGCCTTTGCGCCACATTGGGCGGATAAAAACTCTGTTCCTTTTTTATGGGCCGTCTCCACATCTCCGGCAACTGCATAAATAACTTCTTTTTCAGAGTTTAAAACCACATTCACGATAAACTGAAGTTTTGCTTTTTTCGCAGCCCACAACATATCCTCATGAATAGGATTATTCTCTAAAACACCTGTTCGTGCATTGTCGTGATTGATAAACTCCGAGCAATGGTTTGCAAGTACGGTGCTGCGGCCTGCTATGCCCGGCAGTACACTCTTTCTTCCGCCGGAAAAACCTGCGAAGAAATGCGGTTCAATAAACCCTTCAGCAACCAAAAGGTCTGCATTAACAGCAATAGAGTTTATTTCACAATCTCCACCGGATGGCAAAACCCCTATATTGATAAGCTTTTCACTTTCGTCACAATCGTGAATATATATATTTTCTTTTTCTACAATCTCTTCTCCGAATTTTGAAATCAATTCTTCCTTCGTTGTTCCCCTGTGGCAACCTGTTGCAATTAAAATTGTGATGTTTGCCTCTGGATTTCCTTTTCTTATTTCCTCCAGCATTAAAGGCATTATAATTTTACTTGGAACAGGACGTGTGTGGTCACTTGCTATAATAACAACATTTTGCTTTCCCTGCGCAAGTTCAGACAACTTGGCCGAGCCTATCGGCTCTTCCAAGGCTTTTTTTACTAGTGCAGTTCCATCAACTTCCGGTTTGTATTCTTCTATAGAAGAGGTCAAAATCCCCGAAAGCTCTTTTAAATCAAATTTATATCCCAACTTTTCCTTACCATATGGAAACAATATTTCTTTTGTCATTATTCACATAACCTTTCTAAAATTATATCTTTTAATTTAATTATGATCGGAACAAGTATAAGCTGCAATATTATCCCTGGCATAGAATCTATAATTCCGCCAATCATAAAAGCATGAAGAGTAAAGCTTTTTCCGGCTACACCAAGCAAAATAGTTTTTGCAATACCCCAAACTATGCGCCCGCTAATCATAGATGCAACAAGGCAAAAATATAACCACCACATCTGTTTTTTGAAAAAAGAAAAATATAAAAACCCAATCACAAAACCATATGTAGCAAGCTCAAGTGACATCCACACAGCATTAGGATAAATTGGCGGCATTCCAACCGTTACACTTCTTAAAAAAGGTAAAATCAGCCCAACGGCAAAGCCATATTTACAGCCACATATAAGTCCACAAAGCATAACAGGAATATGCATTGGAAGTAAGGTATCTCCTATTTCCTTAATTTGTCCAGTTAAAAAAGGCAACACCACCCCTAATGATAAAAAAATGGCAGAAATTATTATTTTTCGAATACTTATCTTCATAAACTGCTTTTTGCTCATTCCTCTCTGACGTTTTTATATAGATTTGCCACTTCAAATGTTATAAGATTTCTCTTTAATATATCTTTCCCCAGACACTAACCGACAAGCTTTAATAAGCTTGTATCAAGCCCAAAAGTCTAATTAGGTTTTGATTTATCGCTTACTTTTTCATTTCCAAATACGGCAAAACACTAAATCCGCATTTTTTATATAGCTTAATAGCACTCGCGTTTTCTTCCTCTGCTTCCAAACGAAAAATGCAATCTGTATACTTTTTTGTAATAAATTCCATAAACATTTTACCAAGGCCTAATCCTCTGTACCCATCTTTAATATACAAATCCTCAATCCAGATACACGGCTTTCCAAATTCAGTTGAAAAGCTCTTTGCAATCATCGCATACCCTTGTATATCTTTTGAACCCTCAATTATATACCCCTCTAAATAAGGATTGTCATTAATACAATTTTCAATATCATTTACAAAAATTTCCTCAGAGCCATTGGTAAGTACTGCTTCCGAAGCATAAAAAATTCTCATCATTTCAAGAATACTTTCTTTATCCTTTTTAGTCATATCTCTTATTGTGCTATTCATATTCGTTTCATCTCCACAAGTTAATATTTTCCTCATATAAAATTATCGCTTGTTTTGTGTATTTTTTAATAAACTACAGATAAAGTCTTCCTTTTCTCTTTCAATATAAAATCTTGGTTGCACATTTACCTTGCGTCATTATTTGGCAAGATTTTGTCATATATTTACGATATTATAATTATACATTATCTTTTATAAAATAGCAAGAGGAATATATGTTTATGGCAAAAAAGATTTCTACAGACTATTTATACGCCAACTTGCATTTACAATCAGCTTTTTTCACGCCCCATTTAATATTTCACCCAAAGACGCAAGTGTCATTGCTATCACAATTGGTGCTTTTATGAATATTTTAAACAAAAGCATAAACTAAGCAACAAAAAAGAGACTGTGAAAAGGCGTCTTCACATAGGGAGAAATCAATTTGGATTTTAACTTAATTTAAAACCCTTGCAACACGCTGTGTTGCGAGGGTTTACTTTATTTATCCAAACAGTTTTACTGCTTGAAACACAG
>JAZNCI010000019.1:0-2529 GCA_045587485.1 Clostridia bacterium
ATTGCTTTGCCTATGGCATCGCCAACGGCTCTGCCGATTCCCTGACTCACACCTCGTCTGATTGCTCTTTCCAAATCAAAGAAACTCATAACTTATGCCTCCTTTATATAGGTAATTTTTGCCTCATAATTTTTCTCCGCACTGCGGACAGTATTCGGTGTCATCCTTTACAACCGTGTCGCAGCTTTTACAAAACTTGTGTCTTTCCTTATATTCCTGAAACATATTCTTTTCAGGAAGCTTTGCACCGCACTCGGTACAGAAGCTTTCTGTTGAAGGTGATGCGCGTCCGCAGGATTTGCAAACCTTCAGTCTTTTCATAGCACGGGGACCGAAACCGTATTCGTCCATACATTCCTGCCGTACCTGTTCCGCTAAAATCAGTCTCATTCTTCATACCTCCTCATAGCGCAGAGCCGAGCCGCAGCTTGTGCAAAATGTATCAGATATTGAAACCTTGCTTCCGCAATGTCTGCAAAACTTCGGCGGGTTCTCCCAGGGGGAGCAGTCAACACACATAAAAGTATCTGCGTTATACATTGCATCGCATACGAACCGTCCGCATTTTTTGCATCTGCTGATTTCCGGCTTTGCAATTTCCCATGCTCTTTTTAATCTTTCCTCCGGTGTGCCGCCCACGATCGGTTCGGTTAGAAAAACTCTCGCTCCCGATAAATCGCAGAAGAAGCTGTACCGATTTCCGTTTATGATTTTATAAGAAGCAATTTTCTCCGGCATACGCATCCTCCTTTCAGAAAATTTTTCCTTAGAAAAGTAACAAATTTTTCTAAAGTATTGAATTTTTCAACATTATCTGATATAATATAAATAATCAGAATTGGTAAGGTGCATCGGAAAATGATTTTTTGATGTACTTTACAAGCTCAATTATACATATTTTTTTACCTTTGTCCTCACCCCAAAATGCCAAAAGGATGGGAAAAATCAAAAAAAATTAAAAAATTTTTCTCAAAAGGGTGGGAAAAAGGGTGGGAAATTAGAAAAATTTCGTAAAGGAGACATATTTTTATGCGAAAATTAACGGCACTCATTCTCACGGGAATTTTAATCACATTTTCACTTGTCGGCTGCGGTCAAAATACAAGACTTAATCCGAACAGCCCGACGACCTTATCCATCTGGCATGTTTACGGAAATCAATCCGAGTCGCCGTTTAACGATGCAATAGATGAATTTAATTCAACTGTCGGCAAGGAAAAGGGTGTTTTTGTTTCCGTAACCTCTATGGTTGATTCCGATTCCATTGACCAGCACCTTTTTGACGCTGCAAAGGGTACACCGGGCAGCGGTGATTTCCCCGATTTGTTTACTGCATATCCGAGAGTTGCCGAGGGTATAGGTGAAGAATTGCTTACAGACTGGAACGAGATATATTCCGAGGAGGAGCTTTCCGTCTTTGTTGATGACTTTCTTGCGGAGGGCAATATTTCGGGCAGACAGCTCACGCTTCCCATTGCCAAATCGACAGAGCTTCTTTTTGTAAACAAAACCTTATTTGACCGTTTTGCAAATGAAAGCGGTTTTTCAGTCAAGGACTTTGAAACCTTTGACGGTCTTTTTGAAATGGCATCCGCCTATTATGAATGGTCGGACGGCAAGGATTTATTCCAGTATGATGATTTCTACAACTATTTCCTTATCAATGTTGCCGCAAAGGGTGACGAGCTTATCAAAAACGGCAAGGTAAACTGCGATACCAACGAATTTAAGGATGTTTTTTATGCGATTGCCGAGCCCGGAATTGAAGGCGGTATAAGCCTTTATGATAATTTCGGAAGCGATCTTTGGAAAACAGGCGATATTATATCCTACATCGGTTCGTCTGCCGGTATTCTTTATACCCGTGATGATGTAACCTATCCTGACAACAGCGTGGAAAAGATTGAGCTGTCGGTTCTTGCATATCCTGTTTTTGAGGGTGCTGCACCTACCGTTATGCAAAGGGGTGTAACGCTCTTTGCTCATAAAACAGACGATGCAAAGAAAAACAAGGCAATGGAAATATTTGTTGATTTCCTTGCAGAAAAGGACAATAACATTGAATTTGCCTCTGCATCGGGCTATATTCCGGGAACAGACGAAGCCTTTGAAGGACTTTTTACAAATCTTGAAGGTGTGGAAAATCCCAAATACCGTATGCTTTATGAGGCTGTAAGCGATATGTACGGCAAATATACCTTCAAGCCGCTTCCCGTGTTTGAAAATTCTTCTGCCGTTCAAAAGGAATTTGACGGCAATGTTACCAATATACTTTCAAAGGCACGGGCAGAATATCAGGCGAGAGTGTCCGCAGGCGAGGATAAAAACACCGTTTTACCGGAGCTTTGTGAAAAGGCGCTCAATGAACTTAAAAGCAAGTATTAAAGGATAAGGAGGAGCAGAAATGAAGCTGCCGCAGATTAAAGCCACTTTGGCGGAAATAAAAAACAGCGGTCTTTCTATGAAAAGAAGACTCGCTGTGTATATTGCTGTGCTTTTGATGCTGTTCCTTGTTGTTATCGGGATTGC
>JAZNCI010000020.1:0-3094 GCA_045587485.1 Clostridia bacterium
TGCTGTGATTGCACAGCTCTTGCTCTTACTTGTGCCTGCACGACCGATAATTTCCATAAACGGAGTTTTAATTCCGCAACCGCATTCCTCGTGCGAATGCATAACCGCCATATCGCCCATAAGAACAGAAACGGCAGGAACGCTCAACAGATGTGGCGTTATGAAATTGGCAAAGCCTGCTTCTCCGTATGGGAGAGGCTTGAGCGTTTCAACGTCACGGATAAACATTCTGCTGTAAACAGGAATATGAAAATGATGCTTGGGACATTCAAAATAAGGCACGGAATGTTCGGTTGAGCCATATCCGTCACGGCAGTTCGATTCGGGGATTCCGAGCATTTCTTCTACCATAGCATAAAGCTCTGTTTTTTGTATCTGCTTGTCTGCATAGCCTTTCCAGCCGCCGCCAAGCATAGTCATGGATTCCTTGTTCAAATGAAGCGGACGGTGACCTGTATCCTTCATCTGCTTTACTGTAAAATACAAAAATGACGGAAAACCAAAAATTCTGACAGGCTTACCTTGTCTTTCATATTCTTCTAAAGCTGCTATTGTTCCGTATACATCAAAATCGTGTCCCTGACCATTATAGCGAAGGGCAAAGAAAGTATCATTTACGGGAGCATAGCTCAAAAGTCCAAGGTCTGTTTTTGCAGTACCTAAATCCTTGCTGACCTCTGCAGGTTCATATGTAAAGAGAAGATAATTTGTAAGTTCGTCAGAAAGAAATCCATAATAGCGAAATTCGTTCTCTATCATAGAATTTCCGAAATCGAAGCTATCCTTATCAAAAAACATCTGGCTTTTCTGTCCGCCTGTGCCTGAGCTTGTTGCATGTTCTGTAATTGTTTCAAAGGGAACAGAAAGAACCTCATATTGTTTAAAGAAGTTTGCATGTATAGGTGGGATTTTTTCTAAATCCTTTTCTGTTTTCAAATCCTCAACCTTAAAGCCTGCATCGTCACACAAATTTCTGAAAAATTCACAATTTTCAATATGATGTGTTAAACATTCTCTCATAGCATCCAAAAAAAGTTCCGATGAATTTTTCTGGTCGTAAACATCTTCAATTTTTAAAAGTCCATGTCTTGCAGTCATAAATATCACCTCGTTATTTTTATACTTTTTAAATGATTATCTAATTTTATTTTTAATGCGATTCCAGAGCAAAATCGTACCATAACAAAGAACCCCGACTACAACAGACATTGCTGTGCAGAATCCGGCTGATAAGGGCAGATATGCCGCAGTTGCCGTAATACAACAAAAGTAGAACGGATGTATTGCATAATACGGTGTATTATTCCGACAAAATTGCATTATAAACTTGTGCACGGTTTTGTTTCCTGCTATCATATTCCGAAGTGCATACAATAGACCGGCAAGCAGGAGTACGCTTGATGCATTTGCAAATGCACGCAAAACACCCGGATACACGTAGCCCATATCCGAATAGGTGTATAATGCCGAAAGCTCGGTATGTGTTGTAATTGCGTACACAAAATAGCCAATCACAATCAAGGAAAGAGGAATAGCCAAAATGCCGTATAGTTTGCCTTTGTTTTTCGTGCGGCGCAACAGCTTGCCGAAGCTCACACCAATCAGGGCATGCGGCAGTAAGGAAATAAAGGTTAAGGAAACCGCATCTCTGCCGCCTACAAATGTCATAAGGATATAGTCAATTATTTTATTTCCCGTTGTTTTGTCATTCATATAAAGAAACGGACTGATAACAAAAAGCAATACTCCCAATCCTGCATACCCAAACATCGGCAATCTTAATTTTCGCAGTAGTGCTATTACAAGGTAGCACATCCCTGCAATAAAGAATACATTTATGTATGTTAGCATAACAGGAACGCGCATCATGGTTTCTTCCCATGCAGGTGTGAGTCCTGCTGCCATGCGGAAAAACTGACTTAAAACCATAGGCAATGCAAGCGAAAGTGCATTCCATAAAAATTCCATTATAATAAGCTTTACACCATACAGAGCAAGTGCTTTATCACTTTTTCCGGAAAATGCAGTGCCAACGCCCAATACGAACATAAAAATTGCTGCGCCGGTCATCGTTGCAATGATATAAATGATTTCATACGGTGCCACAATCGTATTGGGACCACCCAGCATCTGAAACGCATGGATAAATAAAATCATAGGGACAAACAAGCCTTTCATATAATCAAGCTCCACTTGTCTGCCTGTATTTATATCTGTTTTTGCAAACATCTCACAACCCCCTTGTCGTCTTTATGAATGCTTCCTGATTTTATCAGTCAGTTGTTGCATATACAGTTACATCTACATCATATATTTCACAAATTGTATAGAAAACATAATCATTTACACCATTTTTGTGATACTGTTCCATCTGATGATCGACAACCTTAACCATATCGTCATAGTCTTCTACAATAAGGTTTTCATAATCTTCCCACCATCTGCCGACTAAAATAACATATTCATCTTTTTCCTCTTTGGTCATATTGAGCCAGTCTTCAGTTTCCTGAGCTAAAACATATTCCATTTCTTCATACGAAAGGGGAACAACATCGCCTTTTCCGTCAGCATTAACACCTGCGGGTGCTTCGCCTTTGCCATCTTCTGCTAAGCCAAGACCTTCACCTTTTCCGTCATCACCTGTTCCGCCCGGTTCTCCGCCTTTACCTTCGCCCTGATGATTTTTAATATACTCAGGTGAGAAAAGATATACATCCTCTGTCTCTGGAATCCATTCTACAACATATCCTACTGCTTCAGAAATAAAACGAAGTGGAACGAAGGTTCTGTTGTTAATAATTGTTGCAGGAGAATCAAGTATAACCTCAACACCTACACTATCGCCAAGCTCTTCATCATATTTGGTATAATAAGCTTTTGTGCTGTCAATCTGCATCGCAATAACGGGAACTGTACTTCCTTTTTCGCAAACATCAACCTGACGTGTATCGTTGTGCCAGTAAACATCATAGCCAAGCATCTCAGTAATCGCACGAACAGGAACCATTGTCCTATTATTAATAATCTGTGACGGGGTATCAGATTCAACTTCATTAAGGTCAACAAAAATGTTTCCTTTTGCAAAAACCGATAC
>JAZNCI010000021.1:0-11388 GCA_045587485.1 Clostridia bacterium
ATAGCCGCCTTTACGGGAATGGGGTTTACTTCGAGGAAAAGTGCGTCAATCAGTGAGAGAAGCTTCAGTTGAATATCAGCGGCAGCAGGATAGTTGCCCACAAGACAGTATATGCACATGGCAACGGTTACCTCGGGAAGAACATGAGAAAGAACGGAGATAACACCCTTACCGCCAAGGGACATTACGGGAACTATCTGGTCATCGTTTCCTGAATAAATATCCATATCATCGCCAACCAATGACGCAATTTTTGCAATCTGTGAAATATTTCCGCTTGCTTCCTTAATACCTACAATATTGGGGTGTTTTGCCAGCTCTGTACAAGTTGCAGGCTCGATATTGCAACCTGTACGGCTTGGTACGTTATAAAGAATAATGGGTTTTGTACTTGCATCAGCAATTGCCGTAAATGACTGGATAAGACCCTTTTGTGTCGCTTTGTTATAATAAGGTGTAACAACCAACATCGCATCAGCACCAGCTTCGCACGCATACTTTGTAAGCTCGATTGCATATGCGGTATCATTTGAGCCTGTTCCTGCAATAACGGGAACTCTGCCCGCTACCTTTTCAACCGCAAATTTGATTATTGCTTTGTGTTCATCATCAGTAAGGGTAGAGCCCTCGCCTGTTGTACCGGCAACAACGATTGCATTGATGCCTTCCTCAATCTGCCACTCGATAAGTCTTTCAAAAGCGTCGTAATCAACGCCTTTTTCGTTAAGAGGTGTAACTATGGCTGTTGCAACTCCTGTAAATACTGTGTTTTTCATTTTGTTCAAACTCTCCTTTGCATAAAAAAATGATAGCTGAAATCAACTATCATATACAAACGTATCATAAATCAACATTTAAATATGATAGCCCTCCGCATTGCTGCGACAACAACCAAAATATTATTTCCGGTCGCCAGATCGGTTTTTTGCCATAAACCGTCTTCGGCGTCTGCCCCTTTCAGCAAATTCTGCCTGGCAAGCATAAAAATCTGCATACTGATGACACAACGCACCTCTATCTTCTTATGTATTATACTGTAATTGACTGTGTTTGTCAATACATTTTTTATTTATTATTTAAGTAATGGGCTAACAGGTTTATAAATCAGCATTGTAACCACCGAAACAAGTATTGCTTTTATAAGATTAAATGGTGCAACACACAAAAGTACAAATTCAAACATTGTATCAACCGATGGCCATATTGCTTTTGCCATACCAATAATCGCATCAATTGGTATTTTAAAAGCCTTTGCGTAAATGGGCAACATTATGTATGCATTAATAAAGCAGCTCATAACAACCATAACAATGCTGCCAATTATCAGGCCAAGCACAGCATTTGATTTTGTCCTTCTTCTTTTGTATATAAGTGCTCCAGGAAGAACAAAAACCACACCCATAACAAAGTTTGCTGCCTCACCAACTCCTGCGGTAACTGTTCCGTTAATAATAAGATTAAGTAAAATTTTTACGCCTTCAATAACAACACCTGCCCACGGTCCCATAGCAAACGCACCGATAAACACCGGAACTTCACTTAAATCAACTTCGTAAAATGATGGCGCTATAAATGGCAACGGAAATTCAAACAACATAAGAATTGTCGCAACAGCAGAAAGCATTGCAACCCTTACAAGCCACGCAGTATTTTTGTTTTTCACACAAATCACTCCCTGAATAAAATAAAAAGACCCGATTGCTTAATCGGGACCACATACTCAAAAAAATTCTATGCACCGCATATAGCTTCTTCTCGTATCCAGACTTTACTGTCGGTTTTGGAATTTCACCAAATCAGTTGCATTTCTGCAAGTCGCGGACTTTACCGCCGGTCGGGAATTGCACCCTGCCCCGAAGAACTTTTATTTACGTTATGCAGTATATCACTGCATACAGATTTTGTCAACAGATTTTTACTTATTATCCCAAAAGAACATCCTTTCGGTGAAGCATTTCATCGATTCTTTCAATATAATCTTTTGGTTCTTTAACGTTGAAAATTCTTTCAATACGGTCGGTTTCTCGGTCAACAGTCTTTGTTACGCCGCCGCAGCCCAAAGAGATTATCGTTTGCACCTCTTCCATTATATAAATGTTATAAAGGCTCTCTGTACCTGGCTTTGCATAGCCTACATTTTCAAGATTACCCAGCATATTTTTCTGTCTGTACAGATAATATGGATTTTTGTCTTTAGACGTAATTGTTTTCATTGAAAAATCCACCATTTCAGCCACCTTGTTACCGTCGGTAAGGCTGTATTTGTCCAGAGTTTCGTTCAATCTGGAGGAACGTTTTATGCTCATTGTATGAATCGTGGTATTTTCAGGATTCAGCCTTTCGACTTCTTCTACCGTATATTTAAACATATCAACCGTTTCACCCGGAAGCCCTGCAATAATATCCATATTTATGCAATCAATACCG
Source organism: Clostridia bacterium (assembly GCA_045587485.1). GTDB lineage: Bacteria > Bacillota > Clostridia > Monoglobales > Monoglobaceae > SIG440. The sequence continues at coordinate 2,428 of JAZNCI010000021.1, forward strand.
TATTCCCTTGCCATAAGATACGCATGGCGAATGTCATCGGGTGTGTGGTTTCTGCCTATTGTTTTTAAGGTTTCAACATTCATTGACTGGGGATTAATGCTTATTCTGTCTATAGCAAAATCCTTTATTGCCTGCAGCTTCTCTGCGGTAATGGTATCAGGTCTGCCCGCCTCAACTGTAAATTCTCTATTCTTTGATAAATCAAATTCGGTAAAAATACCGTCAAATAAAAATCGCAGCTGGTCTGCAGTGAGAGTCGTAGGGGTTCCGCCACCAATGTAAACACTTTCAACAACATTTTTATTTTGTCTTATAATGTCCGCAGTATAAGCAATTTCACGCCTTAAACACTCAAGATATTCAGGTATAAGTTTTGCACTGCTTGCTACGCTGTTGCTTACAAAAGAGCAATACAGGCATCTTGTAGGACAAAACGGTATTCCTATGTAAATGCTGACGCCTTTTTCGTCCATTGAATCAATTATCGGCATCTCGACTTTGGCAACACGTACGGCAAGCTCTGCCTTTTCACGGTCTGCACCGTATTCGTTCATAAAATACTCAACCGTTTCGGCAGGTGTTTTGCCGGATTTCATAAGCTTGTATGCAATTTTTACGGGACGAATCCCATTCAGAATACCCCAGGGGCTTAAAATATCACTCATAGTAAGAAGGGATTTTCCTTTCTCTCGTTTCCTATTGTTGTTGACGGGCCGTGACCGGGATAAACCCTTATATCATCAGGCAAAATCAACAGTTTTTCTTTTATCGAATTTATTTCTGTATCAAAATCTCCCATAGGGAAATCGTATCTTCCGATAGAACCGTAAAATAATATATCACCGCTTATCAATGTTTCATCAAACTGATAACACACACCGCCCAATGTGTGACCGGGAGTGTGTATTACCTTGATTATTGTGTTGCAAAATTCGATAACATCACCGTCGGCAACTATAATATCAGCTTTAACTTCAGGCAATGGCATATATGATAAATTAAGGGATGTATTGTTGAGATACTGTTCTTCGTCACGGTGAATTACAATATTGGCATCAGTTGACGTCTTTAGCTCGGTCAGCGCCATAATATGGTCAAAGTGTGCGTGAGTGAGAAAGACATATTTAAGATTAAGCCTTTTGTATTTTAAAAAATCCAGTATCTTTTCTGCCTCAGCAGGTGCATCAAAAAGTGCAGCATCGCCGCTTTTTTCATCATATAAAAGATATGAATTGGTGGCTAAATCACCAAGTGTAAATCTGTGAAATTGCATAATAACCTCCGTATATTCAAGACCGCAGGGTCTACTGACGCCTGCGGACTACTGATTGTACACCGTCAATCTGCTTAAGTTTTTTAATAGCATCATCAAGGTGTTCAGTGTTTTTAATTTCAATTGAAATTTCTACAATTGCAACATTATTTTTAATCGTTCTTGCATTAAGACTCTTTATAGGTGTGCGTAAATCCGCTGTAACACTCGTAATGTCAACAAGAAGCGAGTCTCTATCAATTGCAGTAATGCAAAGCAATGCCTGAAAGTTGTTTTCAACAGCCTGTGCCCAGCAAACATTAATAAACCGTTGTTCTTCCTCGGGCGAAAACCTTGCATTTGTAATATTTATACAGTCTGTTCGATGAACTGCAACACCTCTGCCACGTGTAACATATCCAATGATTTTATCACCGGGTACAGGACTACAGCAATGAGAGATTCGAACAAGACAGTTTTCAATTCCCTCAACAATAACACCGCTGTTGTTGGCTTTTCCCGATGTTTTAACCAAAATCCGTTCAGGAATATCCAATATATTATGCTTAGTTGCCATATCCTTTTTACAGTTTTCCTTAAACTTTGCAAGATATTTGCCCGCACTTGAACCACCATAGCCTAAGGTTGCAAACATATCTTCAATCTGTTTAAAGCCGTATTTGGTTAGAATACTTTCAAGCATGTCATCGTCATTCATATAAGACAAAGGAATATTGGATTTTTTAAGCTCTTTTTCAAAAAGTTCCTTACCTTTAATAATATTTTCTGTTCGGTTCTCTTTTTTAAGCCATTGATTAATCTTGTTCCGTGCCTGAGAGGTTCTTGCAATCTTGAGCCAGTCAAGATTGGGGCCTCTTGATGCATTTGAGGTATGAATTTCAATAATATCGCCATTTTGGAGATGATAGTCAAGAGTTACGATTTTACCATTTACCTTTGCGCCCTGCATCTTGTTTCCCACAGCACTGTGAATTGCATAGGCAAAATCAATAGGTGTTGCCCCTGCTGGAAGACTGATAACATCTCCCTTTGGGGTAAATACAAACACCTCATCGCTGAACATATCAATCTTCAAGGTTTGCATAAAATCCTCGGCATTGGTCATATCCTTCTGTATATCAAGGAGCTGCTTTATCCATTCAAGCTTGTTATCTATATCAGACTTACCGCTAAAGCCTTCTTTATATTTCCAGTGTGCAGCAATACCGTTCTCTGCAGTTCGGTGCATATCCCATGTTCGTATCTGGATTTCAAACGGAGTTCCATTTGGGCCAATAACCGTAGAATGAAGCGACTGATACATATTGGGCTTGGGCATAGCAATATAATCTTTAAATCTGCCTGGAATAGGCATAAATTGCTCGTGTACCATACCAAGCACAGCATAACAATCTGCATCGGTATTAACAATTACGCGAACTGCAAACAAATCATATATTTCATCAAGATTTTTATTCTGCATAAACATTTTGCGGTAAATACTGTAAAAATGTTTAGCACGGCCCTCAACATGAGCATCAATCGAAATCTTTTCCAGACGATCAGCAAACACGTTTATTATGTCGTTGATATATTTTTCACGCTCACTGCGTTTAAGGCTGATTTTATCAACAATTTCATAATAACCAATAGGGTCAATATACCTGAGTGATAAGTCCTCAAGCTCAATTTTTATTTTTGACATACCAAGTCGGTGAGCAAGAGGAGCAAAAACTTCAAGAGTCTCTCTTGCCTTTTCTCTCTGCTTATGCTCGGGCATGGATTTAAGTGTCCGCATATTATGAAGGCGGTCAGCCAACTTTATCACAATAACACGTACATCCTTTGCCATTACAAGGAACATTTTCCTTAGGTTTTCGATTTGCTGTTCCTCGTTTGAGGTATATGGAATTTTACCCAGCTTTGTCACCCCAGAAACAAGCAATGCTATAGTATCACCGAATTCCTGAGCAATTTCCTCGTCGCATACATCAGTATCCTCCACAACATCGTGAAGTAATGCGGCCGCAACAGAGCTAGCATCTAGCTCCATATCTGCCAGAATATTGGCAACAGCAACCGGATGCATAAAGAACGGTTCTCCGGATACGCGCATTTGACCTTCGTGTTTTTCCTCTGCAAAATTAAAAGCCTTTGTAACAAGCTCAAAATCGCCTGAAGGATTATATCTTTTCAATTTTTCAAGCAGATTATTCAGTTGTTTTTGCATTATATCAGTTCACATCCATAAGCTTAATATCTTTAAGAATAAGCTGTACATTTTTAAAGCCCTTATAATCGTTTATATCAAGACCAAAGGCAACCTCAATAAAATCGCCTTCTTTAAGATGATTATAATATTCACCCATACCAAAGCCTACAGCGTCTAAAAACTTGTTTTCCTTAAGAAGTGTCATTCTCAGGTGCTTGCCCTCGCTCATTGTGCTGATTTTATGAATTTTAATATTTCTAACAGCAAATACGGGCAGCGGATTTTCAACACCAAATGGCTGAAGTCTGTTTATTTCACCAACAGTTTCAAGTGTTATGTATGACGGTTTGATTACCGCATCAATTGAAACAGTTGGAATAAGAGCGTTTTCGTCAATCTGTGCAATGTTTTGTTTGTTGATTGCTTCTCTGAATTTTTCGATATTTTCAGTCTTTATCGAAAGCCCTGCGGCAAGCTCGTGTCCACCAAACTTTTCGAGAATATTACTTGTATTTTCAAGAGCCTCAAACAGGTTAAAACCGTTTATGCTTCTGCCTGAGCCCTTTGCCTCATCACCATCAATCGCAAAAAGTATTGAAGGTTTATAGAATTTTTCAGTAATCTTGGATGAAACAATTCCCACAATGCCATGATGCCAGTTTTCATGTGCAATAACAAGAACCTGATCGTCTTTGATTTCGGGATTGTTTTCTATATACTCAAGTGCTTCAGCAAACATTTTCAGTTCGGTTTGCTGTCTTATCAAGTTTTCCTCACACAGACCGTTTGCAAGTTCATAAGCCTTTTCTTTATCTTGTGTCAGAAACATCTCAACACTGCGTGATGCACAGCCCAAACGACCACTTGCATTGATTCGGGGTGCAATAATATAACCTATTGTAGATGTTGTTATTGCCTTATTATTAGTAATTGATACATCAATCAATGCCTTAAGACCAATATTTTCGGTATTTCTGAATTTTGCCAGACCTTTAGTCACAATAATTCGGTTTTCGTCAACCAAGGGAGAAATATCAGCAACAGTACCAAGACAGATAAGGTCGGAATATTTTTCCATAAGATCATCAACCGATGCCTCTGTATCAAGTGCCTGAATCAGCTTAAATGCAACTCCTACACCCGCAAGATTTTTAAATGGATATTGGCAATCCTTACGCTTGGGGTCAATAGCAGCAAAAGCCTCTGGTATAGTTTCTTTACACTCATGATGGTCAGTAATTATAATATCCATGCCTATACTTTTAGCATATTCAGTTTCTTCAACGGCGGTAATACCTGTGTCAACGGTGATAAGAACCTTTGTTCCGCTTTCTTTTATTTTATCCAAAGCATCACGATTAACACCGTAACCTTCCTGAATACGGTCAGGAATGTAATAATCAACATCAAAACCCATTGATGTAAGGTGTTTATATAAAATTGCAATACTTGTGATGCCATCAACATCATAATCGCCATAAATTGTAATTTTTTCGTTATCCTGTAAAGCCCGTCTTATTCTGGTGACTGCTTTATCCATATCCTTGAGCAGATATGGGTCATGAAGATTTTCAAGATCGCATTTTAAAAACTCGGCAATTTCTGTGTTTTCGCAGATACCTCTGTTATATAAAATAATCGATGTCAAGGGAGAAATGCTGAATTCCTTGGAAATCTCCACAACTCTGTTTTTATCGAATTCTTTAAGTAGCCATTTTTTTTGTATCATAATATTTCTCCTGCCTGTTAATTCTTTAACTTTCATTTTATCACGGTTTTATCAAAAAAACAACACTTTTCTTAAAAATCAGATAAATTTTTATAAATTTTTCAGTTCAACAACCGTAACACCATTCTCTCCCTCGCCATATCTGCCAAGACGAAAGGATTTAACATGTGGATGCTTTCTCAGCATTGTGTGAATTCCCGACCTGAGAACGCCTGTTCCTTTGCCATGAATTATTGTAACAGTAGACAAACTCGACATTGCCGCACGGTCAAGAAACATATCCGCCTCTAAAAGTGCTTCTTCAAGAACCATCCCCCTAAGGTCAACCTCTGTTTTAACAGTTTTGCTGCCACTTGTTACATTTTTTTGAGGCAGGAATTTTGCAATATTCTTCTTTGTTTCGTCTTCAAGAATGACAAGACTGGTTAGCTTTGATGTTGTTTTCATTATACCCATCTGAATTTGAGCTGTTCCTGATTTTTTGTCAATTGAAAGAATTGTGCCCTTGTCATTAAGGTCGGTAATTAAAACCGACATACCGGGCATTAATGCATTTATATTTGTTTTAACCGGTTTGCCGATTTTGGGTGTATTGGAAGATTTTTTTACTTTTTTCAGGCTAATGCTGAGTTCCCGCTTAACCTCCTCCATTGCTTTTAAAGCTTCTTTTTCATCCTTTTTCTTTTGCAAAGTACGTATTGTGTCAAGAATCTCTTCTGTTTGCTCCTTTGCTTTTTCTATTATTTCAGCAGCCTTTTTATTTGCATGGTCAATTATTTCCTCACGCTTTTTGTCAATCGCCTGTCTTTCACGAATAAGCTCTGCCTTAAGGTCAGCTACTTCCTTTTTCAGCTTTTCCTGCTGGGTTCTTGAGTTTTCGGTAACTCTGCGATTCTCTTCGATTGATGATAAAACATCTTCAAATTTAACCGTTTCTTCTGAAAGCAGGTGCTTTGAATTTTCAATTATATAATCAGAAAGTCCTAGTTTTTTGGAAATTGCAAAGGCGTTGCTCTTGCCCGGAACGCCAACAAGCAGTCGATAAGTGGGGCTAAGAGTTTCTACATCAAACTCACAGGAAGCATTTTCAACACGTTCGGTTGAAAGTGCATAAATTTTCAGCTCGCTGTAATGCGTTGTAGCAACTGTTTTTGCTCCCATATTCTTTACATAATTCAAAATCGCATTTGCAAGGGCAGCCCCTTCAACAGGGTCGGTTCCCGCACCAAGCTCGTCAAATAAAATAAGCGAGTTAGAAGTAAATTTTTCAAGTATTCCAACAATATTCGTCATATGTGCCGAAAAGGTACTCAGGCTTTGCTCAATGCTCTGCTCATCACCGATATCTGCATAGACACCATCAAACACCGCAAGCTGAGTTCCGTCGGCTGCAGGTACGCAAAGACCTGCTTGTGCCATAAGAGTAAACAGACCGATGGTTTTAAGGACAACAGTTTTACCGCCGGTATTTGGACCAGTAACAACTAGCGTATCAAAATCAAAACCCAAAGATATATCCTGAGGAACAACTCTTTTAGGGTCAATCAGCGGATGTCTGCCCTTTTGAATTAAAATTTTACCATCATTATTCATTTCCGGACAAGTTGCCTTCTGGCTGAGTGCAAGCTTTGCCTTGCCAAACAAAAGGTCAAGGTCTATGATGGCGTTATAATCATATTCAACAATATCGGTATTTTCAGCAACCATTGTTGTCAACTCAGCAAGAATACGCTCAATCTCGGACTTTTCCTTAACAGCAAGGGTATGAAGCTCATTATTCGCATCTACAACCGCCGAAGGCTCAACAAAAAGCGTTCCGCCGGATGCGGAAACATCGTGAACTATACCATGAACATCGCCCTTGTGCTCCGCCTTTACGGGAACAACATATCGGTCGTTTCGAAGAGTTACAATAGGGTCTTGAAGAAATTTCTGATAATGGGGAGAGTGTATCATAGAATTTAACGAATCTTTTATTTTATCACCTGTATGTGCAATTTTTCTTCGAATATTGCTAAGTTCAGGACTTGCTCCGTCTGCCATTTCTGTTTCGGAAATTATGGATGTGCTTATTCTCTCTTCAAGCTGATTATTCTGTTCAAGACAAGCAAAATAACGCTCAAGAACACCCTCGTGATTGTCATTGTATTTTTTCAGCTGTGCCGCACACTTCAGCACCCGGGCAACATTTAAAAGCTCTGTCATCGAAAGATTGCCGCCAAGCCTTATCCGCTTAATTGAAGATTTCACCTCTGATACAGCAGTTATCGGCGGTGAACCATACTTGCAAATCATCACCACAGCAGCATCAGTATCGGCAAGAGCCGACTTGACTGATAAAAGTTCTGTGAAAGGTACAATTGTCCGTGCCATTTCTTTAGCTTCATCATTTACAACATACTTCACAAGCATTTCTCGTATTTTATCAAATTCCAGTGTTTTTAAAGTTTTTTCATCCATAATATACAGTTCCTTTTAAATATCATAGGTCATTGTATTTTATCATATTTTTGTTAATATTGCAACACCAAACATAAAGGTTTTAATTATATTCTGTCTTTATCTTTAAAAAATATTTAATCCCCGTACTTGCACCTGTCAAGCTGTGTATGCATAAGATAATTCATAGCTTATAAATCGGAGGTTAGACGTTTATGTTTGGTCTGTTCGGGTCAATTTTTGAATCATTGGTTTTCCTTATATCTTTTGTATCGGAAAGCAATTCATTTCCCAAACCCTTATCCGCCAAGGAGGAAAAACTGTACATAGAAAAAATGGAAAACGGCGACGAAGAGGCAAAAGCTAAGCTTATTGAGCATAACCTGCGACTCGTTGCTCATATAGCAAAAAAATATTCCGGAGCAATTCGTGACAGTGAAGATTTGATTTCGCTTGGAACAATCGGTCTTATAAAAGGAATTAATAGCTTTGACAGTTCAAAAGGAACAAGACTTGTGACATATGCCGCAAGATGTATAGAAAACGAAATACTGATGCTAATGCGAAGCAACAAAAAATCTCAGGGAGATGTTTCTCTCAATGACCCGGTCGGCTGTGACAAAGAAGGAAATCAAATTCTGCTGATGGATATTATAGGTACGGATGAAGAAGACGTTATCAAAGAAATTGACCGCAAATCTCAAATAAAAAAATTGTACCGCAATATTTCAACACAGCTTGATGACCGCGAGAGGGATATTATAAAAATGCGTTATGGTCTTAATGATGGAAACGAGATGACACAGTTTGAAATAGCAGAAATAATGGGAATTTCACGTTCTTATGTTTCAAGAATTGAAAAAAAAGCTATAGGAAAGTTGAAATACGGAATATGCGATGAAAAATAGAAAAAAGATTGGTCCACAGACAAATCTTTTAAAGAACAATTAATAAGCAGTGCAACCAAGCGGTTGCACTGCTTATTTCCATTTTTAAATTGAAGTTAAATTCATCTATGTGCTGAACAAATTTTTTTGTGATATTAACTTACTTATTCATTTTTTCCAAGTCGTTTTTACGGATTTCAACTCGTCTTACTTTACCGCTGATTGTCTTTGGAAGTTCATCAACGAATTCAACAATTCTAGGATATTTGTAAGGAGCAGTATGTGTTTTAACATATTCCTGAATTTCCTTTTTGAGTTCATCTGTTCCAACACTTCCTTTAACAAGAACGATGGTAGCCTTTACAATCTGGCCTCTGACTTCATCAGGAACGGGAGTAACCGCACATTCCAAAACGTACGGAAGCTCCATGATAACGCTTTC
>JAZNCI010000022.1:0-43532 GCA_045587485.1 Clostridia bacterium
CTATTGCAATTTCGTGGAGTGTATGGTATAATTCTATTAGATTAGTCGTAATGTAGGTAGTGTTTTTGACCACATGTAAACCCACAGTTAGAAATGTAACAGGCGGAATAAATGGAAACAACCGCGCTAAAGAGCATTTTCGATGTAGCGGAAAGGCCCAAATAGAGCCATTTGTGGCAAACAGCACATTCTAGGAGCGCTTCGGGACGAAGAGGCCGCAGGTTCAAATCCTGTTAACCCGACCAACAAAACCTCAGTAACCAAGCGGTTTCTGAGGTTTTTGCTTTGTTTGAAAAAACGTCTTTTTTCGGTTTTGACCACATCTGTTTTGGCTTAATTGTGGGTAGAAAATATTATTCTTTCCTATAATTTCTTTCCCAAAATTCTTTTTCACATTTCTTTAATCCATCTAGGTCTTGGAATTCACACTGTCCAATGTCTAGGTACTCTACTATTCTTTTTAATTCAGCAAGGTTGTAACAACAAAATCAAAGTTTTAAAAAGAAACGCATACGGCTACAAAAATTTTAATAGATTTAGAAATCGTATTTTATATATATTTTCTCACCAATCTCTTAGAAACAAACAAGCAGTCGCCTAAATCGCGACTGCTCATCTAAAATTCTGTTTTAACTTTTTTACCCCAACTATTGACAGAGAGTCTATTTTACAAAACCCCACTTGCATTTTTTGTACAAGTGAGGTTTCAAAATAGTATTAGACGACTCCAAATAAATTCTAAAACTTACTCTTTAATTTTCGAATAGCAAGCTAATCACAACCCACATAAGGGCATCCTTTAAAGTTTACAAATATCCGTTTCTGATATAAGCTTAAAGCCCGCTTCGACAAGTGTTTTTTCTGCATCTGCGTTGTTTTCAACTCTAAAGACAACATAAGCGTGCTTTTCTGTACGAGCCATAAATGCATAGAGATATTCCACGTTGATGCCTGCTTTATCAAGTACATCAAGTGCTGCTGTAAGCTTGCCGGGTTCATCGCCAATCTTAACGCCCACAACATCAATCACCTTAATAAGATAACCCTGTTCTTCAAGAACTTTTTCTGCGGCATTCTCGTCGTTTACGATAAGACGAAGAATGCCAAAATCCTCGGTTTCAGCAATGGAAAGTGCTCTTATATTTATGTTATTCTTTGCAAGAACATCTGTAACTGATACGATTGTACCCTTTCTGTTTTGAACAAAAACTGTTAACTGTTTAATAGCCATTTTAAAATCTCCTTCCTTAAATCAACTTACGCTTATCAATAACACGAACCGCTTTGCCTTCGCTTCTTGCAATGCTCTTAGGCGGAACCAGGTGGACGGTTGGATTGATGCCAAGCATTGTCTTCATAGCATTTGCAAGAGCTTTTTCCTTTGACAGAACCTCGCTTACTTTATCTGTAAACTGTTCGGGAGACATTTCAACATTAATCTCGAATGTATCTGTATTATTTGCTCTGTCAACAACAATCTGATAGTTCGGCTGATAGCCTTCGCTTAAAAGAACAGTTTCAATCTGGCTTGGGAATACATTAACACCACGGATGATGAGCATATCATCAGTTCTGCCCATAGGCTTAGCCATTTTTATAAGAGTTCTGCCGCAGGAGCATTTCTTTCTTGAAAGAACGCAGATATCTCTTGTTCTATATCGAAGGAGAGGGAATGCTTCTTTATCAAGTGATGTGAATACTAATTCGCCCTTTTCACCTTCTGGAAGAACTTCACCTGTATCAGGATCAATAATCTCTGCAAGGAAGTGGTCTTCGTTGATATGCATACCTGTCTGCTCGCTGCACTCAAATGCAACTCCGGGACCGCTTGTTTCGGTAAGACCATATATATCATAAGCCTTGATGCCAAGTGTTTCTTGGATACCCTTTCGCATTTCTTCTGTCCAAGGCTCTGCGCCAAAGATACCTGCTTTAAGTGGAATATCATCCGGTTTATATCCTTGTTCTTTCAATGTTTCGCCAATGTATGCCGCATAAGAAGGCGTACAGCAAAGGATTGTCGCACTTAAATCTGTCATAAACTGAATCTGACGCTCTGTGTTACCTGATGACATGGGAAGTGTAAGGCATCCAACCTTGTGTGAACCTCCGTTAAGTCCGGGACCGCCTGTGAAAAGTCCATAGCCGTAAGCTACCTGACATACATCCTTATTACTGCCGCCTGCTGCAACGATTGCACGGGCGCAGCAATCCTCCCAAAGGTCAACGTCTTTCTGAGTGTAGAATGCAACTACACGGCGACCTGTTGTACCTGATGTAGACTGAATGCGCACACAATCTTCAAGAGGTTTTGCAAGCAATCCATAGGGATATGCATCTCTTAAATCTGCTTTTGTAAGGAACGGGAGCTTATGTAAATCTTCGATTCCTTTAATGTCTTCGGGTTTAACACCTTTTTCATCCATGAGGTTTTTGTAGTAAGGCACATTTTCGTAAACATGCTTAACCTGTTTTACCAATTTTTCTGATTGAAGTTTTTTCATTTCGGGAGTCGACATGGTTTCAATTTCTTTCTGATAGTAGTTCTGAGCCATTTCTTGTTCATCCTTTCCATTACACTTAAAATTTTGTTCTAACAGGGTTGCAGTGTAAAGAAAACAAAAAAGTCCTCTGCAATCCTGTTTAAGGATACAGAGGACGAAAATATCATTTCCGTGGTACCACCTCAGTTCGCCGCTATCTCACGGAAGCGACCTTATCAGGTACTTACATACCTTAGTTCTGTGACGGGAACACCCGTTGCCTCCTACTTGAAATTTCTTTCGTTCAGCGCACTGCTAACAGAAGGAATTCGTCAAGGTCATCGCCTTTGCCTCGCACCAACCGGCAACTCTCTCCAGGTTCTTTCCAAGCATACTTATTTCTGCTCAAACGCATTTAAATTATCTGTATTATACCACGTCAAAGGTATAAAGTCAATAATTTTTAAAAAATTTATATTTCTTTTTCTGTCTAAATTTTCACGCTATATTAAACAGAGCATATATCAGTATATTTTTGATACTGTATATGCTCTGCATTTTATTTATTGTTTGTTATGTTATGCTTTAAATTGCGTTTACAGAATTCATTTGTGCATTCTTATTTGAGGAAATCTTATTAATTACATACATTGTTGCGATTGCAAGAACTACTGCAACAGGGAATACAATGTACCAGTTCTGTACATATCCTGCAATTATGTATGAAACAAAGGAAATCACAGCAACTGTAATTGCATATGGAAGCTGTGTCGAAACGTGATTAAGATGGTCACATTTTGCACCTGCGGACGACATAATTGTTGTATCAGAAATAGGCGAGCAGTGGTCACCGCAAACCGCACCTGCAAGACACGCTGACATACCTATAATCTGAAGCGGGTCACCTGCTTCAAAGATAACGGTAACGATGGGGATAAGAATACCAAATGTACCCCATGATGTACCCGTTGCAAATGAAAGGATACAAGCAACAACAAAGATAACTGCCGGCAAAAGATTTGCCAGAGCACTTGCATCTGCCAGAAGATTTTCAACATATGTAGCATAACCCATAAGGCTATTTACATTCTTGAGTGCTGTCGCAAATGTAAGGATAAGGATGGGTGGTACCATTGCGATAAAACCCTTAGGAATACATTCCATAGCTTCTTTGAATGAAATAAGCTTTCTGAGCATAAAGTATACGATTGTGATAACTAAGGCAACAATTGCGCCCCAAGGAAGACCAACAGTCGCATCGGTATTTGCAAAGGCATTTACAAATGTTTCGCCTGCAAAATACCCACCAACATAGATTAACGCAAGAACGCTGAACATAATTAACACAACAACCGGAAGAACAAGGTCGATAACCTTTGCCTTGCCTGAAACAACTTCTTCTTCGCCTTCCTCTACTCTTTCACCGCTCGTAAACAAATCACCTTTGTTAATTGCGTTAAGCTCGTGAATTTTCATAGGACCAAAATCCCATTTTTTAACACAAAGAACAATAATAAACACAAAGGTGAGCAATGAATAAAAATTATAAGGAATTGCCTTTATAAACAAGGTAAGACCTTCACCCTCGGGAGCATAGCTTGCAACAGCAGCCGCCCATGAAGAAATAGGAGCAATCATACAAATAGGTGCAGCAGTTGCATCAATGAGGTATGAGAGCTTTGCTCTTGATATTTTATGATGATCACAAACGGGCTTCATAACCGAGCCCACTGTCAGGCAGTTAAAATAGTCATCAATGAATATAAGCACGCCCAGAACAAATGTAGCAAGCATTGCACCTGTTCTTGACTTGATGTTCTTTTCTGCCCATGCACCGAAGGCTGCACTGCCTCCTGCTTTGTTGATGAGTGAAACAAGAATACCCAAAACAACCAGGAATATAAATATGCCCGCTGTTCCTTCAACTGCGCCGATAAGACCATCGCCCAACAATGCGTCCATAGCACCAACAGGATTAAAGTTGCAAGCAAAAAGTGCTGCAATAACAATACCTGCAAAAAGCGAGGAATAAACCTCTTTGGTTACAAGTGCAAGGACTATTGCAAGAATTGGGGGAAGAAGCGAAACTATTGTTGCATAATAGTTACTTTTAGGTTCTACAACTCCTGCGCCGCCACATTCTTCGCAATCTGCAAGGATTTCGCCCGCCTCGCTGCAAGGTCCGCAGTCAAGCATCACATCAGTCTTTACTGTTGTTGCACCGACAACAACTGCAATGATTGCCAGAAGAATCACAACAAGTTTGATAATGTTTGATTTTTTCATAACAAAAATCTCTCCATTCCGCCGTATTCACGACAATTTGTATAAAAAATTACTAATTATTATCTTAAACTCTTGGGGTTAACAATATCACGCCAAGCAAGGTCTCCACGTTCAAGACCTCTGATCATAACCTCAGCCGTAGCGCTGTTTGTGGCAAGGGGAATATTATGAACATCACACAGCCTGAAAAGCGCAGATACATCGGGCTCGTGCGGTTGTGCTGTAAGTGGGTCACGAAAAAACAAAACCAAATCAATCTCGTTATATGCAATCCTTGCACCAATCTGCTGATCACCGCCCTGAGGACCTGACAAAAATAAATTGACATCCAAACCTGTTGCTTCGATGATAAGACTGCCTGTTGTACCAGTAGCACAAAGATTGTGCTTGCTGAGTATAGCCTTGTAGGCAATGCAGAAATCCACCATCAGTTCTTTCTTCTTGTCGTGTGCAATTAAAGCTATGTTCACGTTCTGACCTCCTGTCAACTTAAGATTAAACAGTTACTTTTGTTTGATGCTTTTAATTGGAATATTTGCAGTAATAGCAGGAACTCTCGACTTTCCGTCTTCGCTTTGAGCTGTGGTAATATTGATATCCAGCTCACCCTCTGTAACATCGATATATTTTGCAAGAACCTGCATTATTTCATCTTTTATCTTCTTCAAAAACTCAGGGGACACATTTGCACGGTCGTGCACAAGGACAAGTTTCAATCTGTCCTTTGCGGTGTCCTTTGAGCGATTTTTTCTGCTGAAAATCTTAGACAAATCAAGCATTGGTTTTCTCCTTATCTCAAGAACAAATTATTTTTTGCCGCCAAAAAATTTTTTAATGCGGCCCAGTAAGGATTTCTCATCAAGATCCATAAGCGGAACATTGTTTCCATTCAGTCTTTCGGTAATGTTTCTGTAGCCCTGCCCTGCCAAAGATTTCGGATTAACAACCGAAGGCTCACCCTTGTTTGTTGAAACAATTATATCCTGGTCATCGGGCACGATACCGATAAGGTCAATATTTAAAACTTCAATAACATCATCAACGCTGAGCATATCACCGCGTTTTACCATATCAGGACGAATTCTATTAATAAGCGCATAGTGGTCTTCGATACCATTAGCTTCAAGCAAACCCACAATTCTGTCTGCGTCACGAACAGCCGAAACCTCAGGGGTTGTAACAATCAAAGCCTTGTCAGCGCCTGCAATGGCATTTCTGAAGCCCTGTTCAATACCCGCCGGACAGTCAATCAAAATAAAATCATACTCCTCTCTGAGTTTGTCGCAAAGCTCCTTCATCTGTTCTTCGGACACAGCATCCTTGTCCTTGGTCTGTGCTGCAGGAATAAGAAACAGGCCCTCATAACGCTTATCCTTGATGGCAGCTTTTTTAGGAGCACAAACACCCGTAACAACATCAACCAAATCATATACTATTCTATTTTCAAGACCTAAAACCACATCAAGATTTCGAAGGCCGATATCTGTATCAATTAAAACAACCTTTTTGCCAAGTTTTGAAAGACCAACACCAAGATTAGCTGTTGTTGTGGTTTTTCCAACTCCGCCTTTACCGGAAGTTATAACAATTACTTCTGACATTTAAAACCCTCCTTATTCAATCCAATAAGTTTACACACCACAATCTTAACACAAAATACAACAAATGTCAAAATATTATTTGCGTTTTTGTAAAAAATCTTCAATAAAGATTTTGTCTTCTTTAATGTACGCAATTTCAGGAACGACACCATGATTTTCATCATCATCAGGCGAACGGGATATAACATCAGCAATACGAAGCTGAATTGGTGACAAATTAAGCGCCGCAACAATTGCCCCGCGATTGCCCTGTGCACCCGCATGAACAGTTCCCTTGACCGAGCCCATAACGACAATATTTCCTGCAGCAACAAGCTCTGCTCCGGGGTTTACGTCGCCGACTACCACTATGTTGCCTTCAGACTCAAGCAACTGTCCCGAACGGATTGTTTTTGTGTAGAACTTTGTAAATTCATCCTCAATATCAATTTTAAAGGCATTGTTTAAAAGTTGCTCTGTAGTCAATTCCGGCTGTGGCTTGGACTTTTCCTCCTCTTCAGGCTCAACAGGCTGGGGATTTTCCCATAAAATAGCCTTGCCGTCTATCGTTTCCGAAATCTTCTCTATCAATTCCTGCATCTGTGCTTTTTCAAGGTCAACACCAATAAAGCCTACCTTTAATGTAAGCCCCTTGAAAAAATTACATGAACCTTTAAATTTGTTGGTTATGTTTGTTTTAATCTCTTGAAAATCCATACAATCATTGATAAGAACAAGCATACCCTCTTTGTAGAGTTTTAAAGTAATCGCTTCGCTTTTATTTGCCATACTTTCTCCTCGCTTCTTAAAACTATTTTAAAATGGTATTCATCGGGCTGATGTCATCCACAACGTCCGAAAGTCCAAGATAATATTCAAACATATCCCGTGCAACCTGAGCCGCATAACGGCTTGTTGCACCGTGCTCCAGAACAACCGCCACCGCAATTTTTGGATTATCATACGGAGCAAACCCAACAAATAATACAGTGTCGCTTCCCCGACTGACCTCGGCAGTACCGGTTTTGCCGCCAACAGGAATTTCAAAGTCTTCAAAAACAGCCTTTGCTGTACCATCCTCGGTAACACGTCGCATACCATCTTTAACCGCAGAAAGTGTTTTATCTGAAATTTCATACTGAGAAATTACCGAAGGTTCGTTTTGATAAACTATCTCCCCTGTACTGTAGCTGCGTACATCCTTTACAAGATGCAACGAATATCTTGTGCCCTTGTTTATAATAGTGCTGACATAACTCGCAAGCTGAGCAGGGGTAAACATATTATCTGACTGACCAATAGCCGCCTGCAGCGTATCACCGGGGTACCACTCCATATTTCTGGATTCGCGAAATTCCTCGCTTGCAACAATTCCGTCAGCCTCGGCAAGTTCAATGCCTGTTTTTTGACCCAAGCCAAACGCCTTTGCATAGTTTGACAATCTTCCGATACCCAACTGTCTGCCTACCTCATAAAAGAAATAGTTGCAGGATACGCCAATCGCCTCGGAAACATTTATACTGCCGTGAGTTTCGCCCGTGTTCTTCCATATAAGGCAAGTGGGCTGATAGGACGGTGCATAAAATTTATAAACACCTAAATCCGCAATTTGGGTTGAAGGAGTGATAATATCTTCTTCCAATGCGGCAATCGACGTCAGGGGCTTAAATGTTGAACCAGGGGTATACGCACCTCCAAGAGCACGATTAAGCAATGGATTTCTTGGGTCATTAAACAATTGCGTATAATTCTTTGTGTACTCGGCAGGGTTATAGTTTGGCAACGATGCCATAGCCAGAACCTCGCCCGTAGCAATTTCAACAGCCACAGCCGCGCCGCTGAAGCAGTCAACACCTCTGTCGCTCCGCGTGGCCTCAATATTTTTTGCAAGAGATTCTTCTGCAACCCTCTGAAGCTCCGAATCAATGGTCAAAATAGCATAGTTCTCGGTTTCCGCCGGCTTGGTGTTCAGCATCTGTGATAACGAGCCTGACTTGGTTTGTTCAACACGCTTATAGCCGTCAGTGCCTTTTAAATATTTTTCAAGAACTTTTTCAAGACCATCCTTGCCTATTATGTCGTTCATTCCATATCCCTTGGATTTTAGTTTCTCGTATTCTTCTTTATAAATAATACCGGTACGTCCAAGTATATGTGCAGCCATATTTCCGTTTACATACTCACGAAGAGGCTCTATCTCAACGCTTACTCCGTCAAGGGCAAATGACCCTTCCTTTATTT
The DNA here is from genome assembly GCA_045587485.1 of Clostridia bacterium. GTDB lineage: Bacteria > Bacillota > Clostridia > Monoglobales > Monoglobaceae > SIG440. Next base: position 8,591 of record JAZNCI010000022.1, read on the forward strand.
TTTGAACAGTTTCCATATTTATATCATTTGCAAAAGTGTAAGGATTCATAACGCTGAAATTCTTACTTTGCATTGTATACCGAACCCCAACAATTTTCACAGCATCATTACGGTTGAAATCCTCAGAAACATTGTATTCTTTCAAAAAATAGCCCACCACATCCTCTGCAGTGTCATAATCTTGCAGATTATTCTCCTTCTTCCAATCAGCAAGTGCCTTTTCGGGGTCATCGCTGTGTGAAAAATCAAATTTATACGGCTCTCCGACAATAGGAAAGTCGTTGAAATATTCAATACTATCAGTTTCAAAAATTTTAATAAGATTATATATGATTTTGTTCAGTGAACTATCATCTGAACTTACATCCTGAATTTGAACGTAATAGCCCATACGGTTTGTAACCATCGGACGCCCGAACCTGTCGAGCATTTCGCCCCTTGGTGCCTTTATGGGATAGGCGCGAACAAGTCTGTTTTCGGCCTTTTCTTTGTACTCGGCACCATGAATAATCTGCAGGCTGAAAAGCCGTGCCACGCATAATATCGTGAACACGGCCAGAAAGCAAAATATTAAAATAAAACGTACTTTCAAGCCTTTTTTATCCAATTGGGTCACCTTTATCAGTGTAGAGTAATTTTGCAAAACGCTTTATTATGAAATACAGCGGAATTGAAGCCACCAGATTATATGCAGATTCAGGAATGATTGTTTTTATGAGTAATTCAAAAAAGCTGATATTTTCGGTTCGCAAGAAGGAAATAGCATAATAAAACACTTCATACAGCAAAGAACCAACCAGCACAAGTGCTAAAGTAATAAAAAAATTGCTGTCGCTGAGAACCCTTTCGCAAAAATGTGCTATGCAGAAACCCATAAGCATACCAAGAAGTGCATTAACTCCCCACAACCGACCTATAAGCATATCCAGAACAAATCCAAAGAAAAAACCTACTGCTACACCCTCTGCTCTGCCGCAAAAACTGGCTAATACAATTATATAAACCAGAAACAGATTTGGCTTTATGCCAGAAATTTCAACACATTCGAGCCAGGTTGCCTGAAGTATGGAAAAAATCAGCATAAAAACCCCGTGTATTGTTGTTTTCATAATAATTTCCATAGCCTTTCTGCCCACAAATAATAATTAAAAATACACACGCATCTTACTGTGGGTAGATAAGGCGTGTAATGGAAATTATGCACATCGCCGTTTCGTACCTGAAAGGCACGAAATTTCGGCAGTGCAATAAATTCCGCCGGTGCATTAACGTGATTTTTCACGTTATACACCTTTCAAATTATTCATTCATATCATTCATTAAAACTAAAACAGCCTTTAGATTATCAATATCTGCCTCGGGACTGACTATGGCATACTGAGAAATCCCCTGTAAATCAGGTCTTATGTCAAGAATCTTACCAATTGTAAGACCTTTGGGGTATAAACCTCCCATACCGGATGTTACAACCTTGTCGCCCACAATTATATTTGCGTTCTTTGAAATAAATGACAGTCTGCAGTTTCCCCCTTCGTTGCTTAAGGATTCGCCTTCCACAATTCCGTATTCACCCGACCTTACAATTTCAGCACCTGCTGAATGGCCTGGGTCATTTATGGTAATAACCCTTGACCAGGTTGTGCCGACCTCGCTTATCCTGCCAACCAATGTTCTGTCTGCAGAAATAACCGGCTGATTAACATTTATTCCGTCAATCGCACCCTTGTCAATAGTAAAAGTATTATACCAGTTTGAAGGTTCACGAGCAACTATTTCGGCAGTTTCAAGCTCCAGCTCGGGATAAGCCTTCTTAAGTGAAAGCAATTTGCGAAGCTCCTCGTTTTCACGGGAGCTTATCTCGCTTTTGTTCAATTCTTCTTTTATATGTGAATTTTCTTCTTTCAGGGCCTTGATTTCAGCCTTCATCTTATCAATGTCAGAAAAGTAATCAAAAAAGTCTGAAACACCATTTCCCATTCTTGTAAACAGCTTTTGTACAGGTGTGGCCACAACATTTACGACATTTTCAACAAATGTTACGTCGGGATGGGTTGCATTGATAACTCCTATCACAACACTGAGAACAATGACAAGAACAACCAAACCCAGAACACATTTGTTTTTCAAAAATTTTTTCAAAGGATTTATCTCCTTTCAAAACCCAACTCCAATTATTCAGTAATAAGCAACGCGTGCATTGTTTTAACCTCTTCAAGTGCTTTGCCAGCACCGATTGCAACACATTCAGATGGTGATTCTGCAATAAAAATAGGAATTTCGGTATGAGCGTTTATAAGTCTGCCAAAGCCCTTTAAAATTGCACCGCCGCCTGTAAGAACAATTCCTGACTCAATAATATCAGCAGCAAGCTCGGGCGGAGTTTTTTCAAGTACAGACTTGATACCATCAATAATGCCAGCAAGACTTTCCTGAATAGCTTCACGGATTTCCTCTGAGGTAATGGTTGCAGTTCTGGGAAGACCCGAAACAAGGTCACGGCCCTTAATTTCAACCGAAAGCTCCTCCTTCAGCGAACAAGCAGAACCAACCGACATCTTGATCTCTTCAGCAGTTATATTACCTATTATAAGGTTATGATTTTTCTTCATATACTGAATAATATCATTGTCAAAAGTCTGGCTTGCAATCTTAAGGCTTTGTGTTGCAACAATACCGCCAAGCGAAACCACGGCAATTTCGGTTGTACCACCACCAATATCAACAACCATAGACCCAACGGGTGCATTCACCGAAACACCTGCACCGATTGCCGCAGCCATTGATTTTTCAAGGAGGAAAACCTCCTTAACACCCGCAGCCAACACCGCATCACGCACTGCACGCTTTTCAACATCCGTAATGTGAGAAGGAATACACACAACCGCTCTGGGCTTGAGAAAGGAAGTATTAACAGCCTTTTTGATAAAGTATTTGAGCATAGCAACAGTAATATCAAAGTTTGCAATAACACCCTCTTTGATAGGTGTAACCGCACAGATATCAAGGGGTGTTCTGCCAAGCATTTCACCTGCTGCCTTACCAATTGAAAGAATTTTTCCTGTTGCACGGCTTACTGCAACAACGGTTGGCTCATTAACAACAATTCCCTTTCCTCTCAAATAAATTATAGTGTTGGAAGTACCCAGATCAATTCCTATTTCATTTGCCATAGTAAAAACACTCCTTATGTAATTTTTTCAACTACTAAATAATCTTCAAATCAAAGTCATTTTTAAAAACTCTTCCAAGTCTTGAAAGAGGAAGCCCCACCACATTGAAATAATCACCGTTTATCCTTTCGACAAAAAGCGAACCTAAATTTTGTATGCCGTATGCACCAGCTTTATCCATCGGCTCCCCAATATTAATATAATCTTTTATTTCGTCAATGTCAAGTTTTTTGAAAAATACTTCTGTCTTTTCATAAAAAGATACGCTCTTTTCACTAGTTGTATCAAGAACATATACTCCGGTATATACACAGTGCATCTTTCCGCTGAGTTTTAAAAGCATAGACATAGCATCCTGCGCATCGGCTGGCTTGCCCAAAATTTCATCATCAACTGCCACAACGGTATCTGCTGCAATTATTAATGCAGCTTCTGACTTATCAAGAGTATGAAAAACATTTTTCCCTTTAAATTCAGCAAGCTCACAAACAACAACATTGGGTTTCATATTCCGCCTTATTGGCTCGGGAGTATTATCAGCAATTATATCAAATTTAAGACCTAACATCTCCAGAAGCTCCCGTCTTCGCGGCGAATTTGAAGCAAGTATAATTCTCTTATTCATAGCTTATCTCCGTATTTTAAAATCCTGTTTTCAAAAACCTGTGCTGCATAACCCGTTATCGCACCGCTTATCAGGGCAACAATCAAAAGAAACGGTAAATATGAAAAAATATATACTGATGTCAGCATAACCGCCGCAACACAGACTTGCGAAAGATTATGCATGGCAGCACCCGCTATACTTATCCCAATCATACTTACCTTGGGATGTGCATACCTTTTCATAGTCGCCATTATTACTGTGGAAAAAAACGCCCCGGCCATACTATATGGCAAAGCCATTGCACCTCCGATCATAAATGTTCCAAGCATTGCTCGGATTGATGCAATTATAATCGCATTCCTTCCGCCAAGCATAAATATGTTTATCAGCGAAACTATATTGCACAAACCAAGTTTTCCTCCGGGAAGTGGCGAAATCAGCACCCTTCTTTCAATATATTGTAGAACAAGACCGATAGCAATAAATATTGACATAATTATAAGTTTTTTTGATGTGCATCTTCTTTTCATTAGTATGTCACCTTGTCAACTTTTGGGGCATTCTTTCCAATTATTCTGACAGTTACTCTGTTGGGAACACAAACAAGCATTTGTCCGGGCTTTGTTATCTCGCCGCTTTGTATGTCGGTTTTATCCGGGCACGACGCCTCGGTTACTTTAACACCTCGTTGTGTAATCTTGATAGTATTATGCCCAAAATCTGTATTAATTTCAACATTTTTTGTGCCGGTTATTTCCGCCAGAGTATATGAGGCGTATTCTCTTCCGTCAACAAGAATCACCACAGACTCGGGTTGTTCGCTGAAAACAAAGCCCGCAAACAGTGCGTAAATTATAAGAGCTGTGGTAAGCAATACAACAATTATGGTTTTATCCCACAAAGTAATCATATTTTCACCAGCCTTTATTTCAAGATACCCCTTTAAAAAAGTGCCCCTTTGTAAAATTATCAGGTCTGAAATCACCACCAAAAAGATACGTGTTGCATATCTTTTTGCACTCATCAAACGACTCATCGGTAAAGTATATTCTAAAAAAATCAACTTCTGCAGCTTTTAATTTATCCATATCAAAACCCATAAAAGTCTTTTTGCAGTTGAGAACAACGCTGCGGCATATTTCGCCGTCCTTTATTACCGGAAATTTCATTCCCATACGGTCGGTTATAAAGCTATCACCTTTGCAAGGGCACTTGTTGCTGTTTTTGATAATACAATTTTCAGTCACCATAAGAGGCAGCCGTCCGTATACCATTGTCTGAACGGGAACAACCTTTGAAATCGCTTTTATCTGCCTGATATTCAGCTCAGGAGACAGCTCAACAGATTTGAAACCTAATCGCTTGAATTCGTCAAGCGCAAGGCTGTTAAATACATTCAGTCTAAAACCGCCGTATACATTATATCCCGAAAAATCCTCTGCAAGCGAAATGTTTTGTATCTGTACCCCGTGAAAGCCGTTGTCAAGATATTTCTTTGTGTCAGAAACATAGTCTGCATACATATCCTCTCTGAGGACAGACGGAAGAACAATTATCGTTTTCGCTTTAAGTACATTGCATATGTCTGCATTCTTCTTTATTATGCCAATAGGAATATAAAACTTTTCAAACGGAAGGTCGCATACCCCCTCAAGCTGCTCTGCCGTTGTAATCTCACATACAAATCCACCACCGGCATCACCGCGTTTTGAATGCATCGAGCTATTTAACTCTGTATCACATTTCCGTTTAAATGACGTAAGAAAGCATTTCTCAAATTCAACCAGAACATTGCGTCTTATTTTGTTTAATTCTCCTGCCGCAAGATACAAACCCTCTTCAACATCTGCAGTAATATTTTCAAATTCATAAGGAGTGTTTCCTGTTTTAATCATTTGGTTTATTACACCTGATGCATCAATAGCAGTTTTAACAGCAATCTCCGGCATTTTGTCGTGAATATATACATACTCTGTATCTTTATATGAAACTGTGAATACAGGATTTTTTTCATTTTTTATTTCAATTTTGCCTTGTATTTTCAACTTTCGGTTTTCACCGTTAAGCACAGTCAACAGTTTCTTCTCAAGAACAGAACTACCCATGCGGTAAGGATTGTCAGGTTTATCAAGCGCAAACATTTCTTTGCCGACCTTGCCTGTCAGATAACCATCTGTGAGTCCACCGCGGTTAAAAATCGTGTCAAGAAGCTCATAGTCAGCATCCGTCACGTTTTGCGGATTGTCAAGATACTTTCTGTAAATTCCTACAACTGCCGCAACATAAGCAGGACCTTTCATTCTTCCTTCGATTTTAAGAGACGAAACACCTGTATCTGCAAGCTCATCAAGATGTCCAAGGCTTGATAAATCCTTAAGGCTCATATAAAAGGCTTTTTTGCTGTTTGAATTTACGCTGTAGGTCAGTCTGCAGGGCTGAGCGCATTTGCCTCTGTTTCCACTACGTCCACCGATTATACTGCTGAGCAGACATTGCCCCGAATAACACATACAAAGAGCACCATGCCCAAAAACCTCAAGCTCGGTATCAGTATTTTCTGCAATATTCTTTATTTCTTTTATGCTGAGTTCTCTTGAGAGCACCACTCTTTTGATATTATATTTTTTCAGTGTCTCAACACCCTGAAGATTGTGAATTGTCATCTGTGTGCTTGCATGCAACGGGAGTTCGGGAACAAGCCTGTTTGCAAGTGCAATTACACCCATATCCTGAACAATTATCGCATCAACACCGATATTTGACAGAAATACCAGATATTCTCCAAGCTGTTCCATTTCGCTATCAAGAATCAGAGTATTAACTGTTACATATACCTTTGTTCCTCTCAGGTGACAATAATCAACTGCAGATTCAAGCTCGTCATTATCAAAATTATCAGCAAAGCTACGTGCTCCAAAGCACTTTCCCGCAAGATACACCGCATCTGCACCGCTTTGAACCGCAGCAACAAGACACTGAAAATTTCCTGCCGGAGCAAGCAGTTCAATCTTATGCATAAAAACCTCAACCCTTTATCAGTATTTTCAGTATTTTTTGTAGCCTGGGCTTTGAGTCTTTCCGCCCCATCTTGCCAGTTCAATCTTGAGTTCTTGAACCATTTTCTCAAGCTGCTCTACCTTTGCTGTGCGGTCATCAAGTGCCGCTGTCAGCTTGCTTTCGCTTTTAGCATAGTCAGCAACCTGTTTTCTTAAATTATCTGTTGCATCCTCCAACTTTATGTATTCATCCGACAGATTAATCGCCGTAAGCATTGCTGCCATAACATTGGTAAGCTGCGGATTATCTTTTTTTATTTCTTTAAGTTTTTTATCAACCTTTACTGCAACTCTCTGCACATACTCGGCAGGCTCCGCAGTAACCAGGGTATACTCTGCATTATTTATAAGCACCTTAACCTTATTCTTTTCCATTCGCGCCACCCTCCTGAAACAGCCTCATCGCATCACATTTTAAAAAGCCGATAACGGTTTTTGCATCATTTATTTCGTTATTTAAAATCATATTTCTGACTTCGTCTACACTAAATTCCTTAATATCCAGAAACTCATCCTCGTCGGGATGCACTTTGCCTTTTGAAAGACCTTTTGCAAAAAAGATATGCGTAAGCTCGTTTGCAAATCCGGGTGACGGATACATATATCCAAGCGAAATTACCTCCCGTGCCGTATATCCCGTTTCTTCCTCCAACTCACGAATTCCGCACATTTTTGGGGCTTCGCCCTTATCCAGTTTTCCTGCAGGAATTTCCCATATAGCCTGCTCTATTGGCTTTCTGTACTGTCTGACCATGGGAATTTTGCCATCATCGGTCAAGGCAACAATTCCAACACCACCGGGATGATCAACAAGCTCACGGTATGCGGTTTTTCCATCCGGAAACTCTACCGTTTCAACTCTCACATCTATTATTTTGCCTTTAAAAACTTTTTCTGATGTTACAGTTTTTTCCTTATATATCATAAATCAATCAACCCTTCAGCAGTTGCTTCCCGCAAGAACACCGGTGGAAAAAGCAATTTGCAGATTAAAACCGCCAGTATATGCATCCACATCAATAATCTCGCCTGCGAAAAACAGACCGCTTATAATTTTTGATTCCATTGTGGACGGGTCAATTTCCTTAACAGAAATACCGCCCGAGGTAATTATCGCCTGCTCTATCGGACAAAAATCTTTTACTGTCAGTTCAATACCCTTTATTACGCCAAGAAGCATCTTACGTTCTTCTTTGGTAACAGAATTAACCTTTTTGTGCGGGTCAATGCCCGAGAGTTTAACAATCGGCTCAATCAGCCCCGATGGCAACAAATCACCAAGTGCATTGCAAAAATCTTTATTGGCATATTTTTGAAAATCCCTGAGTAATCTTATATCAAGCTGTTTTTCGTCAAGTGCAGGCTTTAAATCAATTTTAATTTTGTATTTTCCGCTTTCCATTGGTCGCATATGTGCCGAGGCACTGAGAATTACCGGACCACTCAAGCCAAAATGGGCAAACATCAGCTCACCAAAATCGTCATATATCTTTTTATTTTTTTCGTTGTGAACCGAAATCTCAATATTTTTAAGAGATAATCCCATAAGCTCGTATACCCACGCCTCTTCAACCTGAACAGGCACAAGCGAAGGAGTAATTTCTGTGACAGTATGCCCCAAGGTCTTTGCAAAGGTATAACCATCGCCCGTTGAACCTGTTGCGCTATATGACATTCCGCCTGTTGCAACAATTACAGAAGATGCTTTGATTCTGCCTTTTTTCTCTGTTTTAACGCCATCTATATGCTTTGTATCATCAATGGTTATCTCGGTTACCTTATCGTGAATTATCGCAACTTTGCACTTTTTTATATAACGGATAAGCGCATCAACAACCGTTGAACTTTTATCCGACGCGGGGAAAACACGATTACCCCTCTCCACCTTGGTTTCAACTCCGATTTTGTTAAAAAAATCGATTGTATCAAGGTTTGTAAATCCATAAAATGCGCTGTAAAGAAAGGAACTGTTTCTTGTCACATTTCGTATAAGCTCCTCCACCTCGTCACAGGCATTTGTAATGTTGCATCTGCCCTTACCGGTAATCAACATCTTTTTACCCAAAATTCGGTTTTTCTCAATAATTGCAACAGCAAGCCCTCGCTTTGCTGCAGTAGCTGCCGCCAACATTCCGGCAGCACCTCCGCCGATAACAATTACATCAAATCCGTTATTAACCATTTTTTCTTACCTGCTTTTTTGCGGTTATTCTTTTACTGTTATATTTTTCATATGCTTTTGGCTTGCGACTTTGTGGATAAGTCTTGGATTTTGCATTTGCTGCCTCAATCTTTTTAAGCATATTAACCTCTGATTCACTGAGCTTGCGCCACTTTCCTACCGGAAGATGCCCCAATGTAAGACCCGCTTCCTTCGTGCGTTTGAGCTTTTTCACTATACAGCCTGTAGCCTCAAACATCTTTCTTACCTGACGGTTTCTGCCTTCGTGAATGCTTATTTCAACCTTTGTTCCATATTGCGTTGCACCCACAACCTCTACCTCGGCAGGACTTGTCTTCTTTCCGTCAATCTCAACACCTCGTCGGAGCTGCAGAATTGTATCCATTGTTATATTTCCCGTAACCTCGGCAACATATGTCTTTGCAATATCATGCTTTGGATGGGTAATTTTAAAGGTCAAATCGCCATCATTGGTAAGCAGCAACAAGCCTTCGGTATCATAGTCAAGTCTGCCCACAGGATAAATTCTTGCGGAAATATCCGACACAAGCTCCATAACAGTAGGGCGACCCTTGTCATCCGATACTGTAGTAACAAAACCCACAGGCTTGTTGAGCATAATATAATACTTTTTTTCGTCATTCTTTACACGAACACCATCAACCTCAACAGCATCAAAATCTTCGTCTATCTGAACTCCCATCTCACGGATAATTTCGCCGTTAACAGAAACCCTTCCCTCGCTGATAATTTTTTCCGCTGCACGACGTGATGCCACCCCCGCATTTGCAAGGTATTTCTGAAGTCTCATCATAAATATCCGCCCCCTTTAATACTCAAACAAGCTGCTGCAAACAGTATATACCGTATGCAGCAGCCGTATGTGTCAAATTACATATTTTTATATTTTTCAAGTATATTTTCTATTCTATTGATAGGATTGAGCAAATCACTGATTGAATGTTCAGCATTAAGCTCGTTAATAAGAAGTGCAACATACTTGCTCATATCCACCTGATGATACCATGGCTTTGTAAGGAGCTCGGGCTTTGCATAAATAAGGTTTGTTGTGAACACACCCTCAATCAAGCCCTCTTCGTATGCTTTGTCGAATCTGTCAAATCCTTCTGTGAACAAACCAAATGTAGAAAACATAAATACTCTTGCTGCTTTTCTCTTTTTAAGTTCTCTAGCAACATCAATCATAGAGTCACCTGAGGAAATCATATCGTCAACAACAATAACATTCTTTCCGTCAACAGATGAACCAAGGAATTCGTGTGCAATAATGGGGTTCTTGCCGTTTACAACCCTTGAATAGTCACGACGCTTATAGAACATACCTAATTCCATTTCAAGAACCGAAGAATAATACATACATCTTGACATCGCACCCTCATCCGGAGAAATAATCATAGTATTATCTTTATTAAGAATAATGTCCTTATCATATTTAAGGCAAGCCTTAATCATCTGGTATGTGGGCATTACATTTTCAAAACCCTTGAATGGAATTGCATTCTGAACTCTTGGGTCATGAGCGTCAAATGTAATTATATTATCAACACCAATATTGCAAAGCTCCTGGAGTGCCATTGCACAGTCAAGAGATTCTCTTGAGGAACGCTTGTGCTGACGGCCTTCGTAAAGCATAGGCATAATAACAGTAATTCTTTTTGCCTTGCCGCCGATTGCAGAAATTGCACGTTTGAGATCCTGATAATGGTCATCAGGGCTCATCGGAACCTCCTGTCCGTAGAGCTTGTATGTTTCGCCATAGTTAAAGCAATCAACTATGATGTAAACATCGTATGTTCTTGCAGAATGCAAAAGTGTCGCCTTTGCCTCACCTGTGCCGAATCTTGAGGTTTTTATGGGAAATAAAAACGTACCATGCTCCTGAATATCGTCATCGTTGAACTTTTTCAGGTAATAATCAACCTTTGAACAAAATTCGTCACAACCATTCATCCCAATAACACCAAGTTTTCCCAGGTTATAAGATTCAATTGATGTTTTCATATGTTTTCTCCTTTTGGTTATGTAATTTATTTAAGTTTTGCGTTTTTCAGACAAGTAAAAGCTTGTCCTTATACAACCAAAATTATTATACTTTAAATCTGTCAAAATGTCAATAAATTCGCAAACAGATAATTTTTATTTTCATTAATCTCGGTATTCCGACAATAGTTTATATTTTATGTTCCACAACTTCTCCGACAAATCAACATAATACTCGTGTGGATTTTCAAAACGCTTTACCTCATCCCAGATTTTTTCAAGCTGTTCCTCACAGTATGCCCTGATTTCCTTAAGGTCAGGTGACTTATATACGCACTTGCCTTTTTTGAATATGGGAACCTGAAGCTCAACTGCAGTAAAATCATAAACTCTCTTTCTCCTCCATGTATGCTCAGGGTCAAAAATTTCATAATCAATAGAATCATCAATTGTTTCATCCGCAAGAGTAATAACATCAGCAATCGCCTTGCCTGTATCGTTTGCAAAAAGTCTAAATACCTTTTTAAAACAGGGGTTTGTAATTTTGGTAACATTCTCGCTGACCTTAATTTTTGGTACAATCTCACCATCCTTTTCAATGGCAACAAGCTTGTAAACACCACCGAAAACAGGCTCTGACTTAGAGGTAATAAGCCTCTCGCCTACACCGAAGGAATCCACGCAGGCACCCTGTTTGAGAATATCCTGTATTATATATTCGTCAAGCGAGTTTGAAATAACAATCTTTACATCGCTGTAACCGGCATCATCAAGCATCTTTCTGGTTTTCTTGGTAAGATATGTTATATCACCACTGTCAATCCTGACGCCCTTTGGTCTTATACCTAAAGGGCTCAGCACCTCGTTAAATACCCTGATAGCATTGGGAACACCCGATTTTAGGACATTATATGTGTCAATAAGCAGCGTACAGTCATTGGGGTATACCTGAGCATATGTCTTGAAAGCCTCGTACTCACTGTCAAATGACTGAACCCAGCTGTGTGCCATAGTTCCAAGAGCCGGAACACCAAACATCACATCAGAAATAGTACACGCAGTACCCGACGCACCTCCGATATATGACGCACGTGCACCATATATCGCACCGCCTGCCCCCTGAGCACGGCGTGAACCGAATTCCATAACCGGTCTACCTTCTGCTGCACGGACAATACGGTTGCATTTTGTGGCAATAAGGCTTTGGTGATTTATGGTAAGTAAAAGCATTGTTTCAATAAACTGAGCCTGAATAAGAGGACCTCTAACAGTAAGAATAGGCTCGTTGGGAAAAATTGGCGTTCCCTCAGGCATAGCCCACACATCACATTCAAATTTAAATGTTTGAAGATAATTCAAAAACTCTTCACAAAAAAGACCTTTTTTGCGAAGGTATTCAATGTCCTCTGCGGTAAATTCAAGCTCCTTGAGGTATTCAATAACCTGCTCTACCCCTGCCATAATGGCAAAGCCGGCATTATCCGGAACCTTTCTGAAAAACAGGTCAAAATATGCAATTTCATTCTGCATACCATTTTTCAGGTAACCATTAGCCATTGTAATTTCATAGAAATCTGTAAGTAAAGTATAATTCATAACATATGCCCCGCCAAATGCAAGATTTTTTGTATAATTTAAGTATACCACTTATATGTCTAAAATACAAGTAATTTTACATTTTTTACTATTTTTTATACTGCTTCGATTATTATTATATCATCACCAATCTTTTTTATGTTTTCCCACTTTATTACCACATCGTTTTCTCTGCCTAAAAAACCCATCATCCTATACGCCCCCGGCACAATCAATGCTGTAAGTCTTCCGCTTACAAGGTCGATTTCAACATCCGACACAAAGCCCAGCCTTGCCCCGTCTGACACATTTATAACTTCTTTTGCCTTTAATTCGTTTATACTGCATTTCACAAATATCACCCCATACATTTTTATGCAATTTGTTTTTTCGATATTCTCTTCCCATTTTCTTCAGTATAGGTTGTTGACGATGGAGAAATACTATAGCCTGACAGTTGTTATAGAAATCTGATTTTAAGGGGCTGATTAAAATTTTTGTCAATAAAGTTGAAATATGCGGTGTAAATACAGCAAAGCTTCCGTTTCTTAATGAAAAACAAAAGCGGGCACTTTTTGAAAAAATACAGGTGGGTGATGCTGTCGCACGTCAGGAATTCATATACGGAAACCTGAGGCTTGTGCTCAGCGTACTGCAGCGGTTTGGCGGCAGAGGTGAAAATGTTGATGACCTGTTTCAGGTGGGATGCATCGGCCTGATAAAAGCCCTTGATAATTTTGATACCTCACACGGTGTTAAATTTTCTACGTACGCAGTGCCGATAGATGTCCTTTGGGGAAATACCATTAAATATCAAATTTATAATAGATTTTTATATCTTCTCCGCATACGATAACTTCCGAAACACAGTCCTTTATAATACTGCATTGCTCCTGATGTGTCATATATTCCCAGCTTTCACGCAATGTTGAAAGTCTGGTTTTTATTTCATTTTCACGTTTGCTGAGTGCTTGCTGCCGTTTTTCGGCATTCAGCTTTTTTTCTATTTCTTCAAGTTCGGCTTTTGTTTCATTTATTGCCGCACTTAATGCCAAATCTTCTTCTTCAACAAAAATAAGATACAGCTTTTTCAGCTTTTCGGTTGTCTTTTTCAGCCGTCCTTCAAGAATTTCCACAACAGATGCCGAGGTTGTGTATGATGCTTTTTTCTTTTTGTTTTTTACTCCAAGTGAAAACAAGTCCTCTTTTATTACATTTTCAAGCTCAGCCGCCAACACTCCCTCATTGGGACAATCAGGGTCTTTAATAAGATGCGGCTTGCTTTTATCGCGTGAATAGCATACTATTTTATAGCCCTTTCTTCCCCATTGGTGATAGCGCATTTTTGCACCGCAGCAACCGCACCGCACAAGACCTGTTAAAAGATTACCCTGTTCGATGCGTTTTCCGCCAGAGCGCTCGGTCATTATCTGCATGGCTTTATCAAAAGTTTCCGGGGAAATAATAGGCTCGTGTCTGCCCTTATATTCCTCGCCGTTGTAACAAATATATCCGGCATAGGTCTTGCGTGTCAAAATCTGCCGTGCCAGCTTTTCATAAGAAAGTCCCAGCATTCTTGCAATTGAATTTGTTGAATATCCGCCAATGTATAACTCAAAAACCTTTCGTACAGTATCTGCATCCCGATTTGGAACAAGAATTCCATTTTCAGCATCATAGTCATAGCCAAAGGGAACTCTTCCACCCCCCATCCAATAGCCCATTTTAATCCGTTCTTTCATACCCATACTGGTACGTTCTTTGATGTTTTCACGTTCAAGCTGTGCAAACGCCGAAAGTATTCCAAGCATAAGTCTGCCAAGTGGGGTTGATGTGTCCATGCTCTCGTTTAATGAAATAAAGTCAACACCGTTTGGATTAAAAACATCCTCAATAAGATACAACGTGTCCTTCTGGCTTCGGGAAAGTCGGTCAAGCTTGTACACAATAACACATCCGATTTTGCCAAGCTTTATATCCTCAATCAGTCTTGCAAGCTCAGGTCTTTCAATATTACTGCCGCTGAAACCGCCGTCAATGTAATAATCATACTTTTTTATGGACTTTGACACACAATAGGCAGTAAGCATTTCCTTTTGAGCATCAATGGAATAGCCTTCTTCTCTTTGTGCGTCTGTTGAAACTCTTATATAAATTGCGGCAATTTTATCCATTTATTCTCTTTTCTGCAGTCTGCTCGTTCACAAATCGGTTGTTTACCTTTTCAATTGTGCCCGAAATCAGCTCATTCTGTATAACAATCTCCCCCGACAATGCCTTGTTTACCTTTTTGCCGTTTATATACCTTGTGATTTTCATATAAACACCTCCATGGGTATTATTGACAGATTTGGAGGTAAAAAAACAGAACTATATTATATACGCAAAACTGCCCTGTAAATGCAGGGCAGTTTTACTATTTGTGTGACAACAATCAAGATTTTGTTTGCATTAAAAAATGCGCCGACACCAGCCGACGCATAAAAAACGCAAACTCCGCCAGTCGCCAAACCAGTTTTATATAGTAATGAGATATACACATATACCAACAAATGGAATTTGCATTTTTATCAAAGTCTAATATTGATATATGTATAATTATGCAAAATAAAATATACCTCTGTACTACATAAATATTAAACTGATTTGGCAACATTATAATATCATACTTTTTCTGTTTTGTCAAATTTTTTATAAATAAAATAATACAGAAAAGGCAGAAACGAAATTGAAGTGAACCCCAAGGTTTAGACAAAAATTTAATATTAACTTGCTTGTGAATGAGTTCGGTATTGTACCGGACTCATTCCGTTTAGTTTCATAGAAATTCTTTCGTTGTTGTAGTAATCAATATATCTTTTCAATTCATCAATGAAAGTGTTAACGCTTTCAAATTTTTCACCATAAAACATTTCAACCTTTAATCTACCAAAGAAATTTTCCATAGCTCCATTATCCATACAGTTGCCTTTTCTCGACATGCTTTGGGTAATATTATGCTCTGATAACAGTCGTTGATACTCTGTGTGTTGGTATTGCCAACCTTGATCTGAATGAAATAGCGGTCTTGCATCGGCAGGAAGTTTCCTAAACAATCCATCAAGCATATCTCTAATTTGCCATAAGTTTGGACTTAATGAAATTGAGTATGAAACAATTTCTCTGTTGTATAAATCCATTACTGGAGATAAATAGACCTTATCATCACATACCTTGAATTCTGTTACGTCTGTTGTAAGTTTCTCAAATGGTTTTGAAGCTGTAAAATTTCTTTTAAGCAGATTATCTGCAACCTTACCAACTTCACCCTTGTATGAATGATACTTATCATTCTTTCGTTGTTTTCCTTTAATATTAAGCTCATTCATAAGTTTTAATACCGTTTTATGATTAATTGTATATCCTTTTTGTTTAAGCACGGATAAAACTCTTCTGTATCCGTATCTTCCTTTGTTTTGATTGAATATGTCAAGTATATCGTCTTTAACTTCTTTGTATTTATCTATGTCTTTTGATTTTAGATAATAGTAAAAGGTGCTTCTTGCAAGACCTGACAATTCCAATAAATCTTTAAGCGGATACAAATGCCTTAATTCAGCGATAATCAACGCTTTTTGCCGTTCTTTCGCTCTTCCGCAAGAACTAAGGCACTCAGTTTTTTTAAGTAATCTATCTCCATTCTAAGGCGCTGGTTTTCTGCAATTAAATCTTCTTCAACTTTTTTATCAAGTTTAGGTGGGCGACCTTTTTGTGTTCCGCTTGCTTTACATGCTCTGCCTCGTCGTTCCTTCATCAGACCTTCGGCTCCTTCTTCTAAGAATGTGCGCTCCCACCGTTGCAGCATATGTACTGATGATCCTTTTCGGGGATCTCCTAAATCATATTTTCTTGCTGTTTCGCAATATCCTAAATGGTGTTCACGCATATCCATTATAACAGATATTTTGAATTCTGGCGAGTAGTTTTTGTTTTTTCTTCCTGTTTTACCCATAAAAATATGCACCTCCAAAAGTGTCTAACTTTTGGGGTGCATATCAAATCAATCTTTTCTGCCTTTGAGAATTTTAAATTTCAAAAAGTATTTTTGCATTTTCGCTGAGGATTTTGCGGTTTGCATCCTCGCCCAATTTCATTGCAAACAATTTCTTCAGCACGTTTTTTGCCGACCACATTGGATAATCAGAGCCAAACAGGACACTGTCTGTACCGTATCGCATAATCAACTCCTTAAAATCACAATCCTTTGAAAATTCAAAGCTGGAAGAACAATCCACATAGAAGTTGGGTAGCCCTGCAAACTTTTCGCAGGCTTCCTCCCACACCGACCAGCCACCGAAATGTGCACCAATCAATGTAAGATTAGGATATGCTTTTAAAACTGGCAAAACACGGTTGGGGTTTGAGTTATCATAACGATAGTCACCTGTGTGCATTAAAATAGGTAAATTCTTCTCTTCACAATACTCATAGATTTTAAGAAGGTTGCCTTTGTCAACTTGAAACCCCTGAATGTCGGGGTGAAGCTTTACACCTTTAAGACCAAGTTCCATTAAGTGCTCAATATCACCACAAATATCTCGACTTTCGGGATGCAATGTTCCAAGACCCGTAAGAAATCCTTCGCTTGCACCTACCTCTGCGGCAATAAATTCATTTATGCTTTTTACCTGATGGGGTGTTGTTGCAACAGACTGAACAATTGCATGGTCAATGCCAAACTTTCTGTAAGCCTTCACCAGATGCTCCACCGTACCCTTGCCAAAAGCCGTTGAACCGTAAAATTTGTCGGTTGCAGCAACCGCCTTTTCTGCAATCTTTTCGGGATAAATGTGACAATGTGCATCAATTACATAATACCCTTTTATCATTTTTCTGTCACCACACTATCTGACTTTTGAAGAGCAAATTTCACAACTGCATACTCATGCATCTTGTATTTAAGGATTTTCATCGGAAATGCTGGATTAACATTTTTCATTTATTGATTCCTCCTCAATACAATGCCAATAGTCTAAGTCTATTTCAAAGGACATGTCCATCCAAACTTATCTTCAATTTTACCCCACTGGATTCCTGTTAACGTGTCATAAAGATGCTGGGTAACTTCACCGATTTTGCCTTCGTTTACTGTGAAGATTTTGCCCTTGTAACTGAGCTCACCGATGGGCGAAACAACCGCTGCAGTACCACAGCCCCAAGCTTCTTCAAGTGTTCCGTCAGCCATTGCTTTCTCAAGCTCATCAATGCTGAGAAGACGTTCTGATACATTGTAGCCTTCGCTCTTAAGCACTTCGATACAAGACTTGCGTGTGATACCGGGAAGAATTGAACCTGTAAGCGCAGGTGTAACAATTTCACCATTGATTTTGAACATAACGTTCATAGCACCAACTTCTTCAATATACTTTCTTTCAACACCGTCAAGCCACAAAACCTGTGAATAACCCTTCTGTTCTGCTCTTTCGCCTGCACGATTACTTGCAGCATAGTTTCCGCCGCATTTTGCATAACCTGTACCGCCGCGAACCGCACGTACATCCTGGTCTTCAATCATAATCTTAACAGGGTTTATGCCTTCCTTGTAGTAGCTGCCAACAGGTGATGCAATAATCATAAATCTTGCATTGTGGACTGCGTGAACACCCAATGTTTCATCATTGCCGAACATAAAAGGGCGAAGATAAAGTGATGTTCCGGGAGCAGATGGTGTCCAGTCCTCCTCGCACTTAACAAATGTATTTAAAATCTCCATTGCCATATTCTCATCAATCTGGGGCAGACAAAGTCTTTCTGCAGAGTTGTTCATTCTGCGGATGTTTTCAATAGGTCTGAACATCTGTACCTTTCCGTCAGCACGACGATAAGCCTTAAGACCTTCAAAAATTTCAGAACCATAGTGAAGAACTGTTGATGCAGGGTGAATTTCAAAAGCACCAAATGGTACTATTCTTGCATCATACCAACCCTTTTCTCTTGAATAGTCCATAATGAACATATGGTCTGTAAAAATCTTACCAAATCCAAGGGTCGAAGCTTCAGGCTTTTCCTTTGGACAAGTTGTTTTTGTAATTTTGATATCCATTTTATAAATCTCCTTGAACCAAATTTTTTAACAATCTGCACCAATCTGCATTGCCTTTTTGTTTACTTCAAGCATATCGGCACGTTTTGCTGAAATTACCTTTTTAAGTGCCGCCTCAACGCCTTCCTCTGTGAAGCTGTCTGTAGCTTTCAACAGTTTGCCTGCAATAATCATATTAGCAAGGGTGGGCATATCGTTATCTGATGCCAGTTTTGTAGCAGGAACATAATATACAGCAACATCGTTACGCTTAATCTTTCTTTCGATAAGTGTTGAATCAACGATTATAATTCCGCCGGGAGCAACTGTATCTTCGTATTTGTCAAGTGACGGAAGATTCATTGCAACAAGTACATCTGGCTTTGAAACGATGGGTGAGCCAACGGGGTCATCACTGAGAATAACGCTGCAGCTTGCAGTACCACCACGCATTTCGGGGCCGTAAGAGGGAAGCCAACTTACCTCCTTGCCTTCAACAAGACCCTTGTATGCCAAGAACTTTCCTGTAAAAAGAATACCCTGACCGCCAAATCCGGCAATCAACATTTGTGTTGTACTCATTATTTCTCCTCCTTTTCAGCATCGGCTGACCTGTCTTTGTAAACACCCAAAGGATAGTATGGAAGCATATTATCATCAATCCATTTAAGTGCCGCCTGAGGAGTCATACCCCAGTTTGTAGGACAACTTGAAACAACCTCAACAAGAGAGAAGCCCTTGCCGTCAATCTGGTTCTGGAAAGCCTTTTTAATAGCCTTCTTTGCGTTTTTTACATTCTTAACGTTATTTACAGTAACTCTCTCTATATACTCAGGTCCTTCAAGGGTTGCAAGCATTTCTGACACCTTGATGGGATAACCGCAATGGTTAACATCACGGCCGTAAGGTGATGTCTGTGTAACCTGACCGGGCAGTGACGTAGGTGCCATCTGTCCGCCTGTCATACCGTAAATTGCATTGTTAATGAAGATAACAGTAATATTCTCGTTTCTTGCAGCACTGTGAACAGTTTCTGCCATACCGATTGATGCCAGGTCGCCGTCGCCCTGATATGTAAATACAATGTGGTTTTCGGGGTCAGCACGCTTAACACCTGTTGCAACAGCCGGAGCACGTCCGTGTGCCGCCTCAATCATATCACAGTTAAAATAATTATATGTCATAACCGAACAACCAACCGGAGCAATACCGATTGTCTTGCCTTCGATACCCAATTCGTCAATAACCTCTGCCACAAGACGGTGTACAATACCGTGTGTACAGCCTGGACAATAATGCATCTGGACATCTGCCAGAGCCTTTGGTTTTTCAAAAACTACCATTATTTTGCACCTCCGTTTGCTGCTTTTTTAATTGCGTCAAGCACCTGCTCAGGTGAGGGTATCATACCGCCCACGCGGTTGCAGAGCGTAACGGGAACCTTGCATTCTGATGCAAGGGTAACATCTTCAATCATCTGACCCATTGAAAGCTCAACAGAAATAATTTCCTTAACCTTATCTGCTGCTTTTGCATATGGAGCCTTGGGGAAGGGCCAAAGTGTAATCGGTCTGATAAGGCCAACCTTTATGCCTTCTTCTCTTGCCGCATTAATTGCATTCTTTGCAACACGAGCCGCAATGCCAAAAGCGGTAACGCAGATTTCTGCATCATCCATCAGATATTCTTCGTACATACATTCATTTTCTTCGATGTACTTATATCTTTCAAATCTTTCAAAGTTAGACTTTTCAAGTTCGTCAGGAACGAGGAACAGAGAGTTCACAATGTTATGAGGTCTTTCCATCTTTGTGCCTGTTGTTGCCCATGGTTTTTCAACTGGTGCTGCGATTTCATAATCTAACGATACGGGCTCCATCATCTGACCCATAGTTCCATCTGCAAGAACCATAGCGGTCATTCTGTACTTATCTGCAAGGTCAAAGCCCTTAACTGTCATATCCGCCATTTCCTGAACAGAGCTTGGAGCAAGAACTATCATACGAAAGTCACCGTGTGCTCCGCCCTTTGTTGCCTGAAAATAGTCAGACTGCGAAGGCTGAATGCCACCAAGACCAGGGCCGCCACGCTGAACATTTATAACAAGTGCCGGAAGGTCTGCACCTGCAAGGTACGAAAGACCTTCGCCCTTGAGCGAAATACCTGGGCTTGAAGATGAGGTCATAACCCTCTTGCCTGTTGAAGCAACTCCGTAAACCATATTGATTGCAGCAATTTCGCTTTCTGCCTGAAGGAATGTGCCTCCGATTTTGGGCATTCTTTTTGCCATATAAGCCGCGATTTCTGTCTGTGGTGTGATAGGATAACCAAAATAATGACGGCATCCTGCAATAATGGCAGCTTCGGCGATAGCCTCGTTGCCCTTCATTAAAACTTTATCTGACATTGTATGTACCTACCTTTCTACTGTAATAATGCAATCCGGACACATTGTTGCACAAAATGCACAACCTATGCAGGCATCAGGATTTGCCGCCTCTGCCGGATGATGACCTTTTTTGTTGATTTTGTCTTTTGCAAGGACAAGAACATTCTTGGGGCATGCATCAATGCACAGTCCGCAACCCTTGCAGTTATCTGTTTTGAAAGTAAGTTTTGCCATATTATAACATCTCCTTTAACTCTTAGCTTTCAAGCTATTTTATATTGTAATTGTAATGCAAACAAGTTTTGAATTTTCTCATTAAGTGCATCTTTCAAATCTTCCTTGACCGTAGTCATAACAACCGGGATGCCGGCAAGTTTTGAAATTTGATTTGCATACTCAATAGAATTTAAAACATCATTTGCTGTTGTTTCATTACCTAAATTTGAATTATTTATTATTCCTGTAAACGGGATTTTGCCCGCCTGTTCAATTTCCCTCATAATTTCCACGGTAGATTCTGCATCAGGGGTCAGTGGTCTGTATTTGTTTATTACAAACAGCATTTCATAGTTGTTTTCTTCAGTTATTCCATCTGAATAGCGCCCCAAAGCATAAGCCCCACGGTCATCACCACCGATATCTATGACCGCTATCATATCCTTGTTGTCAATAACCGAATACATCTCCTGAGGGAGTGCCGGTATATCAACATTTGAATTTGCGTATTCACTGCATATAAGCTTAATTCCGTTTTCTTCAAGTTTCTGCTGACTGTCTTTGGTGCGAAAATACGGATTTACAATATCAATATCCGCAACAGCTACCTCATTATATTGCTTTTTCAGTTCAAATGCCATATTAACAGCAATATTTGTTTTTCCGCTGCCGTAATGTCCGGCAAGAAGGGTTATCCTTTTAAATTTCATAACATTTTCTTCCTTTAAAAAATAAAAAAAGCCCATCTCAAAAAGCTTTGAGACGGGTGCAAAACACTCGCGGTACCACTCAAATTGCGGAAATGCCTCCGCCACTCATCGGGATCCAACAATCCCCATGCTTTAACGCAGCAATCACGGAAGATATCTACTCACCAAAACAGCTTTCTGACCTTCAGCTCGGAAGTGAGGGGCACATTGAAACCAGCCTTACCAGTTTGCACCACCCACCGGCTCTCTTTAAAGCACCCTGCTTCGTACCTTCTTCGTCATAGCTTTTAAAAACAATAGAGTTATTATAGCATTCCTCTTTGAGTTTGTCAATAGATTTTTTCATTTTTTCTTCTATTTATATTAATATTAAATTTAGTACAATTAAGTGTTGACACGAGGGGTTGTTTGTGATAAAATATATGAAAATGTCAGAAAGGAAACCACAATGAACTGTATATTAAAAAACGCAATGGTTTATGTAAATAGTGAGTTTGTAAAAAAGGATGTATTCATTGTTGACGGCACAGTCACCTTTGAAAGCAATCCTCTTTTTTTTGATTTCCAAGCTATCCCCCTTGACGGCAAATATATTTTCCCCGGTTTTACAGATGTGCATGTTCATCTCAGAGAGCCGGGTTTTTTGTATAAGGAAAATATCGAAACAGGTACAAGGGCTGCGGCACACGGAGGATACACCACTGTATGCTCTATGCCAAATCTCAATCCTGCCCCCGACTCTCTTGAAAATCTCAATGTGCAGCTCGAGGCAATAAAAAAATCAGCATTGATAAATGTCGTGCCCTTTGGCACAATTACAGTCGGCAGTCTTGGCGAAACCCTATCAGATATGGATTCTATGGCACCCTTTGTTGCAGGCTTTTCAGACGACGGCAAAGGCGTTCAAAGCGACGACATAATGCGTCAGGCAATGAAAAAAGCAAAGAAATTGGGCAAAATAATCTCTGCCCATTGTGAGGACAACTCCCTCCTTCGCGGCGGATACATTCACGACGGAGAATATGCAAAAAAACACAGCCACACAGGCATCTGCTCAGAAAGTGAATGGGGTCAGATAAAACGTGACCTTGAACTTGTGCGTGAAATTGGCTGTGCATATCACGTTTGTCATATATCCACAAAAGAAAGTGTTGAATTAATTCGCAGGGCGAAAGCCGAGGGGCTTGACGTAACTTGCGAAACCGCTCCGCACTACCTGGTTCTTTCGGATAAGGATTTGCAAGAGGATGGTCGATTTAAAATGAATCCTCCTCTTCGCGGCGAGGCGGACAGGCTTGCCCTTATTGAAGGTATTAAAGATGGTACAATTGATATGATTGCAACCGACCACGCTCCTCATTCTGCCGAGGAAAAGGGGAAGGGTTTAAAGGATAGTTTAATGGGCATTGTCGGAATTGAAACTGCATTCCCCATACTTTATACAAACCTAGTAAAAACAAAAATAATAACTCTCGAAAAACTGATTGAGCTGTTTCACGTCAATCCCTGCAAACGCTTTGGTATAGGATGTGACCTTAAGGAAGGCAGTGTTGCAGACTTAACCGTTTTCGACCTTGATTGTTCTTATAAGATAGATACAAAAGATTTTCTGTCGATGGGAAAGAGCACTCCTTTTGAAGGTGCAAAGGTCTTTGGCAAATGTCTTATGACAATAGCAGGCGGCAACATCGTATGGCAGGAAACAAAAGAAATTTAGGAGGAAAAGGAAAATGTCAAAAAGAACAGATCTCAAAAAAATTCTCATTATTGGTTCAGGCCCTATCGTAATAGGTCAGGCGGCAGAATTTGATTACGCCGGAACACAGGCGTGTCTTGCTCTTAAAGAAGAAGGCTATGAAGTTATTCTTGCAAATTCAAATCCCGCAACAATTATGACAGATACAACCATTGCAGACAAGGTTTATATGGAGCCTCTCACTCTGGAATATATTGCAAAAATTATCAGATATGAACGCCCCGACGCTATTGTTCCCGGTATTGGCGGACAGACAGGTCTTAACCTTGCTATGCAACTTGAGGAAAAAGGCATTCTGAAGGAATGTGAGGTTGAACTTCTCGGCACAAAAAGCGAAAGCATTGAACGCGCCGAAGACCGTGAGCTCTTTAAGGAATTATGTCAGTCAATCGGCGAGCCGGTTATTCCCTCGGAAATAACTTACTCTCTTGAAGAGGCAAAGGCTGCTGCAGAGAAAATAGGCTATCCCGTTGTTCTTCGCCCTGCCTTTACTCTGGGCGGCACAGGCGGTGGCTTTGCCTACAACGAAGACGAGCTTATTGAGGTTGGCACCAATGCATTTAAGCTATCCCCAGTTTCTCAGGTTCTTGTGGAAAAAAGTGTTAAGGGTTATAAGGAAATTGAATTTGAGGTTATGCGTGACTCAAATGATAACGCAATAACAATTTGCGGAATGGAAAATATTGACCCTGTCGGTGTTCACACAGGTGACAGTATTGTTGTCGCACCCATTCTCACCTTAAACGAACACGACCACAAAATGCTCAATGACAGCGCAATCAAAATTATTCGTGAGCTTAAAATTGAGGGCGGTTGCAATGTTCAGTTTGCTCTGCATCCCACAACTTCTGAATATTATCTTATCGAGGTTAACCCCAGAGTTTCTCGTTCTTCCGCTCTTGCATCAAAAGCAAGCGGTTACCCCATCGCCAGAGTTACCGCCAAAATTGCTGTTGGTATGTCTCTTGAAGAAATTGCAATTGCAAACACAACAGCAGCTTTTGAACCAAGACTTGATTATATTGTTGCAAAGTTTCCCCGTTTCCCCTTTGATAAATTTGCATCTGCTACCAACAAGCTTGGCACACAAATGAAGGCAACTGGCGAGGTAATGGGTATCGGCTCGAGCTTAGAGGAATGTTTGCTTAAATCAATCCGTTCACTTGAAATCGGCGTAAACCATATTTGGATGTCAAAATTTGAGAATATGTCTGTTGATGATATGCTTGAATACATCAAGGAATTCCGTGATGACAACATCTATGCCATTGCACAGCTTATGCGAAATGGTGTTGACCTTGAAACTCTTCACAAAATTACTATGATTACACCCTATTTCCTTGAAACAATCAAAAAGATTGTTGACTTTGAAATAGTAATTAAAAACAACAAGGGCAACATCACAACCCTTAAAGAAGCAAAGAAAATTGGTTTTAGCGACCCCTTTATTGCAAAGCTCTGGGGTGTTACTGAAATTGAGGTTTATAACCTTAGAAAAGCCAATGATATATTCCCAGTATACAGAATGGTTGATACCTGTCACACAAATGCATATATCCCATATTTCTATTCAAGCTATACCGGCGAGCAAGACTCCATTATAACCGACAAGAAAAAGCTTATGGTGCTGGGTGCAGGTCCCATCCGTATCGGTCAGGGCGTTGAGTTTGACTATTCAACAGTTCACGCTGTTACCACAATCAAAAAGTCAGGCTATGAAGCAATTATCATAAACAACAACCCCGAAACCGTTTCAACCGACTATACCACTGCGGACAAGCTCTATTTCGAGCCCCTTACCCCTGAGGATGTAATGAATATTATTCACTTTGAGACTCCCGAGGGCGTTATCGCATCACTTGGCGGACAGACAGCTATTAACCTTGCACAGCCTCTTACAGACCGCGATGTTGCAATTATCGGTACAGACTGCGAAGCAATTGACCGTGCAGAAAACCGTGACGCATTTGAAAAAATTCTTAAAAAGCTTAATATACCTCAGCCCAAGGGCAGAGCGGTTACAAAGATTGAAGACGGCGTTGCTGCTGCCAAGGAAATCGGTTATCCCGTTCTGGTGCGTCCCAGTTTTGTTCTTGGCGGTCGTGCAATGCAGATCGTAGGCAATGAAGAACAGCTTCGTCATTACCTTAAAACAGCCGTTGAAATCGACGAGGACAAGCCCGTTCTTGTTGATAAATATATCAGCGGTAAAGAAGTTGAAATCGATGCAATATGCGACGGAAAGGATGTATTTGTTCCTGGCATTATGGAACTTGTCGAACGTACCGGTATCCACAGTGGTGACTCAATAAGCGTATACCCCTCCTTCAGTATCTCAAAAAAGGTGAAACGCAGAATATTGAAGTATGCAAAGCAGCTTGGTCTTGGTATTGGAATCGTGGGTCTTTATAATATCCAGTTTATCGTGGACAAAAATGACGATGTATATATCATCGAGGTTAATCCCCGTTCTTCAAGAACAGTTCCCTTCCTCTCCAAAGCTACGGGCTACAGCCTTGCAGATATTGCAACTGAGGTAATTATGGGCAAGAGCCTTAAAGAACAGGGCATTACCGAGGTTTATCCCAGAGAGAAAAACCGCTGGTATGTGAAGGTTCCTGTGTTCTCGTTCAATAAAATCCGCGGACTTGACGCATACCTCTCACCCGAAATGAAATCCACAGGCGAGGCAATCGGCTATGACGATAAGCTCAATCGAGCATTGTACAAGGCACTTCAGGCATCGGGTATGCACGTTCAAAACTACGGAACAGTTCTTGCAACCATCGCTGACAAGGACAAAAACGAAGCACTTGAGCTTATCCGCAGATTTTATAACCTTGGCTTTAACATTCAGGCAACACGCGGTACTGCAGAATTCCTTAAGAAAAACGGCATCCGTACCCATATGCTGAAAAAGATAAGCGAGGACAACGAGGAGATTCCATCAGCCATCCGTCAGGGTCATATAGCCTATATCATAAACACAAGCGATGTTGCAGGCTCGGGCTCAAATATTAACGACGGTCACGAAATCCGTTTATGTGCAACCGAAAACAACGTAAATATCTTTACATCTCTTGATACGGTTTCGGTACTGCTTGACGTGCTGGAGGAAAATACTCTTACAATCTCAACAATTGATGCATAAGGAGAAATTTTTGCTGTGAAACAGGAAATTTTTACAATAAAACTCAATGAAAAAATTGCAAAAGATATATTTTTAATGACTCTATGCGGTGATACAAGTGCAATCACCGCACCCGGTCAGTTTGTAAATATACAGCTTGACGGTTTGTATCTCAGAAGACCCATTTCAGTATGCGACTATTCGGATAACTCCCTCACCCTTATTTACAAAATTGTGGGCGAGGGCACCGAAATTATGAGCAAATATGAGCCGGGGATGAAACTCGACCTTCTGATTGGTTTGGGCAACGGCTTCAATACAGAAAAAAGCGGCGGCACTCCTCTTCTCATCGGTGGCGGTGTCGGTGTTCCTCCAATGTACAACCTTTGCAAGGTTCTGATTAAACAAGGTAAAAAGCCAACCGTAATTTTGGGCTTCAACAGTAAAGCTGATGTATTCTTTGAAGAAGAATTCAAGGCTTTAGGTGCAAAGGTTTTCGTTACAACATCCGACGGCAGCTATGGAATTTGCGGCTTTGTTACCGATGCTATGAAGGATGTTGACTACTCCTACTTCTACACCTGTGGCCCTATGCCTATGTTCAAGGCAATCGAAGCAATTGCCGCAGGCTCCGGTCAATACAGTTTTGAAGAGCGTATGGGCTGTGGCTTTGGTGCTTGTATGGGCTGCTCCTGCAAGACAAAATACGGCAATAAACGTATCTGTAAGGACGGGCCCGTCTTAGAAAGGGAGGAAATCATATGGTAAACACAAAGATTACATTATGCGACATTGCCCTTGATAACCCCATTATCCCTGCCAGCGGAACTTTTGGTTTTGGTTATGAATTTGCTCAAATTTATGACATAAACTGTCTCGGTACATTCTCTTTTAAAGGAACAACCAAAGACCCCCGTTTTGGCAATCCAACCCCAAGAATTGCAGAATGTAAAATGGGTATGATTAACTCAGTAGGTTTGCAAAACCCCGGTGTTGATTCCGTTATTGAAAATGAGTTGCCCAAGCTGAAAAAGGTTTTTTCAAAGCCCGTTATGGCAAACATCAGCGGATTTTCGGTTGATGACTATGTATACACCTGTGAAAAACTTAACGGTCAGGACCAGATTGGTTGGTTTGAGGTTAATGTTTCCTGCCCCAATGTTCACGGCGGCGGTATGAGTTTTGGAACATCACCCGAAGCTGCTGCAGAAGTTACAAAGGCCGTTAAGGCGGTTTCTGACAAGCCGATTATCATTAAGCTGTCACCCAATGTAACAGATATTGTTTCAATAGCAAAAGCTTGTGAAGAAGCCGGCGCAGACGGCATTAGTCTTATAAACACTCTTCTCGGTATGAGAATTGACCTTAAAACAAAAAAATGCGTTATAGCAAACAAAATGGGCGGTTTTTCAGGACCTGCAATATTCCCTGTGGCTGTTCGTATGGTATATCAGGTATATGAGGCAGTTAACATTCCCGTTATCGGTATGGGCGGTGTTTCTTCTGCCGAAGACGTAATTGAAATGATGCTTGCAGGTGCAACAGCCGTTCAGGTTGGTGCCGCAAATCTGGTTAACCCATATGCCTGCAAGGAAATTATAGAAAAACTCCCGTCAGTTATGGAAAAATACGGGATTTCAGATTTGAATAATATTATAGGAGGTGCCCACTAATGGGAAAAGACGTTATTGTTGCCTGCGATTTTGCAGGAAAGAAAGAAGTTTTTGAGTTTTTAGACAAGTTTACCGATGTAAAGCCATTTGTTAAAATCGGTATGGAACTGTTCTATGCTGAAGGCCCCGAAATCGTACACGAAATAAAGAGCCGCGGGCACAAGATATTCCTTGACCTTAAGCTCCATGACATCCCAAACACAGTAAAAAAATCTATGTCAGTGCTCAGCCGTCTTGATGTTGATATGACAAACCTTCACGCATCAGGCACCGTTGCAATGATGGAAGCCGCAATCGAAGGTCTTACTCGCCCCGACGGTACACGTCCTATTCTCATTGCAGTAACACAGCTCACATCAACAAGTGAAGAAAAAATGAAGGAAGACCTTCTTATCAATGAAGCAATTGACAAGGTTGTTATGCACTATGCAAGCAATGCAAAAAAAGCTGGTCTTGACGGTGTTGTATGTTCACCCTTAGAGGCTGAAAAGGTTCACAATGCCTGCGGCAAGGACTTTGTTACAGTTACCCCTGGTGTTCGCTTTGCAGATGGTGATAAGGGCGACCAGGTACGTGTTATGACTCCTGCTGACGCAAAAGCAATCGGCTCTGATTACATAGTTGTTGGCAGACCTATTACTGCAGCAGAAGACCCCGTTGCCGCATACAAAAGATGCGTTGCCGAATTTGTAGGATAAAAATTTTTAAAGGAGTAAAGATAATGAAAGAACTAATTGCAAAAGATTTATTAAAAATTAAAGCCGTATTCTTCCGCCCCGAAGAACCCTTTACTTGGGCAAGCGGAATCAAAAGCCCAGTATACTGTGACAACCGTCTCACATTAAGCGACATTTCTGTTCGAAGCGATGTAGAAAACGGCCTTGCAACACTCATTAAGGAAAACTATCCCGAAGCTGAGGTTCTTATGGGAACATCAACTGCTGGTATTGCTCATGCTGCAATCACCGCACACCTTCTTGACCTTCCTATGGGCTATGTTCGCAGCGGTGCAAAGGACCACGGCAGACAGAATCAGATTGAAGGCAGACTCGGAAAAGGAGACAAGGTTGTAGTTGTTGAAGACCTTATCTCAACAGGCGGCAGTGTTATCGAGGTTGTAAATATTCTTCGTGAAGCCGGTGCGGAGGTTCTTGGTATAGTTTCTATCTTCACCTATGGTATGCAAAAGGGTCTTGACAGACTTGCAGCTGCCGATGTAAAAAACATCAGCCTTACAAACTTTGATGTAATTGCAGAGGTTGCAGCAAAAGAAGGTTATATCAGGCCCAAGGATATTGAAAGACTTATCGCCTTTCGCAACAATCCATCAGACGAAAGCTGGATAAATGCCTGAAATCTTAAAATATGCTGAAGGGACTGACTTTTATGAGAAGTATTATTGATATAAAAGACCTTTCCAAGGAAGAGCTTAATCAGCTTGTTGCAGTTGCAGAGGACATTATTGCAAATCCCGATAAATACGCTCACAAGTGCGACAGAAAAAAACTTGCCACACTGTTTTTTGAGCCTTCTACCCGAACCCGTCTTAGCTTTGAGGCTGCAATGTACGAGCTTGGCGGACACGTTCTTTCAATGTCTGATGCCGGCTCAAGCTCTGCAGCAAAAGGCGAAAGCGTTGCAGATACCGCAAAAACAGTATCCTGCTATGCGGATATTATTGCAATGCGTCATCCCAAAGAGGGTGCTCCCCTTGTTGCTGCAATGAATGCATCCATCCCGGTAATCAACGCCGGTGATGGTGGACATAACCATCCCACTCAAACCCTTGCGGATCTTCTTACCATCCACAGAGAAAAGGGGCGTTTTGATAATCTTGTTATCGGTCTTTGCGGTGACCTTAAATTTGGCAGAACAGTACATTCATTAATTTCTGCTATGACACGCTATACAGGTGTAAAATTTATCCTTATATCACCTGATGAATTAAAGTTGCCAAGCTATGTAAAGAATATTATAAAGAAATCAGAGTGTGAATATATACAGACAGCAGATTTGCTTGAATATATGCCACAGCTTGACATTCTTTATATGACCCGTGTTCAGCAGGAGAGATTTTTTAACGAAGAAGACTATCTCCGCCTTAAAGACAGCTATATTCTCACTCCCGAAAAGCTGACCGTGGCAAAACCGGACCTTTGCATTATGCATCCCCTGCCACGTGTAAATGAAATAAGTGTTAAGGTTGACGACGACCCACGAGCTTGCTATTTCAAGCAGGTGCTCAACGGCAAATATATGAGAATGGCTTTAATTCTTAAGCTATTGGAGGTAGAATAATGAACATTGATTCTATTAAAAACGGATATGTAATCGACCATATCGAAGCAGGTAAGGGAATGGAAATATACAACCTCCTTCGCCTTGATATGCTTGATTGTTCGGTAGCTATCATCAAAAATGCAAACAGCTCTAAAATGGGCAAAAAAGACATTATAAAGATTGATGCTCTGATTGACCTTGATATGGATATTCTTGGATATGTTGCCCCCAATGCAACTGTTGATATTATACAGTGTGAAAAACTTGTGGAAAAGAAAAAAATGACTCTACCCGAAAAGCTGACAAACGTTATTTTCTGCAAAAACCCTCGTTGTATCACCACAACCGAGCAGGAGCTACCCAACATATTCCACCTTACAAACAAGGAAAAAAAAGAATATCGCTGTACTTACTGTGAAGCACAGGGCGAATAATTTTGAGCAACAAAACCATTTGGATTATTAAATAGAACAAAACCCTTGCGACCTTTGGTATCACAAGGGTTTTAACTTTTTTGTGATTATTGTTTAATCTACTTTTATTTTTACAACAATTTTTTTTACATGAGAAACTTCTTTATATGCTCTGTTTGGAGCGTGTGCATCATCAGGATACAAAATTGCAAATGTACCTGCAGGCATATCAAGCACTACCGGATTTTCTGCTGTAAGAACCATAACATCTTTTTCAGGAGTATGGTCCTTAATTAAAGTACAGTCCTTGATGTTCTTCCAATAAATTTCTTCGTGTCCGGAAAGTATATACTGAACGTCGATATATTTTTTATGTCCTTCGTAATTCCCCTCTGTTTTAGTTTCATATTCACTTACGCTGGCATAAACATCATCACCGTCAATTTCGTATTTTCCAACGGCAATATCTTCTTCTGTTCCTTTAACAATAAAGTCAAAAGCCTTCTTAAACTTTTCACCCAAATTAGTGTATAGATCTTTGTTTGAAATCAAATCGTAAATCATTATTGGTGTCTCCTTTTTGAATTTTTAATTATACAAAGAGCCTCTCGGGTTGAGAGGCTCTTTAGTAAACTTAACAAATTATTTCTCGTATACAGTCCAGTCTCTGTTTTCAGCAAGTTCAACCCACTTTTCATTAACAGCATTCACACGTTCATATGTATGAGTGTTGGTTGCTTCCTGAATAGCTACATAGTACCAAGCTGCTTCACTGTTGTCAGACCATACCTTCATAGTATCAAGCAATGCATCTGCATTTTCAGGTACACGGTTAAGCACTCTGTTAATCAAAGTAGCAGCTTCTGCACGAGTAATATCCTCTTCGGGACGGAATGTAAAGTCTTCATAACCGTCAATCCAGTTATAAGCAACTGCTTCAAGGATATAATCTTCTGCCCAGTGATCACTTACATCAGTAAACTTGTTTGTACCAACTGAATTTGCATCATCAAATCTTGCACAGATTGTTGTGAACTCAGCACGTGTAATATACTCATCAGGAGCAAATGTATCAGCATATCGACCGTTTACAACGCCAGCCTTTGCCATTGTTGAAATCGCTGTGTTATACCAGTCACCTTCGTTTACATCTTCAAATAAATTTTCTGTTGTGAGATACTGTTCTCTTATTTCATCCTTAAGTAATCTGAAGAAGATTGTAGCAACCTCTGCACGGGTAATGCTGCTATCAGGTCTGATTGTTCCATCCTGATATCCAGACAAATATGCATAGTGGTCAGCACCATTCAGCATTTCAGGAACAGGATGAGGAGCAACAGGTTCATCACCTTCATCTAATTTCCAAGCAGCATAAACAGTAACATCACCATCCATCTTAACAGATGTTATCTTTTCTGTAAGTGCAGCATCAGCATACCAACCGTCAAAGATGTAGCCTTCCTTTTCGGCAACCTTGGTGAGCTGAACTGTTTTACCGCTTACATACGATTCATCAGCAATAGCGGTACCACCGTTTGTTTCATACTTCAAGGTGTTAAATGTTGATGTAGCTGCACCGCCGCTTGAAGACTTTTTGCTAACAGAAGCGGGTGTAATAGCAGGTCTGAAAGGAATCTCTTTTTCAACATCAGAAGGACCCGGTTTAACAGCTTTCATTCTGAATTCCAATTCACCATCAATTGTGCCGTTACCTGCAAGAGTAAATCCACTCTGCTTCAAAATAATTTCATCCGGCAATTCAGCTAACTGTGCCAATGTTTTATTCTGCACATTTATTGTAGCTGTAATTGTGTTACCGCTAAGTACTCTGTTTGCAGGTTCTGCAAAAAATGTAGAACCATCCACCTCTAATCCTGCCTTCTTAAATGTAAATCCTTCAAGGTTGTTAATTTCCAAAGCTGTTGCAGCAGGAGCATTAACACCGGACCATTCAGCAGTAATTACAATTTCACCTGTTGCGTACACAACATCCTTGTCAGCAGTATCAAGTTCAGCACTCAACACAGCAACAGCCGCCTTAACTTCAGTCATATCAAGGGTAGCTGTAAGTTCAAGAGCAGTACCAATATAATCATTAACACTGCTTGCACCGTTAACTTCAATAACAACCGGTACATCTACCTTTCTGCCACTTGTAAAATACTGATTCCACAAGGTTTCAAAGCTTTCTGCATAAACGCAGCAAATACTGCTTGAAATTAAAGCAATAACCAGCAGTATTGATAAAATAATTTTTTTCATTTTAAGTTCCTCCTTAATTTTTTATGTAAAGTATATCTACATACAAAGATACACTCTGACTCTATTATTATAAGAATACCACATTAAAACTTTCGTGTCAAGAATTATCTGCCCTTCTTTTGTGGATTATATGTAAAAAATTATTTAAAAAAATATTTCATTTTATCTATTGACAAAAAAATAAAACTGTGCTATACTATCAAAGTCGCTTAATTATGTGGCAAAACAAACGGAGAGGTGTCCGAGTGGTTTAAGGAGCTAGTCTTGAAAACTAGTGATGCGAAAGCACCCAGAGTTCGAATCTCTGCCTCTCCGCCATTTTTTTATCTAAATACAGCTTATATTTGGAGAAGTACTCAAGAGGCCGAAGAGGCGCCCCTGCTAAGGGTGTAGGTCGTTAACGCGGCGCGAGGGTTCAAATCCCTCCTTCTCCGCCAACTAAAGACAAGTCATTTTCTTTTTTAGAGATGTCTTGTCTTTTTTCATTGTCTGAAATACGAATATTTTTAAGATATTCAAGTGTTTGCTTGGGAGCATAACCATCAAGTTTTAAATGAATTGTAACGAGTAAAACTATCTTTTTATTATCCAAAAAGTCTAACTCTTTTATTTCTATATTGTCAATAAGATAATTGAATAAAACTTTTAGTTGTTCTCTTGACAATTCTTGAAAATCTTTGTATGTTATATCTTCATGCGAAAGATTGAATTGTCTTCTAATTGCTTTTTCTTCCTCGTCAATATCAATACTCTCATAAATCTGTAATTCTTGATTTTGGAGCGATAATTGACTAATAACCTCTTCCAATTTCTCTTTATATATGGTTGTCAAATCTTCGTTATCAGAATTGATTATTAAATCTAATAATTTGTTTTTTTGAGTTGTAATTTTTTCAATATCTTTTTTTATCTTGTTTATATCTTTTTTCTTAGATTTTAGGATGTCTAATTCTCTTGTTAGTTGTTGTTCAAAATGTTCTTTGTAAAGTTTAGAGGTCAAAATTTCTTTAAGTCTATATAATACAAATTTTTCAAGTAATTCAGCGGGAATTAAATGTGTATTACATACTGACTTTCCATGTCTGCGACGACTTCCGCAACCATAATAATGAATCTTACCTCTTTTCTTGCTGCTGCCGGTAGTAGGTATATATAAATTATGACAATTACTACAAAAAACCAAACCTGACAAAGGAGCAAGAGATGAAATAGTCCTATCTATATTATTTTTTCCTTGCTGCTTGTTGCGCTTGTGCATTATAGATTGAACTTTGTCAAAATCATCTTTTTCAATTATAGCTTCATGTGTGTTTTCAATAACAACCCATTCTGACTCATCATTTAATTTTTTACCACTACCTTTTGGAGCTCTCTTATTAAACACAGTTTTACCAATGTATGCTTCATTTTGGAGCATACATAAAATTGATGTTTTGCTCCAATGTTTATTTTTAGGAGGAG
>JAZNCI010000023.1:0-1977 GCA_045587485.1 Clostridia bacterium
GGGGTTAATTTTGTCGTAGCAGGAAGCGGTCCTGATGATGAATGTTTAAACGATATTCCTAATGTTACCTTAAAGGGTTTTGTTGCAGGCAAAGCGCCTGCTGACTTAATGCCAAATGCAAAGCTTCTTATTGCTCCGTCAGTTTGTTATGAAAATAATCCTTTATCCATATTGGAGGCTCATTCTATGGGCGTTCCTGAGGTAACTATGAACCACGGCGGAATGGCAGAGCTTGTAGAAGACGGAAAAACGGGTGCGTTGGCATTTGCACCAACACCTGAATCGTTGGCTGAGGCAGTAAAAAAGTGTCTTAGTAATACAGAGTACTATGAAACACTTAAAGCAAACTGTGAAACTAAAGCCAAGAATATAATGGATGTCACAGAGTATTCTGGCATCTTAATAGATCAATATAATAACCTTATAGACAAGAGGTGAAGAAAGTGACAAAGCCGAGCATAAGCATCATTGTGCCTGTATATAATACCGAAAAATACCTTAAGAGATGTATGGATTCTATAATGAATCAGACTCTTAAAAATATAGAAATCATCATTGTTGATGACGGTTCAAAGAAAGAGTGTGCCGTGCTTTGCGATGAAATTTCAAAAACAGATTCACGAATTAAGGTTATTCATAAGGAAAACGGTGGTCTTGGGTTCGCAAGAAATACGGGGCTTGAAGCAGCAACGGGTGAATATATAGGCTTTGTCGATTCTGATGATTATATAGAGAGGGCAATGTATGAAACCTTATACAATGCAGCAAAAAAATATAATGCCGACCTTTGTTTATCAGGAATTTGTTTTGTTGGCGGAAATATGTTTTCAGAGTCCGGTGGTGACACAAAAAAATCGTATTTTGAGGAAGAGACTCTGTTTGAAAAAGAAGATATGAAAAAACTTCTTTTAGGTGTTGTGGGTGCGTTGCCTCACGAGCCTGATGACAGCCGATACGGTGCGAGTGTATGTAAAAATATATTTAAGACCTCGGTGATTCGTGAAAGAAAAATAGAATTTTTATCTGAGAGGAAAATACTGTCTGAAGATACATTGTTTATGGTTGACTTTATAAAAAGTTCCCAAAGTGCAGTTGGTGTTCCGGATAGCTACTACTGTTATTGCCGTAATGAAGATTCTCTTTCAAAATCATATAACAAAGAGCGCTTTGAGAAAAGCATCGTATTTTTAGATGAGCTTGAAAAACGAATTGCAGATACTATAGAAAAAGAAGAATACAAGATTTATTTAGATAGATTGGTGCAAGGGTTTGGAAGAATATTGTGTTCCCAAGAGATTATGCACGCAAGGGATAAGAAAATAAAGTTTTCTCATCTTAAGAAAAGATTAAAAGAAATTTGCACTCAGGACAAAATTCAAAAAGTATTAAAATCATACCCTTGGTATAGGTTGCCAGTAAAACAGGCGGCGTTTGCATTTGCTATGAAGTATAAATTATTTTCGCTTCAAAGGTTAATGGTGATATTAAGAGACAGATAGGAGTTTTTTACAATGCTGTTTTCGGTAATTGTTCCGATTTATAATATTGAAAAATACATAAAAAGATGCATTGATAGTGTTCTTTCGCAATCATTTACTGATTTTGAGCTTATATTGGTCGATGATGGTTCCCCTGACAACTGCGGAGCAATTTGTGATGAATATGCAAAAAAAGACCAAAGGATACAAGTAATACATAAAGAAAATGGTGGTTTAGTTAGTGCAAGACAAGCAGGGATTAAAGTGGCAAGTGGAGATTATATCTTCCATCTTGACGGAGATGATGCAGTTCTTCCCGATGCATTAGAAAGTGCACAAAAAATCATCAAAGAAACCAATGCAGATATTGTTTCTTTTTCTTATAAATGCAGTATCAATGAGGAAATAGGAGAAACTGTTTGCGATTTAGTTGATGAGGGCTTGTATCGCAAAGAGGAAATCGAACAGCATATTTTCCCAAAGCTTTTGTCAGATAAAA
>JAZNCI010000024.1:0-6120 GCA_045587485.1 Clostridia bacterium
TTGTTTATTATACATCGCAAAGCTCACTTTGTCAACACCTTTTCAAAACTTTTTTCAATTTTTTTTGAGGCATCGTCAAAATAGCGACAACATTCGGTATGTTACCACAAATATCACCCTCTGTCAAGGGGTTTTTTGAAGTTTTTTCAGGTTTTTTGAAGATATGAAAAGAAAAAGGTTTTGCATTGGCAAAACCTTCCGTAACTCATTTTATCCCCATGAAAAACAGATATCCAAGCGCCGCAAGAAGGATGTAATCGTCGCACCCTTCCCAAATAAGCACGGCAATTATGCCAAGAAGGATGTAATCATCCTTCTCAAATCCGGAAAGAAGCTTGCCTATTTCGCTTTTTTTAAAAGCAGGCTCCCGGTGCGTCACCAATGGCTGCACTGCGTTTTGTGACGGAACAGATTTCTGTTTGGAGGGCGCAAATGCACTCATTTGTGTTACTCTCATAATCCATCCCCCTTTTTAAAACAGCTTGAGATCTTTACCCAGTTTGCCTATGGAGGCAAGCTTCAGCACGGTAAGAGCGCTGTCCATATAAGGTGCGCGCTTCTCACTTAAAAAAGGCTTGATAGCAAGAAGCAGACGCGTTCTGTCATCTGTCGGAGCGCTTTTCAGTGCACCCATAATGTTTCCAAGTCCGTTAAGGTCTCCAACGGGAGAGGATGGAGTTTCTTCTTTATTATTGCCACTGCCCATAGAGGACAACACACTTGAAACTTTATTCATTATGTCAGGGTCCGCAAGAGCTTTGGAGATTTCCTGTTCAAGGTCCATGGTATCAGCCCTTTCCGTTTATTATATCGGTAATTTTTTTTGCTATGTCGGGGTTTTGCTTAATTTCCTGCAAGATTTTATCCTTATCTATACCGTCTCCCAGTGTTCCCGAAGACTGAAGCTGTGATATCATTTCTTTCCCTTTTTCTGTTGCAGCAAATTCCTTCGCCTTTGCAACAGCCTCTTCAAGCTGCGATTTATTCATTCCCTTTAAAATGTCCGCAATGTTTTTCATATAAACATCTCCTTTAATATAATAGTATGCACTGTTGACAGGAAGTGTTCTTTGGGTTAAAATACTGTGAGAGGTGATTTTTGTGAGAGCAATTGTTCTGTCAGACAGCCACACAGATACAACCTCCCTCGAAAGGGCAATAGACAGTCAGGGAAGGCTTGACCTTATAATACACCTTGGGGATATTGCGAGGGATGTTGACTATATAGAGACAGGCTATTATCCCATACCCGTGGTATCGGTGCTTGGCAATAATGATTACCGGTATGGGGATTACGAAAAAGTGATTGACCTTGACGGACACAAAATCTTCATCTGTCACGGGCATACCCAAAGCGTAAGCAGTGGTTACGAGAGGCTTGAGGCTACGGCAAGGCGTCACGGATGTGAGGCGGCTCTGTTCGGACATACCCACAGAAGTGTTCTTGAAAAGAGAGATGACGGATTTTTTATTCTTAATCCGGGAAGTGTGTCACGCCCGCGGGGCTGCGCACAGTCATTTGCAGTACTTGAAACGAATGGCGGAAAATTGAAAGCTGTAATTGTTGACTGGTTATTATAAGTGAGGGAAGTCAAGGAGAATATAAATATGGAAGAAAAAGAAATTATATACAAAGGTTCGGCAGTGAAGCAAAAGTCGCCGAAAGAAACGATTATATCACTTGTAGGAATAGGAGTAATGTGGGCGGCAGTATTCATTTTTTCAAGATATCTGCCCTTTCAGGGAGTTCTTCAGATTATCGGTATTGCGGTAAGCGCTGTTCTTATAAACAGGTTACTTAATAAAGGAACATTCTCGAAAACTTATATCCTGTATGAGGATGAGCTTGTGGTGATGACACGTTACGGACTTATAGAAAAGGAAAGCAGTATCCACCCACTTTCCACATCGGTATTTACAGACACCTCAATCACTACAGACGGTGTAAAATACCCTTTTTATCCAGATGACACGCTAAAAGAAATCCTAAAAACAAAAACCGCTTCATAATATATTATGAGGTGGTTTTTTTATGACTGTTATTTATATTATCCTTGGAATGGTGCTGACGGTGCTGTTTTTTCTGAACATAAAAAACGCCGCAGACATTCTGTGCAGAATCGTCGGCGGCATGGGCGTACTTATTGTGTATAATACTGTAATGACATCCTCCACGCAGGTGGGAATAAATCTTGTTTCCGCAATTATCGTGGGATTGTTGGGCCTCCCCGGGGGGCTGCTTCTTCTTTGCTTAACGGTTTTTCTTTGATGCTCTGACACATTCCTTTATGTGGCGAAGTGCGGCGTCCTCCCCTTGCTCCTTCAGCATAACGAGCCAGCTTTCAAGAAGTGCGGAGGTTTCGGGGTTGATAAAACGTCGGGCTCTACCCCTGTCAAAATATTCGTAAGGGTGAGAGTCGGTGTATTTTTCGCCCTGATAAATCTTGCTTGCGGCAACTCTGTCGCAGAACATTTCCGCAACGTAGCGTACGGGCATCTTTACGGGCATAACCTTTCTTTCAACGGGGTTGTAATCTGTCCAATGCTCAAAATGGTGCTTGTTCCTGCCCTTGTGATGAAGCCAGGCACTGCTGTAACCAAATCTTTCACGTTCCATCTCGTTGGGACTGCGGTCTCCCTGAAAATATTTTACTCCGGGAACAAATTCCTCGGGATAATATTTTGACAAATCGTGCCTTAATCCCTGCCACAGTATTCCCGCCTTTCTTGCGTGGCGTATAACGGCGTGGCGGTGTCGGGTAACGGTCATAAAATGGCCGAAAAACCTACTGATAATATTCTTTTTCAAAAAAACACCTTCTTTGAAAACTAATAATGGAGTTGAAAAGCGACTTGTATACAAGCCGCTTTTTTGGTATGCCTGATGCGATTCGAACGCACGACCTTCAGAGTCGGAGTCTGACACTCTATCCAACTGAGCTACAGGCACATAAGTTTCCTTAATTATACATATTTTTCCCGTTGAAGTCAACACAAGAAAAAAGAAAATTATGTCGTTTTATTTTTGTCTTTCCTCCGACACAAAATATTGCAATCGGAACAATCAATACGGCGGTTTGTTGAATATTCAGGGTAACAGCATAGAGCCCAGTCACATTCATCGCAAAGACAACTCTTTTTGCCATAGCCGTTGTGGGAGCAGTCTTTACCATTGTTCCCCGGTATAAGTTTCTCTCTCATAAAAATTCCTCCTTTATATTAAAATAACATATTGTTTCTTGCTTTTCAACATAAATATATTACATATGTAATACATTTATAATATATAAAGCAATATTTGCTTATATTATACTTGTATCAAGGAGTGATTTGTTATGGCAAAAACCGCTATACTCATAAACAAAAAAGGCGAAGATGGACATAGAGTTATTTCAGTAAGAATAAAAGAAGGCACTCTCAAGAAGCTCGATGATTTGTCGGTCAAAAGCAATCGTTCAAGGAACGAACTCATTAATATACTTCTCGAAAATTCTGTTGATGATGTTGAGATAAACTGACTGAAACTTATATCCAACGCACCTTTTTCAAGGAGTGATATTTTTGAACATAGGTGAAGCAGTAAAATTAAGAATTCTTGATTTATGCAAAAAAGAAAATATTACGGTAAATAAACTTTCCACCATCAGCGGAATAACTCAATCGACTATTAATAATATCGTAAGAGGAAGAAACAACAGCACAACTATTTCCACAATTAAAAAGGTCTGCGACGGGCTGGGTATAACAATAATGGAATTCTTTAATTCTGAATTGTTTGAAAATCTTGAGCAGGAAATCAAATAGAAACCGAGGCTAATTTGCTTCGGTTTTTTTGCATAAAAAATCTTTTTAAAAAAGAGCTATGTACTTTTTAAAGCAAAATTTTTGCGCCAAAATTTGCATTTTCCAAAAAAGTGTGATATACTTATTATAACTGTGCAAACGGAGGAGTTCTCTATGAATGAAGAAAACATCACACTCTCGCTTGAGGGTATTACCGAAACACTTGAAAAGAATTATATGCCCTACGCAATGAGCGTAATTATTTCTCGTGCAATCCCCGAGATTGACGGTTTTAAGCCGTCGCACAGAAAGCTGCTGTACACCATGTACAAAATGGGGCTTCTCGGCGGCAACCGCACAAAAAGTGCTAACGTTGTGGGACAAACAATGAAGCTTAACCCCCATGGTGATGCCGCAATTTACGAAACAATGGTCCGCCTTACACAGGGACATATGGCACTGCTCCATCCGCTTGTGGATTCAAAGGGCAACTTCGGTCGTCAGTACAGCCGTGATATGGCATATGCCGCTTCTCGTTATACGGAGGTAAGACTTCTTCCCATCTGTAACGAAATTTTTGGCGACATCGACAAAAATACCGTTGAATTTGCGGACAACTATGACGGAACGCTTAAGGAGCCTACACTGCTGCCCACTGCGTTTCCCAATATTCTTATAAATCCCAACCAGGGTATCGCTGTTGGTATGGCAAGCAATATCGCAAGCTTTAACCTGCGTGAAATCTGTAACGCAACAATCGCCCTGATGAAAGACAAAAATGCAAATCTTGCAGAGTATATCACAGGTCCCGACTTCTCAACGGGCGGTTTTCTTCTCCGTGATGATGAGTCTATGGAAAAAATCTTCTCTACAGGCACGGGAAGTGTCAAGGTGCGTGCAAAATACACCTATGACAAAAAGCAGAACGTGATTGAAATTATTGAAATCCCCTACAGCACTACTGTCGAGGCGATTATTGACAAGCTTGCGGAATTAATCAAGTCAGGCAAGCTCCGCGACATCAACGATGTCCGTGACGAAACAGACAAATCAGGCCTTAAAATAACCTTTGAGTTAAAAAGAGGTGTTGACCCAGACAAGCTGATGGCAAGACTTTACAAGCAGACACCCCTTGAAGACAGCTTCAGCTGTAATTTCAATGTGCTTATTGACGGTGAGCCTATGGTGCTTGGCGTGCGTGATATTCTCAAGGAATGGATTCGCTTCCGTACTGACTGTGTGCGTCGTATGCTTCAATACGATATTGACAAAAAAAATGCAAGACTTCATCTTTTAGAGGGTCTTGAAAAAATACTTCTTGATATAGACAAGGCGATTTACATTGTCCGCAACACCCCCGAGGATGCGATGGTTGTCCCCAACCTTATGGCAGGCTTCGGAATTGACAAAATTCAGGCGGAATTTGTTGCGGAAATCAAGCTTCGTAATCTTAACAAGGAGTATATTCTCAAGCGCACTTCAGAAATCGAAAAGCTTATTGAGGAAATTGCCGACCTTACAAAAACTCTCGAAAGCGATGCGCGTGTCCGCAAGCTTATTTCAAAACAGCTTACGGAAATTGCCGACAAATACGGTGCAGACCGCAGAACTGTAGTTGTTGACTGCGAGGAGGAGGAAGCTCTTCCCCAGGAGGGCTATATTGAGGACTACAATGTGCGCGTGTTTATGACAAAGGATAATTACTTCAAGAAGATTACTCTTGTATCGCTGCGTGCCGCTGCTGAACACAAGTTCAAGGAGGGCGACAGTTTGCTTTGCGAGGCGGAGGCTACCAATAAAACGGATATGCTATTCTTCTCAGACAGGCAGAACGTATATAAGATGCGTCTTTACGATATTTCCGATTCAAAGGCAAGCGCACTTGGCGAATATCTTCCCAACATTCTTGATATGGAGCCTGACGAAAAGATTCTTTATGCAACACCTGCGTACGATTACAGCGGATTTATGCTGTTTGCGTTCCAATCGGGCAAGGTTGCAAAGGTTGATATGAAGGGCTACCAAACAAAGACCAACCGCAAACGTCTTACCAATGCCTACGGCAAGGGCGAGATTATCGGTATGCTTTATTGTAAGGAGGAATGTCAGGTTGCACTTTTCAGCAATATTGACAAGTGCGTGGTATTTAACACCAAAGACATTTCGACAAAGACAAGCCGTTCAAGCCAGGGTGTGCAGGTAATGACAATGAGAAGAAAGTCCCTGCTGACAAGGATTGAACTTCCCGAGGTTTCATTAAATTCCACGGCAGGATATGAAGCAAGGACAATTCCGTCGTCAGGTTATTATCTTCGTGATGGTGACGGTGGTACTGTT
>JAZNCI010000025.1:0-45631 GCA_045587485.1 Clostridia bacterium
CAGTACGGAGCACCTTTGCTTGGTAAGGCTACGAGCAAACTCGATGCACATAGAATTAACATCGAATGTTTTTTGAAATTCTCTAAAACAGATTCCGAAAAAGACGAATTGAAAGAATACTATGATATACTCAGAGAATGCAAATTTTCACAGCACTGTTGTAAGCTGTTGAAGAAAGAGCCGTCAGAACGTATGCAAGCTGAATTGGGCGTTGATGTTATAGTTAAAGGACTTATGGCAGCGGAAAGCCGAACAAGAATGACATCTATATCAACAAGAGGGCATATTTTTGAAAGCCACAGACCACATATCAACAACGACAAGGGCGGTTTTTATCATGTGAATCCTATCGCCTTGTGGACTGATGATGATATATGGGCGTATATCCGCAAATATAATTTAGAGTATTCCCCTTTATATGACATTCAGTATACCACATCTGACGGCAGAACGGAGTGTATCAAGCGCAACGGCTGTATCATGTGCGGAACTGACATACAGTTTAAAGACAACCATCTGTCAATTTTACGACAGACGCACCCTAAGGCGTGGGAATCGTGCATGAATCATTTTGGCTACGGTGAAGCATTATATAAGCTGTTCCGATTAAAAAAGAACGCAAATATCCTTGATTCGTTTACTGATGACGGCACAAAAGCAAGATTAATCGAACGATTTGGAGATACAAAAACGCTTCTCGACTTAAAGCCATGTGCTTATGACGATATGGGAGAACTCGTAGAACTCAAAGGAACAGGGCTTGACACAGAATACGACGCAGAAGTTATGATGAATCGTGACGGTCAGCTTCTGATGATATGATAACCCCT
This sequence comes from Clostridia bacterium, assembly GCA_045587485.1. Lineage (GTDB taxonomy): Bacteria > Bacillota > Clostridia > Monoglobales > Monoglobaceae > SIG440. Next base: position 831 of record JAZNCI010000025.1, read on the forward strand.
CACTTCTCTGAGGGGATTATCTCAATGACGTCTTCGATTTTGCAGTTTAGGGCAAGGCAGATCTTTTCGATTATTTCAAGTGCGACGTATTCGTTTTTGGCAAATCTTGCAAGCGTTGCACTACTACAGTTAATCATAGGGATTAAATCAGTTTTTTTCAGGTCCCTATCAACTAAAGTTTTAAACAAAGGCTTATAAGAAATCATAAATAATTATACCTCCTCAGCATAAGTATAACACAGAAAATTCATTTTGTCAAACAAAAAATTTTTTGAAAAGTACTTGATTTTAACTTGAAGTGTGGTATAATGTTTATGATAGGAAATATTTTATTTAGGAGTGTGAAGAAATGCAAATCTCAACAGCAGCCAACTCCCCTTGCAAAGACTGCACAAAACGGCAATTGCATTGCCATAGCAAGTGCAAAGCGTATGCAGAGTATAAGCAGAAGCTTGAAATTGCAAGGGAAGAAGAAAACAAACGTGCAGAGGAAAACAACTTTAACTATGCCGAGCGTAGAGCGTTAAGGAGGGGGAAACGGTGAAAGTTTTAGTTGCTTGTGAAGAAAGTCAGGCAGTTTGCAAGGCTTTCAGAGAAAAGGGACACGAAGCATATAGTGCGGATATACAGGACTGCTCCGGCGGTCATCCTGAATGGCACATAGTCGGTGATGTTCTGAAAATCATCAACGGCGGTACTTTTAAAACCGAAGATTGGACTTTGCACGATGTGGAAAAGTGGGATTTGATTATAGCACATCCACCTTGCACATATCTTTCAGGCGTTACAACACGGCATTTAAGCCTTAGAGTTACACCGGCTGAAAAGGTTGTGGATAGAATGTGGAAAGTTGCTGAAAGTGCAGTATTCTTTATGCAAATAGCCTGTGCAGACTGTGAGAAAATCGCAATTGAAAACCCCACCGGCTATATGTCAAGGCTTTGGAGAAAGCAAGATCAGATTATACATCCTTACTTTTTCGCAAAGGATGAAAACGACATAGCAAACTATCAAAAAAAGCGGACTTGCTTATGGTTGAAGGGGCTGGACCCGTTGAAGCGAACAACAAACCTTGAACCGCCGAAGCCTTACGGCTATACAAAAAGCGGTAAGCCTATCAATTTTGAAGAAGCGGGCGGCAAAATCCCAGGGCTTGACTGTGACAATAATCGAGCAAAAGCAAGAAGCAAGACATTCCCCGGAATTGCACAGGCAATGGCTGAACAATGGGGAGATGAGTAAACTATGATAAAAAAACACCCTGCTCAAATAGTGAGCGACATACAGGCAGTCAAAGAAAATACAGAACATATACTGTCAAATTATCTTGGAAATTACGCTGAATACGGAATGGACGATATTGCAAATGACATAATCAACATAATAGCAGCTATGGAGCACGTAAGATGCAAATTACAGCACTCTATAGTCAAGGAGGATGATGAAGATGCCGAATGTTATTTCTGAGCACGACCTGCAAAACAGCATCCGCCTCAAACTCTCCGAAATGGGATATTGCGTGTTCCGTGCTAACGTCGGCAAATTCCAGACTAAAGACGGACATTGGTTTGACACGGGACTGCCTAAAGGGTTTTCGGATTTGTTTGCTATCAAGGGTGGTAGTGTAGTGTTTATTGAGGTTAAAACCGAAACAGGCAAACCCACCAAGGAGCAACTGAATTTCATCAAACAAATGCACGAAAAATACGGCTGTAACGCAGGCATCGCCCGAAGTGTTGAAGATGCTGTAAAGATTGTGGAGGGGAAAATAGACTTACTTGACCTTGAAAAACTTGCAAGCAAAGGGGCGAAATGTCCTACGAACATCACGCCGCCTGAAATAATGCTGTTCCATACACTTTCGGCATTATATGCCAAATATCAGCTTGGTAAAATCAGCAGAGAAGATGCACAGGTGGAAAAGAAACAGATTTACAAGGCTTATGAGCGTATGAACACGGAGTATCTCAGCTATATAAAGCTTTGTAAGGATTTGCAAAATGTTATCCGTGACGGATATAGCATAGGCGGCAAAGAAGTTGTAAAGGCACAGGGAGGAAATAATAATGCGTGAAATAATTTTTCGAGGGAAAAGAAAAGATAATGGTGAATGGGTTGAGGGCAGCTTAATAAATGCATTTGAATACACCTGTATTCTGCAAGCGGAAGATAAATTGCACCCTACGGATTACCCTTATCTTGACGGCGATATAGGAACATTCGACGGCAAAGCAACACCTGTCATCCCCGAAACCGTAGGACAGTATACAGGCTTGAACGATAAGAATGGTAAGCGGATTTTTGAGGGAGACATAGTAAGATGCTATGATACAAATCTTGATGATGAATTTATTACCGTTGTCGAGTTTGGCAATCCGAATGGTGCATATAACTGGGGATTCCAGTTAAGACCGATTACAAAAGCAAGTTTCAACACAGACATTTTGCTGTGGGTAGAAATGGAAGAAGCAGGAGTATTTATTGAGGTTATCGGAAATATACACAGCAACCCCGAACTAATCGGAGGTGACCCCGAATGAAAACCATAAAAATCACCTTGACTGATGAGGAATATGTAGAACTGATGCAGGCAGTGAACCTCGTTCACGCCGATGCTCAGAGCCACGCACGTGACACACTTCTGTGTCCTGCTAAGACCATAATCACAGTGTGGTGCAAGTTGAATTTACTCCGAAATGCTGAGAAGTTCGCAAAGGCGGTGAAAATGAAGTGAGAGTTGCTAACTGCAAAAAATGCCGCGAGCGTATTTTTAAAGAAGCGGAAGAAGCCTTCCTGAAACAGCAGTATGTGATTTACAAAGATATGTCGTATACCTTTGCGGTGTTTTCTACTGCTGCTGTTCTGGGCGTGTTTTATCGCCGCGGAATGTCAAAAAAATATGTACAGAAGCTTTTCAAGGATATCTGTTTTATGTACCGTTTCCCTGCCGCATTCGGAAAGAAATTAACCTTGAATGATTTAATGAAAACTCTTGAAAAAGAGTATGATATCGACTTTGAAGAAGTTTCTGTTAATCTTGAAACAGAAAAGGAGTTTATCACATCCGCAAAGAAAGGAGTGCAAAAATGAAAATGCAGAAATTAAACATTGTTAAAGACAGCACGAAGTTGAGGAAAGCGATAGCCGAAAACCCTGAATTGCCTATTGTGGTTATGGTCGGCAGAGAAGCAGCGTTGGAAGAATTCGGCTACACGTATTGTGAGGTTGTCATAGCGGAAGTCGGTGAAATCCTCGATTGCTATACACCGTGGGAAAAAGAAACAGTTTACAATGATAGAGAGGACTTTGAAGAAGATTTAGCGGATTATCTTTGCGACAACCCCGAATACACAAAGTTGTCTGACGAAGAATTTGAAAAGATACTGGAAAAGGAAAAATCAAAATATGAGCCTTACTGGAAAAAGGCAATTATAGTCAAGGCTGATAATTACTGAAAGGAGAATGAAAATGTCCGTCATAGTACCAATTGATATGCCTAAAACGTGCATTGAATGTCCGATGATTTCAAAATCAGAAGAAGAACCACTTGGCAAAGGCTTGTATAAAAAAATATGCAAGTGCCATATAGCACCAGAAGAAGTCAAAGACCCTTATCGGGATTTGTATTGGTTGGTATACAACAAGCCTGAATGGTGTCCGCTTAAAGAAGTGAAAGGAGAATGACAATGGCAAAGTGTGAAAATTGTATACATGAAAAAGTCTGCGAATGTCTAATTGAAACTGGACTTCCGTTCAATGACGATAAGTTCCCTGCTGATAAATGTTGTAGGAGCTTCAAAGATAAATCCTTTATAGTTGAACTGCCTTGCAAGGTGGGTGATAAGCTTTATATCGTTGGAACAGAGTGCCTTGCTGATAAAGACAGCCGAAAATGCGAAGAATGGGCAGCTGAAAATCCGGGTTTAAGCTGTGAAGATTGTCCGTTGGATAAAAGACTAATTGTCTTTGAAAGAACAGTAACGAAGCATATGTTAGGCGTTATTTTATTTGAAGGAAACGAAAATTTTATTTTCGGTGAAAACGTATTTCTCAGCCGTGAAGAAGCCGAAAAGAAGTTAAAGGAGTGTGAACAATGAAAAGAAAAAGAAATATCGTAAGGTTCGTAAGAATGAATGCGGATGTTATTGGAGCTTTAGTTGTTCTTAGCATTTTCATATCAGCAATCGTAGCGTTGTTTGTGGTTGCTCCGATAATTCAGAACTCGAATGAAAGAACAGTAGTAGCAACGGTAACTGACAAAGAAGTGAAAAACGATGTTTATTTAGTCTACACGAGCGAAACAACATATGAAATTGAAGATAGCATTATCAAGAAAAGATTTAATTCGTCAGATGTGTACGGAGCAATTGAAATAGGAGAAACATATGAGTTTACAATCTGCGGTGTAAGAAGCGGATTTTGGTCTATGTACCCTAACATTCTTGATTTTAAGGAGTGTGAAAATGAAAACAACGTGTAAAGAATGCAGACGGTTTAAACGCTGCATAGAGAGTTCAAGGATGTACCCTTGCAAGGACTTTGCAAGAAGAAATGAAGCAAGAAAGGAACGCAAAGAATGATTATACTGAGTGACGGTACAGCAATAAGAATTATAACACAGGCGAACAAACCGCCTATAATCGTAAAGGAGTATAGGAGGAAATGAAAAAATCAGAACTCGAAGCCGAAAACGAAAAGCTAAGAAAAGAACTCGAAGAAAATCGCAGATACAGTACTCAGGTAGTAGAGTTGAACGCTCATCTGAAAGCTGAATTAAGATGCTATGAATATTACTTTGAACACCGCGAAAAAGTCGTGCATTGCAGAAATTGCATTTACAACGGATTAGCCACTTGCCCGATAGCATTTATCGAAAATCAAACACTACAGTTTGTAACTCACAACCCCGATTTTTGGTGTGCCGAAGGAAAATTACGTAGAGAGGAAAATATAAAATGAAGAAAGTACCAACCGCAGTCGTAGCCCTTGCCCTCGGAGCAAGCGAAGTCTCTATCAGAGAGATGTGCGACAACGCGAAAGAAATTGACTTTGCAGAAGCTTTCAAGCTGATGCACAATCCCAAACTCAAACGCCACAACGAGGAAGCTGACAAACTCAAAAATCAGCTTGACCGCTTCAACAAGATTATGGAGGAATAATGAACAACGGCAAGAATTATGAAAAACACGTTGCCCGAAAAATGAAACGCCGTTTCTTCCTGTTCGTCCGTGTCTCCGGCAAGTCCGGAGATTACGGTGCGGACGTTATGGCGAGGACGTTTCCGCTGATGCGTAGGGTAGTAGTCCAATGCAAGCACTACAAGAAGCCTGTAGGGGTTGAAGCCGTGCAGGAAGCTATATCAGCAAGGGAGTATTACAGAGCATCTAAGGCTATCGTGGCATCAAATAATACGTTTACAAGGAACGCTAAAAAATTAGCCGCAAAGTGCGGTGTGGAATTATGGGAGAGGTATTAAATTATGGATATTACAATTACAAAAACAATTACCACCAACGGAAATTTTGAAATTGAAGTGACAGGCGATTACAATAAGGACAAGAAAACTCTTGATAAAATTTATAATGCCGTTACTGATGTTGTCGCAGGAACCGCTGACCGTATCTCAAATGCGAATGATGTGCTTGCGGCTCAACTCTGGAACTCGATGCAGGCACACAACGAAGCAAAACAGCAAATCAAAAAACTGCAAGAAACGATTGAATTTGACAATATGCAGATAGCACACTATGACGATGAGCTGAAACAGGCAGAAACGCTTTTAAAAACTATTTTATCCTGCGTAGGCTGTGCGTATGCCCGAAACCAAATCGAAAAATTTTTAAGTCGAGGTGCTGACGATGACACGAATTCCTAAAATCCCTGCAATCCCCACAGAATATATTGAAGCTATCGGCTTCGTTGTTCTGCTCATTGTCTTTGCTATCATAGCGGCAGGGATTATAGAACGCGTTCAAACCAAATCCGAAACCGAAGCACTCAGAGAAGACGCACAAGACATCATCGATATGATAAACAGGAGGGACAATTACTATGGAAAATAGATGCGTTTGTTGTGATGCTATCATCCCCGAAGGCAGACAAGTGTGCAAAGCCTGCGAAGGTTCACATTCATCCGAGATAGTAGCAATAATCAAAGATTTTACACGCCGATTGCTGTTGACTAAGTTTCAAATAATCACTTCCGACAGAACGACCGAAGTTGTCACAGCTAAAACAATCATTGCACTCAGTGACAACATAATCAAGGAGCTGAGCGAATGAGTGACTTTGTTATTTTCAGCTTGATTGTTTTGATATTTTCGAGCCCTGCTATAATTAAATACATCCGCACTCATCCGAGAATTAATATGGCAAAACTTAATAAAAAAATTGAGGAAGCCAATCAGAAACGCATACGGTATAATATGGCAGAGCAGCTCATAAGTGACACGGAACATAGACAACTCGACAGACTTAATATCCGTGCGAAATACATCAAGATAATCTGGAGTGATAACTACACCGAGCAGGAAAAAGAACTTATATTTTATGTCACGGGAACCAACGACGAAACAAAAAAACTTGCTGACCTTGCAAGGACTATCCGAAAATCGACTTGTGACGATATCAAAAAAATATCATACTCGATGCCAAAGGCTCACAGCAGCACACCTGATAAGCCGAAATATATCACAACGGAATCAGGCGCAAGAATACACGGCTTAAAAATAGGGGAGTGATACAACTCCCCTGCTATGCAAAATTCGGTTTAGCTGTGCTACGGGTACGAACAAGCAACGAACAAGCAACCACATTTCAAGGAGAGGGGAGAGGTTAAACAATGGCAGAGGGTGATAAATACTGTGATATTTGTGAAGCATATATCGGTAATTATCTTAATGGAACAGGCAATTCATTCAGCATAAGAGCAATGCGTTACTGCGATAGATGCAGACCAATGATAAGAAATCAGCAGAAAAATTTTTCATTTCACAATAGGAAGAAAACATATAAACAGGTTAACGCTGAATTACTGGCACAAAACACATTGCTAAAACAACAGAACGCATTACTGCGTGAGGAAAATAACATCCTCAGAGAGGAAGTGAATAGCATGTATGACTAAACGTGAAGCAATTGATATTTTGAAGTCGCACCTGTCGTATTTATCAGCTGATAAATTCCTCCGACGATGCAAATTAATCGAAGCGTTAAAAATTGCAATTGAAGCACTCGAAAAATAGCGGAAATAATCCGCTATTTTTTTAATTTTAGGGGTTGATTTTAAATCAAAGTGTGGTATAATGAGGGTAAGAGGTGACACGTGCCAAAACGGACACAAAAACAGAGGGGGTTGAGAAATGACTGACGAAAAAGTTATCGAAGCATTGCTGACTTGCAAAACGAGAAGAAAAGCTGCCGAAAGTCTTGGTATCAGCACGACCACCATTAAAAGAAAATTTGAAAAATCAGATTTTAAAGCAAAGTATAACAAAGCAAGAGCCGAAATGCTTGACGATGCTGTTAATAATTTGCGTGGTAACGTTTCCCTTGCTGTAGATACTCTTGCGACAATTGCAAGAGATGAGGGTGTGTCTGCCGCAATCAGAGTTAATGCCGCCGATGCTCTCTTAAAACACAATGTGAAATACATTGAAGTGATAGACCATGAACAGCGAATAACTGAGCTTGAAAGCTTGCAAGGTGTTGTTGATGAATAATTCAAAAAGAATTAAAGTCCTCGAAGAAAGAGCAAAGCAACTTTCGGAAAGTCAAAACATCTGCAACAAATCAGATATAGTAGACCATATAGCAGATGTATACAAACCTCTGCATGAGGACATTCAAAATTACAAGCACCAGTATTATAATTTACCTGGTGGGCGTGGTTCTTGTAAATCGTCTTTTATAAGTCTTGAAATAGTTGACGGAATAATGAAAGATGCGGATGCAAATGCGATTGTATTCAGAAAATTTGCATCAACACTTCGTGATTCTGTGTTCTCTCAAATTGCATGGGCGATTGATACACTCGGAGCAAGTCATTTGTGGAAAAGCAATGTGAGCCCGATGCAGTATGTCTACATTCCGACAGGACAAAAAATTATATTTCGCGGATTAGATAAATCAGAAAAATTAAAATCAATAAAGCTAAAAAAAGGATATTTCAAATATTTATGGTTTGAAGAATTCGCAGAACTTGACGGACAAAATTCTGTCCGCTCTGTCCAGCAGTCTGTAATACGTGGCTCGACAAATCCAATTATTTTTCGCAGCTTTAACCCACCTATGAGCCGCACGAACTGGGCGAATGCTTTTGTTGCTGCTCCTGACGAAAAAACACTGACTTTCAGAACGACTTATCTTGACATTCCTGCTGATTGGTTAGGCGAAAGTTTTATATACGAAGCTGAACATCTGAAAGAAACAAACGAAAAAGCGTATAGGCATGAATATCTTGGAGAAGCAACAGGAACAGGCGGTGCGGTATTCCCGAATATAATTGAAAGAGAAATAACAGAATCGGAAATCAACAACCTTGATTACATCTATGCAGGACTTGATTTTGGATTTGCAACTGACCCTGTGGTTTTCATGCGATTGGCATACGACAGAAAAACCGAAACGATATATCTGCTCAATGAAATTTACAAGAAGCATTTGAGCAACAAGCAAACCGCAGAAGCGATAAAAGAAAAAGGATTTGACAAAACAGGAAAAATTAAACAATGTCAATTCTTTGAAAGTACATTGCAGGCAGAGCAAAAGCAGACTATAATTTGTGATTGTGCAGAGCCAAAAAGCATTGCCGATTTAAGAAACGAGGGATTGTCCGCTTTCCCTTGCAAAAAATATTCAGGCTCTGTTATGTATGGTATCAAATGGTTACAGCATAAGCACATTGTTATTGATGTGAAACGGACACCAGAAGCACACAGAGAGTTTACGCTTTATGAGTATACGCAAACCAAAGACGGAGAATTTCTCACAGATGTACCAGATAAAAACAACCATACAATTGATGCTGTTCGCTATGGTTTAGACCGTTTGATTAACAGCAGTAAAAATCCAGCGTAGGAGGTAATAATGCTTACATTTCAAGACCTTTTAGCTGTGGGAAACAGCGAAACGAAACGTGCAGAATTTCTTTTGCAAGCCATAGCCGAACACGAAAGCTCAGAAAAATATAAAATCGGTCAGTTAGCCGCTGAGTTTTATGCAGGGAATGACCCGATTTTGGAAAAAGTCGAAAAGCTTGTGTACGACTTACAGGGTGTAGTGCATAAAAATATTTTTGCACCTAACCATAAAATCAAGACAAATTATTATCAGATTTTTGTAATGCAGATGATTTCGTATTCCCTCGGAAACGGAATTACATTTGATGATGAAAAAATCAAAGATGTTCTCGGTGTGAAATTCGACCACGATGTTATGGAGTGGTTACAGTATGCAATAAATGACGGCGAATCCTATGCATATGTCACAGAAAATAAAATCACACCGATGAGCATTGGCAGCGATAAAACAAAGCCTGTTTTTGTACCATTGATTGACGAGGAAACAGGAGCAGTCAAAGCAGGTTTTGAATACTGGCGGCTGAATGACGAAAAACCCCTCAGAATTACGCTGTATGAGCCGCAAGGCTACACAGAGTACAAACAACCTTACGGCGAAAAGCTGTCCGCTATAAGTGATTTAAAAGCGTATAAAGGCACAGTAACAAAGTTTGAAGCTTTCGACGATGTTGTTAATGCCGAAACTGTTGAGGGTATACCGATAGTCAAGCTGTCGTTTATCAATAATCAATCTTACATAGCAAATAGAGTTAATGCCCTATCTGCTTACAACGCATTGCTGTCTAAGCTTGTAAATAATTCCTCAGAAGCTGACCTCGTTTACTGGGTGCTTAAAAACTGTGACGGTATGGATGCTGCGGACGATGCTGAGTTTTTGATTAATCTCGTGCGAAATCGCATACTGCATTTGCAAGACGGAGTTGAAGCAGAACCAAAACAACTTGTAGTACCTCACGAGGGTATTGTTACATCTCTTGAAATCCTACGTAAGCATCTGTTTTACGATTTTGCTGCTGTAGATTTTGAGAGAACAGCAGGCGGCAACATCACCACATCAGAAATTAAACAAGCTTACGAAAATATGAACCTCAAAGCAGATAAGGTTGAAATGTTGTTGACCGATGCAATTGCTGATGTTTTAAAGCTTATGGGGTACGAGGGAACAACATTCCACTTTACAAGACCGAAAAATATTAACGAAAGCGAAGCTATACAGACAGCTCTTGCAGTTGCTCCGTATATGGGTGAGGAAGAAACAACTCGCACTATCTGTGAGATACAAGGCAAAATAGACAGCTTCGAGGAAATCCAAGCAAAAAAACTCGCAGAAATGCAATCGCTAACACCAACAGTGAACGGCGGTGATACAAATGCAACTGGCAACCAGACGGAATGACCGTGACGGAGTTGACGAAATTCTCGAAGAACTCGTAGGAGAAATAGAATCCGTATACGGTCAAGCATATGAGGAACTGCGTGCTGATGCTGAAAAATTCCTCGCAGATTTCCGTGAAGCTGATGAAGCTAAGCGAAAATCCGTTGAAAATGGCACACTATCCGCAGAGGATTACAAGAATTGGCGGCGAACACAGCTATTGACAGGACGGACGATTTATGCAAAAGTCGATGCAATTGCAAGCAATCTCAGCAATGCGAATTTAATAGCATTATCCATAATCAACGGATATATGCCGTGGGTATATGCTACAAGCGGTAATTGGGCGATTTATGACATAGAGCATAACGCACAGATTAACACAGGATTTACGCTGTACAACGAAGCGGCGATTGAAAAAATCATCCGCGAAAATCCTGACCTGCTCCCCCGAAAAAAACTTGACATTCCGAGGGATAAGCTGTGGAATAAGCAACAGCTTAACTCTGCGATTATGCAGGCTATAATCCAGGGCGACAGCGTCGAGAAAATCGCTGATAGGTTGGCGGCTGTTACGGATATGAACCGCAATCACGCATTGACGAATGCCGTGACTATGACGACAGCCGCACAAAGCGGCGGCAGAGTTGACACATACAAGCGTGCAATGGATATGGGCATAGGAATCAAAGGCAATGCCTGGATTGCTACCCTTGACGGTCATACTCGAAAATCTCACAGGCTACAAGATAATATGGTTGTTCCTGTTGGTGAGAAGTTTCCGAATGGATTAACAAGACCAGGTGACCCGAACGGTCATCCCTCAGAAGTCTATGGATGCAGATGCACACTTGTGGCAGTTTTTGCAGACCAGGACCTTTCAAAAATTGACCGCCACAGCCGTTTAGGTGATATGTCATACGAGGAATGGAAGAACGCAAAGGGTGATGAACCGATATTCCGAAAAGCACGAAATGTCAACAGGGATATGCGGATGCACGAGGAATATAGAAAGCTGTTAGGCAATAAAATACCTAAGAAGTTTGCAGATTTCCAAGAAATGAAATACTCTGACCGTGAACAATGGAGAAAACATATATCCGATGCACGTAAGGAGAGGAATAGGAGGAGGAAAAATGGCTAAAGCGTATATGGACGTAGTAATAACTGACGAATTACGCCCCTGCATAACAACAGCACACAACAACAGATGCAAGGGATTATTTCACAAGTGGCTAACCGAAAGCTTTGGTAATGTGTCGGCTGTAGTTGGTATAATTGAACTCGAAACAGGAGTAATAATCAAAGAATCACCCGAATATATACGTTTTATTGACAACAAAGCGAAACAGTATTTTGCTGAAAACTTTGTTGATGATGAAGCGGAGAGGATTGACTAATGCCTGATTTTAAATTAACCATTCGCACCAATGAAGCCCTTGAACACGTCAGGAACGTGTTAGAAACACGTTTAGAAGAAATCGGCATACGTGCCGAGGATTACGCACAGCGTTTAACTCCTGTCGGCACTCCCGAATCAACAGGAATTGAGGGCTATCGTGGTGGAACTCTGCGAAAGTCGATAACGCATAAGGTTGTTGGCGATAGGCATAAAATTGGTGTTTATATCGGAACTAACGTAAAATCCCCAGAGGGTGCGCCGTATGCCGTATATGTCGAATTAGGCACAGGTATCTATGCATCAGACGGTAACGGACGCAAAAATCCGTGGATATGGATTGACAAAAACGGCAAAGGGCATTTTACCCGAGGTATGCGACCACAGCATATGTTAAAGCGTGCTATCGCAGACCACATCCCCGAATACAGAAAAATTTTAAAAAAGACTTGATTTTAACGTGGAATATGTTATAATGGAGGTAAGGAATGGATTACAAACTCACTCCCGAACAGATTAAAAAAATCGAAGAAGTGATAAACAAGGGTGACAGAGTTGAAATAATCCCCGCCAAAGACGGAGCAAGGATTATCCAAGAAACTCGAAAAGAGATTAAATTTAATAAAAAAACGTGCTGATAAGCGTTTCAGCACAGAAACGAGCGTGTTTATGAAAATTTATATTGCAGTAAAAAGCACATTTGCCGAGGAATGTATTGAAGGTGTTTTTGAAACAAAAAACAAAGCCGAAATTTTCTGTGCATTGAATAATACAAAAGAAAATTTAGGACATTCTGACATTATCATAAGAGAATATGATACCGACGATGATGAAATTACAGAGCCAGAAGATAAAGTAGGCTACGTTTACGAAGTGTATAAGCCCTTTGATGGTGCATACGGGGCAAGGCTTGAAAGTATTATGTTTAAGTCTGTTTTTTATAACATAGAAAATGCTTGCGGTTGGTACAACGGCAACCCGTATGTATGGGTTGAAAAACAAAGTGAAAAGCTTGCTATAGAAACATATTTAAGGGAGAAGTCACATGGAAATAACTGCAACTAATGAGCGCATATTATTGGAATTATGGTTTAAATGCAATGATTTTTCGGGTAAAATCCCTGCGTGGCAATATCCGCTGTTGCTGTTGCTGTTGCGGTTGCAGGTAGTAGGATGCACCAACAGCATAAATACACTATTATCCGAATATCAATATTTAAATCCGTTATTTTAATTAAATATCCACTATCCTAAACGTTGGATAGTAAGAACCAAGCGTGGTTGATGTAATATCAACTACGCTTTTTTATTTGCTGAAAATCGGGTAACTCCCGAAATTTAGCACCAAAAGCGGCGAAGAACAGCCGCATATATGACCGAATGGCAAAGTAAAGCCAACGAAGTATAGGAGGTTAATTTATGGCGTTTACAAGAAAATACCTTGCATCTCTTGGACTTGAAAACGACAAGATTGATGCTATCATCGAAGCACACACAGAGGTGACAGATGCTCTGAAAGCTGACATCACCAAGTACAAAGCCGAAGCCGACAAAATCTCTGGCCTTAAAAAACAGGTCGAAGAAGCCAAACAGCACAAAGCTGATGCTGATAAGTTTAAGGCTGACTATGAAGCCGAAAAAGCAGCACACGACAAGCTGAAATCCGATAACGCTGTACAGGCTGAAACGGCGAAGAAAACGGCAGCACTCAAAAAGCTGCTGAAAGACAGCGGTTTTCATGAAAAGGGACTTGACAAAATCGTGAAGTACACCAATTTAAGTTCTCTTGAACTCGATGAAAACGGTAATTTCAAGGATGCCGAAAAAATTACGGCTGACATCGAGGGTGAATGGGGCGAATTTAAGGGAAAAACCGAAAAATTTGAACACATTCCAGGAAATCAGCCGAACAACGGCGGCGGAAGTAATCAGCCGTCAAGAGCTGCACAGATAGCAGCTCGAGTGCACGAAAATCTCTACGGAAAATCTGAATAGGAGGTTGAATAATGAGTTTTACAAAATCCACACAGGGCAAGGCATTTGCTCCCGGTTGGTTTCTCGCATCCGCTGATTGTGTAAGACAGACACGACAGATGCTTGAAAGCCTTGCAAATGAAAATAATATCGTGCCTATGGGTACAATTTATCCTGCAAATGACGACACAGCAGAGGGCATTGTATATGAGGATATCGATGTATCAACAGGCGAAATGCCCGGTTCTGTAGTCCTCAGCGGCAGAGTTTACACAAACAGACTGCCTGTTGAACTTGATTCAGACGCAGAAACAGCCCTCAAAGCAAAAGGATTTGTTTTTGAGGAAGAACCCACAGTAACAAGACCTGAATAATTTCACAAAGGAGGTAGAAATATATGGAATGGCAGAACGGCATTTTAGGCTTTATTCCTGAAAAGGAATGGATTGACGTGCCTTTTAATCCTGTAAGACCTAAAGACCCATTTTCCGCACTTATCAACCACGAAAAGACGGATAACATTGCGGCATCTTATCAAACAATCGCTAACGAGTATCTGATTCCCGTTATGGCTCAGTTCCACGGATTTGACACAGAAGCAAGAACAAGCTTCCGCGCTCCTATTGATACAAGAAGCGTTGAAAAGGGACTTATCAAGACTAAAATCAACCAGTCCGAACTTATGCGAGAGTATATGAAAGCAGGCGTAATCGAAGCCACAAAGCAGTACGAATTTGTTATTTCTGACGGCGTAAGACTGGGCGAACAGATTATCACACGTACTTACGTAGCTAACGGTGAACTTTTTGCAACTGGTAAGGTGACGATTAAGGAAAATAACCTTGATATTACTATTGACTACGGCGTTAAGGATGAACAGACAGACTTCACTGTTGATCTCTCTCCCGAATCTGATGTTGTTGAGCAGATTTCAAACATCATCGAAGCCGCAAGAGAAGCGGGCGTACAGCTTAATGGTATGATTCTCGCATCTAAAACACTCGCAAAGATGCGTACTAATCGTTCTATGCAGATTGCTGTTAATGGTGTAAACTCCGCAGGAGCAACGCTCAGAAACACAGCAATTAAGACATTCCTCTCCGAGGAATTTGGCATCAATGATGTAATTCTCAATGATGAGCTTTACAACGTAGAGGACGGCATCGGTGAGGATGGCAGACCAAAGGTAATCCGTAAGCGTTACTTCCCTGATGATAAGATTACATTTTTCTCAAAAACTCCAAGCGGTAAACTTATCGCTGGACTTTGGGGCGACCCACCTGAGGTGACAAATAAGCTTATGAAAGCAACATCTGCGACGGGTGTAAGTCCTTACGTGTACATCTCGCAGTACACCGAGAACGACCCTGCCGTGCTTTGGACTAAGGCATCTACGCTTTATATCCCTGTGCTTTACAATCCCTCATCCCTCTACATCGCAACAGTAACGGAGGACGGAGCAGTAACGGAGGACGGAGCATAATGACTGTAATTAAGAAATTTACCGACTTGCAGGACGGTAATCACGTTTATAACGTAGGTGATGTATATCCCCGTGAGGGATATACTCCCTCCGAGGAACGTATCGCAGAACTTGCAAGCGATAAGAACAGACAGGGTGTTCCCCTTATCGAAGCTCCTGCATCGGCAGAAGTTGATGCGGATGAAGCTGTTGAGGAAACCAAGGAACCAAAGGAAACCGAGGAAAAACCTCGTAAACGCAAGCAAGCGGACTAACCAAACAATCAAGGCGGTGTAAAATGAACTTAACCGAAATCTGTGCGTTTCTGCACAATTATTTCCCTCCTAAATCTAAAAAGCTTGATAAAAGCTACATTCATAAGGGAACATTCACAATCAGCGGTAGTTCCATTACACCGCTTGATTTTATCCTCGAAAACCAATATTTTTATGTTGTTGGCTCCGATTTAAATGACGGAGTTTATCAAAATACTCCCAATTTGCAGTTATTCCCCGAAAATTTTACAGGCGAAATCCACGAAATGGCAATTCCACCTGCATTCCTCGAAGTCTGCAAGGATATCGAGGAATGGCGAAAAACCAACGAAACACCTGACAGCCCTAATTTAAGCCCATATACAAGCGAAAGCTTTGCAGGGTATAGTTATAGTAAGGGCGGCGGTGGAAACGGTTCTAACGTCACAGGAAATGCTGTAACGTGGCAATCGCAGTTTGCTGTGAGATTATCACCATGGAGGAAACTGAAATGAGTCTATACGAAGAAGCTATGACACAGTTTGTATTCCTCGAAAAACATAGAGTCCCTGACGGCAGAGGCGGTTTTTATACCGAATGGCATGAGAGTGCGGAATTTCCAGCCGCTGTTGCTTTTGATAACTCAATGCAGGCAAAAACCGCACAAAAGCAAGGTGTAACATCAGTATATACTGTGTACACCAAAAAAACTGTTGAATTTGAATATCACGATATAATCAAACGCTTAGAGGACGGAAAGATTTTCCGAATCACAAGTAACGGCAAAGATAAAAAAACTCCGAAATCAGCGGCATTAAATATGCTTGCAGTTTCTGCGGAAGAATGGGAGTTACCAAGATAATGACAAAAGCAGAAGCAATTTATCAGTTTTTTTCAAGCTTTGGCATCCCTGCCTACGAAGAAAACGGCGTGTTCGGCATGGATGAACCGCCTGAATTCCCATATCTGACATATCAGTATGTCAATGATATTTTCGGGAGTGACCCTGTATCTGCGACATTTTCCATTTGGGATAGAAATGAATCCGTTGCTTGGATAGAGGATAAAACCGAGGAAATCTCCGCTGAAATCGGCAGGGGCGGTAAGATTATACCCTGTGACGGCGGTGGCATATGGATTAAACGAGGAACACCATTCGCTCAGCTTATGGGCGATGACACGGATGACCGTGTTAGAAGAATGGTGATAAACACGTATTTTGAATTTTTAACAGAATTTTAACAGATAGGAGGTAAAGCAAGATGAAATTTACACAAGTGCCTTTGGACACCTATCAGAGCATCCAGATTAACGCAGGCGTGCTGTTAAATGAGTTTGACCCTACAACTGCAGAACTCGACAAATCGGCTATTGTAGGTGCTACATCGGGCGGCACAGCGTTTGCGAGTAATCCGACTTATGCGGATTTCGGTGAGGACATTGACAATGTACCACCTAACACCAAGCAGCTTAAACGTGTCACATCATATGACCCTGCATTGAGCGGCTCATTTATTACGGTAGACAACGAGCTGGGCAAAAAACTCAACGCCGCCGCTGATGCTGACGAATCCGACCCAAATCATATAATCCCCCGAAATTATCTTGTTGATGAGGATTTCGGCGACTTATGGCTTGTCGGTGACTACAGCGACAAGAATGGTACGAACAACGGTGGATTTGTGGCAATCCACATCAAGAACGCATTAAACCTTGGTGGTTTCCAGTGGCAGACCACAAAGGACGGCAAGGGTACATTTGCATATGATTTCCACGGTCACTATGACCTTGAAAACATCGACGATGTACCATTTGAACTGTATATCAAGACAGGCGCAGACGAAACAGCCGCCTAAACAAAAACTGAATACAACTGAATATCCCGACAGTTAGTCGGGATATTTTACTATATGGAGGAAGTATTATGGAAAATACAGAGATTATGGAAACCACAGAAACCACTACAGAGGAAGTGGAAAAAGTAGTGCCCCGTTGCAAGAAAACCCTTGCAAACTGCACACCGAAAGAATTTGCGGTGCAGACGGCTAAAATATCAGGCATTGTAAAAAAATACACAGCAGGCATTAAAGCCGCAAAGGAAGCTGTAGCGAACGGTGAAAGTGATGTTTTTAGCATCGTGAATTATATCTGCGGCGACAACATCGATGATACTATGAATATCTGCGGTGCTTTGCTGTTTATGAGCGGTGAGGAATTTGCAAATCTTGACGTTGAAAATGGAGATGTTGACGGCATCGCAGAGCTGACCGAGATGATTAATAGTGAGCGTGTAATGCGTTTTTTTATGTCTGCTATCAAGCTGAGCCGTATTACAAAAATGCTCTCTTAAACTGTGATTTACAGAAGCTCGATTTGTTCGGGGTGGATTACTTGTTTGACCTCACCCTTGAAGAAATCCAAAAGCATAATTACCGAATGTACGTCACATCAGGTATTAAATCGCTGATTGAGGTTACTGCACGTATCGGCGGCGCAAAGGATTTAAATTACCCCGATTATGAGGAATACGCAGAACCAAAACCGCAGAAATCAGCAGAAGAAATTATTGACGATGTAATCAATAAATGCGGACTTAAAATGAAAGGCGGTGAGAATTAGTGGATGTTTTTAATTTGCAAGCATCGATTGAGCTTGAATTAGCTGAATTCGAAAGACGATTAAATCAAGCTGAGAACGATATGCAGAAGTTCTCAAAATCAGCAGGCGGCACGTTCGGCAAGGTTGGTGGGATGCTTAAAGACGGCATTGTCGCAGGTGCAAAAGCCGCTGTAGCAGGCATTACAGCCTTGACCGTTGCTATAGGCGGTATTGCAGTATCAGCCGCTAAAAGCTATTCGACGTTTGAACAGCTCGCAGGCGGCGCGCAGAAGATTTTTGACGAAATCGACTATGCAAGAATTGCCAAAGATGCTGATAACGCATATAAAGACCTGAATATGTCCGCAAACCAGTATCTTGAAAGCATTAATCTTGTAGGTGCGACGTTTGCGCAAACAATGGGCGATGAAAAGGGGTACGAAACTGCAAGAGCAGGTATGCTTGCAATCTCTGACTATGCAAGCGGAACGGGTAAGAGCATCGACGAATTAAATCAAAAATACCAGATGATAACAAGAGCGACATCAAGTTATCAATCAATTGCAGACCAGTTTTCGGGCGTACTCCCTGCTACGTCAGCGGATTTCCTTGCACAAGCACAGGCAGCAGGGTTGCTGTCAAGCGAATACGAGAAATTGACACAAGTGCCAGTTGCAGAGTATCAGCAAGCGCTTACATCGATGCTCGAAAAGGGTGTTTCCGACTTAGGACTATCTCAGAACACTCTGAGAGAGTCAACCGAAACAATGACAGGCTCAATTGCTATGGCTACGGCTGCTTGGGAAGATTTAAAGGTAGCAATGGCAGGCGGTGGTAATATTGATGCGGCAATGCAAAAATTCGCCACATCTGCAAGCAGCGTGATTAAGAATATCATCCCCACATTTCAGACAGCTTTAAAGGGCGTAGGAACGCTTATAAAAGAACTCGCACCTGTCATAAGTGAACAAGCTCCTGCTATAATCGGAACGCTTGTAAAAGACGTAGGCGGTGCTGTAGCTGTCGCGTTGCCTACAGTGGTATCATCAATAGCAAAGGCATTGCCCCAAATAGGCAGGGATTTAATCAGCGTGTTTAGAACGTCAATCCCTTATGTGTCCGAAGCTGTCGGAGTGGTAGGCAATAGCATTCTCGATTTATCTCTTGAATTTTTACCCGAATTAATCAAGATTGGAAGTGAATTCCTTGTAAGTCTGATGAATGGACTTACAGAAGCCTTGCCTACAGCAATCCCTCAGATTTACGAAATAATCTTGACAGTTGTTGAAGTGCTTACAAGTCCCGATGTTTTGCCGCCACTCCTTGAAGCGGCAATGGCAGTAATTTTAGCACTTGCAGAAGGCTTTGTTAATTCTGCACCGATTTTAGCTGAAAAATTACCGATAATCGTCGAGCAGATAATGTCTGTATTAAGCACAGAAGCGCCCCGATTGATTGAAACGGCAATAGTACTGCTTGGAATGCTTGTGGCAGGGTTTATTGAAAATGCCCCAATGATTTTCAGCGCAGGCGCTGATATTGTTGTAAACATCATCGAGGGTATCGGCAGCTATTTCGAGAATATGAAAGACAAGGCCAAGGAATTAATTGAAAATTTCCTCGACGGCATTACCGAAAAATTCCCGAATCTCAGCGAAAAAGCTACAGAAATATACGAAAAAATCAAGAGTGGAATTGGCGAAGCGATAAGCGCAGCCTGGACTTGGGGCAGCGATTTAATCAGTAATTTTGTCAGCGGAATTGAGGATAATTTCGGCAAAGTAAGCGGAGCTGTGACGGGCGTTGCAGGCATCATCTACGATTATTTGCACTTTTCACAGCCGGATAAAGGCCCGTTGGCGAATTTCGGGACCTTCGCCCCCGATATGGTTGATTTGTTTGTCAAAGGCGTAAACGACAATCAAGGCAAATTAATCACGTCAATCGCAGATATGGCTGCGAACGTCAGAAATTCGATGAATTTCGGCGGTGAATTTACTCCTGCATTGGCTATGGGTGGATTTACTACACCGTCACTCAGCAGCATTGCAAGCGGAATTGTGCAGAATATCTCTGTTACTCTTAATATTGAGGGTAGCAGCTTTGAAAACGATGTTGACGAAATCACAGATAGAGCAGTCGAGCAAATCTCTGAAAAATTGAGATTGCTTGATATAAGCGACAATAGAGCATTAGGAGGTACAGGTTGGTGATGAAAACCAAAGATTTTTTTAAGATTAATGGAATTTCAAGCGACGAATTTACAAACGTCCTCGTTAACTTGCCGCCTGTCCCTCCCCTCGCGGAAAGAAAATACACGGAATATGATGTCGGCGGAGATGAGGATTGCACAATCGCTGATGATGCGTTCAAGGATATTAAGTATAGCGTCGAATTTATGACAGTTGATATTCCTGAGTACGACAACAGCGAATTGTATAAGCTCATAGCGGAAGCAAAAAAGCTTGAAATCAGCCGTTTACCTGGCTATTACTACAAAGTACGCAGAGCCACAATGCAAGCTCCTACAAGCAAATATGACGGTGATAAAGTGACGTACAAAATTAACTTCACGCTTGCACCGTTTAAGTATTTTATCGACAATCCTCAAATTGATGTTGTGTCTGGAGATGCTGTTGTAAATAAAGGCACACGGTATAGTATGCCTAAAATTGAATTGACGGGCACAGGATTAGTTGAAATCTCTGTGAATGGCGATAAGTTTACAGTAGACACAAAGGGCGAAGCTGTAACTATTGATTCGACGCGAAAAATCACGTACTACACAAGCAGTGGAGAATTGCTTTACAATCTCACATCAGGATTTTACCCGATGCTTGCAAGTGGTGACAACGTTATTACTCACAGTGGAACGTCGTTAAAAATTAATCTCAACGAAAGGAGCTACTAATGAGAGGAACAGGAACACAAGCGGATCCATTCTATCCAACTAATTGGGCAGAGTTTGTCGAAGCTGTAGGAACAGCGGAAGCGTACGTACAATGTCCGAGCAATGCTCTATGGGATATGAACGAAATAAAGGGCGATGGATTAAGGTCACGATTGATATGGCAAGCGAGCGAGGTTTACGGCAACGGGCTGCAAATCAAAAACTTGTACATAGAATCAGGTTGCATTTTTATTACTGGCGCTTACACGCATCTTGTCTATAGGCTTGATTTCCTCAATATGTGGAATAGTGCTAATTCGGAGGGCTTTTTTCAGACCGACACAAACGCCAACACATATCTTCGCCGCTGTAACATCTCGGGAGAAATTCACGGTGGGACTGCGTTCAATGGATATTATGGAGCATTGTGTTTAGACAACGACGAAGAAAAAAGCAGTTCAATCAACATCAGGTTTCAGGGCGGCGGTGGGTTGTATTCTAGATATACGCAGTTTCAAAAATGCTACATTGTGCTCAGCGGTTATAACGGCGTGGACACCTCTACTTCAAGTTCTGTACAGTTTGATAGTTGTTATGTGACAGGTGAGACACCGTTTGCCAGAATGGCCATATCATCAAACACAGCGGACAATGTATTTGACATATATATACCAGAGGGGCGAAAAATAGACAGCACGAGAGCTGGCTCTCTCGGTGTGATTAACACCGATAAAATCAGTGGCAGTTATGCGAATTTTACTGGTGTAACAGCAGCACAGATGTCCGATGCGGCATATCTGCAATCAATAGGGTTCCCAATTGTTGTATAGTGAGGTGAGTTGATGGCTGATTTAAACTGGTACATTGGTGGCAATGGGTTAACTCACAAATATCTGCCTGATGCAATTGAGGGGATAACTAAGCCCTATCCGTACATCGCTTGGCGTGTTGAATGGCCTGTAAATGACGGAATGCCTTATCATATGTTTCTCCCTTTGCCGACGCAGCTAACGCTTAATCGCGTAGTACAGCGTGACTATATCACTATATATGACCGTTTATCAACGTTAGAGCAGTTCAACACCCACGGTCTGGCGATTTTAGAACCAACAAAATGCGAAATTACTGAGGAATATCAAGGGAAATGGGCATTAACTCTCGAACATCCCCGTGATGCTGACGATAAGCACAAGCACATCAAACCTTCTAACACTATTAAAGCTATGGGGCAGCTATTCTCGATTGTTAGCGTGTCAAACAAGATACCAGGCATAATCACAGCTAAAGCTGAGCATATTTTTTACCACCTTAATGACAGGTGGATATTCCCAGGGGCGCGAATTATATCAACATCTGTAAGTGGATTGATGCTCAGTGCTAAACTTGCATCGTCAGATTTTAGCACTGAAAGTCAGATTTCACACGATTTTAAATTTGCATCAGATATAGACAGGCTGGATTTAGGTGTTAAATCAAATGCTAAGTGGGGGCGCACACAAGAGGGAATGTCTCTCGGTGAATTTATCCTCGGCACAGGAAATCTTCTCGACATAAGCGGTGGAGAACTATATCGTGATAATTTTTACTACTCAATTTATGAACGTATGGAAAATTCAAATGACAACGCGTTTGAGATACGAGTAGGCAAGGATTTGACGGGTATCAAACGTACAGTTGATGCATCACGTTTGTGCACTTATTTCCGCGTGTACAACGGTTTGGATAGCTCTCGCGGTACGTGGTTCGCTGTGTCTTACACTGACGCTGTAGTTGATGCTGTCGCGCCGCATAGCATAATACGTTCCAAAACATTTACCCCTCAAATACCATTTTGGATTACAGACGAGAATGCGATTGCGGAAGCAGCCAACGAATTGGTAGCGGAAGAAGGAATGAGGTTTTTTACCGAAAACGGCACACCCGACACAAAATATGAAATTAGCATCGCAGACATCAACGGAAATCCAGATTTTGCCGAATTCTCAAATCTCCCCGATTATCGGGTTGGAAACATCGGCACAATCTACGATGAACGTCTCGGAGTGGAAGCTAAGCTAAAAATTACAAAAACGGTAAAAGATGCAATAACGGGGAAAACCCTAAGCGTTGTTTTTGGTAAGTTAATCGGCGAAACAAAAATAGTTGAAAGCGTAAAATCTTTGAAAACCGCTGACGGTCAAGTGCTTTATACTGCTGACGGCGAAGTGCTGCAAACACGCGAATAGGAGGACGTTAAAAAATGGATAATACAGTAATCATAGCATTAATATCACTGTTGGGAACCCTTGCAGGGTCGCTCAGCGGTATTGTAATAAGCTCAAAGCTGACGAATTATCGACTTGAACAGCTTGAAAAAAAGGTTGATAAGCAGCACAACTCCGTGTCAGAAATCCCTGTAATCAAAGAGCAGATTAAGATACTGAACCACAGAGTTGACGAAATTGAGAAAGGTGGTAATTAAATGGGGGCGTTAGCTAAATATGCAGATGCATCCGCCGTCGAGACTGCACTCGACAAAGGCGTACAAGCGTATGACCGCACAGAACAGATGTACACCAAAGCAGAAGTTGATGCGATGATACAGGAACTTACAGACCGTATCACGGCATTGGAAATACCTACAGAAACGGAGGAATAAGAATGGTAAGTATTAAAAATAAACGATATGTCACGCATGCATTAAGAACCACGGACAGAAGCCTGATTGAAGCGGAATTGTGGGTTGACAGCGTGTCAGAACTGCCCACAGCGGACGGAATTGAGGGGTATACACTTGCACAGGGCAGTATTGCGTATGTGATACAAGACGGCGGGATGTATGTGCTTGACAGCACAGGAGTGTGGCATAAGGCAGGCGGTGACGCACAATGACTTTGTATGATACGCTAAAAGTCAGCAACGGATTACCTGCTGCTGACACAATGGCTAAACTGTTCAGAGTCCCTAAAAATAGCGGTGGAGAAGTTGAGATACCTAACGCATTAAGAGCCACCGACAACAACATTTTATACACGACTGATAATCAGCCGTTACAAACGAAGGAGTGATTTGAATGGGAATTTTACAGGATTTTGCAAACGCACAGGAAGTTAATGAAGCTTTAAAAAAGGGCGTGGCGGCTCACGAGGGGGTTGGAACTCTTGAAACTGATATTTTAAGTGTTAATAAAAAGGTTGAGGATTTAAAAGCACAGGGCGTACAGCAGACACCTTTATTTGCCGAAAACGTGGAATGGCTTGAAGAAAACGGCGATACTTCAAAAGTTTATGTTCTGTCTGACGGATATATTTATGGGTATTTGAAAACTGAAAAATGGGAACAAGGTTACACTAACTTAGTTCCGACTTCGACAGATTTGGGCGGTGGAGAAGTTTATAATTCTACGGGATATAAGTTAAATGTACGTTTAAACAGCTCCGCTATAGAAAAAGACCAAACGGGTGGATTTGTAACAGGGTTTATTCCCGTCACTAAAAATAGCATACTTCGAATTAAACATTTCGCAAGCGGTAATTACGCTAATTTTAGTTGGACTGGAAACGCCATAGTTTTATATGATGCCGCATATGTTACACTCGGGCAAAAGATAGGCTCTGTGCTGAAAACAGATGGTGTTGGAACAATGGACAACACAACGGGGATATATACCGTAACCGTTTCTGATATTTTAGATAATGATAGTATAGCGTTTGTTAGAATATCAACAATTATTTCGGAGTCTGTAAATGTATCAGCAACAGTTGAAGATGCAAGCAAGGTTGTTGTAACCGTTGACGAAGAAATAGGTGACGGAAAATATGTTACATCTTATGCATGGACTAATACTAATCACGCTTTTGTTCCAGCAGATTATGAAAGCCGAATTAACAAGCTTGAAACCGAAACTAAAAATCACGAAAGTAGGCTAAAATTACTTGAATCCGCTGAAAATAGTGTAGGTATTCCTGCCTATTGGCTTGACCATCTCGAAGAAAAGGCAAATGACATTCAAATTGCTGTGGAAAACGCGGGCAGAAACAAATCTGCTTTTCTTTGGTACACTGATGCACATTGGATGAGCAATTCAAAAATGTCACCTTCGCTCTTAAAATATCTTGCCGAAAACACACCTATAAACAAAGTCAATTTCGGTGGCGATATCGTAAGCGACCCTATTCCGCACATACACGATAATATCAAATATGTGTACGAATGGCGAAAAATGATTGCGGACTTACCAAATCATCACAGTGTATATGGAAATCACGACCTAAACCATAGAACGACGGATGTAAGCAAAATGGCATATGGCTATATCCTTGCTCCCGAAGAAACAGCGGAAATGGTTATAGGTGGAGATAGTTTTTATTACATTGATAATCCGTCCGAAAAAACAAGGTATTTGTATCTATCGTATTTGACGAATGATGCAAACGCAAAAACAGAGCAGGGTAAATTTATCGTTGAAGCACTTAAATCCACATTAGAGGGGTGGCATATTGTTGCAATTGCACATAGGTGGTGGCAGTATACGACCATTTCTGTCCCTACTGATGGCTATATTCCTGCATACGAAAGCGAAATACTGGCAGTTTTTGATGCGTATAACGCAAAGTCAACAATAGCAAGTTCTACAAGTTTTTCTGAACAGGATTTTGCGACAGCCAAAGGTAAAGTTGAATTTTGTATCGGCGGTCATATTCACGTTGACTATGACTTTACATCAACAGGCGGTATACCTGTTATTATCACAACAGCAGACGCTAATCAGAACAGAGTACCCGATACAGAAGTTGATAGCGGTACAACAGGAACTATTACCGAATCAGCCGTATTCGGCATTATCGCAGATTACGATAATAATAAAATTGTCGTTGTTGGCGTAGGTAGAGGAACAAGTCGTGAAATTCCGCTAACCACATAAAACTAAAATTTTAACCTAATTTCCGTGTCTATAAATGGCTATAATACGTTGTTTATGGACAATATTAAAATCAAGGAGGTATAATTATGTCAAAACAATGGCTTAAAGCGGCGTTAGTCAGAGCGTTAAAAACTATGGCGCAGACTGCGGCGGCAACGCTCTGCACAGCGACATTGTTAAGTGATGTAAACTGGATAGCCTTAATATCCGCAAGCGTTCTCAGCGGTATGTTGTCGATGCTTACAAGTGTTGCAGGACTTCCAGAAGTAAAGGAGGAAATCGAATGAGTACATACGTTTTACCCTATGACAGCACCAAACAGATTACAAAGCACATCAATGCGCAGGAGCTAAAGTGCAAAGGTGTGGAAAAACACAACATCACAGTCAATGAGGACTTGCTCAATAAAATCGAGAAACTTATGACGATACTCAAAGCGGAGCATATCTATATATCCTCTGCAAATCGTTGTAAAGCTCACGATGTAAGAGTTGGCGGCTCAGGTTGGGGGATGCACACCACAGGCAAAGCGCTCGACTTTAAGCTTACCAAAGGCGGCAAAGCGATTGATACACGTGCTATAGCCGCTGTAGCTCAGGAGCTTGGATTTACGGGCATCGGACGTATCAAATGCGAAAATAACGATTATATCCATTGTGACGTAGGCACTCTTGCAGAACACGGCGGATGTAAATGGCTTGGTGACGAAACCGTACCAGGTGGCACGTCAGGAAGTGTTATCAAAGAGCCTCAGACGTACTGGCAGTATTACAAGATTAATCGCTCAGATTACGTTGATACCCCTGCAGAAACTGTTGAGCAGCAGTTACAGCATATCCTTGGTGTTGCCGTTGACGGCATCATCGGTCCGAAAACAACGGCGGCGATTAAAAAGCGCCCCATAAAGCAGGGCGATACAGGAGATTATGTCAAGGCAATGCAGGCGCTGTTGAACAGCAGAGGTTACGATTGCGGAACTGCTGACGGTATCGCAGGCACAAAAACAATGACTGCTATCTTTAATGCCGCAGTTGACAAAATAGCGGGGTAGTCATAATATGCACGGTATCGCATGGACTAAGGAGAGCGTCAACGAGTTTTTTGACAAAGCTTGCTTGACGGATATGGAGAAGAACATCATCAAGGCAAGGATTAACGAATGGAGTAGAATTGAGATGGCAATGAATTATAATATTTCGGTCAGCACTGTTGATAAAATAATCAGCAGAGTTATGAAGAAATACGATTATTGTCAAAGAAATTCAGAAATTCTGCCGAAAAGGGAGAAATCTATAAAAAATATTTATGGATAAATGATAAGGGAGCAGTCTTGTAACTGCTCCCTGTTTTTTATATAATCCCCTCTGCTCTTAATCTAAATTCAATCAGCTCCACCACGTAGCTTGGTGGGATCCGTTTTTCATACTCCCAATCCTGTATCGTCCTGAATGGGATGCTTAGATACTCTGAAAATTCACGCTGTGTCATCTTGGCGAGGGCGCGGAGGTTTTTTATTGTCATAATATTCTCCATTTCTGCGGGGATTTGCCGCCCCGCTCGGCGTGTTGTTTTTATCCCCAGTAAAAATTAAGGCTTTCGGGGTTTATGCCGTTTTCTTTCGCCTGCTTTATGATTTCATCTTTAAGTATCGGATAGCTGTACTCGTCAAACTCGTTATCCATATACTCACCGTTTTCGTCAAAAAACTCGTCTGTGACGTGTACTTCTGCGTAAAGCTCAACTGTTTCGCCGTCAACTTCAACTTTTGCGAGCATATAATTTCCGCCCTGCTCGCCCATTTCTCCGCCCTGGAAATCCACTGTAATTTTTTCGTTCATCACAATAATTCTCCTTTACCAGATTTCTCTCATCTTTTCCATTCGCTTTATGTCAGCTTCTACTTCTTCGGCATTTGTGATGTTACCGCTTAAATCGACTTCAAGAGGAAGAAGTGTGTTTGACAGTTCCCACTCTGTTTCGTGGAAAATGCCAACTTCTACATGCAGGCTTGCATAAGCGATATAGCCGATGTGCTTAAATCCCTTTTCTTCGAGCTTTGCTATATCACGAGCAAGCTTTTTGTCGTTGCTGTTCACAACGGCACTAATATCGTCGATGCCGCTTGTAAGGCGGTATTCGTGGCGTTCGCCCTCAGCATCTTCAAAAACGAACTCCATGCGATTATATTTGTATTCTAAGCCGCCAAATTTGATTGTTTCTAATAAATTCATCATAGTAATTCTCCTTTTCATTTTTCGGGGTTGTTCCCTTTCTGTAATTATATTATAGCACGCAACGCGTGCATTGTCAATACTATTTTTGTAGTTTCTACGTTTTGCACAATAAATTATTTCATATTTATGCAAATATAACAAAAACAGCCCCGACGGAGAAGAATCGGAGCTGTTTTTTGTGATACGGCACGGCCGCGTAGACATAAAGAGTAAGATACATTTATATTATAGCACGTTTGTCGAATTTTGTCAAGTTTTGTGATGATATAATTTTACAGTTTTTTCGGGGTTTTGTTGTTTTAAATAGTGATATTATATTCTTAACAAAGGCGGTGATTTTATGGGGTTTAAACAGGTCAATCCTAATCCGTGCGGCAGTCGTGTGGGAGATTGTGTGATACGTGCCGTGTCTATCCTGCTTGGCTATGATTGGGAACGTGCATATGCAGAGCTTGCATTGCAGGGGTTTATGATGGGCGATATGCCGTCAGCTAACGCTGTTTGGGGTACGTATTTGAAACACAAAGGCTATAAGCAACACCTCATCCCCGATGAGATTACCGTGGCACAATTTGCCGACGAAAACCCCGAGGGTGCATTTTTGCTTGGGACTGGATCGCACGTTGTGACCGTTATTGACAGCGATTATTACGATTCGTGG
The DNA here is from genome assembly GCA_045587485.1 of Clostridia bacterium. GTDB lineage: Bacteria > Bacillota > Clostridia > Monoglobales > Monoglobaceae > SIG440. The sequence continues at coordinate 29,661 of JAZNCI010000025.1, forward strand.
GATTCGGGTGATGAGTTGCCAATTTATTATTTTGAAAGGGGATAATTTATGCAGTATTACGCTCCGTTTTATCGTTTTAATGAGCCTGCAATGCCGCAGGCTCCTACTCCACAACCACAGCCACAACAGCAGAGCAGTCCGCTTATATGGGTAAGTGGTGAGGTTGGTGCTAAATCTTACCCTGTAGCTCCTGGAAGTACCGTGATGCTTATGGACGCAGAAAACACCACATTTTACCTCAAATCAGCCGATGCAAGTGGTATGCCGTTACCTTTGCGAATTTTTGACTACAAAGAGCGCACAGGTGCAATTCCGCAGACTGCTCCTGCAGAGCAGACGGTAAATCCAAACAACTACGTCACACGAGAAGAACTCGAAAAAAGATTAGCAGAAATGTCATCGCATTGCCAATGCCGTAAGAAACAGAAGGAGGAAAAAACGGATGAACCCCTTGTTTAATGAACTTAATAAAACACCTGGATTTAACCCTGCACAGATGATGCAGAGTATAACGGAATTTCGCAAAAATTTTAAAGGAGATCCGAAACAGCAAGTACAACAGTTACTTAATTCGGGAGCTATGACACAGGCACAATTTAATCAGCTTAGCCAGCAGGCACAGCAGATTATGCAGATGCTACCCATAGGACAATCATAGCCGATCCGGACGGCTTTGATATATATAATAACAACGAAAGGAAATAAACATATGTCAATTACAACATCTGAGATGACACCTGCCGACATCAGAGCTTGCACTTGCGGCAGCGATTGTGGCAATAGTGGAAACGGAAACAACGGTATGTTCGGCAACGATTGGGCGTGGATTATCATCCTCCTGCTTTTCGGCTTCGGCGGTCGTGGCTTCGGCGGAGGCTTTGGAGGAGGCAACGGAGTCGGCGGTACTGTGCAGCCTATCGTCATAGACGGCGGTAACAACGGCTGCGGTTGCTGCTCTCCCTGCGCTACACAGGCGGACCTTGCGGCAGGCTTTAATAATGCCGCTGTACTCGGCAACCTCAATGATCTTGCATTAGGTCAGGCAGGCATCCAGCAGACACTTTGCCAGGGATTCAACGGCATAAACACAGCTATTCTCCAGGGATTTAACGGCGTTGATAACGCTGTGTGCACTCTTGGTTACAACATCCAGGGCGGCTTTAACGGAATTTCCCGTCAGCTTGCAGACTGCTGCTGTGATATCGAGCGTGGCATCGACCGTGGCACAACCCAGGGCGTGATGAACACTAACGCAATTCAGAGACAAATCTCCGATTGTTGCTGCGATATCGAAAAAGCAACAATGCAGAGCAGATTTGACGCACAGGCTTACAACTGCAATACCCTCCAGGCTATCGATAAACTCGGTGACAGAATCATCGACTACATGGCAAACGAGAAACTCCAGTCACTTCGCGATGAGAATCAGACACTTCGTCTTGCGGCTTCTCAGTCTGCACAGAATGCATTTATTACAGCTAATCAGGAAGCACAGACAGCAGAGCTTATCCGCCGTTTAGGCCGTGATGTTCCTGTGCCTGCTTACGTAGTGCCTAACCCTAACTGTTGCTATCAGTACAGCGTTCAGCCTGCAAACAACTGCGGATGCGGCAATGGTGGTTTTTAATTCCAACAATCCAACAATCCAACAATAAAATATCAAAAGACTTACTTTTCCCACAGCGGAAATGGCCAGCTATAGGTGCTGGCGTTGTTATTAAGGCGGTGGGCAATCCTGCCGCCTATTTTATTTGAAAGGACTGATTTAATGGCTGCTGAATACAGCTTCGTACCGCTCCAGACTGTAGCGGTAGATGATAATATTTTATTCTCTAACGGGTCCCGCGCTTGTCGCAAAGGCTTCGTACAGCATCGAGACGATTCGGGCATATTTTTTGTAAAAGGCGCTTCAAACGGTTGCCGTGCTGTTTACCGTGTGACGTTTACAGGCAATATCGCTATCGCAGAGGACGGCACAGTTGAGCCTATCTCTATCGCTCTCACAATTAACGGAGAGGCTTTAGGCAATGCTACGGCAATTGTTACCCCTGCGGCTATCGGCGACTTCTTTAATGTCTCCGTATCAACATTTATTGACATCCCCTGCGGATGCTGCGTAACAGTTTCCGTGGAAAACACAAGTGAAACAACCGATATTGACGTTACTAACGCTAACGTCATTTTTGACCGTGTAGCGTAGGAAGGAGGATATTATGCATAAAATCAAAGAGAAGATCATGGATGAACTCTATGAAGTAGAGGAAAAAATCGGCAAATCACCAAATGCAAAGCTTTCCGCGGGAGATCTTGAATACATCCATAAACTGACCGACACAGCTAAAAATATCGGCAAAATTGAAATGCTCGAGGGTGAATCCGAGGGTTACAGTCGCGCAGGTGGCGGCGGAGGCGGCAATCGTGGTGGTGGCGGTGGAAATCGCGGCGGCGGTGGCGGTCGTGGTGGAAACAGCAACTACAGCGGCGATGACTGGGAATCCGAGGAAAGCTACGAGGGCGGCGAAAGTTATGCCCGTCGCAGACGTGACAGCAGAGGCAGATACAGCCGTGATGACGGCAAAGAAATGATGGTCGAAAAGCTTGAACATATGATGGAAAAAGCTGACGATAGCCAGACAAGAAGTGCCATCAAACGCTGTATACGCGAAATCGAAAGAGACTGATACAAGGAGATAGGAAATATGTTAGACTATTCGACACTTGATAATGCAATAAAGGAATGTAAGTCTTTACCTATTTCCTATCAAAACTGCGAAAAATTAGCGGTATTTCTCTTTCTGAGAGATAAATTGTACCCCGAAGAAAAAATAATTACTGCCGAAGAATTCGGAGGATCTGAATTTCTCGATGCTGTAGGCGATAAACCTATATCAAAGATAATGCCGATACTCGACGAACTAATGGAAGTAGTACACGATTTAATACCGACGGTGTACAACGAGGTTATTTCGAGGATTGAGAAAATACGTTGATAAAAATAGCCGCCCTAAATAATAAGGGCGGCTATTTTACAGTGTGCACTTGACAAAAGCAGACAAATATGCTAAAATGATATTGTTTTATTGTGTTGCAGGCGGTTTTACTTGTCTGCAATTCTCATGAGACACATCAAAGTACCAGTTTGATGTGTCTTTTTATTCGCGTGCGCGTGTGCATTTTCGTGTGCATTTGATATTAAAAAACTTTGTTTTTCTGTTAATTTTTCTTAACACTGTGTTAATTTTACACATAAGAAAAACCGCTATAAATCGGGAGATTTCCGAAATATAGCGGTTAGTTAGATAGTGCCGAAAACGGGACTTGAACCCGTGAAGAAAACGTAATAAGCGGCTATTTTAAGCGATTTATTTTTTTATGAGTGCGTTTTCGTGTGAAATTGCATTCTGAAAATAGTTATCAATCACATCATCAAACCTCTGCCGTGCATCTGTGAACGTGTGCTGGTATACGGATTTTATCACGTTAGGAGAGGACCAACCGCCACGCTCCATTGCGTACTTGTCGGGAACACCGAGAGCAAGCATAGTTGATGCGTTGATGTGCCTTAAATCGTGGAAAGTTATGTGCGGTATGTTGTTTTTCCCTAATAGCCGCGAAAATCGAAAATAGATAGCCTTCCCCGTCAGCAAGGTGATTTCCTCTTGTTCTTCGGGGAGAGCCGCTACAAGCGATTGTAGATACTCTGGCAGGCATATCAAACGTGTACTTCCGTAGGTTTTTGTGTTTTCCTTACGGACAGGCTTACCCTCTACATCAACGACTGTATCGTGAATATGCATCACTCCGTCTTTAATGTCGGATTTTTTTAGTCCTCTGATTTCCGACATTCTCAGCCCACACCACAGAGCAAGCAGGCAGGGCAACTCGATTTCTGAGCCTATAATTACCGGGAGCAGTTCCTCAACGGTGGGGAGCTGCTTAATTTTTTTCTGCTTCGCCGGGAGTGTGGTGTTTAAAGTTATTTCGGGAGCATAGACTTTGAGTGCAGATGTAAGCAATCCGTGAGCATTTCGCACAGTTTTCGGAGATTTTGTCATTGATAGCTCGTTGATATGCTTCTGCACAATCAGCGGTGTTAATTTTTTAAGCGGCAAATCACATATCGGCATTAAATTGTTTCTCTTACACGTTCCATATCTATCTATAGTGGTAGGTGACAGCACATTCCGTTTGCTATCTATATAATCGTCAATACACTCCCCTACAGTTCGGGTATCTGTAGGGGCTGTTTTTTTGCCGTTCTGGAACTCCAACGCAAACAGTTCGGCTTCTTTTTTTGTCGGGGCGGTGAAGCTTCGCCGTTCTCCGTTACAGCTTGCTTGCACTCTCCAATTGCCTGAGGGCAGTTTTTTGGCTTTGGGCATACAATAACCTCCTTTAAGGGTTACATCTTTTGCAAGATTTATAGCCTTGATTTATAATTTCTTCGCGCGTTCCACTGTAATCGCAGCGATTACTTGGCTTTATATCCTTGGCAGACGAGCAATTCGGATAGTGGAATTTTTTAGTATTCGTATTCAAAACATAATCTTGCGTTACTGTTTCGACAGGCGCATTTGTTGGTGGTTCAGTCTGCGGTGGCTCTGTCGGAACAATTCCGGGAGTGAAAACATCTGCATCGGTTTTTTTATCAGTATCTACAGACAGGCTATATCCGTCTGAAATAAATGTAATATCTCCATGCAAATCCGTGCGGTAGACCGTTGCTTCTGCATCGCGTAAACGTGATAGTACTGCATCCGTCGGATGTCCGTATTCGTTATTTTTACCGACAGAAATAACAGCATATTCTGGAAGTATAGCATCGAGCCACACGTATGATGTTGATGTATCGGACCCGTGATGCCCGATTTTTAAGACATCAGCTTCAAGGTCGGTGCAATTATTCAGAACTGCTTGCTCCGCTTCACGTTCTGCATCTCCAGTAAAAATAAATCGATTTTCGCCGTGCTCAATCGATAATATTATTGATGTGTCGTTGGTTTCCATTCCTCCGTTTACTCCGAGGATTTGGATTTCTGCATCTCCGAGGGTGTACGTGTCACCTACATTCGGCACAGTTATCTCTCCTGCGTATTTTGCAAAATCCGCAAAAATATCGCTGTCGTATGTGGCAACAGGGCAAAGTATGAGGTCAGCCGTTGCGTAATTTAAAGCGCCTGCAAGACCTCCTATATGGTCGCTGTGTGCGTGAGATGCTACGACTATATCCAGTTTTGGGATATCCCTCGTTTGTAAGATAGTGTACATTTTGCTTGAATCGTCAGGATTACCGCCGTCAATCATCATATAATGCCCGTCGCATTCGATAAGAGCAGCGTCTCCCTGCCCTACGTCCAAGAATGTGACGATTAATTCTGAGGGCGGTTCTGTGGTGACAGTTGTAGTTGTAGTAGCGACTGTTGTAGATTCTGCCGTTGTCGATGCTGTAGCTGTAGTAGTGGTGGATGTTGTAATCGCTGTATCGGTATCGGCATCATCACCGAGTAACAGATTAAGCCCGAAACAGTTGCAGCAGCACAAAGATACTGATGCTAAAACTCCTAACGTAATGTAAATCGGCAGATTTTTAGATTTGCTCATAAAATCACGCTCCTTAAACATTTCCCGACATAACAAGATTTTTTTCACTCTTGTGATGTGGGGTAGGTTGATTTATAATATTTTATGGTTAGATTATACCACATTTCGGAAATTGTGTCAATGGAAATTACCAAAAAAAAGAAAAAAGATAGCGCCAGGAGATTTTTTCCCTGACGCATCTTGAATTATTTGTTTCTCTCATTTATTCTCCATTCAATAAATTTGAGAAAGCTGAGGACTTCCTGAAAATCTTTCTCAGGGAACTTTTCAAGCGTTTTCCTGATAGATTCCCATCTGTCCTCTGGCGGTGGGCTTTTCGCATATTCGCCTGTACCAAGCAACCAGTCAACTGTTACGCCATAATACTCTGCTATTTTAGCGACAACAGTTATTTTAATGCCGTTGGAACCGTCTTCATAATGTGCGTATGTGTTTTTTCTCAGCCCAAGAGCTTCAGCGACTTCACGCTGTGTTGCTCCTTTGCTTTCACGCAACATTTTGATGCGCTTCGCCACATTTTCGTCAGCCATTTAATCACCTCCCTGTAACTATATTATATACTTAATTTAGGTATTTTGCAAGCGAAATTACCTATTTTGTATACTTGCACAAAAATACTGTACTTATTTTAGGTATTTTTCTACTTGACAAGTACTCAAAATAAGTATATAATAAGATTGTACCTAAAACAAGTACAAAACTAACTATAAATACCACACCAAAAAACAGAAAGGAGCTGAACCAACATGACCGAAACAGAGCAGTTATATGAGTACCTGCGTGAACAGGCAAGAAAAGCACAGGGCAAGTAATTGCCTACAAAACAAATATTATTAAGGAGGAAACCGAATGAATATCGAAGTTTTTTACTCAAACGTAGAAGCTGAACGAGCTCGTAGAGGTTGGACTATTTCACAAATCTCTGAAAAGCTTAACATCACCGAGAAAACGTATCGTAACAGGCTCGCGAATGCCAAGGATTTGCCTGCGTCAGACGTTTATGCACTGGCAATGCTTTTTGATGTGTCCGCAGATTATCTGCTTGGCTTATCCGACAAGATAGGCAGGGCGTAATGCACGGCTACGAAACCCTGCTCGATGCACACGAACAGGAACAGGAACGGAGATACAGCAACCGCCCCGACTGCGATTGCTGTGGGTGTCGGATAGATACCGAGTACGCAATACGCATAAATCACAAATGGTACTGCGACGATTGTGCACGCAGATACTTACGAAAGGCAGTTGATGACTATGCCGAAGATTAAACTGACGGAGCAACAGAGAAACAGCGAGCGTATTGCTGATAATCTCAGACTGCTCCAAAACAGCCGTGAATACACTTCACGTGACATGGGCGATATAATAGGTGCATCAAATGTAACGTACCTTAAACGGCTTGAAAACCCCTTAGAGTTAAGGCTCGAAGAAGTTCTGCGGATATGCAGACATTTCAAGGTTGAGCCTGAAAAGTTTGTGGGAGGGGTGTTGACAATTGGTTGAAATGAAGATACTGCAAACCCGTGACGATTGGTTAAAAAATCGAATGGGCGGAATTGGCGGCTCTGAAATCTCCGCTGTAATCGGTGCTAATCCGTACATGGATAATGTCACGTTATGGGAGTACAAAACAGGTCGCAAAGTCCCTGAGGATATCTCAGACAAACCTTTTGTCGAATACGGTACGAAAGCAGAGCACTATCTCCGAGAGTTGTTTAAGCTTGACTTTCCACAATATCAAGTGGAGTATGTTGAAAACAACAGTTTTACAAACAACAAATACCCATGGGCGAAAGCAAGCCTTGACGGTTGGCTGACGGAGAGTGAAACAGGCAGACAGGGAATATGGGAATGTAAAACGACAGAAATTCTGCGGTCAATGCAGAAAGAGAAGTGGCAGAACCAAATCCCGATGAATTACTATTGCCAAGTGCTATTTTATATGGCAGTATGCGAAAAGGATTTCACAGTCCTGAAAGCACAGTTAAAAACAGTCTTTGACAAAATCCCCTATTTGCAAACGAAGCATTATATCATAGAGTGTGAAAAAGTTCAAGGCGATATAGACTATCTGATGCAAGAGGGTGAAAAGTTCTGGGAGTATGTGTTAGCGGATAAGCAACCGCCGTTAGTACTTCCGAAAATTTGAAAGGAGAATTTATATTTATGGAATTAAGAGTAAACGAAGTGCAGCTTCCTGAGGTTATCTCGTTTAATTACGAGGAACTGAAAGCAGAGATTACAGCAGTTGCTGACAAGTACGCAAACTGCATCTACAACGAGGACGGCATCAAAGGTGCAAAAGCTGACAGAGCAGACCTTAACAGAGTTAAAAAGGCTCTGAATGATGACCGAATCCGCAGAGAAAAAGAATACCTCAGACCTTTCAATGATTTCAAGGACAAGATAAATGAATTAATCAGCATCATTGATAAGCCTGTAAAGCTTATCGATACGCAAATCAAAAGTTATGAAGAGCAACAGAAGCAGAACAAGAAGCAGAGTATCATTGAGTATTTTGACACACTTATAAAGCCTGAATGGCTTGATTTCGGCAGAATTTTCAATGAAAAGTGGTTGAACACTTCTGTAAAAATGTCAGCTATACAGGACGAAATCAACGCAAAGCTTGAACAGATACAGAATGACCTCAATACGCTGTCAAAATTGCCTGAATTTGCTTTTGAAGCGACAGAGGAATATAAACGTACTCTTGACGTAAACAGGGCAATTTCTGAGGGTTCTCGCCTTGCAGAAATTGCAAAGCGTAAGGCAGAACACGAAGCAATGCTGAAAGCGCAGGCAGAAGCAAGAGCCAAGGCAGCCGAAGAAGCACGACAGAGAGCCGAAGTAGAGCGACAGGTGCAGGCACAGCGTGAAGCTGAACAGGCGGCAGAGATGCAGGCAGTACAGGCACAGCCCGAACAGGTAGAGGAAACACAGCCCGAAGTGAAAAAGCAGTGGGTAAATTTCAGTGCGTTCCTCTCGACAGATGATGCAATTGCATTAAAGCAGTTCTTCAACGGCAGAAACATCGAATTTAAGAAAATTTAGGCGATTTGAAAGGAGTAATTTATTATGGCAGTACAGAACAGTTTAGTTCAGACAGGTAATCTCAACAACAAGGTGGTTGAGTACGAAAGCGGCGGTAAAACAGTAAAACTCAGCCCCTCAATCATCAAAAATTATCTCGTAAGTGGCAACGGCACAGTAAGCGACCAGGAAGTAGTGATGTTCCTCAACCTCTGCAAGTACCAGGGATTAAACCCTTTTCTCCGCGAAGCGTATCTTATCAAATACGGTTCACAGCCTGCAACAATCGTCACAAGCAAAGAAGCTATGACTAAAAGAGCAATGAGAAACGAGAAGTATGCAGGACAGCAGGCAGGCGTTATAGTTCTTAAACAGGACGGAACGCTCGAAGAAAGAATAGGTACACTTACGCTTCCCGGTGAAGTCCTTGTAGGCGGTTGGGCAAAGGTTTATATGGAGGGATTTAAATATCCTATCGAAACTACAGTATCATTTGACGAATATTGTCAGAAAAAAGACGGCAAACCTATGTCAAACTGGGCTACAAAACCAGCAACGATGATAAGAAAGGTAGCACTTGTTCACGCACTCCGTGAAGCGTTTCCGAGCGAATTAGGTGGAATGTACTCCGCAGAGGAAAACAATGTTGATGAAGCTGTACTCCCTGCTAATACAGTCCCTGAGCCTATCCCCGAACCTATCCCTGAACAGCCTGCACCTGATGCAAAATCCGCATTATTCGGAAACGGCGAACCCGAAACGCTGACAGGAGAAATCATATGAGCAAAAACCGCAAAGGCGGTCACTACGACCAGATAATCAAATTTAAACGCCACACAGGCGCGAATGCTGCCTTGCTCGATGACAGCAAGAGGGCTGATATTATGGGTATGTCGTATGGGCGGTATATGGCGTGGAAGCGTGAAAACCGTATTGATACGGTAAAATAAAAAGGAAACGAAAAGGAGAAGTTTATTATGGCAACAGCAAAGAAAACCGCAGAGGTAATTACAATCGCTCCTGTCGTTAAAAAGACGGCAGAAATCACAATTATCGGAGAAACACCGCTTATCGTTCACGCTTGGAGCGAAAAGGCAAAGCGTGAAATTCTTGAAGCACAGCAGGGAAAAGCAAAGGGTAAGAAAAAGAGTTTTAAAAACCCTGTTGAGGATTTTATCCGTTCAATGTACTGGCTTGACGGTATGCCTGAAATCCCCGAAAATTCAACTCCCGAAGAATGCGAGGAAATCTTCAATGAAGCAATAAGAAGCGGTGCAAGATTTGGTTTCCCTGCAGTAGCGATTAAAAAAGCAGCGGTTGCAGCGGCTTACAGACAGGGATTGATGAAAGACAAAGTATCAGCAAACGGTACATTCTGGCTTAATGGCATAAACGATGCTGAATTTGTAGAAATTGAAACAGATGAACCGCCTGTTATGCGTGAAGATATGGTTAAAATCGGAATGGGTACAGCAGATTTGAGATATAGAGGTGAATTTAAGTCTTGGAAATGCAAATGCAGAATTTCTTACCTTGAGGGTGGTGTTCTTACGCTTGAAAATATAATCTCGATGATTAATCTTGGCGGCTTCTGCTGCGGTCTTGGCGAATGGAGAACGGAAAAAGGTGGTATATCTGGTGCTTTCAGAGTGGCAACGGCCGAATAACTGCAAACAATAGTCGTGGAAGGGCAGTTACGGTGGGTTGCGTTGAGTTTTGGCTTGTTGCGTTAAGGCTCGCCATGGCAGTCAAGGTCAGTTAGGTTACGGTTGGTTACGGTGCGTTACGGTGCGTCAAGGCAGTTTTGGTAAGGCGAGGCTTGGTGAGTTTTGGTGAGATGAGTTGGGATATGACAAGGCAGTCTAGGTCAGTTGGGTTTTGTTGCGGCAAGGTCAGTCAAGGCTTGGCAGTCGAGGTTGGTTATGCTGTGGCGTGTTGCTGTGAGTTGGGACACGTATTGGCAGGCTAACAGCCACAAAAAAACAAAAAACAGGAGGTATTCACTATGGTCTATCAGTGGAAATCAGGAACACGCATCAAAGGAGATGCACAGAAAAGCGGCGAGTTGTTTGAACAGCTTGCCGCAACAGAAGAAGGATTAACGGCGAAAACATTGCTTGAAGCGAATAAGATTGAAACAGCACCGCTTCACAATGATTACGAATGGAACAACGAAACGGCGGCGAATGAGTGGCGACTTCACCAGTCAAGAAAATTTATTAATAGCTTGGTAATAGTTGAAGTTGCTCCCACTCTCAATATCCCCGAAACTTCAAGAGCGTTTCAGATTACGACAGAACCCCACAAATACGAGCCATTGACAACTATTATCACAGTGGAAGAAAAATATGAAACACTTTTAAGCAAAGCCTTTGCGGAACTTAAAGCGTTTCAGCGTAAGTATTCAATGCTTGAAGAACTTGCACCGATATTTACGACAATTTCAACAATTGAGGAGGAAATCAATGAACAAATCAATAATCATGGGTCGCTTGACTGCTCAGCCTGAATTACGGCAAACGCAGAGCGGTATTGCATCATGCAGATTTACTGTAGCAGTAAACCGCAGATTTAAAAACGCTAACGGCGAATATGATGCGGATTTCATCACTTGTGTAGCGTGGCGACAGACAGCGGAATTTGTATCACGCTATTTCAGCAAAGGAACTATGATATGTGTCGAGGGTTCGTTGAGAACTGGAAGCTATCAGGACAGAAATCACAGCGATGTGACACATTATACTACAGATTTATATGTTGATAATGTCGAATTTTGTGGAAGTAAGCAGAATAACGGCGAACAACAGACACAGCAGACGACAACCGTGCAGACAGCACAGGGAGCGGTAACAATCGGGGCGGATGAGTATGAGCTGTTAGCTGAGGAAGACGTGCCGTTTTAACCCAAAAATCAGCGTGAAAGGTGGTGAAAATCACGGATGCAATAAATATAAACGAGGTTGCAGAATTTAACGCGGCATCCCTCACAGGTATGCTTGAACACATAGCGTTCTTTTCAAAATCACAGGATGAGCTGACAGAAGCGCTCACCGAAGTTAGAAATAAGGCAGTTTTTTTAGGGCAAAAATCGCTTTTCAACGAAATCTTTAAGAAATTGAAAGCAGAAATATCCCCCGAAGATATGAACGGCTTTGAATGGCGGTTTAGATACAGCTTTGAGGATTTTGCTAATTCTGACGACCCATATCACGACGTATTCACGCAGGATACGCCTTTCTCAAAGCAGCGAACACTTGACAGGCTTGCCGTTGAAGCTGCCAAAGTTGGCTACAAAGGCTTTAAGACAACCTACAAAGCCTATGAGAAGTCAATGCGGCTTACCACATCAAGCAATAACAGTTTGGTAAACCCCTCGGATTTTCCGTGGCAACCGTTGGAACTGGAGTGCGGTGAGTGGCTCTGTAACGCTGACGGCATCGCAAGAGTAACCCCGAACAATGTGGAGTATGCTTGCAGACATCCAATAATGCCTGTGGAACGACTTGTAAACATCGACACAGGCGAAGAAAAGCTGAAAATAGCGTTTATCAGAATCAGAGATAATATGGTGAACACCACCTGGCGAGAGTTGGTAGTACCGAAAACATCATTGTTTAACTCCTCAAAAGTCGTAGATTTGTCCGCCTATGGTGTGGCTGTATCGTCCGAGTCTGCAAAGCTTTTTTCAAAAGCGATGTGCGATTTGGAAACTCTCAATGAGAATATAATCCCCGAAATACAATCCGTAGGACGATTGGGTTATATCGGAGAGGGTAATTTCTCCCCCTACGTTGATAACATCGTATTTGATGGAGATGCATCATACGGCAATATTTACGATGCTATCAGCAAGAGGGGTAATTATACTGACTGGCTCGCAGAAGCTCAAAAATGCCGCACAGAAACGCTTACAGCGAGGATTATGCTTGCCGCTTCGTTTGCATCGCCACTGATTGCAAAAATTGGTGCTTTGCCGTTCTTTGTACACCTCTGGGGCGTTGATTCGGGAACAGGTAAAACAGTAGCATTAATGCTTGCGGCATCGGTGTGGGGTAATCCTGAGGTCGGACAGTACATTCAAACTTTTAACGCAACACAGGTCGGACACGAGAAAACGGCGGCATTTTTGAACAATATCCCGATGATTATTGACGAGCTGCAATTATCAAAAGATTCCCACGGTAAAAGCCGATTTGATGTATATCAACTCGCACAGGGTGCAGGCAGAACGAGAGGTAACAAAGCAGGCGGCGTTGATAAAACTCCGACATGGAGACTGTCGATTCTTACTTCGGGTGAATCACCAATAGTCAACGAGGCACAAGGCGCGGGAGCACATAGCCGAACGATTGACATTGAGTGCAAAGCATCTGAAAAGGCTATACTTGACGGCTACAGAACATCGTCCTGCGTAAAAAACAACTACGGGTTTGCAGGAGAGATATTTGTCAAGGCTCTCACCGATGAAGTGATTGAGGAAGCCAAAGAGAAGTATCTTGAACTGACAAAAACGCTGAATGAAACCCAAACGACAGAAAAGCAGGCAATGGCGGCGGCAATCCTGATAATTGCCGATGAACTGGCAGACAGATTTGTCTTTAAATCAGGAAAGCACCTGACGATTAAGGAAATATCTGAATTTCTCAAAGATAAAGCTACAGCATCCGCAGGAAGCCGAGGTTATGCATTCATTAAAGACTGGATTTCGATTAATTCAAATAAGTTTGAGCGTAAGGGTGAGGACGGATTTCAGATTAAACCGTCAGGGGATGTATACGGTATCATTGATGATGATTATGTGTGGATTAACAAGACAAAATTCGCAGAAGCCTTGACGACACAAGGCTTCGATTATAGAGCCATAACCTCTTGGCTAAAATCAAATGGATTGATACACACAAGAGGTAGAGCAATGACAAAGCCGAAAAGGTTGAACGGAGTTGTTACAGAATGCATTGTGTTAATTATGACAGATTATGACGGAGAAAATGACAACGGTTTTGTTGAAATTTTATAAATGTGTGTAACTGTGTAACACTTGTGGAACGGCTGTACACACCGCAAAGCACGTAAAATCGGGATTGTGGAACTGTGGAACAAAAAACCGCAATATACTATATATGGGAATATGTGTGACACATAATTTATGCGTATATATAAATTCTCTCGCGCATGAGACAATGCGCGAAAATGTTCCACAGTTACACAACATCAAAAAACGGCTATAAATAGCCGTGTAATCTGTAGAACATACAGTTACACAGTGTTACACATGTTACACATGTTACACAAAGGGAAAGGAGAATGATAATGCAGTTAAGACCATACCAACAGCAACTGATTGATGACATAAAATCGTCAATCAAAAGCGGCAACCGTGCGATAGTTGCCGTTCTCGGCTGCGGCGGTGGCAAGTCTATAATACAAGGCACAATATCTGCAAACGCTACAGCCAAAGGCAATCGTGTACTGTTCCTCGTGCATCGTAAGGAACTCTGCGAACAGATAACAAATACTTTCCGTATGTGTGGGGTTGATTTTAACCTCTGTACAGTCGGAATGGTGCAGACGATAAGCAAACGGCTAGATTTAACTGCTAAGCCTGACATCATCATCACAGACGAGTGTCACCACAGCACAGCTAAAACATACACTAAAATTTATGATGCGTTCCCCGGTGCGTTAAAGCTTGGATTTACAGCAACACCCTGCCGCTTAAATCAAGGCGGCTTGGGGGAAGTGTACGAGGATTTGATAACCTCAGTATCAACTCAATGGTTGATAGAAAATAACTATCTCTCCCCTTACAAGTATTACTCTGTCAAGCTTGCAGATACATCAAATCTGCATATCCGTGCAGGTGAGTATAAAGCCGATGAAGTCAATGAGTTGATGCAGAACAAGGAAATCTACGGCGAAACAGTCAAGCAATGGGAGCGACTTGCAAAAAATAAAAAAACTATTGTATACTGTGCATCCGTAGAAGCCTCCAGAATGACCGCTATTGAGTTTCAGAACGCAGGATATAGTAGTTATAGCCTTGACGGTACAACCCCTAAAAACGAGCGCACAAGCGTTATGGAGCAATTCAGAAACGGAGATATAAAAATACTCTGCAATGCTGAGTTGTTCGGAGAGGGCTTAGATGTTCCTGATTGTGAGTGTGTTGTACTGCTCAGACCGACACAGAGCCTTACGCTATACATACAGCAGTCAATGCGGTCAATGAGATATATGCCGAATAAAACGGCTATTATCATCGACCACGTAGGCAATTGTTATTCTCACGGATTACCTGACGACGATAGAACATGGACGCTTGAACCAAAGAAGCAAGAAAACACAGTTAAAATCCGTGAGTGTCAGAATTGTTATGCTGTATATCCACCTACAAAAACAAAATGCCCCTATTGTGGCTATGAAGCTACAAAAGAGGTGCAAAGAAAAGATAAAAAAATTGTTGATATTGACCTCGTTGAAGTCAAGCGACAGGAAAATTTGAGAAACACACGACTGCAAGATGCAGAGTTGAATACCTGGGCGGAAGTTGTGGAGTTTCAAAAAGCGAAAAATTATAAATTTGCTTGGTGCATAAGATATGCAGTTGCACACGGAATTGATGTGCCGAGAAAGTATGATAATATGAGGAGGGTGATAGGGGTATGAGTTACATAAAACCGAGTTATAAATTCTGGGAAATCCACGAACTACAGAAATTGCCGCTTGAAACTAAAATACAGATTTCTGTTGGCGTTCTCCGTCAGGCATTTGAGATAAGCAAGCATAATATAGCGTTAGCGTTCTCCGGCGGCAAGGATTCACAGGTAGTTGCTGACATAGCCGAGCGATTTCTTCCCGAACACTTTTCGAAAATGTATTGTATTTTTGGAAATACAGGAATTGAGTTCCCCGAATCCCTTAAATTTGCAAGAAAATATGGAGTTGAGCATTTTGGAGATAAATTTTGCGAAACTAAACTATCGAGATGTGAAGAAGATGAATTGAGATACGATTTTGCGAGACAGATTGTAGACGAACTGGAAGCTGAAAACGCACTTGACGAAATTCTAAAGCCTGACGGTAAGCTTAAAGGGCAGAAAGCTCTGATAAACGCCGCCTTAAAGCGTGGATATACTCTCAACAAGCTAAACTGTTATTTTAAGGGGCATATCAAAAATTTTGCATATTGCATAGAGCAGTACGGAGCACCTTTGCTTGGTAAGGCTACGAGCAAACTCGATGCACATAGAATTAACATCGAATGTTTTTTGAAATTCTCTAAAACAGATTCCGAAAAAGACGAATTGAAAGAATACTATGATATACTCAGAGAATGC
>JAZNCI010000026.1:0-2728 GCA_045587485.1 Clostridia bacterium
CTGATAAAACAACTGCAATTGCAAAGCATTATGGTGCAAAGGTGATTATAAATGATGACAAATGTATAGCAGCTATCCGTAACGCAGGAGTGAAAGCAGCAAGCGGCGAGATAATAGTCACTATAGATGCAGACAGTATGATGACTAAATATTCATTGCGAGAAATAAAGGAAATGCTTGAAAGCGGCAAATATATCGGAGGGGGAACAAATCCTAAATTTGATAGAATGTCTGTAGGAATAGCATTTTCGTCAATGTATGTGGCAGTAAATTTATTGCCGATAATGATTAAAAATGGCGGATATCTAAGTGGTGCGATGTTCTGGCTGTATAAACGGGATTTTGATGCAATAGGAGGATTTGACGAATCTCTTGTCAGTCTTGAGGATATGGACTTTGCAGTACGATTGAAAAAGCTTGGAGCCGTCAACGGAAAGAAATATGGCACGCTTAAAGGCTCGTATATATTGACATCAAGCAGAAAGTTTGATGAGTTTGGCGATTGGTATCTGATAAAAAACAGAAAGATAACAAAACGTATTTTTACAGGAAAAGACAGACAAGCAGCAAATGAGTTTTATTATGATGTAAGATAGTACTAACTGTAATCTCTAATATATTGAAAAATGCGATGGAGTATGGTATAATATAGGAGGTCGGACATACCGAAAAATAAAAATTTGACGGGGCTTACAATATGTATATTAAACTACTTGATAATGCAAATGACATCCGCAAAGCATCTATAGACCGCTTTGTCGTGCCCTGGGAAGAGTTTCAAATCCAACATAAAGATTGGATTATCGAAATGTCAAAGACCAATCATCTTATTACCGCAGATTGGTATAAGAAGTCATTTTTGTGGAAAAAAATGAACTCACATTTCCTAACGGTGTCCTTTAATGAAGCATTAGCATTTTTAAAAGAACATAGTGGTCCTGTATTCTTTATAACAGAAAAGGGTAATCCTTCTTATTGTCAACTTGTTGACTTTACAGCTGAAGCAGACTCACATACTTTAGTTGCAAGGATTGAGCAGGAATGGTATGATGATTACAGATTGGAAGAGCAGAATATGTATAACCCTAATGCTTATTTTCCAAGCGAGGTGTATGTTTTTGATGCAACAATGAATTGGTGCGTTGTATTTACCCACGAAACCACTGATTGGGAATCCGAACTTGAAAACCCTATGAAAGCCGCAGAAAGCAGAGTATGCATTATCTGCAAGTGTTAAACACAGTTAGACAAATCCCAATAAGTCGAACTGAATATTATTACAGCCGTTTGTGACTAACAATCACGGACGGCTTTTGAAAAAACACGCATTTAATCGCTATTGTCATATTATTAAATACATGGTATAATAGTGGTAGTTTTATTGTTGAGGTGAGGAGATATGGATACTAAAAAGATTAAATGGTTTCTGATTTTCACATTTTTATCATCATGTATTTTGCAAATTATAGCAGGAGAAAACGAAGCAAGTGGATTGGGTCCCTTGATTATGTTTACGCCTCTTATTTCCTGTTTTCTTGTTGGTGCAGATGTAAAGGGAATGGGGTGGATTCCGAAAATTGAGGGGAATATCAAACCAATTCTCATTGCGTGGCTTGGTCCTGCTGTACTGGATTTTGCAGGTGCTGTATTGTTTTTTATAGTTTTTCCCGATAGATTCGACGGAACGGCGAAGTCGTGGGCAATTAATTATCCCGAAGAATATCAGATGATTATGGAGGAACACGGTTCTTTCGGCAGCTATGTTTTTGAGCAGGTTATAAAAATCATTATGGGAGCATTTATCGGAATGATTACGGCTATCGGAGAGGAAGTAGGCTGGCGAGGTTTTCTATATCCGCAGCTGAAAAAGGGTTTCGGAAAAATAAAAGCTCTTATTATAGGCGGAATAATCTGGAGTTTTTTCCATTTCGTTATAATAGTTTTCTATGGCTTCAATTACGGAATGGAATACACCGGTGCACCTGTTATGGGAATGGTTGTATTTACCGTTTTCTGCATTGCAGACGGAACAATTACTGATTATGTCTATGAAAAAACGGAGTGCATATGGGTTCCTGCACTTTTTCACGGAGCAATTAATTCTACAGGTATAGGAATCCTGTTTGATAATGAATGTCATCCTGAACGCAGCATATTCGGTCCAAGCATAGTAGGAATGATTAGTATGCTTCCGACAGTTGCCTTTGCAGTTTATCTTTTATACAAAGAAAAAGATTATGAGAGAAAGTATTGATGTGGACTCTATGAAATGGCTGAAAATTGTTCTGCATATATGCCTTTAACTGATTTAATCTTCTGATTTTGTATACGGTGAAGAGTTTATAATTTACTGTCTTCTTTTGCTTGACACTCGCACTCCCCAAACAATGATTGACTTTTCAGCCAAAATAGTGTATAATATTTAAAAAACATACCAAGGGAGGCTTCATCTATGACACAGCCGAGAACTGTCGTAAATACGCTGCTGCATGAAAAGAAACGTAAAATCAGCGGCGGATTTTATCACAGACTGCAGGTGGATTTTGCGTACAATTCCAATAACATCGAAGGTAGTCGCCTGACACACGAACAGACACGATATATCTTTGAAACGCACACCGTAGATGGAACAGCCCATGTCAACGATATTCTTGAAGCCGCTAACCATTTCAAGTGCATTGATTTTGTACTTGATACTGTCAACGAACCGATTACAGAAGCATATATC
>JAZNCI010000027.1:0-2921 GCA_045587485.1 Clostridia bacterium
AGCATCATCATTGGTGATAAGGCCGTTAGGAACAACGCACTTTACCTTTTCCGTCATTTTTGCAAGACCTCTTGCATAGCCGTCCTTACCCTCAATATAGGTATATCCCATATAGAACGAGCTGTCATTCTTGATGATACCAATAACCCAGCCGTCGTCGGATTCCTCGTAGTCATATACATCTGTTGCAACAGTTTTACCGCTAAGCTCCTTTACCTCGCCGCTATTTGTAAGGTAATGATTTGCGGTGGCTTTTTTTACATTTGTTGCAATTTTCTTCTTTTCATATTCAGAGGTAACGCCGTAAAGCGTGCCGTCTGCGGTTACAATGTTTCTCTGGGTGTAAAGGGTATCAATCTTGTGCGTATAATAGGAATAGCTGACAACATCCCTGATTTCGTTTTTTATAACGGGGTCTATTTGTTTGAAATCAACACCCACCTGATAATATACGTTATCAGGCGTTACAAATTCCTCATCGCCGAGTATATGGTTTGCATTGTAGTTTGGTGTCACGTTAAGTTCAGGATATGTTTTATACTCGTAGTTTAATATCTCCGCAGGCGGAAGAAGTTTTTCTGCATCAGCCTTATTTGTAAGCATAATCTTATCGCTTACAAACGAGAATGACTTTGTACTTCTGCTCTTATCCTCGTCCGCTGCAAAGAAATTATCTATCTGTGAATAGAGGATTGTTGAGGTTGAGCCAAGGAAGTGTGAAAATGTAATAAAGCTTCCGCTTGCATCCGTTGCCACGATAACTGCGGCGGGAGTAAGCTTTCTTACAAACTGTTTGTTTTCATCGTATATATCTGCGGAAATTACGATGGTATCCTTTGTAAGATTATATACCTTTGCCCAGTCAGATTCCTTTCCGTTCATAACCAAGTCATATTCCGCTTCGTCAATGATACCGAGTCTGGTAACAGCAATTTCTTTACCGACGGTACCGTATGTTCCAAGGTAACTTATTTTGACGTAATGGTTCTGATAATCACTTCTCTTTACCTGCGGAGCAAAGCTTGGTTGTATACCTATCGTTTCGTCATAGAATCGGGTTCCGATATCGAACTGCTGTATAGAGCCGGCTTCCATATTGTAAGGTACGCCGAAATTGGTGCCGTATACATGGGTAATCGGTATGTATTTTCCAAAAAGACTTCCTTCTGTAAGATCGGTAGTCTTGCCTTCTGTTGGACTTGTTACTGTCGGCTCTTTTTCCTGATTGGTTGTTTTATCAGAGTTTGTTTCAATGTCGGTATCCTCGACCTTTATAAACGAAACGTTCTGAGTAGCAGCAAGTCTTGGGTAATACTTGCCCCCTGTCTGCTTCATGGAATCAAAATCCACAGGCATATAAGATTTATAACCGTTGGAAGCCGTAATTGTCAGGTACACGTCCTTGATATCGGTTTCGGATATTTCTTCATTATATGAGCTGTTGGAAAACGAGTTCTTGCCAACAATTTTGAAATCTTTACTGCTTGAAAAGAACTGAACCCAGTTATTTCCGTTGGAATTATATCCGACACCCATATAGCGGAATTCGGGATTAAGAATATTGGCACGGTGTCCGGGGCTGTTCATCCATGATTCTACAACCTCCGCAGGATTACGCTGACCCCTTGCGATGTTTTCTCCGACATTACTCCAGGTATAAGTGGAAGGAATTGCCGAGTAGCAATCGCTTCCGTCGGGTCTGTCATGAGAAAAAGTGGTTACAAGCTCCTTTTCACGAATATCGCAGATATCCTGAAGAGTACCGTTCATGGAAAGCGAATCAAGACCTTCCTTGGCACGTTCAATATTACAAAGTCTTAAAACCTCCCATTCAAACTCGTTGACAGAAAGCTCGCTGTATTTTGCTTTGCTGAGGTCCCGTGCAACACCTCCTGCCTGTCCCCCTTCGGTTTTACTACCGACGTTAAAGGTGTAACAGATCACAGCCTGCTTTTTATCCTCGGTAAGACTTTTCATTTCAGAAAGCTGACCGTTGATTTTGGTTGTGGATTTAACGTATTTTATATATTTATCCTGACCTGCCTTTATTCTGACGGTAACGGAAACCTTATATGAGTTACCCTCAATAAAACAGCCGTTGTCATCAAAATCGCCGTCCCATTCCACCTTTACAACCTCGGTGCTTGCCGTTGAGGGAACAGAGCCCGAATTTACCGGCTTTTCACCTGTCACTGGCTCGGTTACTGTAATATTGAAAATATTTACAACCGACGCAGCAAACACATTTGTTGGCAATATGCTGATAAGCATACACAAGCATAAAACCGTGCTAAATAACTTTTTCAATGTTTATTCCTTCTTTCTTTATAATATAGTAAATTTTTATTTTTTTAATAGTGTACAAAAAAACGGGCACTTATTTACAACTCATTTTCTTTGCAAATTCTTTTACCTGTTGTTTTCTCTTTTTAGAGAGTTCTGTCGCAAGACATTTCGGGCATCTTGTAAGTGTTTTTGAACGGCTTCGCACCTGCGTCTGCCACGAGTGACCTTTTTCGCATTTCCACCATACCGGAACAGAACTGCTCGGGCTGACAGTTTCAGGGGTGAACGGCATGTTTTTTTCGTCATCCCACTCGGATAATAAATACTCCTTTCCTTCCTTAATGCAATAATCCTTTAATTTCAAATTTATCACCCTCCACATCTTGAAAAATTTGATATTATATGTTACAATAATCATACACCGTCCATCAATGGACGATGCAAGTGTTTTTTGAGAAATTTTTCGAATTTTTTCAAAAATATTTATTTTATACAAAAACGAGGATTATTTTATGGATAATAACAATTTATTTTCCATCGGCGAGATAGCAAAAGCCGTTGGAATCACAAGAAAAATTATATTGAACTATGAAACAAAAGGTCTTATTACTCCTGACAAAAAAGACGGCACTACG
>JAZNCI010000028.1:0-9426 GCA_045587485.1 Clostridia bacterium
TTAATGTCAAAGAAGAAAACGGAGTAATAAGCGAAGTTAAAAACAGAACCGGAATGTGGGCATGGAAACATCCTCATCACGACGGAACTGTTACTTATACAAAGCTTGAAGGAAGCGTTGTTCTTGACAAAGTGGATTTTGGATATGTTCCTGAAAAACAAGTTTTACACGATATTTCACTTTATGCCGAACCCGGACAAAAGATTGCCTTTGTAGGTGCAACGGGTGCAGGAAAAACCACAATCACCAATCTGATTAATCGTTTTTATGATATTGCCGACGGTAAGATACGTTATGACGGTATTAATATTAATAAAATTAAAAAAGCAGACCTTCGCCGTTCTCTCGGTGTTGTTCTGCAAGACGTAAATCTGTTTACGGGGACTGTCATGGATAATATAAGATACGGTAACCCATATGCAACTGATGATGAGTGCATTGCTGCCGCAAAACTTGCTAATGCTGACGGATTTATCCGTATGCTCCCCCAAGGGTATAATACTGTTTTAAAAGGCGACGGCAGTGGACTTTCACAAGGACAAAGACAGCTTATATCTATTGCGCGTGCCGCAGTTTCAAATCCGCCGGTTATGATTTTGGACGAAGCAACATCCTCCATTGATACACGAACAGAAAAGTTAGTTCAGGAAGGTATGGATAAGCTTATGAAAGGCAGAACGGTTTTTGTGATTGCGCACAGACTGTCAACGGTTAAAAATTCTGATGTTATTATGGTGCTTGACAAAGGAAGAATTATCGAACGTGGAAATCACGAAAAACTGATTGCTGATAAAGGAACATATTATCAGCTTTATACCGGAGCATTTGAGCTTGACTAAATTGGGATGAATATTTGATTTTACAAATGCCTTTAGCTAGTCTTAAGGATTATGTGATAAAATGTCGTTCAGGAAAGTGCAGGTGATATGATGAGGCTTTTAGTTGCAGAGGATGATCCGCGGTTATTAAAATCATTGGTTCATATCTTAGAAGTAAATAAATTTGTTGTTGACGGTGTTTCAACAGGTGATGATGCACTTTTGTATGCACAATCAAAAGAATACGATGGTATAATACTGGATATTATGATGCCTGGGCTTGACGGAATACAGGTGCTTAAGAAAATCAGAGAAGAAAATATTACCACACCTACCTTGTTTTTGACAGCACGAACGGAGGTTCCTCAACGGATTGAAGGCCTGAATGCCGGAGCTGACGATTATCTTGCAAAGCCTTTTTACAACGGTGAACTGATAGCAAGAGTTCGGGCAATGCTTCGGCGAAAAGATAATTATACACCGGACCTGATAAAATATAACGGATTGGTTTTAAATCGTTCTACCTACCAGATGAGTTTCAATGATGAAATTCAAATATTAAGCGGCAAGGAATTTCAAATAATCGAAATGCTTATGACTAACCCCAATAGTATCATTCAGATTGAACACTTTATGACGCATATATGGGGTTGGAATACCGAAGTTGATACGAGTGTAGTTTGGGTTCACGTTTCTAATTTGCGAAAGAAAATAAATAGACTTAAAGCTCCGGTTGAAATAAAATATCTGCGTTCGGCAGGATATATTTTGGAGGCAAAGCAATGATATTAAGCATACGAAAAAAGCTCATTGCTACAAGTGCAATCGCAGTAATTCTGGCGCTCACAAGTATTTTTGCTGTTGTTCTTCTTACAAGTATATCTCAACTTAACAACACACTTGATACAATAACAGATTTGATTTGCATGAATGGCGGTATGTTTCCTGAGGTTAATGAAAAAACATCACCTTTACCCAAAATGTATATTCCATCTGAAAGGCTTATTACAGAAGAAACTCAATTTAGTACGCGTTTTTTTACAGTTTGGCTTGATGAGAACAAAAATGTTGTGTCAGAAAATATAGACTCTATTGCATCGCTGTCAAAAAAAGAAATAGATGATTACGGAAAGTGCGCGGTTAATAAAAAAGCAACACGCGGTTGGATATCCGAATACAGATTTAAGGTCGAGAAAGTTGACAATGGTTATATGGCTGTCTTTGTAAATGGGAACGTGAACAGGTTTTTAACATACAGATTGCTTGTAAGTTTTTTCTTGATAATGATTGCAAGTGGAATGGGAGTTTTAGTTTTTGTTTTTATTATATCGAAAAAAATTGCAAGACCTATTTATGAAAACTACGAAAAACAAAAACAGTTTATAACGGACGCTAATCATGAGTTAAAAACGCCACTAACATTGATCTTATCAAATCTTGAAATTTTAGAAGCTGAGATAGGTAAAAACGAATGGCTTGAAGATATCAAGTATGAAGGGGAACGAATGAAGCATCTTATAAATCAGCTTGTGTCCCTAACACGAATGGATGAGGATAAATCTGACGTATATTTTCTTGAGTTTGATTTGACAAATACTGTGAAGGATATGGTTTCTGAATTTAAACCTTTTTCCGAAGAAAGAGGAAAGAAATTAAATTTAACAGTTGACGGTACCATAAAGTATGATGGTAACGAAGGAGATATACGAAAACTAATTTCCATTCTTCTTGATAATGCAGTCAAATACTGCGATAAAAATGGAAATATAGATGTAATAATAGAAAAAAAGCGTACACCTGTTATTACTGTTGAAAACACATGCAAAGATACTGATAGCATAGAGCTTGACAAATTATTTGACAGATTTTACAAAGGAGATAAATCAAGAGTTTATGACGGTAGCTTTGGTATTGGACTTTCTATTGCAAAAGCCATTGTACAAAAACACTCCGGCGAAATTACACCCTATACAAAACAAAATATAATTGGCTTTAAAATAACATTAAAGTAGCTTAAAATCTTACTTTCAAGCTTGAAAACTTGAAAGTAAGATTTTTTTTCATTTATTTTTAACACTATATTCACACTTATCTTTAGGTTGTCTTTAGTCAGCTCATATATAATATAACGGTATTTGATATGCTATGTTGTATACAGGATAATTCTGAAAAAAGTAACATCAGTGATAGTATGAACCAAAATTTTAGAAGTTAGGATGTGATGAAAATGGCTAAAGGAAAATATAAAAGAAAAAGGCTGAACAAACTACGCCGCGAAACGCTGATTCAGGATACAACCCTGCCAACAAAGGTAAAGAACATCTTGAACACTGTAAGAATTTACACCCTGTATGATTTAGATTGTTTTTCTGAACAAGAAATCGAAAAAATTCCGGGCATCGGAGAAAGATATTTAGCACAAATTAAAGAATTGAAGAAAAATAAGGAGGATTAAGCAGAAATGATGTCAAACTTCAAAAAGGCTCAAAAGGGCAATGCTCAAGAATTGGAAAACATATTAAAAGAAAATATTAAAGATGTATATTTTATGCTTAAAACTATGCTGGGTGAAGGTCAGAAAACAGAAAGTGCAACCGTTTCTATTTTCAAGAAAATATTACCGCAAGTTTTCAATAAAGAAATTAACAGCGATACAGAACTGTCATCCGCACTTATTATGGAAGCAGCAAAATATTGCAAAAGAATTTTAGATAAAGAATATAAAGCATTTAAGGTTCCTAAAAATGGAAATTATTTATACAGTTCTTATGATGATTTGTCCATCACGCAGAATGACAATATGTGCGGTATTGTTTTAAAAGCACTTCCGATGTTTCATAAATTTGTTTATCTGTTAAGGTATATATACAATTATGAAACTAAGCAAATTTCTGAAATTATAAAAATAAATGCAGATACCATCGATGTGATTTTGAATGCAGAAGAAGTGCATTTAGGCAGAATTGAAATTGCAGCAAAGAACAAAGGATGCTTAGCCAAAACGATAAATGCGGATGAATTTCATATGAAACTGTTGACTATGAAGAATAACGCAGATTTACCCAACAACATAGTAAAAACAATTTTTCTCATGGCTGATAAACTAAGTGCACCGATAAAAGCAAAAGAAACAAAGAAAAAAATCAAAATAACCCTTATAGCGGTTCTTTCTTTACTGATTGTAGGAATCATTGCCGGTACATTTATTCATACAAACAGCTTTACATCAACAGAAGCAATCGGAGGAGCAGACGGAGAAACTGACATCACCATAACAGATAACACTAATACCGAAGCTGACATCTCTGTAACAGATAGCAGCAATACAGGAGATATGCATGATGCTTCATCTAATGAGGAATTTACACATCACGCTGATATCCAAATTGAAAATCACGGAACCATAACTATTGGATTAAACGGGAACGTGGCACCGAAGACGGTTGAAAATTTTGTAAAACTTGCAAACGAAGGCTTTTATGACGGCCTTACCTTCCATAGAATTATGGACGGATTTATGATGCAGGGTGGCGATCCCAACGGAGACGGCACAGGTGGAAGTGATGAAAATGTTGTCGGCGAATTTTCAGAAAACGGATATGAAAACAACATATCTCATACAAGAGGCACAATATCTATGGCTCGCTCAAGCGATTATGACAGCGGCAGTTCACAGTTTTTCATAGTTCATGAGGACAGTACATTTTTAGACGGACAGTATGCAGCTTTCGGTCAGGTAACAGAAGGAATGGATATTGTAGACGAAATCTGCACAAAGTCGAATCCGACTGATGATAACGGTACTATTCCTAAAGAGGAACAACCTGTTATTTCGTCTATAACAATAAGGTAAGGAGGTAAATACAGAAATGATTGAGGTTATAAACTTAACAAAAAACTACGGAAATCATACTGCAGTAGACAATCTTTCGTTTTCTATCGAAAACGGACATGTGTATGGCTTTTTAGGGCCTAACGGTGCCGGAAAATCTACTACTATGAACATTATTACAGGTTGCCTTGCCGCAACCGAAGGAACTGTAAAAATAGACGGATATGACATTTATGAAAATCCGGTTGAAGCAAAAAAATGTATCGGCTATCTGCCGGAGCAGCCGCCCCTTTATATGAACGAAACACCCGTTGACTATCTTATGTTTGTTGGTGAAGCAAAGGGTTTAAAGGGCGAAGAACTAAAAAGACAAGTAGAATTGGTTATAGAAAAGACAAAACTTAGCGAGATGCGCCATAAAGCCATTGGGAAATTATCTAAAGGATATAAACAGAGGGTTGGTATCGCACAGGCGATTTTAGGAAACCCCAAGGTTATCATTTTAGACGAACCTACAATCGGGCTTGATCCGATACAGATTATTGAAATCAGAGATTTAATCAAAGAGCTTGGCGAAGAACACACAGTAATATTCAGCTCACATATTTTGTCTGAGGTTCAGGCAATTTGTGATAAGATACTCATTATATCAAAGGGAAAGCTGATTGCCTTTGATGATGCAGATAATCTTGAAAAAACAATGTCACAAACGAATACTATTACATTTATCGCAGAAACAGATGAAACTACAGCACAGGATGTATTGTGGAGCAATGAATGTATTTCGGAAGCATCGTTTATATCAAAAGAAGAAGGTTATACAGAAGGTACTATAAAAACCGGTTGCGATGATATAAGAGCTGTATGTAAGGATATATTTATAGCGTTTGCAGAAAAACAGATACCCCTTGTTGAACTAAAATCCAAGAAGGCGAATATTGAGGATATATTTATTGAGCTTGCAGGCAGTGTTCATGAGGAAACGGAGACTGAAGCAGAAGCTGAAGATACTGTTGTGCCTGAAAATATTGAGGAAAGCGAGGTCGAGGAGTTATGATTGCAGTTTTAAAGCATGAGTTAAAAATCTATTTCCATTCAATAACCGCATACATATTCGGTGCGTTTTTATTGTTGTTTGTAGGAATAGGAGCGCTTTTGTATAACATTCAGGCAGCAGTTGCTAACTTTGAATTTGTGTTTAGCTTTTGCAGTCTGATTTTTGTTGTCATTGTTCCCATCCTGACAATGAGAGTTATAGCAGAGGAACGCAAGCAGAAAACAGACCAGCTTCTATATTCTCTGCCTCTGTCAACAACAAAGGTAATTCTCGGCAAATATCTTGCATTACTTGCAGTATATGTTGTTCCGCTTTGTATCATAGCAATATATCCGATTGTGTTTTCACAATTCGGCGATGTATACCTCTTAACATCATACGGCACATTATTTGCATTTTTTATGCTTGGCGCAGCACTGATGTCTGCGGGTGTATTTATTTCATCGCTGACAGAAAATCAGGGCTTTGCGGCAGGTATCGGAATTGCCGTAATACTTTTCAATTACTACAGTGTAAGTCTGTCGGAAAATGTATCGGCAACGGCACAGGGTTCGTTCGTCACAATATTGATATTATCAGTGCTTATCGGTGTTGTTGTGAAGTTTCTTACCAAGCGTGACAACTTAGGTCTATATGTCGGTGGAGGACTCGCAGGAATATCGCTGATTATGTTCTGGCTTAACAGAGATGCATTTGAAGGACTTGTCCCTGAAATAATGGCAAAACTTTCGCTTTTTGAACGCCTTAACACCTTTGTAAACGGCGTATTTGATATGACTGCAATCATATATTATGTCAGTGTCATAGCCTTCTTTTTATTCTTATCAGTCCAGTCTCTGGAGAAAAGGAGGTACAATTAAATGAAGAATTTATTTGAAAATAAAACACAGAAGCAACCGATAAATCAGCTTGCATTTCAGGGTGGAAGCTATGCTCTTATTATGGTTGCAGTTTTGCTTGCAATCCTGATTGTCGTGAATATCTTTGCCTCCGTGCTTCCGTCAAACCTGACAAAATATGATATGAGTTCGGCAAAGCTATATTCCATCACAAGTAATACAAAGGGAGTTGTAAATGCCCTTTCTGAGGATGTAACTATCTATTGGGTTGTGCAGGCTGGTGAAGAGGATGATGTAATTGAAAACCTCTTAAATAAATACAAGGCTCTTTCTGAACATATTAATGTAGAAAAGAAAAATCCAGACATTTATCCCACATTTACATCACAATACACCTCTGAAAATGTCGGAAACAATAGCCTTATAGTAGAATGCGGCGATAAAAACAGATACATCTCTGTTGAAGATATATACATGGAAGAAACAGATATTACAACTTATTCAACAAACGCCTCCTTTGACGGCGAAGGTGCTATCACATCTGCCATAGATTATGTTATTTCCGATGAATTACCGCAGCTTTATTTAACTGAAGGTCACGGCGAACAGGCACTTCCGCAGAAGTTCGGCGATCAGCTTGAAAAAGAAAATGTGGAAAAACAGAGCTTTTCTCTTCTTGATTCAAAGCAGGTTCCGGAGGAAGCTGATTGCGTTATGATATATGCACCGAAAACAGATATTTCTGTCGATGAAAAAACAATTCTTGCAGACTATGTAAAGAACGGTGGCAAACTGATTGTCATATCCGGACCTTCGGAGGGTGAGCCTTTAAGCAACCTTAACAGTCTGTTGGAGGATTATGGCATGGAAGCTGTTGAAGGTGTGGTTGTAGAAGAAAATGCAGAATATTTTGCACTTTCGTATCCCTATCTTTTAATGCCGGATATGGCAAACAGCGAAATCACTAATCCGCTTATAGAAGAAAAATACAGAGTAACAATGCCTGTATCACAGGGCTTTGTAAGAAGTGGAAGCAGCTCAGCAGGAACTGTTACAGAGCTTTTGACAACATCAGAAAACTCTTTTAGTAAAAAAGCCGGATATGCAATATCAACCTTTGAAAAAGAGGACGGCGATACAGACGGTCCGTTTGCTGTGGGTATTATGGCAGAGTCAAATGGAGGCGGTAAGCTGGTGTGGTTTGCCTCAAATGAATTCTTGGAGGAGCAATATAACGCATTTTCATCAGGTGCCAATATTGATATTGCAATCAATGCTCTTTCGTCAATGTTCGGTGAACGCGAGGCTATGGCAATCAAAAGCAAATCTTTAAATTATAACTACCTGACAATAACCGGTGAACAGGCATCCACGCTTAAATTTTATTTGATTTTTGCATTCCCCGTAATTTATTTTGCAGCCGGTGTGTGCCTCATTATTATGAGAAGGAGGAGACAAAATGCAACGAAATAAAAAAATTTTTATTATGCTTGGTGTTCTCGTTTTTGTTTCGGTTGTAACCTTTTGTGTAAGCAAATACGAAACGCACAAGGAAAATATAAAAAATAGCGATGAGATTGTTTTGAAAATTGATACCGAAAAAGTAACTGCCCTTTCATGGGAAAAAGGCTCAAAAAACTTTTCACTTCATAAAGACGGAAATTGGATATATGATAATGATAATGAATTTCCTGTTAATGACGAAAAAATTGAAGATATGCTCTCAATGTTCAAAGAGTTCGGAGCTTCCTTCATCATAGAGGATGTTAAGGATTTGAGTCAGTATGGTCTTGATAAACCGGATGGAACAATTCATATAACAACAGAGGACAAGGAATATACGATTGAATTGGGAGATTACAGCAGAATGGATTCTCAAAGATATGTTTCTATCGGTGACGGAAATGTATATTTAGCAAGCGAGGATCCTATGAATGAATTTGATGTTATTCTGTCAAATTTAATCAAGCACGATGAAATTCCCGAATATACAAAGATAAATGATTTTTCCTTTACAGGAGCTGAGAATTACAGTGTTGTGCGTGAGCCGGAGGATAACGGCAAATCCTATTGTAAGGATGATGTATATTATGTAAAGGGTGATGCGGAACAAAAATCGCTTGATACAGACAAGGTTGAAAATTATTTCAGGACACTTGATAATCTTTACTTAACAGATTATGCAACCTACAAAGCGACAGACACAGACCTCGAAAACTATGGACTAAAATCACCGTCTTTGTCTGTTAAGGCAGAATACGCCTATGAAGATGAAAAGGATAATGAAAAAACGGATAGCTTCAGCTTTTCAGTAGGCCTTACCTCCGAAGGTCACGAAGCTGTGAAAAAATCTGGTGAAGCGGAAAACGAGGAAGAAAAAGAAAAGCTTTTGGAGGATGTTAAGGCATACCTTAGAATAAACTCATCAAAAATAATCTATGAGATAAAATACGATGATTATACAGCGCTTTTGAAAGCCTCATATAATGATTTAAGACATTCGCAGATTTTACCTATAGATTTTGAGGACGCTAAAAAGATAACCTTTACAGTTGAAGGAAACAACTATACGATTGAATTCGAGAAAAAGGATGACGATGTTGTATGGAAATATAACGGCAATGAAATCGGCACCTCCGATATACGTTCAGCAATAAGCGGACTCCGTGCAGACAGCTTTACTGAAAATGCTGAAGGACAAAAGGAAGAAATACGTTTCATCTGCTATCTTGACAATGAAACCTATCCGCAGGCAGAGGTTGCGCTTTATAGATATGACGGCAAAACCTGTGTTGCAACCCTTAACGGTAAAACGATCGCATTTGTTTTGAGAGAAGATGTTGTCGATTTGATAGAAGCAGTTAATGCGTTTGCACTTGA
>JAZNCI010000029.1:0-33963 GCA_045587485.1 Clostridia bacterium
GGTAGTAGTAGTTGTTGTAGTTGTTGTTAAAAGTGTGAAAAAGTGATAAAAAGGCCTTAAATATGAGAAAATCTTTTATTGAATAAAGTGTTTATAAATAAAAAAAATTATTAACAATTTGCACTTTTATAAAATTATGGGAAATTATTAACAGATGGATGTGAATTTAATTTTATTATTTTTGTGGATAAATATTATATTTTCAAAATTAGTAATTGACAAATCATATAAAATAATATATTATATAGGATGTAATATTAATTATTACATTATTCTATTCGAATAAGAGGTGAAAAAAATGGCTTATACAATTAGTGATGATTGCATTATGTGCGGTGCTTGTGTTGGAGAATGTCCCGTAGATGCAATTTCTGAGGGTGACGGCAAATATGTTATTGATGCAGACACATGTCTTGATTGTGGTGCATGTGCAGGTGCTTGCCCAGTAGACGCTCCTCAGGCATAATTTAATTAAAATTTTATAAAAAGAGAGTGCTGCGACAGTTGTGCTCTCTTTTGTTTTATAGGTGTTTTATGGATATAAATGTATTTAAAAACGGAATAAAGGAATTAAATTTAAACGGATCTGATGAAATAATAGAAAAGTTCAGAATTTTTTCTTCTGTTTTGCTTGAATGGAATGAAAAAATGAATCTGACGGCGGTTACCGATCCAGTTGAAATTTCTGTTAAGCACTTTCTTGACAGTATTGCGCCCCTTTCTATAATAAATATTAAAAAAAATTCTAAAATTATTGATGTTGGAACAGGTGCGGGCTTTCCGGGAATTCCTTTAAAAATAATGAGAGAAGACCTTAATTTTACTTTTATGGATTCATTAAATAAAAGAATTAATTTTTTAAAAGAGGTTTCAAATAAGATAAATTTAAGTAATGTTGAATTTATTCATTCAAGGGCAGAAGAATCCGGAAAAAATGAAGATTTTCGTGAGAAATATGATTATGCGGTTTCAAGAGCTGTTGCTAATCTGAAGGTTTTGTGTGAATATTGTATTCCTTTTGTAAAGGTAGGCGGTTATTTTATTTCTTTTAAACAATTTGAGGTAGAAGAAGAAATAAAAGAAGCAAAAGATATGATAAAAAACTTGGGTGGTATGATAAAAGAAATAAAAGAAATAAAAATTCCTGAATCTGATATAAAGAGAAGAATAATTATTATTGAAAAAACGAAAGAAACTCCAAAGCAATATCCCCGTCATCCAAACAAGATAAAAAAATAGTATAAAAAACCACCAAAAGGTGGTTTTTTATATTATTTTTTCTATTCTATAATTTTTTTAATATCTTCTTCAACAATAGAAGAAAGAATATTTAGTTCTTGGGGTGATTTTCCACAGAACATACAATAAAGTTTTATTTTTGGTTCTGTTCCTGAAGGTCTTATTATAAAATTATTTTTATCTTCCAGTTCAAGATATATAACATTTGATTTTGGAAGATATAGTTTTTCGGTTTCTCCTGTATTTATATTTGTTTTGATAGAATAAAGATAATCACGAACAGTCATAACCTTTTTTCCTGCAATAGTTAAAGGAGGGTTGTTTCGTATATTAGTCATAATATTCTTTATTTTTTCGATACCTTCGATACCCTCTAGAGTAACAGATTTTACAAATTCATTATAGTATCCATATTTTTTATATATTTTTTGAAGTTGATCATAAAGACTAAGACCCATTTCACGATAATAGAGAGCCATTTCAGCAATAAGCATACTTGCAGCCACAGCATCCTTGTCACGGGCATAGGTTCCTGCCAGAGAACCATAACTTTCTTCAAAACCAAACAAATATGTTCCTTCTCCTGATTTTTCTGCCTCTTTAATTTTTTCACCTATAAATTTAAATCCCGTAAGAACATCCATCAATTCAACTCCGTAAAAATCACAGATATCCTTTGTAACATTTGTTGTAACAATTGTTTTTACAACAAAACCATCGTTTGGGAGAATTCCTTTTTCTTTTTTCATACTTAGAATATATTCTGTTAAAAGAATTCCGGTTTGATTTCCTGTAAGAACAATATAATCTCCGTCGTCATTTTTTACCAGAACACCAACACGATCAGCATCGGGGTCAGTTCCGATAATAAGGTCGGCATTATTTTGTTTTGCAATTTCAATGGCAATTTTAAAACCTTCCTTATTTTCAGGATTTGGTGATTCGACTGTTGGAAAATCGCCGTCGGGTTTTTCCTGTTCCTTTACAACAATTACATTTTTAAAACCTATTCTTTCAAGAATTTTACGAACGGGTTTGTTTCCTGTTCCGTGAAAAGGAGTGTATACAAATTTCATATCTTTTCCTGATTTTTTAATTAGGTCAGCATTTAAACATAGAGACTGAACATTGTTCAAATATTCTTCTTCTACATCGTCACCCATAAGCTCTATCATTCCACTTTTTATTCCTTCTTCAAAGGTACAAATTTTTGCACCTCCAAAGATGGGTGTTTTTTCAATCTCTTTAAGAACTATTGATGCAAGCTCAGGATTAAGCTGAGCACCGTCTTCACCATAAACCTTATATCCGTTGTATTTCGAAGGGTTATGGCTGGCAGTAATTGCTATACCAGCATTTGTTTTTTTATAAAGAACAGAAAATGAAAGCTCAGGAACAGGCTTAAGTTCTGAAAAAAGATATGCCTTAATTCCGTTTGCAGCCAAAACACAGGCAGAAACCTTTGCAAATTCGTCAGATTTGTGTCTGCTGTCATATGCAATGGCAACCGACAGCTCTGAACATCCAGGATTTGTTTTTTTAAGTTGATTAGCAAGGCCCTGTGTTGCTCTTGCAACAACATAATTATTGATACGGTTTAATCCAAGACCAATTACGCCACGAAGACCTGCAGTTCCAAATTCTAAAGACTGATAAAATCTGTCTTTTATTTCTGCATTGTTGTCTTTTATTTTATACAGCTCTTCTTTTTCATCATCGGTAACATTAGAGAGCCATATTTCATACTCTTTTAAATAGTTCATAAAAATCTCCTCCTGATTATATATCCCTATTTAGTATATTATAACATATATAATATTTTTTGTCAAAAAGATTGATATTTGATTATAAATTTGGTATTATTAATAAAGAATATATTTAAAAAGGAGCAGAATAAAATGATAGCAATAGGTTGTGACCACGGCGGTATAAATTTAAAGGAAACAATAAAGAAATTTCTTGAAGAAAAGAATTTAGAATATAAGGATTTTGGAACCTTCAACACAGATTCATGTGATTATCCTGATTATGCGAAGGCGGTATGTGAAGGAATCTTATCAGGAGAGTGTGAAAAAGGAATATTGATTTGTGGAA
The DNA here is from genome assembly GCA_045587485.1 of Clostridia bacterium. GTDB lineage: Bacteria > Bacillota > Clostridia > Monoglobales > Monoglobaceae > SIG440. The sequence continues at coordinate 3,334 of JAZNCI010000029.1, forward strand.
CAGGTATTGGTATGAGTATTGCTGCCAATAAAATAAATGGTATCCGTGCAGCACATCTTACGGATACTTATAGTGCAAGGATGACACGCGAACACAATAATGCAAATGTAATATGTCTTGGAGAAAGAATAACCGGTTGTGATTTGGCTTTAGAAATTGTAAATACATATTTAAATGCAGAATTCCAGGGAGGAAGACATCAGAACAGAGTTGACAAACTGATGGCATTTGAAAAATAAAAAGAGGGGTCATGAAGGTGGATAATATACGTAAGGTTAAAATAGGAAATGTTGAAATAGGCGGAGAAAATAAAATTGCTATTCAGTCAATGACGACAGCATACACGGCAGATGTAGAAAAAACAGTTGAGCAAATAAAAAAACTTGAAAAAGCAGGATGTGATATAGTTCGTGTTGCTGTTTTGGATGAAGAAAGTGCAAAAGCCGTGTATGATATAAAGAATAAAATAAATATACCTCTTGTTGCTGATATTCACTTTGATTATCGCCTTGCCCTGACCTGTATGGAAAGAGGAATAGATAAAATAAGAATAAATCCAGGAAACATAGGAAGCGAAGAAAGAGCCAAAGCTGTTTGTGAGGAAGCTAAGCGCAGAAAAATTCCTATAAGAATTGGGGTAAACGGAGGTTCTTTAGAAAAGGAAATCTTAGAAAAATATGGTGAACCAACCCCCGAGGCAATGGTTGAAAGCGCGATAAGACATATCAAAATACTGGAGAAATATGGATTTTATGATACAGTAATTTCAATTAAATCATCAGATGTAAGAAAAACCATCGAGGCGTATCGTCTGGCAAGGGAAAAATTTGATTATCCTCTTCACATTGGGGTCACAGAGGCCGGAACGTATAAAAGTGGTGTGATAAAATCGTCGATAGGAATAGGCTCGCTTCTGGCAGACGGGATTGGTGAAACTATTCGTGTATCGCTTACTGATGATCCAGTGCTTGAGGTTGAAACCGCTAAAATAATATTAAAAGCATTAAATCTTATAGAGGGAGGAACAGAGGTTGTTTCCTGCCCTACTTGTGCACGCTGTAAAATAGATCTTATCCCTATAGCCAAAGAGATTAATGAAAGATTGGAGGGGTGCAAAAAAAATTTGAAGGTTGCTGTCATGGGATGTGTAGTTAACGGCCCAGGTGAGGCAAGGGATGCAGATATAGGAATTGCTGGTGGTGAAGGATGTGCGGTTCTCTTTAAAAAGGGAGAAATTGTCGGAAAAATATCGGAAGAAAAAATTGTAGAAACACTTTTGAAAGAAATTGAAAAAATGTGAGGAATTTTTAAAATGCCGGGGATATTGGATATTTTTGATAAAATAACCGTTCTAGAGACCTTTGCAAAGAAACTTGAAAAGTTAGAGGTTTTGGACTTTGTTGTTGATTTAAAAAGCAAATCCGTCAGGATGGTTATTGGTGCAAATGAGCTTGTTGATAAAGCGGAACTATTTGAATTTCTTGAACAGGTAAAAGGTGATTACTGTCTTGATGACATAGATGTAAAAATTAAATATGAAGGAGTGGGTTTCAGTGAGAAATATTACAGAAACCTTCTTATTTCTCTGTTCAGAAAAAGCAGTATATGCAAAGCGTTTTTAACGGCAAGCTATGGAGAAATGGAAAATGGTATCCTCGAGATTAAAAATGTAAAATGTGGGAAAGACATTCTCAAAAAAAACCGTTGTGCCGAAATTCTTGCAGAAATTATAAGCTTTGAGATGGGTGAGAACATTCGTGTAATAATAGACGCAGAAGAACTTGATATGGAGAGTTATTTGATAGAAAAAGATAAAAAATTATTCAGCGAACAAAAAAGGCTTTCAGAAATTGTTGCAAGCCGTGAGCCTATTCCTGTTCCTGAAAAAGACGAGCAAGAGGAAGAAGAGCCCGAGGATTACGGCTCAAAAATGGGGCTTATTTACGGAAGACCAATAAAGGATAAAATGACCTCAATGATTGACCTTAAAGCAGACGGAAAAATTTATTGTGTTAAAGGAGAGGTTCTTGACACAGAAGTCCGTGAAATAAGACAAAATGGAGAACTTACATATGTTGCAATTAATTTTGATATAGGTGACGATAACTGGGCAATATCCTGCGAGGTGTTTGGAAAAGCCAAGGATGTAAAAAAGGTTGTTCCTGCGGTGAGGGTAGGAAATATACTTTCAGTAAGAGGCAGTTATAGATATGATGAAAGAGCGCATGGCGAAAAAATGAGGGTATTGTCGTTTGAAAGAAACGAAAAGCCGGCGCCCAGATTTGACAATGCAGAAAATAAGAGAGTTGAATTGCACCTTCATACCAAAATGAGTGCAAAGGACGCGGTATCTTCTGCCGCAGACCTGATAAGTCGGGCGGCAATGTGGGGACATTCTGCCATTGCGATAACAGATCACGGTGTTGCACAGGCCTTTCCTGAGGCTTTTGGGACAGCAAAAAAATTGAAAAAAGCAGGAACACCCATAAAGGTTATTTATGGAACGGAAGGATATCTTGTTAATGATTTGCCTTTAAAAGCCAAGAAAAGAAAAAGTTTTAAGGATAATGTATATATTGTTTTTGATATAGAGACAACAGGGCTAAGCTGCGAAAAAGAAACCTTCACTGAAATAGGTGCGGTTAAAATATCGGGCGGTGAAATTGTGGACAGGTTTTCTCAGCTTATTAATCCTGAAAGGCCAATTCCGCAAAACATTGTTGAACTAACAGGAATAAACGATAAGATGGTTGAGAGCATGCCGACCATCGAAGAGGTTCTGCCCGAGTTTATCAGATTTTGTGACGGAGAAACGGTTGTTGCCCACAACGCAAAATTTGATGTAGGATTTGTAAAGACCTTTGCAAAAAAACAAGGGCTTAAATTCAGAAACGAGGTCATAGATACAGTTTCTCTTTCAAAAGAGCTTTATCCAGATGAGCGATCACACAAGCTGAACATTGTGGCAAAAAGGCTGGGAGTAACGTTAGAAAATCATCATCGTGCAGTCGACGATGCAGAGGCATGCGCCGGAATCTTTTTGAAGCTTATGGAAATGAAAGAAAAACGAGACAAAGGGATGGGTAATGGATTTAGCATAAAAACCAATCCAGAGCTTTTAAAAAAGGAATCTAACCATATTATTATTATAGCAAAGGATGCAGTTGGTCTCAAGAATATGTATCAGTTGATTTCAAAGTCAAACCTTGAGTATTTTTACAAAAGACCAAGAATCCCCAAAAGCGTTCTTGAGGAACTTCGCGAAGGGCTTGTCATAGGCAGTGCTTGTGAACAGGGAGAGCTATATATCGCAATAAAAGAAGGAAGGCCGGAACCTGAAATACGGGAAATAACAGAATTTTATGATTATTTTGAAATTCAGCCGTTAGGTAACAATGAATTTATGATTCGGGACGGCGAAGTTGAAGGAAATGAAGAGCTTATTGAAATAAACAAAAAAATAGTTGCTTTGGGTGAAAAAATGAATAAGCCCGTTGTGGCAACCTGTGATGTGCATTTTATGGACCCTGAGGAGGCGATGTACCGCAAGGTCCTTCTTGGGGCACAGGGCTTTGAGGATGCAGATAATCAGGCACCGCTGTTTTTCAGAACAACCAATGAAATGCTTGAGGAATTTAGCTATCTTGGAAAAGAAAAGGCATATGAGGTTGTTGTAACCAATACCAATCTGGTTGCTGAAATGATAGAGGATATTGAACCATTGAAGGATGGGTCATATCCACCCTCAATTGAAAACTGCGAACAGGACCTGGAGGATATGTGTCACAAGCGTGCTTATGAGATATACGGTGACGACTTGCCGGAGATTGTTCAAAAGAGAATGGACAGAGAGCTTGGTTGTATACTGGGCTATGGTTATGCAGTTATGTATATGATAGCTCATAAACTTGTTAAGAAATCAAACGAGGCAGGCTATCTGGTTGGCTCCCGAGGCTCGGTTGGGTCTTCGTTTGCGGCGTTTCTTGCTGGAATTACCGAGGTTAATGCTCTTGCACCGCATTATATTTGCCCCAAATGTAAGAATAGTATATTTTTTACAGAAGGTGAATATAATATCGGCATTGATATGCCCGATAAGGATTGTCCCGATTGCGGTGAGAGAATGAAAAAAGACGGATTTAACATTCCTTTTGAAACATTTCTTGGCTTTGAAGGAGATAAGGTGCCGGATATTGACCTTAACTTTTCGGGCGAGTATCAAGCAACGGCTCACAAATATGTGGGAGAGCTGTTTGGCGAGGAATTCGTATTTAAAGCAGGGACAATCGGAACAATTGCTGAAAAGAACGCAATTGGTTATGCAAGGAAGTATTACGAGCAAAAGGGAATTATCCCAACCCGCGCGGAACTGAAGAGAGCATCTAAAGGATTAGAGGGCGTAAAAAACACAACGGGTCAGCATCCGGGTGGTATTATTGTATGCCCCAAGACAATGAATATTCACGATTTCTGTCCCATTCAGCATCCGGCCGAAAAGGTGGATTCGGATATTATAACAACACATTTTGACTTCCATTCAATACACGATAACCTGCTGAAACTTGATATTCTTGGTCATGATGACCCGTCAACAATAAGGATGCTTGAAAATCTCACAGGTTTGGATGCAACAAAGATACCCCTTGATGACCCGGATACTATGAGAATATTCTCAAGCACCGAAACAATTGGGGTAACTCCTGACCAGATAAAGAGCAAGGTAGGAACCTTTGGTATTCCTGAATTCGGGACAAACTTTACAAGACAAATGCTTCTTGATACACTGCCGACCACTTTTTATGAGCTTGTTCTCATTGCCGGTCTTTCACATGGTACAGATGTTTGGCTGGGAAATGCTCAGGAGCTTATTAAGGAAGGAACAGCAACGCTTTCGGAGGTTATTGGTGTTCGTGACGATATTATGACATATCTTATGAACAAAGGAGTAGAACCAAAGACGGCATTTACCATTATGGAGTTTGTAAGAAAGGGACGTGCCGCAAAGGAAGGGATGCCCGAAGATTTTGAAAAGGCAATGATTGAGAACAAGGTTCCCGAATGGTATATTGATTCCTGCAAGAAAATAAAGTATATGTTCCCCAAAGCCCATGCGGCGGCGTATGTAATGATGGCGTTTCGTGTTGCGTATTTTAAGGTGCATTATCCCTTGGAGTTTTATATTGCATATTACACCGTGCGTGCAGATTTGTTTGACGGAAAGATTATGGCAAAGGGTGACGAGCATTTGCTGGCAGAGATGAAAAAGCTCCTTGAAAGGCAGAACGAATGGTCTGCAACCGAAAAGAGTGTATTTACCATTTGCGAAATTGTTCATGAAATGTATCAAAGAGGAATAGAGTTTATGCCAGTTGACATTTATGAATCCGATGCATTTAAATTCCAGAGAGTTGACGGAAAGATTCGTCTCCCCATTAATGCTTTTCAGGGTGTTGGCGATGCGGCGGCACAAAACATTGTTGATGCTCGCAAGGATGGAGAATTTTTGTCCATCGAGGATTTAAAGCAGAGGGCAAAGCTTACCAAAACAGTAATTGAAACACTTCAGGAAAACGGCTGTCTTAAGGGCATGACCAAAACCAGCCAGATATCGCTTTTTGACGAAATATAAGAAAAGAGGAAAACCAAATGATTATTGCTGAAAAACTTGCGCAGGAACTGAATTTAAAACAATGGCAGGTGGAGAACACCATTGCTCTGCTTGACGAAGGAAACACAATCCCCTTTATTTCCCGTTACCGCAAAGAGGCAACAGGAGAGCTTAATGACGAGATTTTGCGTACCTTTTTTGACCGTCTTACATATCTAAGGAATATGAATGAGCGAAAAGAGGATATTAAGAGAATAATAGAAGAGCAAGGCAACCTTACCAAGGAGCTTGTGGCAGAAATTGACAAGGCTGAAAAGCTCTCGGAGCTTGAAGACATTTACCGACCATATCGACCCAAGCGCAGGACACGTGCGACGATTGCTAAAGAAAAGGGATTGGAGCCACTTGCCACAATTATATATTTGCAAAAAGCAAAGGAAGAATCGGTTGAAGAACTTGCGTCTGGGTATGTTGACGTTGAAAAGGGCGTTGAAACGGTTGAGGATGCATTGCAGGGAGCAATGGATATTATAGCCGAGATAATTTCGGATAATGCGGAGCACCGCAGGGAAATTCGCGAGATTACGACAAAAACCGGGATTTTGCAGTCAAAGGCCGCTACCGAAGAGGATTCTGTTTATAGATTGTACTATGATTTTGCCGAGCCGGTGACAAAGGCTGTTCCCCACAGAGTTCTTGCGGTAGACCGGGGAGAGAATGAAAAGTTTCTGACAGTTTCTATCGTCTGCGACGAAGAAAAAATTCTTAAGTATCTTAAGGAGGCAGAAATTACAGACAGCAAATCAATCACCGCATATCTTGTTGAAAGTGCTGCAGAGGATGCATATAAAAGACTCATTCAGCCCAGTATTGAGCGCGAAATCCGCAATGAGCTGACCGATATTGCACAGGAACAGGCAATGCAAGTGTTTAAGGTTAACCTTAAAAATCTTCTTATGCAAGCACCCATACGGGGACAGGTTGTTTTGGGGCTTGACCCGGGATATCGGACAGGATGCAAGGTCGGCGTTGTAGATTCCACCGGCAAGGTGCTTGATACCGGGGTGATTTATATAACACATTCTGATGCACAGAGAGAGTCTGCAAAAGCTCTTATAAAAAGTCTTATAAAAAAGTATGGAATAACCCTTATTTCAATAGGAAACGGAACGGCATCAAAGGAAACAGAAATTTTTGCAGCAAATCTTATAAAGGAAATACCTGAGAGCAATGTTAAATATATAATAACCAACGAGGCCGGAGCATCTGTTTACTCTGCGTCAAAGCTGGCGACAGAGGAGTTTCCAGACTTTGATGTAACCCAAAGAAGTGCAATATCAATCGCAAGGCGTGTTCAGGACCCACTTGCAGAGCTTGTAAAAATCGAACCAAAGGCGATTGGAGTAGGTCAGTATCAGCACGATATGAACCAAAAGCGCCTTGGAGAGGTTCTTGGAGGGGTGGTTGAAGACTGCGTTAACAGCGTTGGCGTCGATCTGAATACGGCATCTGTTCCGCTTTTGCAGTATATATCAGGAATAAATGTCACAATTGCTTCCAACATTGTAAAATATAGGGAGGAAATGGGGGGATTTTCCAGCAGACTACAGCTAAAGAAGGTTGGCAAGCTGGGACCTAAAGCATTTCAGCAATGTGCGGGCTTTTTGAGAATTGTCGGTGGAAAAAATGTGCTTGATAACACGGCGGTGCATCCTGAATCATATGACGCAGCAGAAAAACTGATTGATTACCTTGGATATACATTGAAGGATGTAGAAGAAGGCAATATTCGGGATATTAAAACCCGTATGAAGAACAAAGATTTGACTGCTCTTGCGACAGAGCTTGAAATTGGCGTTCCTACATTGAAAGATATTGTAGATGAAATAATCAAGCCTGGCCGCGACCCTCGTGATTCGGTTGAACAGCCTTTGCTCAGAGAGGATGTTATGAGCATGGAGGACTTAAAGACGGATATGATACTCACCGGCACGGTTAGAAATGTAATTGATTTTGGTGCCTTTATTGACATAGGTGTTCATCAGGATGGGCTTGTTCATATATCGCAGCTCAGCGATAAATATGTTAAGCACCCTATGGATGTGGTGTCAATAGGCGATGTTGTTAAAGTAAAAGTCCTTGATGTTGATGTTCAGAAAAAAAGAATTTCTCTTACTATGAAAGGATTTGATTAAGAGTGAAGCCGTTTTACAGAAGTTTTTTTCTGCTTTTGGTGCCAATGGCTTTGAAGGAACTTGTGGCAGCTTTTATTAATCTTCTCGACAGTGTAATGCTGGGTGGATTTGGCAAAGATGTTATTGCAGCGGTTGGAATTGCCAATCAATGGTATTTCTTTTTTACTGTGCTTGTTTTTGGGTTATGCGGAGGAGCAGGCGTTTTTGCGTCACAGTATTGGGGAGCAAAAAACATAGTTGGGATACGAAAGGTGCTGGGAATAAATCTTATTCTTGTAATCGGGGTATCGTCACTGTTTGTTTTATTATCGTATTTTGCACCGGAAGCAATAATAAGACTTTTCCGTAAAGATACGGCCGTTGTTAATTGTGGTGTACGTTATCTGCGGATAGCCTGCTTTTCATATCTGTTTTCCGGAATTACTGCCGCGTATGATATGAGTCTTTGCTGCAGCGAAAAGGCAAACATTCCGTTTATATCCCGGTTTAATGGACTTTTTATAAATATTATTATGAATTGGATGTTGATTTTTGGAAATCTTGGTTTCCCGGCTATGGGAGTAGAAGGAGCTGCAGTTGCTACAGTTGTTGCCAGAGCCGCTGAGCTTTTAATTATAATAGGCGTTGTTTACGGGAAAAAGCTTGTCCAGGCGGCAAACATAATAGAGCTGGCTAAAATACCAAAGAGGATGCTTGGCGGATACTTCAAAGCGGCACTTCCCGTTACATTGAACGAAGGAGCATGGGCACTTGGAACAATTACCTATTCGTGGGTGTTTTCACAGATAAGCACGGATGCAATGGTTGTTATTACAATAGTTCAAAACGTCGAAAGATTAATTTTGGTCTTCTTTCACGGTGGCGGAAATGCGGCTGGAATACTTGTCGGCAAGCTGGTGGGGGCCGGAGAAACAAATCGGGCATATATGGTTGCAAAAAAACTGTGTGTAATGAACGTGCTGTTTTCCCTTTGTGTGTCGACGGTGTTTGTTCTTGTCAGACCCTTGGTTTTAATTCCGTACAACATAACGCCCGAAATATATACCCAAACTTTAAAGATTTTATTTATGACCGCAATTATTATGAATGTAAAGGCGTTGACCTTTTTCTTTATAGTAGGCGTGTTCCGCAATGGTGGCGACGCGAAAGAGGCTGCGATTATAGATATTACCTCGATGTGGCTTGTTGGAGTGCCCCTTGCTTTTTTGACGGGGCTTTTTTTGAAACTTTCGCTTGAGGCAATATATGTTTGTATGATGATAGAAGAGATGGTAAAGCTTGTTTTTTCCCTTCAAAGATTTATTAGCAAAAAATGGATAAAAAACGTAATTAAACAATAAATGTTTCACGTGAAACATTGTTCTGCAATGCTTTTGAAACTGGTGTGGGCTGCCGGGTAAAGATTGTCTGAAAAATGTTAGGGCTTTAAAAGTAACTACCACAAGGGTAAGGGTGGCTGCAACTTTTTGTGTAGCACAAGGATGTGTTGCCCTGCTGTTTCACGTGAAACAAATTTTTTTGTTAATACATATTGTTTTTTTTAAAAAAGAGTGGTAAAATGAATATATAACGCAAAAGGGGGAGCACAATGGGAAAGGTTATTGCGATTGCAAACCAAAAAGGTGGTGTTGGTAAGACAACAACTGCGGTTAATCTTAGCGCCTGTCTAGGCAAGCAGGGGAAAAAGACTCTGCTTATAGATATTGATCCTCAGGGTAATACAACAAGCGGCCTTGGTGTTGACCCCAGAACGGTGGAAGCCTCGGTGTACGACTGCATTATAAATGATGTGCCTATGAGTGAAGTTTTGATTGATACAGGGTTTGACAATCTTTGGATATGTCCATCAAACATTAATCTGGCGGGTGCAGAGCTGGAACTTGTTATGAAGGATAACCGTGAGTACGTACTTAAGAGCTCTATAAAAGAGGTAAAAGATCAATTTGATTTTATATTTATTGATTGCCCGCCGTCATTAGGGCTTATAACGCTAAACTCGTTTTCGGCTGCAGATTCCATTCTTGTGCCCATTCAGTGTGAGTATTATGCACTTGAAGGGCTTAGCCAATTGACCAATACTATCAAGATGGTTAAAAAAAGGCTAAATCCCGAATTGAGAATGGAAGGTGTGTTGCTGACGATGTTTGATGCAAGGACAAATCTTTCGATACAGGTTGTTGATGAGGTGAAAAAATTCTTCCGCGACAAGGTGTATGGAACAATAATTCCACGAAATGTAAGACTTTCTGAGGCGCCCAGCTTCGGACAACCGATTATTGAATATGATAGACATTCAAAGGGTGCGGAATGTTATACTGAGCTTGCGAAAGAAGTTATTGAACGTAATAGTTAATGACATCCTTGTTCAGATAAAAAGGAGTGAAAACATATGGCAGAAAAAAAGAAACCGGTCAAAAAGGCAATGGGTCGTGGCTTGGCGGCATTTTTTGACGATATTGCAGAAAATGTTGTGCCCGAAGAACCCAAGAAAAAAAAGGAAAGCAGCGGGGTGCAGATGCTTAAAATCAGGGATATTGAACCAAACTCTGAGCAACCCAGAAAGTATTTTGAAAAGGAAAAACTAGAGGCTCTGGCCGACTCGATAAAGGAACACGGTCTTATCCAGCCTATCGTTGTAAATTCTCAAAGCAACGGGATGTATAGAATTGTGGCAGGAGAGCGAAGATGGCGTGCAGCAAAGCTTGCAGGGCTGACAGAGGTTCCCTGTGTAGAAGGCGAATATACTGAAAAACAGGTTATGGAGCTTGCTTTGGTTGAAAATTTGCAACGTGAAGATCTCAATCCGATTGAAGAGGCAGAGGGTTATCGCAAGCTGATGGACACCTTTGGTCTTACACAAGAGGATGTTGCAGAGCGTGTAGGAAGAAGTCGCAGTGCGGTTGCCAATGCCCTTAGACTCAACGGATTGTCTGAAAAAATAAAAAATATGGTTATTGCAGGTGATATTACACAAGGTCATGCAAGGGCGCTTCTCTCGATCGAAAAAGAAAGTGACCGAATAGCGATTGCTGAAAAAATTGTCGCGGAAGGACTAAATGTCCGTCAGGTAGAAAAAATGGTTACCAGGCTTAACACAGAAAAAGAAGTACAGACTGTGGTTGCGCCCGACAAGAATTTGGAAAAATATTTTAAAGACCTTGCTCGTGACATTTCAGGAAAACTTGGTGCCAAGGTGACTATAAAAAACGGGAAAAATAAAGGGAAAATTGAAATAGAATATTTTAGCAACGACGAACTTGAAGGAATAGTAGAAAAGCTGAAATAAGTAAAATTTTGGAAAACAAAGAAAAAACCCACCGTTAAAAATGGCCATAAAACCCTGAAACTCGAGACCAGCAATGATAAGACATTAAAAGAGGCGCAAAGCTCTAAAATGGGCAAAATTTTGCGTTTAAAGGAAGGCGGCGAAAAATGAAAAAGAATTTTAATCGAATTTTGGTATATATGATGGCTTTGCATATATGTGTATACTCAATTGTAATTACCGGATGCACGTTGCATAAAAAAACAGAAAATGAAAGCCTACATCAAAATCGGCTGGAGGAAAGTCGAGAAACTATAAAAATTCTTGAGCAAGAAAACATGGAGCTAAAAAAAGAAAACAAAGACCTTCAGAAAAAACTCACCCAGGCGATGTCAGAAAAGTCAAAAATAATAACACATGGACAGGCACTGACAGATATGATAAATATTTATGAGCTTTATAAATCAGGGATGAAAAGTGAAGCTGCGGATGAGTTTAAAAAAATTGAACCGATGGGGTTTGATGATTCAACACTAGCCTATTACGAAATCTTAAAAGATGTTTTAGGGGAATAAGAAAATAATAGCCGGAAAATGGCAGAATGGAGAATATTGAAATGATAGACATTAGAATTTTAAGAAACGAGCCCGAAAAACTTATAGAAGCACTTAAGCGCAGAAAGGAAGACAGAATTGATATTGACCATCTGCTTGATTTGGACAAACAGCGAAGAGAATTGGTTTTCAATGTAGAGCAGATGAAAAGCAAGCAAAACACTATATCAAAGCAAATTCCGCAACTGAAAAAAGACGGTAAGGACACCGCACCAATTTTTGCGGAAATGAAGGTTTTGTCGGATGAAATAAAGAAAATTGACGATAAAGTAAGAGCGGTTGACGAAGAAATTGAAAAGATAATGTACACAATTCCCAACATTGCAAATCCCACAGTTCCCGAGGGAGACACCGACGAAGATAATATTGAAGTAAGACGTTTTATGGAGCCCACAGAATTTGATTTTGAACCAAAGGCACACTGGGATTTGGGCGAGGATTTGGGGATTCTTGACCCAGCTACAGCCGCAAAGATTACAGGTGCAAGATTTACTGTGTATCAGGGTGTGGGCGCACAGCTTGAAAGAGCGGTCATCAATTTTTATCTTGATACACATACCAACCAGAATGGTTATAAAGAAATTTTCCCACCCTTTATGGTTCACCGCAACAGTATGATAGGAACAGGTCAGCTTCCTAAGTTTGAAGAGGATGCCTTCAAGGTAGCAAATACAGATTATTTCCTTGTTCCCACAGCTGAGGTTCCGGTAACAAATATGCACAGAGATGAAATCCTTGACGGCAGCAAGCTGCCCATCAAATATTGTGCATATACTGCATGCTTCAGAGCAGAGGCAGGAAGTGCAGGCAGAGATACCAGAGGTCTTATACGTCAGCATCAGTTCAACAAGGTTGAGCTTGTTAAATTTGCTAACCCCGAAAATTCGTATGAAGAGCTTGAAAGCCTTGTAAACGATGCGGAATCGGTTCTTAAGCTTCTTAAACTTCCTTACAGAGTTGTTAAGATTTGTATTGGCGACCTTGGTTTTACTGCCGCAATGAAATATGATATTGAGGTTTGGATGCCAAGCTACAACAGGTTTGTTGAAATTTCATCCTGCAGTAACTTTGAAGACTTCCAGGCAAGACGTGCAAACATCAAGTTCAAGAATAGTGTGAAGGATAAAGCACAGCTTGTTCATACACTGAACGGTTCAGGCGTTGCAATCGGTAGAACAGTGGCTGCAATCCTTGAAAACTATCAGAATGCTGATGGCAGCATTACAATTCCCGAGGTTCTGAGACCGTATATGGGCGGCAAAGAGGTAATTTTACCTGAAAAATAATTAATTAAAATCAAAACAGCGAACGCAAATTTGTGTTCGCTGTTTTTGTATAATTATAGGTTTTTTTCAAAAAATTTTGCCATAATTGGTTCAAAAATTGCACCATGTTCAATTTTAATGTTCGGGTATTTCGTAGTTTCAGAAATTGCTTCTTTGATAAATTCAACAGCAAGAGAAGATGCCTCAATCATTGATTTTCCCCGTAAAAGTCCACCAGTAAGAACTGCAGCAAATATATCTCCGGTTCCGTGAAAAGGTCGATTAACATATCCACAATCCAGAAAGGCGGTTTTATTTAAGGTTTTATCAAGAACACAGGTGCACATTTTATTTGTATCGGTCATAACCGATGTTATGGCAATTTTTTGAGGCCCCAGTTCTGACAAGGCATACAAAATATCTGTTATTTCGCTTTCGGATACGGGGCGCTTGGGATATTTTTTGCCCAAAAGAAGGCACGCTTCGGTCAGGTTTGGGGTGATTGCGTCGGCAAGGCGTACAAATTCTTTCATCGAACAAAGCAGCTCATTCATTCTGTCATAATAAACTGTTTCTGCCTCGGACAAATCGTTATCACCAAGCACAGGATCGATAACAGTTACAAATCCCGGCTTTTTTTCAGCTTTAATGAAATCAGAAAGAATTTCTATCTGTCTGGGACCGCCGAGATATCCTGTACATATGCCGTTAAAAGAAATGTCCAAAGCTCGCCAATGTCTTAGAATTTTAGGCATTTCATCGGTCAAATCACAGAAAGTATAATTTTCAAAATGATATGTATGTGTAGAAAGAACAGCGGTGGGCAAAGGGCATACCTCTATACCCATTGCAGAAAGAATGGATATTGCTTCGGTAAGGGACACCCGACAAAAACCTGAAAGGTCATTAACGGCAACAACCCGGGGTATATAATTTGTTATCATAATAACATCTCCTTTTATTTGAACAATGTTCAAATCAACAATATGCTACGGAACTAAAAGTTTCAGCTCTTCTTCGGTAAGCTCCCGAACCTTGCCTAATGGCAAACTTTCATCAAGTGAGAGTTTGTTCATTTTGGTGCGTTTTAGACATAAAACCTTGTTGTTAATGGATTCAAACATTCGTTTTACCTGATGGAATTTACCTTCGTTTATCACAATTTCCGCAAAATACGGCTCTTCGGATGAAAGACTTTTTAATGTGGCGGGCATAGTTTTATAGCCATCATCCAATATGACACCGTAAGCAAATTTTTCGATATCGGCGTTGGTTATTGGCTTTTCAATCTGCGCCACATAGGTTTTGGGAATATGCTTTTTCGGGGCAAGTAATCTGTGAGCCAAATCACCGTCGTTGGTAAGCAACAAAAAGCCCTCTGTGTCAATATCAAGCCTGCCAACAGGGAAGGGCTCAAAATGTAGATATTCGTCAGGTACAAGCTCCATAACCGTCGGAGTTTTTCCGTCGCGGGTGGCGGAAATATATCCCTGGGGCTTGTTAAGCATAAGGTATATAAACCGTCTGTAAATTACTTTTTGACCAAATGCAGAAACCGTATCAGCATCGATGTTCAGGTGAACCTCTGATTTGGTCACGGGTTTGCCGTTTACAGCGACCGCTCCAGAACGAATTATTTTTTTTACTTCAGTTCGGGTGCCAAGACCACATTCTGCCAGAAATCTGTCAAGTCGCATAAAACATTTCCTCCCGAATATATTTTCTAGAAATAACATATATTACTAAAGACAATTAAAATCAAAAGGAGGCATAAATTTGAGAATAACACAGTCGGCAAAGAGATACAGATATATTATTGCCAGCCTTGCCTTTGCAATTATACTCCTGATGATAATTGTAGCTCTTTTCAGTATTGATAATGCCACAAATGAGATGATTGTTGATTATATTAAAGGCTTAGGGTGGGAAATCGAGACTACCCCCAAAGAAATCACACATCTGACCATTCCAAAGAATTTTGATGCGGTTTATGAAACATACAGTGCAGTTCAAAAACATTCAGGCTTCAACTTTGAGGAATTCAAGGGGAAAAATGTCACCCGCTACACATATCTTGTTCTTAACCACAAAGCGTCTGAAAGCTCACGGGTTGTGGCAGGAATTTTTGTGTATGAGGACACAATTATTGCCGGAGATATTTCCTCAACGGATATGAATGGCTTTATGCATGCCATAACCGAAACCTCAAATATCAGCCAATAAATCCTTATATTCTAAAAGTATATCACAAAAAATCCAGTTTGACCATAGTTTTGCTTGACTTTTTTTCATGTAGGGGGTAAAATTAGGTTAAACGCAATACACAGGAGGGATTACAAATGAGAATAGAAACAAAATGTATTCAGTCGGGATATACCCCCGAAAACGGAGAACCACGCGTTCTCCCTATATATCAAAGCACAACGTGGAAATACAGCTCAACCGAGCAAATGGGAAAACTTTTTGACCTTGAAGAAAGCGGTTATTTTTACACACGCCTTGCCAATCCCACAAACGATGCGGTTGCGGCAAAAATTGCAGACCTTGAAGGCGGTGTGGCAGCAATGCTTACATCTTCCGGGCAGGCGGCTTGCTTTTATTCAATATTCAACATCTGTAATGCAGGTGACCACTTTATCTGCTCTTCAAGTGTTTACGGAGGAACCTTTAACCTTTTTGGCGTAACAATGAAAAAGTTGGGAATTGATGTAACCTTTATTGATCCGGATTGCGACGAGGAAACCTTTAATGCAGCATTCCGTGAAAACACAAAGGCGGTTTTTGGGGAAACAATTGCAAATCCCGCGTTGGTTGTTCTCGACATTGAAAAATGGGCAAGAGTTGCCCACGCACACAATGTGCCGCTTATTATAGACAATACCTTTGCAACACCTATTAATTGCCGTCCATTTGAATGGGGCGCAGATATTGTAGTTCATTCAACAACAAAGTATATGGATGGCCACGCAACTCAGGTTGGAGGTGCTGTGGTTGACAGCGGTAATTTTGATTGGGCGGCAAGCGGAAAGTTCCCCGGACTTACTACTCCGGATGAATCCTATCACGGAATTACCTATACCGAAAAATTTGGTAAGGCTGCATATATAACAAAACTCACGGCACAGGTAATGAGAGACTTGGGTTCAATCCCGTCTCCCCACAATGCATTTCTTCTTAATCTGGGGCTTGAAACTCTTCCTCTCAGGATGGAACGCCATTGCAGCAATGCACAGAGAGTTGCCGAATATCTCAGCAAAAACGAGAAGATTTCATGGGTTAACTTTTGCGGACTTAAGGGTGACAAATATTATGACCTGGCGCAGAAATATCTGCCCAACGGCTCCTGTGGCGTAATTTCCTTTGGTGTTAAGGGCGGCAGAGAGGCGGCAGTCAAGTTTATGGATAGTCTTAAGCTGGCTGCAATTGTAACCCACGTTGCAGATGCAAGAACATCTGTTTTGCATCCGGCAAGTCACACACACAGACAGCTCAATGACGAGGAGCTTAAGGCGGCAGGCGTAACTCCTGACCTTATAAGATTTTCGGTGGGTATTGAGAATGTCGAAGATATAATCGAAGATATTCAGCAAGCGCTGGATTGTGTAAAGTAGAATAAAGAAAACCGTAATAAGGGAGTCTTCATCTTTTAAGGCTCTCTTTTTGTAATTCAAACGTAATACATATTGGCAAAGCATATAAATATATAATTATATATACAATAGTATTGCAGAGGTGATATGTATGAGAAAATTTAAAATACCATCCATTCCTCCTACAACAAGCAAGTGCGTCAGATTTCCTAATGACATAATCGAGCAGGTTGAGGAAGCCATTCGAGGCAAAGATTGTACTTTTTCGGCATTTGTAGTTGAGGCTGTAAGAGTTGCTTTAGAAAATATTTCCGAGAGCGATGAATAAAGATATTGAAATTAAAATAGGGAAAAATATCAAACAAGCAAGAGAAAGCATAAAAATGACCCAAGAAGTGCTGGCAGCAAAGCTACAGTTAAGAGGTTGTGATATTACCCGAAGTGCAGTTGCAAAAATTGAAGTTGGGCAAAGGCATTTATATACTGATGAAATAATATTAATCAAGGAAATTTTAAATACAGATTTTGACACAATCTTTTATGGAAAAGAGTAAATGAAGCGAAAAATAAAGATATTAAAAATAGTAAAAAACTTCTTCTTTCCGCCCCGCTGCATATTTTGTGACAGAATGCTTGAGATAAATGCGGAAAACTGTATATGTGATGTCTGCAAAACTGCGGTAAAGCGTTGTGCTGATAAAATTTGTTGCGAAAAATGCGGAAAACCCATTATCAGCTATGGCAAAAGGGTGCGCTGTTATCATTGCGTTGAAAATAAAACACAATATTTTGACAGAATCGTATCTGTTTATGAGTATGATGGGCCGGTTGTGCAATCGGTACATAGATTTAAAGGCGGAAAGATACAGAGCTATGCAATAACTTATGCGGAATGTATGTCAGAGAGATTAGAGCAGGAATATAAGCACATAAAATTTGACTTAATCTGTGCAACTCCGTCAAGCAGCAACAAAAAACTGACTCAGGGGTTTGATAATGTAGAGCTTATTTGCAAATATCTGTCGGCAAAAACAGGGATACCCCTGCAGAAAAATGTGCTGAAGAAAATTCGACGGACAAAGAAACAGACCGAACTTAACTATCAGGAAAGAGCCGAAAATGTCAAAAACAGTATAGCAGCAGAAAACCCGGATATGGTATATGATAAAACCGTCTTGCTTGTAGATGATATTTGTACAACAAGAGCTACTTTGACCGAATGTTCCCGTGCGCTGAAAAAGGTGGGGGCAAAGCGGGTTTATTGTTTGACCTTTGCTACGGCCATTAAAAAATCCGGGAACACAGAAAAACAAAAAGCGAAAATGCCTCAAATTTAAAAATTTGGGGCATTTTTTTGCCAAATAGAAGGAATTTTCAAATTTGTGTCGAAGAAAAAAGGACAGCCCTTTTTGCTTTCGGGCTGAAAAGGAGAAAAAAGAGGTAATAAAGCTATGCCAAAAGATAATAATCACGAGGGACTGTTTGATGTCTCAAAGCTGAACATAGTTCCCGTAGAAATCGAAAAGGAAATGCGCAAGTCATATATCGAGTATGCGATGTCTGTTATTGTTGGACGCGCTCTTCCTGATGTGCGTGACGGACTCAAGCCTGTTCACCGCCGTATACTTTATGCAATGTATGAAGACGGACTAACTCCTGAAAGGGAATACCGAAAGAGTGCTACCACCGTAGGTAACGTTCTGGGTAGATACCATCCTCACGGCGATGCATCTGTGTATGATGCAATGGTTCGAATGGCGCAGGATTTCTCTATGAGATACCCCACGGTTGACGGCCATGGCAACTTTGGTTCTGTGGATGGTGACCCCCCGGCTGCTTACCGTTATACTGAGGCAAGAATGTCAAAGATGGCGTTGCGTATGCTTACGGATATCGAAAAGGATACTGTCGACTTTATGCCAAACTTTGATGAAAGCCGCAAAGAGCCCATTGTTCTTCCTTCGCGCTTTCCGCATTTATTGGTAAACGGCTCGGATGGTATTGCGGTTGGAATGGCAACCAAAATACCTCCTCACAACCTGACCGAGGTTATAAATGGAATAATTGCCGTTATCGACAACCCCGAAATTACCATAGACGAGCTTATGGAATATATTAAAGGCCCAGATTTCCCCACTGGTGCACAAATTATGGGTACAAGCGGAATTCGCTCGGCATATCACACGGGCAGAGGCAAGTTGCGCCTGAGGGCAAAGACCGAGATTGAGGAATATAATGAGGGTCGTCAAAGGATTATCGTAACCGAAATCCCCTATATGGTAAATAAGGCAAGACTTATCGAAAATATTGCCAAGCTTGTTCACGAAAAGAGATTAGAAGGCATTTCTGACCTTCGTGACGAATCAGACCGTGACGGTATGCGAATTGTGATCGAGGTAAAGCGCGATGCCAATGCTACAATTGTGCTTAATCAACTTTACAAATATACACAGATGGAGGATACTTTCAGCGTAATTATGTTGGCGCTTGTCAATCGTGTTGAGCCAAAGGTTTTAAATCTACGCGAAATACTTGACCAGTACATCGAATTCCAGAAGGATGTCATCGTAAGACGCTGCCGTTTTGACAAGAAAAAGGCCGAGGCAAGAGCTCATATTCTTGAGGGTTTACGAAAGGCTCTTGATAATATTGATGAGATTATAAACATAATCCGAAACAGCTATAATGATGCAAAGCCCAACTTGATGGAACGCTTTGAATTTACAGATGTTCAGGCTCAGGCGATTCTTGATATGCGTCTTGCACGTTTACAAGGGCTGGAACGAGAAAAACTGGACGCAGAATATGAAGAGCTAATGGCGTTTATCAAAGAAATGGAAGAAATCCTTGCCAGCGAACAAAGGGTTCTGGAAGTTATCAAGACAGAAATTACCGAAATTCGTGATAAATTCGGTGACGAAAGACGGACAACCATTGAAGCTGTTGAAGATGATATTGACATTGAAGACCTTATCGAAGAAGAGGATAATGTCATCACAATGACAAAACAGGGATATATCAAGCGTCTTGCTGTTGACACATACAAAAGTCAGAAACGTGGCGGCAAGGGTATTATAGGGATGCAAACCAAAGAAGAAGATTATGTCAATACGATGTTTGTTGCGTCCACCCACGCATATATTTTGTTCTTTACAAATGCTGGAAAGATGTATCGTATAAAGGCTTACCAGATTCCTGAGGCAGGCCGTCAGGCAAAGGGAACGGCAATAGTAAATCTCTTGCCACTTGAATCAGGAGAGAAGATTTCTGCGATGATCCCCGTGCGTGATTATAATGAGGGCGAATATCTTGTAATGGCAACCAGAAACGGTGTTATAAAGAAAACCGATATTATGGAATATGAAAATGCTCCCAAGGGCGGTAAAATTGCCATTAACCTTGACCAAGGGGATGAGCTTATCAATGTAAAGAAAACCGACGGAACATCTCATATATTTATGGGAACGCATCAGGGAAAGATGATTCGCTTTGAAGAAAGCGACGTCAGAAAGCTTGGCCGTGTATCCCGAGGCGTGCGCGGAATTCTGCTCAAAGACGGTGACTATGTTGTGGGTATGGATATTATGCGTGAAGGCGCTAAAGTCCTTGTCATCAGCGAAAATGGTTATGGAAAAAAGACCGAAATTGATGAATACAAGATACAGTCGCGTGGCGGTCAGGGAACCACCACTTACAAAATCTCCGAGGAAACAGGTGCGGTATCAGGCTTTGGTCTTGTTACCGAAGAAGACGATGTTATAATTATTACCTCCGAGGGCGTAATTATTCGTATTAATGCCGCAGATATAAATACCCTTAAACGTGTAACCAAGGGCGTCAGACTTATGCGTCTTGGCGAAGGAGTAAAAATCGTATCGGCAGCAACGGTTAACCGAGAGGAAGAACAGGAAGAATCTGCAGAAAACGCAACAGAAAGTGTTGATAACTCTGTGGATAATGTGTAAAACCCAGCGCCTTTGGCATCTATATCCCTGTGGAAAACTTTAAATTAGAACACATTTATTTTGGAAAATTTTCGAGAGAAAAGGTGATTATGTGCACAATGATGGAAAACTGTTGCATTTATATACGGAAATTTAGTTAATGCTTACAATTTAATAGCAAAGTCCCGAAACCCAGTGAAATCAAGGGTTTTGGGACTTTTAAATTTTTGGTTGTGCGATATGCACAAAATAGAAATGTTAATTTTGGGGAAATAACCTCTAACAATTTGTTAAAAAGTGTGCTACAATTAGTTTATCAAATTACGGTTAGTAATGTAGGAGGTTATTATAAATGGCTAGTTTAAGTTTAAGACAGATTGGAAAAATTTATCAGGGCGGTGTTGTTGGTGCAAAAGACATCAACATTGAAATCGAAGATAAAGAATTTATTATTCTGGTAGGTCCTTCAGGTTGCGGTAAGTCTACTACTCTTAGAATGATTGCCGGTCTTGAAGAAATTTCAGAAGGCGAGCTCTACATTGACGACAAGCTCGTTAATGATATGGCACCAAAGGACAGAGATATTGCAATGGTTTTCCAGAACTATGCGCTCTACCCTCATATGACAGTATTTGATAATATGGCGTTTGGCCTCAAGCTGAGAAAGGTTCCCAAGGCAGTTATTAAAGAAAAGGTTCATGCTGCTGCAAAGATTCTTGACATTGAACATCTTCTCGACAGAAAGCCCAAAGCTTTGTCAGGTGGTCAGAGACAGCGTGTTGCACTTGGTCGAGCAATTGTCCGTGAACCAAAGGTATTCCTTATGGACGAACCTCTTTCAAACCTTGATGCAAAGCTCAGAGTTCAGATGAGAGCAGAGATTGGTAAGCTTCACAAGAGACTTGGCACAACAGTAATTTACGTTACACATGACCAGACAGAGGCTATGACAATGGGTAGCAGAATCGCTGTTATGAAAGACGGTTATCTCCAGCAGTGTGCATCACCCACAGAGCTTTATGATGAGCCTGTTAATCTCTTTGTTGCAGGATTTATCGGAAGCCCGCAGATGAACTTCATCAACGTTACGCTTGAAAAGAAGGAAGATGGAGTACATCTTGTAAACGAAACTCTTGATATTAAACTTCCTGAGGGAAAAGGCAATCGCGAAGAGCTTGCTGAATATATCGGCAAAGAGGTTATTATGGGTATCAGACCTGAAAGCATTTACGAAGACGAGGCTCACATTGCTGCAATGCCTGAGTGTGTTGTTGATGTTGATGTTGAACTTACAGAAATGATGGGTGCTGAAACATATCTCTACCTGAAGAATGGTGAAACTTCTATAATCGCTCGTGTTAATCGTCGTACAACCGCACAGCACGGTGACAAGATCAAAGCAGTATTTGATACAAATAAGGTTCACCTCTTCGATAAGGACACTGAAGTTGCAATTATTCACTAAGAAAATTTTAAAAGGGCTGTTTTTAACAGCCCTTTTATTTTTTTATTTAATAATATCAGCAAACTCTGCCCTGATAAGTGATGAAAGGTCAATGGGATTCATTTTCAGCTGAGTTCCAAGTCTGCCACCGCTGAACATAATTATGTCAAAATCCTTTGCGCTTTGATGTATAATTGTTTTAAACAGTTTTTTCATACCTATGGGGCTGCAGCCACCGCGAACATATCCGGTTGTTGCAAGTAAATCTTTTACGGGCAGCATTTCAACTGATTTTTCACCAATTGCTTTTGCGGCCTTTTTTAAATCAAGTTCTTCGGCTACGGGCACAACAAAAACAAAAAAATCGCCCGGATTACCTTTTGTGACCAAAGTTTTAAATGTTTGTGAAAAGGGTTGATTCAGCTTTTGTGCAATAGCTGTTCCTTCCATAAAACCCTCGCTTTCATAATTGATTGCTTCAAAATTTAATTTTGCACGTTCTACAATACGCACGGCGTTTGTTTTTATATTTTTATCCTTTGCCATATAATAATGCCCCTTCATATAATTTTATTTATTTTAATTATACATCTTGGTTGTAAAATAATCAAGATTGTAAAAAATTTAACATATTTTCAAAAATAACCTTGAAATTTTTCTTAATAAGTGGTAAAATGCATAATGGGTAAAATTTGAATTCAAGTGAAGGGAGGCGTCTGTTATGTCTAACACTTTTGTTTGCCTTATGGGTATAGGAACTGTATTCGTTGGCCTTATTTGTATTGTCCTTATTTGCAATATTTTAAGTGCTGTTATGAAGGGCTTCTCAAAGAAAACGGCAAAACCTGCATCGGCAGTTTCGGCTACCGCCCCTGCGGCTGTTGATATGCCAATCCCCGACAAACAGGCTATAATTGCAGGCACTTGTGCAGTTATTGCAGAAGAACTGGGAACAGATGTAAGAAATATCAGAGTTTTATCCTTTAAAAGGGTATAGGCTCAAAACACAAGTTGCTGAAAAATCAGCAGGAATTCAATTAATATAAACGGAGGTTTTACAAAATGAAAAAGTATAAGGTAAATGTAAACGGAACAGCATATGAAATCGAAATTGAACTTATGAGCGAAACAGAGGCTGCAGCATCAAAGGCAGCACCTGCACCTGCAGTGGCACCTGCAGCAGCACCTGCTCCCGCGTCAGCACCCGGTGCAGGCGAAGAAGTAAAGAGCCCCATGCCTGGCACAATTTTGTCTGTAAATGTTAACTCTGGCGATGCTGTTAAAAAAGGTCAGGTTCTTATGATTTTAGAGGCTATGAAAATGGAAAACGAAATTATGGCAGGTGCAGACGGTACAGTTACATCTGTTATGGTTACAGCAGGTCAGGCTGTTGAAGCCGGCGCTGCTCTTTGCACAATTCAGTAAAAAAGAAAGGCAGTTGACCCTGATATGTTAAAAAGAATATTTGCTGCCCTTCTTTCGATAGCGGTAATGATTTTATCAATGATTACCTGCTTTGCGGCGGATGGCGCAGATGCACTTATAATAAAAAATGCAGCCTATGACAAGGATGGAAAAGCGTTGTGCTTTTCTGTTGCAAATACAACAGGCGAAGAACTTGTTTTTGCTATTGCAGGCTTTAATTATGACCAAGCCACGGTTCTTATCGGCCAGATGCAGACCGAAATGTCTGTAATGGCTGTTGCACCAGGCGGAGAAGTTACATTTACGCTTCCTGCTGACATCCCTTCATATGATGAAAAAAATCCTCCTGTATTTGGAATTGCAATGCAGTATATGCCTTCAAATTCAACAAATGTTGATTTAACCAAGGCTCCCGAGGTTCAGCAGATAACCATTGACAACATTTTTGCACCCGTTGCAACACCTATGGAGGCAGTAACGAATTTCCTCAACCAGACTGGTTTTATGTCAATTGCAAGAAACTGGAAGGTTGCGGTTATGATACTCATTTCATTTGTATTGATATACCTGGCAATTGTTAAAAAGTTTGAGCCGTTGCTCCTTCTTCCTATTGCATTCGGTATGCTCCTTACAAACCTTCCCGGTGCAGATATGTTCCACGAAGAGCTTTTTGCAGAGGGACACATCCATTGGGAGTTGTTCAGCGCAACCAATGCAATTACTCCCGGTCTTATCGATATCCTTTACCTTGGTGTAAAGCTGGGTATTTATCCTTGCCTTATTTTCCTTGGTGTTGGTGCGATGACCGACTTTGGCCCCTTGATTGCAAATCCCAAGAGTCTTCTTCTTGGTGCAGCAGCACAGCTGGGTATTTTTATGACATATATTGCTGCAACAACTTTGTTTGGCTTTAATTCTGCTGAGGCAGGTTCAATTGGTATAATTGGTGGTGCTGACGGGCCTACTGCTATTTTTGTAACAACAAAGCTTGCTCCTCACCTTCTTGGGCCTATTGCTGTTGCGGCATACTCATATATGGCTCTGGTTCCCGTAATTCAGCCCCCTATTATGAAACTCCTTACAACAAAGAAGGAACGTCAGATTGTCATGAAACCACTTCGCGAGGTTTCAAAAACAGAAAAAATTGTGTTCCCAATTGCAATTACGGTGTTTGTAACGCTTCTTGTTCCATCGGCAGGCCCTTTGGTTGGATGCTTAATGCTTGGCAACCTTGCAAGAGAGTGTGGTGTTGTTGACAGAATTTCAAAAACAGCACAAAACGAGCTTATGAACATTGTTACCATATTCCTGGGTATTTCTGTCGGTGCAACCGCAACAGCAGAAACCTTCCTTCAGTTTAGAACAATTGCAATTATCGTCATGGGCGTAGTTGCCTTTGGCTTTGGCACAGCAGGCGGTGTTCTTCTTGCCAAGTTTATGAACCTGTTCCTGAAGAACAAAATCAATCCTCTTATGGGCTCAGCCGGTGTATCAGCAGTTCCTATGGCAGCACGTGTATCACAGACTGTCGGCCAGAAGGAAAATCCACAAAACTTTCTGCTTATGCACGCTATGGGTCCCAATGTAGCAGGCGTAATTGGTTCTGCAATTGCAGCAGGCGTTCTTATTGCACTCTTTGGATAATTTGCCTTCCCCTTGAGGGGAAGGTGTCAACTATATGTTGACGGATGAGGTGGTAAATTTTACACTTTAAAAGAAAGGAAAATAGACTTATGTCAAAAGTATATATTACAGATACAATTCTTCGTGATGCTCATCAGTCACAAGCTGCAACCCGTATGAAACTCGAAGATATGATTCCCGCCCTTGAGATACTTGACAAGGTAGGATATTGGTCTTTGGAGTGTTGGGGCGGTGCAACCTTTGATGCCTGCATGAGATTTTTGAACGAAGACCCCTGGGAAAGACTGCGTACATTAAAAAAGCACCTTCCCAACACAAAGCTGCAGATGCTTTTCCGTGGTCAGAATATCTTAGGCTATAAGCACTATGCTGATGATGTTGTTGAACAGTTTTGCAAAAAATCAATCGAAAACGATATTGACGTAGTAAGAGTTTTTGATGCGCTTAACGACCCCAGAAACCTTGAGGCGGCAATTAAGTATGTTAAATACTACGGTGGACATCTCGAGGCTGCAATCAGCTATACAGAAAGCCCCGTTCACAACGAAGATTACTTTGTTGACCTTGCTTGCCGTCTTGAAGAAAAGGGAGCAGATTCAATCTGTATCAAAGACATGGCAAACCTTTTGCTCCCCTATGATGCATATAGTCTTGTTAAAAAGCTTAAGGAAAAGGTTGGCGTGCCCATCCACCTGCACACACATAACACCGCAGGCACAGGCGATATGACAAATCTTATGGCAATTCAGGCAGGAGTTGACATTGTTGACTGTGCGCTTTCACCTATGGCAAACGGTACAGCAAACCCCGCAACAGAAAGCCTGGTTGCAACACTTAAGGGCACAGAAAGAGACACAGGTCTTGATATGGGAATTCTCAGCGAAGCAGCAGCGCACTTCAGAAAGGTTGCTAGCAAGATGAAGGAAGAAGGAACTCTTGATCCCAAGGTTCTGAATGTTGACGGCAATACCCTTCTGTATCAGGTTCCCGGCGGTATGCTTTCCAACCTGATTTCACAGCTCAAACAGGCAAATGCCGAAGATAAGTATTATGAGGTTCTTGCCGAGGTTCCACGTGTTCGTGAGGATTTTGGTTATCCTCCCCTTGTAACACCCACCAGCCAGATCGTTGGTACTCAGGCGGTTCTCAACGTGCTTATGGGCAGATACAAAATGATTTCCAAGGAATCAAAGGGTCTTCTCCGTGGCGAATACGGAAAGCTGCCCGGCAAGGTTAACGAAGAGGTTCGCAAAATGGCGATTGGTGACGACGAGGTTATTACAGTAAGACCTGCAGACCTGATTGACCCTGAGCTTGAGAAATACAGAGAAGAAACAAAGGATATTGCAAAGTGTGAAGAAGATGTTCTCAGCTATGCACTCTTCCCGCAGGTTGCAAAGAAGTTCTTTGAGATTCGTGATGCTGCACCTGTTGCTCCTGTTGTGGATGAAAACGGTGTAAGAACACTTTATGTAGAGGACTTATCCTAATAAGAAATTTAAAGGAACCTATTGTAATATAGGTTCCTTTTTTCACTAAAATATTTATGTCTTTTTTAAAAAATGTATTGACAATTAAAAAAATTTATGTTATTATATTTCTTGTCCTTTGGACAAGTATATGGCGGTATAGCTCAGTTGGCTAGAGCATACGGTTCATACCCGTAGTGTCACTAGTTCGAATCTAGTTACCGCTACCACCCTTAAAACCCGTGTTAAAAACACGGGTTTTATACAAGGGATACAATTTAAATATGGCTCCTTGGTCAAGTGGTTAAGACTCCGCCCTCTCACGGCGGCTACAGGGGTTCGAATCCCCTAGGAGTCACCAGAAAAAAGCATCGACTTTGTCGGTGCTTTTTTCAATGAATTGCCTTACGGCACGAATTGAAATCTACGATTTCATGAATTGAGCCTTACGGCTCATGAATTGCACCTGTCGGTGCATAAAAAGGCAATTCAATTCATGTTGCGACAGCAACAATTCATGGTGAAACCAATTCATGACAACGAAGTTGTCAAATCATTAAAAATATACTTGCATCTATTATGTACTCGAAAGCCAAGAAAAAAGACTATTCTCTTGAATGGTCTTTTTTCAATAAAGCGTTCTTTTCGAGCATTAGGTTGTCTGTGACAATGAAGTCACTTTGCTGATAAAATCGCATTTGGCAAATGAGAGACGAATTTAATTTCATCAACAAAAACTCAAGAAGGCGTGACCTATGAAATATTTGACGAAAGCGTTGTTGAACTGTAGCTTACAAAGCGCTTTCAAAACGACGAAGATCTATTCTTTGCTTTACGAAAGAATGAACGAACCAACGAGCCTGCGCATCCGCGAATCGGACAAAGGGTGTCCGCGTAGTGAGCGCTGCCGATGGAAGGTTTTATAGCAAAACGGTGCGCAGACGGGTACCGGAGCAAAGCGAACGGTCGGTAAGCAGTTAAGATGCAAAGCGGCTGTGTCTCAAAGGATTCAACACGGGGCAACAAGTTTAGTTTGTTTTGGCGTTTTTAGCGTTAAAATTAACAATATGTTTTATAAGTTCTTCAGCTGATAAAGAAAGATGCTTGTTTTTCTTTCTTATTATATAAAGTGTACGTTCAGAGTGTGTGGTGTCGGGCAGATACAACGAAATATCGTTCAAACTTTTTGCATATTTTATTACGGAATCAGTTATAAAACATATTCCAAATCCTGCTTCGGCGTAGCTTATTGATGTCATAAGATGGTCGAACTCCTGTATTACATTTGGAATAATATTATTCTCCTTGAAAATTTTATTTGAAATTTGCCGCATATTGTTACCATATTTTAATAATATAAATTTATCGTCTTTAAAGCTGCGCATATTAACTTTTGGGTGATTTTTATACCAGTTTTCGTTTGTGCTTATAACATCATTGCGTATGCGGAATGATGTTAATTTTTCGTTTATAGGCAAGTTTTTCGGAACGGCTAATAATATGTGCTCATTTGCAATAGCATGGTAGTTATATTCATTTTCCTTTTCTTTTTGTGAATTATCTACTATTAAATCAATACTTCCTTTTTCAAGCAATTTTTTAAGTGTCGCTGAGTTTTCTACTAATATATTTATAGTGATTTCTGGGAAAGCGGACTTAAAACGTTTTATTATAAAAGGCAAAATATTTGATGATATAAATATGGTGCTTCCAATGGTTATGCTTCCTTTTTTTAGTTTCTGTAAATCATCTATTTCATCTTTCAGATCCTTTTCTATGTTTTTAATTTCCTCAAGGGCTGCAATATATTTTTGACCAATCTCAGTTAAATGAATTTCTCTTCCAGAGCGATCGAAAATAGGGGTTCCCAAAGTATCTTCTAATTTTTTTATGCTCAGCGACAAAGAAGGCTGAGATATAAATAATTTTTCGGCAGCCCTTGTAAATGACTTCTCTTTATAAACTTCATAGGCATAATCAGCATATTTAAACATAACTCCTCCATAGGTAAAAAAATATAATATATATATAATTATTTATATTTTATTATAACATGGCTTTGTGATATAATCAACACAAAGATTATATTTTTGAGGGAAAAATGGAAAAGAAAACAATAGGAATAATCGGAGGAATGGGGCCTCTTGCCACTGCCGATCTTTTTAGAAAGATTGTGCTTAATACAAAAGCAACCACTGACCAAGAGCATATTAAAATATTAATAGATAATAATACGGACATTCCCGATAGAACAGAGGCAATAATAAATAATGGAAAAAATCCGGTTCCACAATTGACCAAAAGTGCAGTAGCTCTTTGGGCAATGGGTGCACAGATTCTTGTAATGCCTTGTAATACAGCACATTATTTTCGTTCTAAAGTTCAAAAAAATGTTGATATACCTATTTTAAGTATGATAGAGATTACTGGTGAGTCGCTTTTAAAAAAGGGCATAAAAACTGCTGGCTTGCTCGCCACTGAA
Organism: Clostridia bacterium; assembly: GCA_045587485.1. GTDB lineage: Bacteria > Bacillota > Clostridia > Monoglobales > Monoglobaceae > SIG440. The sequence continues at coordinate 32,279 of JAZNCI010000029.1, forward strand.
GGAACGATAAATAGTGGAATTTATCAAGATGTGTTTATGAAAATGGGCATAGAAATTATTGTGCCTGATGAAGATGAGCAATTTGCTATAACTGACCTGATTTATAACGGTGTTAAAGCCGGAAAGAAAGACTATGATGTTACTAGAGTAAAAGATGTTATGCAAAGCATGCTTGAACGCGGGGCAGAAACGCTGGTTCTCGGTTGCACAGAGCTTCCTGTCGCAGTGGATATGTATAAGCTTGATTTTAATGTATGCGACCCTACATTAGAGCTTGCAAGAGGTGCAATTAAAGCAGCAAATGGAAAATGTATATAATGTTTTTATAAGGCAGAAGTTCTTTTTAATTTAATAGACACCCAAGGACATCTAAACCGTTTGGCTCTTCCAGAAAAAAGCGACTTGTTTGGACAAGTCGCTTTTTCAGTTATATTTGCCTATGGCAAGTGAAATAGCTTCGCTGTGAAATATTGCTTCGCAATATAAAATATGCCCTACTGCATATGAAAAGGCAAATTTTATTTCACATTTTGCGGCTGCCATTTTTGGTATATAAAAAGCCTTTCTTGGTATGTAGTAAACAAATAATGAAATACTAAGAAAGGCTTAATTTTAAAAAATTATTTTATCCACATATTATCAAGCTGCCAGCCTAAGTCAAAGACCGGAACAACAATTGTTATTTCCACCTCGTTATTTGCGAGAGTAGTGTCGGTTGTGCATCTGAGTGCCGGAGCATTTTTCATACAGTTTTTACACTCGCAAACTTCCATTACTATGGATTGCAGGTCGGAAATGCTATAGCTGGATGGCATATTGATATGTAATAGATAGTCTTTAAGACAATCTATTTTCAAAGCTGATAAATACTTAGTAATTTTGTCACGTCGTCCTTTATAGTCAATTTTGTACCATTCTTTGCCTTTGTCACAGATTTTATCCATAATTTCGCGGGCATCTGCAACAATAAGGGGCTTTTTTCCTTCAAGAGCAGAGCTCTCTGCAACATATTTTGCCAAATCCTGCGGATTTTCAAAAATTTCAAAAAACAGCATAACATAGCCTCCAAGAGGATAGATTAGAATAGTTTGTGAAAAAAGACATATGAAAATACATATGTCTTTTTGTTTGTTTATCTGTTATTAATAAGGTTTGTCAGTTCAACGGGGTCAACAATTTTGCCGTCCTTATAAACACGCATATTTCCTGATGCAATTTCGTCAATAAGGATAACTTCGTTGTTGTTGTAGCCAAATTCAAACTTGATATCCCAAAGGTCAAGACCGATGGTTTTAAGGTCGTCTGCAACAACCTTGGTGATTTTGAGTGTCTGAGCCTTCATGCTTTCAAACATTTCAGGGGACATAACGCCGAGCGCTGCAAGTCCCTCTCCTGTTACGAGGGGGTCGCCCTTTTCGTCATTTTTGAACGTACATTCAACGTAACCGCCTTCAAGGACTGTTCCGTCTGCTATGTACTCACCGTATCTGCGGATAAAACTGCCGGTTGCAACAAGACGGCAGATAACTTCAAGTCCGTGACCGAACACCTTGCCGGGAAGAACTTCCATAGTTGCGTCCTCAACGTTTGCGCTCACATAGTGAGTTTTTACGCCTGCCTTTTTGAGAAGTTCAAAATAGTAAACCGACGTTTGAAGATTTGCCTTGCCTATTCCCTCGATGGTA
>JAZNCI010000030.1:0-2595 GCA_045587485.1 Clostridia bacterium
GAGGGTCGCAGTCGTGCAAGAAGCACCCGCACGCGTGCCATAGTACGAGTAACCACCAGCACCGCGGACACGAAGACCTGACTGGTCTTTGGCATTGGTATAGAAGTAATCGGCAAAATAGGTTGACGCACTTCCGCCCACTTCGGTAGGCACACAGCACAAACCGTTGTACGACTTCTTCTTTATATAGCCCTCAGTCTGCGGGCACTCTGCCACCTTGACCATTCCGTCAACGGTAGTTGGATCGTAACCGGCATAAAGCGACGGAGCAACGAACACCTCAGACTTCACGCCTGCCTCCTGTGAGAGGATAAGGCCACGCACCCAACGGGTCAAATGTCCGAAGCCGGCATTTACCAATCCAAAGAAAACAGGTACCTTGAACGCTTTAAGCGAAGTGCCGTCTGCTTTCAGCACCTCATAGTCCACAAGGGTAACACCGTCACCGGCTTCAAGTCCTACACTCGTAGGTACAAGAGGATAACAGCCGTTAAATCCGTTCCAGATATCATAATTCATTGTTGTAACGCCTGAACCAAAACCGCCCTGATAGAGCCCGTTTTCGTCAAGTTCTGCGTTAAATGCCGCCTGCGAGTTGCGGGTACCCATAATAATCTCAAAAAGGTACTCAACAACAGCACGGGCTACAAACCAATTGGACTCCCAACCCTCACCACGCTTGCGGGCGTATGCGCCGAAGTTAGTTGTGCCGATTGCTGTTGCCGGCATTCCAAGCATTGTAAGCTGTGGAGTATCTGCGGGAATTTCCTTGTAGGTGTCTGCACTCATTGCCTTGCCGTTACCGCCACGATACTGCTCTGCGTCGCTGATAACAGAACAAAGCATCGTGTTTGTTCTATCCATTACGGCAGCGTCCATCCAACTGATACCGCCCGCTGGAACATATACGGACTTTTTGCCCTCAATGGGTGCAAAGGTTACAGCCATTACTGTATTGTTGCCCTCTTTCCAGATCGTGAAATAGTGGGCGTTCCAACACCACATACATTGTCCCATACTGCCGTCAAGAGCTGCGGGACTTCCGTCCTCAAAGCGGGTACTGTCCACAGGATCCAACTTGCGACGCTGACGGTCATCGGTTACAAGGTAACGACCAAGGCCCAACTTTTTAGGCAGGTCACGTAATGCCTGCAAACTGCCGTAATAACCGGCTGCTGTCGGGGTGCTGTTGTCCTCGTTCCAATAACGGCCGGCAATGGGATTGCTGGCAACCTCTACGGCTGCACCAAGCTCCATCTTGCGGGTTTCGCCCGTCTCGTCCATTACTTCAATCTGCATCTGACCGACTGCACCTTGTGCGTCGTCCAGCTCGTTGATACGCTTGCCGTTCTCAAAAGCGGCCAACATCTCAATCACTTTGTTTTCTTGTGCTTCTGTTAAAGCCATAGCAAAAATATTTTTAAGTTAAACGAATATTACCGTCAGCATCGAGGCGGAAAGCACTGCCTGCCATACGCAAAGCGGGGTTTTCAACCTTTATGCTTATTGTCTCATATAGTTCTGTGCCTGCGGTAGGGATTACGTGGACCCTGCTCACACCTGCACGCTTTGCCACAATCGCACCCGACGGCTCAACATCGCAGGCTATGCCATCGGAAAGGTAGAGCACATTCTGGTGTACATAGTCCGGCTTTACCACTGCCGAAATATATTGAACTGTGCCGTTGCCAAGCGTTACCTTTGCGGGGTATGACACACGCAAGGATGTCGGAACATTGGCAGCAGCGACTTCCGCAAGCGCAGTAACCTCTGCGAGCTTTGCCCGTTCCTGTTCCGCACTCTGGGCAGCAGCTTCCGCATCGGCTGTGGCTCTTTGGGCATTAGCAGTTGCGTTCTGGCAGTTCTTTGTAGCCGTGTTCGCCGCCGCCGTTGCGTTTTTACTCTCCTTTGTAGCTGTTTCCGCCTCTGTTGCTGCCTTGTTGGCTTTGTCTGCCGCTTCGGTTGCCGGGCGTTTAAGTTCTACTATCTGGGCCGGTGTGAAGTCCTCAAACCTGAACGGATCGCCTTTGAGTGCAGCCAACTGCTCAGGGGTAAAGTCTGCGTATGTGAAAGCACAACCGCGTGTGTAGGCTGCGATGGTGTCGCACTCGACAACTCCGTCGCTGTCGCTTTTCCACTGCCACAGTTGTATATTCAGGCATTCGGGATAAAACACATTCTGCCTGCCGTCCTCAAACAATGAATTGTCAAGTGTCAGGCGCAGTTCGTGTTTGAGTTCCCCCTCCCCGAGATTATGATCCTTGAACATAACAAGCAAGGCATTGCCATCAGCTATGCAGTTGTTATACACACCACCGACACGCGAAGCTTCATACACTCGCCCCGTCTTTACCCAATAGCGCAGCACGAAGTCCACATCGGGCAGTGAAACGGTTTCACCCTGTGCATTGCGGAAACTCTCACGCAGCACAAAGTCCGATTTGTAGTTTATATGCCTTACTGCTTCCATTATGTCAGTCTTATATTGCCGTTTCCGTCAAGTCTTATGCTGTCACCAGCCATACGCATACGAGGTGGCACCACTGCAATAAGTAGCTGCTTGTATAGTGAGGTGTTGCCTGTGGCCACCACATT